>UQWM01000038.1 GCA_900544795.1 uncultured Phascolarctobacterium sp. | reverse complement strand
AGCAAAGGACTGAAAATCCTTGTGTCCACAGTTCGATTCTGTGCTGAGGCACCATCAAGAGCAACACCCTGTTTCTGCGGAAACAGGGTGTTTTTTATTGGTCTGTCTTAAAATATTTAAAAGCGCTGTTTCTGCGGAAACAGCGCTTTGTTATTTGATAAGTTATATTAGGTTATTTACTAAAAGTATTGCCGCTCAGAGTGACTTCTGTCCAACCGGCATTTTTTTCACCAACTAAATCTTGTTCTGTTTTATTTTCCGAACCGTAGAATCCTTGCCCTTTACTGTTATAAAACCATTTCTGAGTAGCAGCATCATAAATATATTGAGCATTCCAGTCGCTTCCACTTTCAGAACTATTTAAAAATTCTTTTCTTTGATTAGCATAGATAAAAATTCCATCCGCAGTTTTCAAAAATTTAAAATATATTTTTTGACCATCAATTCCAGTGCCTTCAACCCATCCACCATTAGTTTTATAAAAAGCATCTCGTAATTGGTCATTTTTGGTTAATAGCCAATCACCAGCATTAGTGATACCCAGTAACTTGTTTAAGACATCTACATCTAAAACACCGTCTTTATAAAAACTATCTATCATATCATTAAATTTTTTCAACAAATCCTCCGGTATTGTGCTAAAACCAACTATATCTTCGTTATGCCCTTCAATCGAGCAAACCACATACTCACCTACAACGCTGTACTTACCGTTATCGGCACACTTTGGCTGGAACGTAAAATACTTGTTCTCGCTGTTTTCGTCTGTTACCTCTACCAAAAAAGGAGCCAACTCGCCGTTATAGCCTACCGCTCGCTGGGCATGAAACATCCGCAGGATCTGCGTCCTGTTGGCCAGGCATTCCTTTTTGGCCGCTTCATTGCGGGCTTCCATAAACTGCGGGATAGCCAGGCCGGCCAAAATGCCCAAGATGGCAATCGCTATTACTAATTCTACCAAGGTAAAGCCTGTCTGTTTTTTCACACTAAGCCGCTCCTAAACTTCTTCTGTTAGTTAAATTAAAGCATAAATATATTAAATTGTAAATGTTCTTTTGCTTTTAGAAGCTTTCTTTGCCCTATAACTGGTTATACAATGCTTTTTATAATATAATGTAAGCAAAACTAATATATTTGGAGGTAGGACTTATGACTAAGACGTACGCTTCCGTTTTAAAAACCACTTTGTGCGGTTTAGAGACTCATAATCCCTTTTTTCTGGCTTCGGCGCCGCCGACTGCAAGGCCGGAAATGATCCGCCGCGCATTTAGCCTGGGCTGGGGCGGCGCTGTTATCAAGACTATCACTCCTGACAATATTGCCATCCAGGATGTGCCCTGCCGTTTCGCCGCCGTTAAGGATACACGCGGCCAGGTGATCGGTTTTGAAAATATTGAGCTGCTGAGCAAACGTACCTTACCGCATTGGTTACAGGATATCCGTAGCTTAAAACAGGATTTTCCCGATAAAGTACTGATCGGCAGCATCATGGCTCCCGTAGTGCAGGAGGAGTGGCAAAAACTGGCAACTGCCGTAGCCAGGGCTGGCGTCGATGCTTTAGAGCTGTGAGATCATCGAGCCTTTGTGCGGTGGTCTGACCGCTTATCTGGAAAGCAAAAATTTCAGCAATGTCAACGACCTGACCGGGATCGTACTGCCCTTGATTGGCACCCATGCCGAGCTGAGCCGGCAGCCTATGCGGGCACAGGTTAATAGCAGCGACTGCCTGCACTGCGGCAAATGCGTCAAATCGTGCCGAGACGGTGCCAATCAGGCGCTGACCTTGTCGGACAGTGGGATGCCCATTGTGGATGCCAACCGCTGCGACGGTTGCAGCCTGTGCACTAAGGTCTGCCCCGTCGGTGCCATGTCGGTCGTTTCTGTCTAAAATTGTTTCTCTGCCTGCAAACAGGAAAAAGTATTTTAACTTCCGCCGGCAGAAAATCTTATGCTTGAGCAGGAATTATCAGCACCTACAGCGAATTTGTAATAGTTGATTTATATATTATGGAGGTAGTTATGTTTACGCTTATCAAAAACGCTCATGTTTACGCCCCCGCCGATGCAGGCCGCTTGGACATTCTGCTGGCCGGACGTAAAATCGCTCATATGGCCCCCGAGATCGGCACACTGCCCTTTGAATGTACCATTATCGACGTACAGGGCGCCAAAGTCACTACCGGCTTCAT
>UQWM01000037.1 GCA_900544795.1 uncultured Phascolarctobacterium sp. | reverse complement strand
AGTAAATTTGATGCCATTACGCTGCAATTCGTTGGCGATCAGATAGTGCTCCTGCGGTGAGAGTAATTTTCCGGCCTTGGAAACCAAGAGCTCAAAATCGATCTCCCATGGAGTATTTTTGAGATAAGAATTATAAATGAACTGAGCGTGCATGATCGCTTCGCCATATTCCAGTACGATGCGGCGTAGCTGCTCCGGTTCAAAATGTATTACTTCGTTGCCCACCTGGAAATTAGCTTCTAAATAAGAGCCCTGCATGGCGTCACGGAATTCCTGCGGGAAATCGTTATAGCGTGCTGCCACATCGTCGTCAGACATTTTTTCGATTTGCAGATTGATCTTCTCACTACAATCAAGACCGATCATACTGTAACCATATAGCAGAGCTTTAACGATGTCCTCTTCACTTTTCAGTCCTTCGGCATTAGCGCCATATCCTTCTTTATAGCCGGTTTCGAAAACGCCCCAGGTCGCCGCGTCTACCGCTTCCAGAAAATTTCGTTTTAAAAGGCCGCTGTCTGCTGCCGAATATTCTGCTAACACCGGTTTTACTTGTTTTTTTGCAAATAGCGGCGCAACACAGCCACCCGCGGCACCCACCCAATCGCTAAAGCCGATGCTGGTGCCCTTCGTCCCGCAGGCACTGGGTGCTGCCCATTTAACAAAGCGGCGGATAACTGCCGCATTATTGGCATTCAAAGCCATAATATCTACTTGCAGGCCACCCTGCACGCAACTGCTTTCTACAGCCCACATAGCTGACAACGGACATTCTCCTTGAGTAACACAGACTACTTTTTTCTCTGCTCCATTTATAACCAGCGCTACCCAGCCGTTAGTGACCTCGCTCAAAGATGCCACTGCTACCTTGCCGTTAGTTGCCGTTTCCATTACTTGTACTGCCAGTGCTTGTTTAATAGCCATTTTTCATCCTCCAAAAAATCTCTGTTATCTTCCTTCTAATATTATCCACAATCTGTGGCTTTTTCGCAAGTAAAACTGCTAAAATAAGTGATAGATATTTAAACTTGTGTTCGGAAAATTACATTTTTCCTTCTCTTGAACTGTTTTTTATTATCCATCTAGGGTGGATACAAAATATATGTGTCAAAAAAGCAAAATTTCAGCTATTTATCAACAATATCCACAGTGTTTTCCACAGGTTTCTGTGTATAAAATACAGATTATGCACAGTTCCACAGTTTTTTTCCCCCAAATTTGCCAAGTTATACCACCTCAATCAGAAGTTATGCACATTTTATCAACATTCTGTGGATAACTTTTGCTTAATTATCCCACGTTTTCCACAACACAATATCTAGTTTGATTCACCAGACAACTCCACTCTCAAGTCTATACTTTGTGTTCAAACTGCACTGTCAAGGTCAACTTTTAATCGAACGATTAAAAGTTTCATATGGCAGATCATTGACATAGACATAAGACTCTGAAGCCTTATAAACTAAGCCTTCTTTCCAGTGCTTAAATTTTCTGAAAATAAAAAAACAGCAGTTTTTTTTAATTTAACTGCTGTTTAACAACTCTTTTATTGGCGTTTGACCTGAGAAATAGTAAATAAAAACAGACCAAACCAGATCCAACCAAAAGCAACCATATGTACGGATGTAAAGCTTTCTTTGTACAAAAATACCCCTATCAACAAACTGATCGTCGGGGCAATATACTGTAAAAAACCAACTATCTTTAGCGGCAGCAGCTTGGCTCCGGCAGTAAAAAATAACAGCGGCGTAGCCGTCACAATACCAGCACAGGCCAACATGATCAGCATGCCTGTGCTGGCGGTCTGATAGGCACTGACGCCCTCCAGACTCAAATAATATTCATAAGCAATTGCCAGTGGCGTTATCAGCAAAGTCTCCAGCATGATGCTGGTCATCGTCGTCACGGCCAGACATTTCTTGATCAGGCCATATAAGGCGAAAGACATAGCCAGGGAGACCGAGACCCAGGGCAGTTGACCCAAATTCCATACCATCGTGCCCACGCCGATCACAGCACAGCCTACTGCCGCCATCTGCCATGTATCCAGCCGCTCTTTTAGGAAAAATACACCGAAAACTATGCTGACCAGCGGATTGATATAGTAACCCATACTGGTTTCCACAATACGGCCGTCATTGACCGCCCAGATAAAAAGGCCCCAGTTAAAGCTGATCGTAACTGCCGCTGCCAACATAGCCAGGCTTTGCTGACGGTTGCTCAAAATAGACTGTGTTTCCGCTAAAAAGCTTTTCACTTTGCCTGAAGCGATGATCAGCACCCAAACGAATACGCAGGACCAGATAAAGCGATTGGACAGGATCTCAAAAGCCTGCACAGAACCTAAAGTTTTCCAATAAATAGGCAAAATGCCCCAAAGTAAATATGCCGTTAAGCTGTAAATAATGCCCTGTCTAAAACTACCTTCCATCGTTCCTCCATATATATTGTAATTATTTTCTTAAACTTACCGGAATCGGTATTTTTAAAGCTATTATCGCCGCAATCACTGGCAACCATGCTATGATCTGCATCACCAGCGGCAAACCGTAGTGATCGGCAATATAGCCTAGGATAGTAACGCCAAAACCGCCCATACCAACGCTGAGTCCGATAGTCAGCCCGGCCGCCATCCCCACATTATTGGGCAGCATCGTCTGCGCCAAAACAATCGTCGTCGCAAAAGAGCCTATAATAAAAAATCCCGAAGCAACGACAGCTACCATAGCGGCGGCTTCCGTATTAACATGCCCAATCAGCCAGATAGCTGGTATACTCAAGACCGTCGAACCGATAATGATCTTGCGAGCTCCCAAGCGGTCACTAAGCACCGCCCCAGTATAAGTTCCGGCGACACCACCCAATAAAAAAGCCGAGACCAACGCGCTGGCGAAAACAGTCTCGCTGCCGCGGAACTTGAGAAAGAATAAAGGCAGATAAGTGGCTAAACCTGTATTTATCGTAGAACGTACAAAAATGAAAAACAACAGCACAAACATCCCAAAATGCGATACTTTTTCTACTGTCTCCTGCATTTTAGCCGCGGTCACCTTAAGGCTATGCTCTTCATTGACCCGCTTATATTCCGGCATATATTTCATCATCAGGCCAAAAACCAAAAGTCCCGGTAAGACAAAATACATCGTATTATGGATGCCACCCTGCAAACCAATCAAAAGAGTCATCAAAATCGAACCGACGGCCATGCCCGCATTGCCGCCAAGAGAAAAAATCCCCATATTTTTAGCTTTACTGCTATTATCGCTCAAAAAATTGACAGTTTTGGAAGCCTGGGGATGATAAGTAGCGCTGGCGATGCCAATAATGACGACAGTCATCAGGATCAAGGTGTAGCTTGGCGCCCAGCCAATAGCCGAAAAACCAGCACCGGCCATAGCGGCACAGAACGGCAGCAGCACCGGCATGGATTTTTTATCTGTAATATAGCCAAAAAGTGGCTGGATAACTGAAGAAGTGACATTCTGTGTTAAAATGATCACCGCCAGCTGCGAATAACTTAACGCAAATATTTCTTTTAGATGCGGCAGCACTATAGGCAAGGCTCCGGCCTGCAGATCTGTGACCAAATGACCTAAGGCCAATGCTAAAACCGGCCAAAAATTCTTCTTCTGCATCATAAAATTCATATCCTTTCAAATATGATATCTATTATAGCACATTAGAAAAAATATGTTAGACTTTTTGCAGAGAAGAACTATTAAACGAATTAAAAAGCACATTACCGGCAGTTCTGAGGATGTTATCTCTCTTACGCTCGTAACCGCTGTCATGCTTCATCGGCGCGTCCTGCGTCCTTCCGATT
>UQWM01000036.1 GCA_900544795.1 uncultured Phascolarctobacterium sp. | reverse complement strand
TAAGCTTTTATCGGAGTATTATGGTTTTTGCGAACTTTATTTGACACTATCTAGGTGCAATTATTGTTATTGGCGTCATTTATTTGCTGCTTAAAAGACACGAATCGAGAATGGTGCTTATTGCCGCAGGTATTTTGATGGCTATTATAGCAGGCAAGCCGATGGCGGCTTTAGATGCTTTTGCCAAAAGCATGACTAATGCGGGACTTATCACTTCAGTCTGTTCCTGCATGGGTTTCGCGCTGGTTATGAAATATACCGGCTGTGATAAACATCTGGTCGTAGCGATCGGTAAGGTTTTAAAAAAGATGGGATTTTTGCTGATCCCCGGTGCTACTATCGCGACTTTTATAATTAATATCGCCATTCCCAGTGCTGCAGGCTGCAGCGCTGCTGTAGGCGTTATCTTCATTCCGATCCTGATGTCGGCCGGTATTCACCCGGCAATGGCGGCAGCCGCTGTTAAATCAGGTACTTACGGCAGTATGATGAATCCCGGCTTGGTACATAACGGCGTTATTGCCAAATTGTCAAACGTTGAGATCACGGAAGTTATTTCCCATCATATGATGGCTGATATTGCCAGCGTTATCATTGCCGCTGCTACCCTGACCGCTGTAGCTATTTTCCTCAAGGAAAATAAAGGCTACGTTTCGGCAGACGGTTCTAATGCTCTTGAAGCAGATTTAAAAATCAATCCCTTCTATGCTTTGATGCCGCTGTTGCCGGTCATCATTTTGCTGGTTGGTTCAACCGGTATGGTGCCGTTTTTAAAAATGGGCGTGCCGCAGGCTATGCTGATCGGTGCGTTGGTAAGCCTTCTTGTTACCCGCAGTAATCCGACCAAACTGACTAAATCCTTCTTTGACGGTATGGGCGACGCCTATGCTAATATCATCGGTATCATTATTTCCGTTGGTGTGTTTGTTTCCGGGATGCAGTCCTTAGGGTTGGTTAAAGCGCTGATCAACTGGATGCTCGAGTCTACCGGAATCGTTAAGATCGCGGCTACCTTTGGCCCCTTTATCCTGGCTATGATCTCCGGCAGCGGCGATGCGGCTACAGTAGCCTTTAATGAGGCTGTTACCCCGCATGCGGCACAGTTTGGCCTGCAGGCTATCGATATGGGCTCTATGGCTGCCCTGGGCGGCACTTTGGGCCGCACCATGTCGCCGATCGCTGGTGCTACTATCATCTGCGCAGGTATCGCTGGCGTTGATCCGATGGAAGTCTGCAAGCGTAACGCTTTGGGTATTACCCTGGCGCTCCTGGCTGGCATGGTCATTCTGCTTTTCTAGTTTTATAATTAAACGCCCGCGTTTAGCGCGGGCGTTTTTGTATTTATTTACTTACAATAATGGGACCGGCAAAATTTCTGCGGTGTCTGGCACTGATTTACCCGCCTTTTTATGATATAATAAACGGCGGAGGGATAATGTGAAGATTGGAAGCTTTATGCAGGCATTAAAAGAATATCAGCGTCCTTTGGTGTTCAATCCCTGGCGCGATTACGATCCCGAATGTGATATCAGCAGTGCGGCTCCGTCTGTTCGCGCGGCTAATTTAACCAGATATTTAGAGCTGCGTCAGAAGGCGCATTATTTATTTATTGCCGAAGGCCTGGGCTATCAGGGCGGACATTTTTCCGGCATGGCCATGACTTCGGAAAGGATATTGCTGGGACTGCATCCTGACATCAAACCGGAAGTGGTTTTAGGCGAATGGGATTATTGCCGAACGAGCAATCCGCATAGCAGCCTTTTGAAAGCGACACAGAAGCAAAGCGGCTTTAACGAGCCGACGGCGACTGTGATGTGGAATACATTAGCGAGGCATGGCTTGTCTGCGTTCGATACTATTTTATGGAATATATTTCCGTTCCATCCCCATAAAGAAGACAGCTTGCTGACCAACCGCACGCCGTCTACGGAAGAGTTGGATGCAGGCATTGAATATGCCAGGATGCTGCTGAAACTGGTGCCGACGCTTAAAATAGTTGCGATCGGCCAAAAATCAGCAGGTACTTTGCAGCGCTACGGCGTCGAATGCGCCGCCTGTGTGCCGCATCCTTCTATGGGTGGAGCGAACCGTTTTAAAGCAGCAGTAGCACAACTTTTTGCCGATGGGGAATGAAAATGAATCAGGTTCAGGAAAGAAAAATGACCCGTGATGAAACTTTAAAAGTGGCGTTGATGGTAGGGAAGATCCTTTTAAAAAGCGGTGCGGAAACGTATCGTGTTGAGGATACTATCAACCGTTTTTGCGTTGCCAATGGCTATGAAGTAGATATTTTTGTTACGCCGACGGTGATTATTTTAGGCAACGAGCAGGTAGACAGCTTTAATTGCGTCAGCCGCATACGTTACCGTACTACCAATTTGGGCATGATCAGCGAAATGAACGACATGTCTTATAAATTTGAACGCTGGCCTATGGATTACCATACGACTATCGCCTGGTTGAGTGAAAAAATGCGGGCTCCGTTGCCCTATGGTAAATGGAAGGTTTGCTTGTCTTCGGCTATAGCTTCAGCTGCCTTTTCGGCAATGCTGGGCGGTAACAGCCACGATTTTATTGCCGCTTTTTTGACCGGCGGTATCGCGATGCTGGTGCTGAAGCAAATAGCAGGCTACCGTCCCAGCGCTTTTTGGGAAAATGCTCTGGCCGGTGTGGCAATTGGCGTAGTAGCGCTTATTTGCTGCGCTGTAAGCGTTCAGTGTACTATGGAAAAAATCATCGTTGGTGCGTTAATGCCCTTCGTGCCCGGTGTGGCTTTTACTAATGGTCTGCGGGATTATATGGCGGGCGATCTGCTTTCCGGTAACGCACGGATAGCCGAAGCGTTACTGTTTGCGGCGTCTATCGCCATCGGTATCGCTTTTTCGCTACGGGCCTGGGTTTTATGGGGGTGGGAGTTATGGAAATGATCTCTTCATTTGCTTTTGCTTTTCTGGCAACGATGGCTTTCGCCGTTTTGTTTCAGGCACCACGTAAGATTTTGCTGACTAACGGGTTGATTGGTGCCGTGGGCTGGGTGATTTTTATCAGCCTGCGCGACCAGATGGGCTATAGTTCTTTTTATGCAAATTTTTTCGGAACGCTGGCGCTGGCACTGTTAAGCGAACTTTCGGCCAGGGTTTTTAAGCAGCCGGCAACGGTTTTCGTTATTCCCGGTATCATACCGCTGGTTCCCGGACTGGGTATTTATAAAGGGATGTTTGCTGTGATCAATAACGATTACAACGGCGGGATGTCCATCCTTCTGACAGCGATGACCGACGCTTGTGCCATTGCTGTAGGTGTAATGCTGATCTCCAGCTTGTTCAGGGTATTGAAAATACGCAAGGACAGAAGATTTTTACTGAAATACCAGGGTGAAAAAGTTTGTTGAGGCGGTAAATAATGAACGATAAAGAGCATGATGATAAAAATTTTGACAGCTCGCAGATCAATGATAACGAGCTGCAGAAATATGAAGAAGCTTATAGTGAACATGGATTGAAGGAAAAACTGCGCAAATACGCCAAAATCATTGGTGTTGGTGCTGTTTACAAGGTGCTGCAGCTTTGGTATGTGCTGCAAAAGCCTGATGTACCACTGGCTCAGAAAGCACTGATCACCGGGGCTATCGGCTATTTGATCGCGCCGCTTGACTTTATTCCTGATTTGACGCCAGTGCTGGGCTACAGCGATGATTTTGTAGCTATTACCTATGCGTTGATCCAGGTACAGGGCTATGTTGACGCCGAGGTCAAAGACAAATCCAGACATTTTATTGAAGATATCTTTGGCACTGATGCTGTCAGTGAATTAGATTAAACTTATTTTTGGAGGGGTAATCTTGGGTTTATTTGAGTTATTGCTTTTGGCCGTAGGTTTAGCAATGGACGCTTTCGCAGTGTCTATCTGCGGCAGTTTGGCTTTAGCTCCTGCTTCGCGTTTTGGCGGAGCACTGCGTTTTGGGATCTGGTTTGGCTTTTTTCAGGCCCTGATGCCTGTGGTCGGTTTTTTCTGTGCCATCAGCTTCAGGGGGTACATCGAAGCCTATGACCATTGGATCGCCTTTTTACTTCTGGCTTATCTTGGCATTAACATGCTGCGCGAAGCAGCCGCTGCTGACAGCTGTGACTTAAAGCAGCATTATAATGTGGGCGAGATGCTTACTTTAGCGGTAGCGACCAGTATCGATGCCCTGGCAGTTGGCGTAAGCTTTGCTTTTTTAGATGTGGATATCTGGACTGCGGCAGCGCTGATCGGTATCGTAACTTTTATTTTTTCTATGGTAGGTGGGTTGACCGGGTTCAGATTAGGTGAAAGGATAGGTAGCAGAGCTACGATGATGGGTGGTTGCGTACTGCTTATTATCGGCGTCAAGATCCTTTTGGAGCATACCGGCTGGCTGTAATTTATAATTTTGAAAGGTAGTGTTGACAATGGCAGAAGCAAACAAAGAAAGAATTTATGATGAATTTGTGGAATTGGTTTCTGTGCCCTGTCATACTCTAAAAGAAAGAAAGATTTTTGAACTTTTGCAGCGCAAGCTGCAGGACCTGGGCTTTACTACGCAGGAGGATGGCGCCGGTAAAGAGTTGGGCGGCGAATGCGGCAACTTATGGGGATGGCTGCCGGGTAACAAAGCCGGTGCGAAACGGGTGCTGCTGACGGCACATATGGATTGTGTCGAGCCTTGCGAAGGCATCAAGCCCTGTAAAAAAGACGGCAAGATCGTCTCGGATGGCACTACGATTTTAGGCAGTGATGATAAATCCGGCGTAGTCGCTATTTTAGAGGCTGTGCGGATGCTGAAGGAAACGCAGGCTGAACACGGTGATATCCAGGTGTTGTTTACTATCGCAGAAGAAGGCGGCGTCAACGGCTCGCGCTGTATGGATCAAAGTCTGCTCAAGGCCGATGTTGGTTATGCTTTAGACAGCGAAGGCCATCCGGGTGAAATCGTTACGGCGGCTCCGGGACAGGATCGGGTACATTTTAAAGTGCACGGCAAAACTGCTCATGGTGGACTGGCCCCTGAAAAAGGCATCAATGCGATCATGGTAGCGGCGAAAGCGCTGGCCGGAGTTGAAAAATATGCCCGTATTGATGAAGAAACGACCTGTAATATTGGCGTTATCCATGGTGGTTTGGCCACTAATATCGTTCCTGATCTGGTAGAGATCCAAAGCGATGTACGCAGCCGTAATTTAGATAAACTGGCGGCGCAGCGCGATTACTTGGTAACTACTGTGACCGCAGGCGTTGCAGCGAGTGGCGGAAAAGTTGATGTGGAGATCATCCATAAATACCAGCCCTTCGATCTCAGCCACGCTTCCGACGTGGTAACTTTGGCGCTGGAGTCCTGCGAAGCGAACGGTTTTACACCTGACGTTACCGTAACCGGAGGTGGCAGTGATGCCAATTTCATCAATGCCTACGGCGTGCCCTGCGTTATTTTGGGTACTGGCATGAGCGAGGTGCACACGGTAGAAGAATTTATTTTAGAAGAAGATCTTTATAATAGCGTGCTGATGGTTTACGGCATCCTGCAGGCTGCAGCAAAATAAAAACTAAAACACCCGTTACATAAACGCCATCAGCGTTTATGTAACGGGTGTTTTTTAACCTAACTGGATGCTGAGTTCGACTTCAAAAACCTTGGCGAACCAGCGGATATGCTGTTTTAACTGGTGCATTTCAATGCTGGGGATGCCTTCGGCATGCAGCGTCAGGACAGCGCTTTTCTTTTCGATGCGTGGTTGGATATCACGCACCTGGTTAGTCTGCGAATAGTCCAGGCTTTCGGCCAAGGCCAGCAGCAGCGATAGCTTATTGATCGCCTGCCAGTGCTCGTCACTCAGCATTTCTTTATAAGTGCGGTCACGGAAGTAATTTTTAGAAACGCCATTATGCCAGCCGGCGATAGCCGAGGTTATTAGTTGTTCGCGATGAGACAGGCCGAAGATTTGAGCATTTTGGATCATATAGGCGCTGTGGCGGGCATGGCTGTAGAAGTTGATGGTGATACCGATATCGTGCAGCAGGGAAGCCGTTTGCAGCAGCTTTCTGTAATTTTTATCCAGTTTGTGCAGATCCTTCCAGGCGTCGAACATGGTCAGCGCCAGTTCGGTGATGTGTTTGCTGTGGGTAGTGTCCGGCGTGTAAAGGGTCATGATGTTCTGAGTGCTGCGCTCCAGGATGTCAGGGGCGATCAGCGGCAGATTTTCCGACTTGGAATAATAGTCGAAGAACAGGCCTTCGCGCAGGCCGCAGCCGGAAATGGTCAACTGTTTACAGCCGGTGGTTTCCAGCAGGCAGTTGACTATACCCGCACCAGCCAAAATAATATCAGCACGGTCGCTGCTGAGTCCAGCTATTTTACGGCGCTGTTCCAAAGTGGTGCCGCGCAGCTGGCTGAAAATATCATGGAACGCCTGAGCGGTGAATTTATAGTTATGGATCTTGGAGGAGGGGTATTTGCTGCGTTTTTGCTGCATCTTACCCAGGGTACGCGCCGTACCGCCTACGCCTATCAGCGGCAGCCGGTTCTGCTTGAGCCAGGGGTGCTGGGCCAGACGGCTGAGCAGGAAAAAGCTCATATCGCTGTAAACATTAGGTGACATAGTGCCGCGGGTATTAAACATATCCGTTGTGTTGACGGCGCCGAAAGGTAGTGAAACAGATTCGACGATCTGCCTGTTTTTGAACAAAATCAGTTCCGTACTGCCACCGCCCAAGTCAAAGATGATACCGTCTTTAACGGGCAGGGTATTGATAACGCCAAGATAGCTGATATAAGCTTCCGTATTGCCTGTGATGATATGCAGGGTGATACCGGTCTCGGCTTCCACCAAGCGGGTCAGTTCGGGGCCGTTCGGGGCAGAACGTATCGCTGCCGTAGCGACGGCGATAGTTTTATCGGCATGATAAAGCTTGCACATATAAGCAAAGCTTTTCATGGTTTCCAGCGTTGCGGCAAAGGCTTCTTCTGTTAAACGGCCGGTTTTATCCAATTTTTGGCTCAGGCGCAGGGCTTCTTTTTGGTTATAGACCATGTTATAAGAGCCGTTTTTATAAATATGGCTGATAACAAGACGGGCTGAGTTGGAACCAATATCGATAATTGCTATACGCTGCATAATTTTCACTCCTAATATTAATAGAAACTAATATAGAAGATAGAGTACAATTAAGTTCGCAAAAGTAAAAAAAGGAAAAACCATCGATTAC
>UQWM01000035.1 GCA_900544795.1 uncultured Phascolarctobacterium sp. | reverse complement strand
ATAACTATTCTAACAGATATGGTAACCTTGATTTACCATACAACTGGAAAATAACCTACACCAGAACCTTTTAACACAATCAGCAGGCAGCGCACAGGCGCTGTCTGCTAAACTATTTTTACCTAAAGCGTGCCCGGTGAATTGAAAATATACTGTATACTTTCTTGAAAAATAGGTTGACATCCGCAGAAGTAGTGTGTATGATTTAAACAAGACAAAGAAATAGTAATAGTTATCAGGTGCGAATAATCGCACGATAAGCGGTGTAAATCCGCTGCGCTCCCGGCGCTGTAAGGGCTAAAAAGCCTAAGCCAGCAATCAACCTGATAATCTGACTACTGCGGGCGACAGAGAGTTAGAAAAACGGGTATACGTTTGTTATGCAAGTTTTTCTGCCTCCCTGCTAATGCAGGGAGGCAGTTCTTATTTTTAAGATAGGTCGGTCATAACCTATCGACTCCACCTTTACTCAGACCTTCGGGCATGGTGCCGCTAGGGGTGGCGGCACCTACTGCTCGCGGGCAGCGGTGCAAGGCGGCAAAATGAACCTTGAAAATTTTATTTTAAAATTTTATCTAAATTGAAATCAGGTGTATTGTGGACGATAGTCACAATATTTTACAGGGAAGTCCGGTGTGAACCCGGCGCTGTCACGCAACTGTATTAGGGAGCCTTAGCATCGCAGTCCTCTCACAAAGGTATGCCGGGGTGATGATCTTAAGTCAGAGTGCTGACTGATTTTGCTTTGAACAGCCTGCGTCGACAGACTGGGAGAAAATTTTGCAGAGCGTTTTAAGCATAGTTTACCTATGCCTAAATTGCCGCAGCTATTATTATTATGCGCAGTAAAACCGCGCGGAAATTTTTTAGTATTTTCTACCAGAAAGGCGAAGCAGGCTGTTTAGTTAAAAATAAACGCCGCACTTTCACCTAATACACTGGTAGAAGTGCGGCGTTATTTTTTACAAAAGTGGGAAGGTGGATTTGCATGAGAGAGGAAAGAAACAGCTTGCGGCAAGCAGCCATAACAGCTGGCATTTTAGCTGCGATGGGTGTTTGTACATTAGGGGGGGACTTGCAGCCGTTGTGGGCGGCAGAGCCTTCTAACAATGCAGCGCAAGCCGAAGTTAAAACAGAAGCTGCGCAGGATGTCCAGCCTGCTGAAGCTGCTGCTGGCGATGGCATGGATTTTGACTTGGAGGGTGTAACGGTTGAGGCGAAGCGCCCTGATTGGGAAGCAAAATTGTCGCCGGGCACGGTAACGGTTATTCGTCCCGATGACTACAAAGGCGAGCAGAAAGACCTGCCCGACCTGTTGAAAATGGTTCCAGGCGTACATGTACGCGAATTAAATGGTAAAGGTCAGTATACCACGGTCAGTGTGCGTGGCTCAACGGCTGCACAGGTCGGTGTTTTTGTTGACGGGGTATTGTTCAATTTGGGTGGCGATGCAGCGGCCGATATTTCAACCATCCCGGTACATAATGTCGAACGGATCGAGGTCTACCGCGGTTATATTCCGGCGCGCTTTGGCGGCACTTTCATGGGTGGCGTTATCAATATCGTTACTAAACGGCCTACCAAAGCTAACGTACAGGCCAGCTTCGGCAAAAGTTCCTTTGGCGGCTACAAGGGTAATTTACAAATCGATGCTCCATTGGGTGGCGGCGCTTTGATGGTCGGTATCAACCGTGACCAAAGTGACGGCGATTTTAAATATAAAAATTTCTCGTATGATAAAGATAAAGTATACCAAGCTGAACTAAGTACTGCACAAGGCTATGAGAAAAATGCTTTTGATGAATTTAATACTGCTATGAAGTTCTGGGATATTAAAGACACATCAGGTAATGTGGTTAAAGTAAGCACATTAGCGGAATATAATTCCGCATTACAAACATATCAAAATGAGATAAGTGCAGGTTTAAACGATTCTAATAAAAATATAATGGATGGTTGCCATGATAACGATTTGTTTACTGATTTTACTAATGCGGAGAGTTTTTATAATGATATAACAGATACATCGGCAGAGACTCAGGCTAAAGTATACCAAAGTTTAGTAGATGGTCGTTGGTTCAATACTCAGCCAAGTTATTGGGGGGTAAATAACTATGCAGATTATATAGCTGCTTATAATAATGATCGCGGTACAAATTGTACAACTATACAAGAAGTTATAGGTAACGATTTTGCTGGAGGTTCGGGATTAGATGCACTTTTAGAAGCATTGGGCAGTAGTAGTGGAGGTATAAGTAACATTGAAACATCAGATCGTTTTTTGCAATATGCAGAGGATTATAAAAAGCGGGCGCAGGCAGTAAAAGATCATTGGCGTTATCGCAAAGCTAACGATTATAAAAACACTGACGCTATCATCAAATGGCAGGATGACCATTGGCTGGCAAAGGCTACGTGGAAGCAGATAAAGCGGCATTTACCGCATCCTTCGGATGCTAACTGGGGCTATTTACCATTTACGGATACGGACTATTCATACAGTGATCCTTTAAATATTTATTACCATCGCAATCAAAAACTGACAGCGAAAGAACTATTGCTGGGGCGGCGTGATACGGTCGGCAATCTGGAATGGGGCTGGAGCATCAATTACTTAAAACAGAATAAGGACTACTATATCGATGATTGGCAATGGGTGGAACAAAACTCCGGTTCCTTATTAAACTCCTACGCTGCCAATAGCCTGTGGAGCAAGTATGACAGCCGCCGCCTGGGTGCGAAGATAGACGGCAGCTATAAGGCCGGCGACCGGCATCTGATAGAGTTTTTGGTCGACGCCTCTAAAGAAAAAATGGATATTGACGGCTGGCGTATGTTTGATTATACCAATTCCAGTGAAGATGTTCGCAGCAGGTGGCGCAACTACTATGAGCAGGAAATATTTAATGTGCAGATCCAGGATACGATCACACTAAATAAAAAAGCTGATTTTTGGCTGACGCCCAGCATACGTTATAATCGTTCGACTATTTTAGGACGCAGCGATCGCTATGATGAGCAGAATGATCCACAGCATATAAAATGGTTGGGCAAAACGGACGAACAAACTGATGATAAAGTGACATGGCAACTGGCGCTGAAAAAACAGTTTAACGACCATTTTACTATGAGGGCTACTGGCGGTACTTATTATAGACTACTGAATATGTACGAGATCGCCGGCGACGGCGCAGGTATTCTGCCGATGCCCAATGTGGGCGGGACTGCCAGTGTATTCCCCATGCCGGAAGAAGGCAAGCAGTGGGACATCAGCGCTATTTGGGACGGTAAATGGCTGGGTACAGATACGGCAAAATTCCAGCTGACTTATTTTGGCCGTGACTCGGAGCGGCTTTTACAGCTTTCATCTTGGAACAGCTTCTTTTTTGTTTACAATAATGCAGCCAGCGGTAAGGTCAATGGGGCAGAGATTCAGGCGGATCTGTCTTGGAAGAAATGGGATGTCAATTTGCAGGCTACCTATACGCAGCCTACGAATATTATTTATGATAAAAGTGCTTTGCCAAATTCACAAAGCTTCGACAAGGATGGTGTGATTACCGGCGTTATGACATATCAGCCAAAATGGGAAGGCACGGCCCGGTTTACCTATCGCCCGGATAAGCAATGGAGCTTGTTTACCCAATGTCGTTATGTAGATCAGATGCAGCTCTCTATTTACGATGATGCCTCAAGTGAAATACAATCGTCTTTAACTACTTGGGATTTGGGTGTGAAATATAAAATAAATAAATCTTTCCAGCTGGCAGTGGGCTGTAATGATATTTTTAACAGAGCTTTGGATATGTATCAGAAGGGTACATTTTTCCCGGATTCAGGTGCGTATAACATTCAATATCCGCTACAGGGCCGCACTTATTATGCGACTTTGCAATATACTTACTAAAATAACAGGCGGCAGTATGCCAAGGAGGTGATACCCATGGGCTAAGGCAGAGTTTTATAAAGTGATACAGATAATATTATTAAAAAAATTTTAAATTAAAGAAGCGTGTAAAAAATGAGTGAAAATCTATTTGCCTATACGGCTACAAATTCCGGTTATTCCGAAGGTACTGCAGGTGCGATCAACGGTGATAGGGCTGCGGCTGCCACTGCTTTGTCTGCTGTAAAAAATAAAATGACAGGTTTGAATGGTGATCCGGCTTTCTTTAATTATTTTGATAGAAATAGCAGCCGTTTGGTGCTGCGCCAATATAACTACAGTCCTACTTCCGAACCTAACCAAATCATTGACCCGCAGGCTGCTACCTGGTCTTCTTTGGTTACGCCTATAGTTTGGTCTGGTGTTGCTAATCTGCATGGCGTAGCTACCAGTGGCAAATGGCTTTTTGGTACCGGTTATGATCTGTCCAAAATCGCTGTTGTCAATATGGACACCAATTACACCCAAACTCGCGAATATGCTTTTCCGGCAGATTTCCCGACCTTTGCCAATCCTTATGCTGACGGCGTTTTCCACGGCGAGGCTTTGACTGTGGGTACTGATGGTTTCTTATATGCTCTGTTCTATGTCAATAAAGGTAGCGGTTATGGCACTTATTATGACAGTATTGTTGCTAAGTTCAGAATTCTTTCTAATGGCAATCTTACATACATAAGTTATGTAACCGCTGGTAAAAATTCGTTTACCCTTGACCTGTATGGCAATAAGCTGTATGTCTGCTCGCTGGGCGGTATGCAAAATGCTGGCAGCGGCAATGCTGATACGAATCTGTGCATCGTTGACTTGGCAAACTTCACACAAACTGGTGTAACTACAGTCAATATCACAAACCCGACTCAAAAAGGCGACTTCCGCGACATTTCTATTCTGGATGATAATAATGTTTATATTTTCGCAGGTCATTATGACAGTGGTTTTGCGAATCTGGTAGGCAGCGTTTATCACACCACTTTGGCTAATATTACTACTCCGGCTAACTGGACAGAAATCGTAGCAATTAATGACCCTGGTTATTTGTGGGGCATTCATGCTGACGGTAGCCGTCTGTGGCTTGTTAAAGGTACTCCGATCGCTGTTTATGACGGAACTCCCACTACGGCAGTAACAGCAAGCAGAACCTTTAGCATTACCGAGATGAGCGATTATACTGGTGGTAACCTCAATTCTGCCTGCTTCATCGCTCCGTCTATCCCGACTACTCGTGGCTTGAGCCTCGCTGTCTCGGCTAAATCCATGGCTTCCCATATTCGTTTGGCAAAAGAAGCTCGTGAGTTAGCTGAAAAAGCAAAGAAATAATGTGCCCTGTGTAAATTAAAAGTTGATTTTGTGACAAGCGTGACCGCATTGCCTGCTTTTGGCGGGTAATGCGGCAGCTTGTTATATTTGCTTAGTGCAGTATTATTAGTGCAGTAAGCAAATATAGGTAAAAAAGTAATGAGTGGAGTGGATAGTGGTGTATAGATTTTTTACAGTGGTATTATTAAGTTGTTCTTTACTGCTTCCGGCTTATGCTGCCGAAAAGCAGGAAGAGATACCTGCCGACCCATGGACGTTTGAGCTTTCGGTGCAGCCCAAAAAGAACGAGGCGGAGCTTGAGGCAGAACGCTGGACGACGTTGATGAGCAGCGAAACCGGTAATTATTTGTTTGAGTATGACAGTATAAAACCGGTTGAAGATGCAGCGGGGAATAAAAGCAAAAATGAAAGGCAGGTGTTGATGCGCACCGTTTTTAAAGATACTAAAGTTTTAGAACAGTTGAACAAAAACTATGCGGCGAAGCTGGAAACAGATGAAAAAGTAGCTTATTGCGATATGCTGCTGGTTTTTGACTTGCGCCGGCAATTTTACAAGACTGTGCAGACGCAGGTATATACTAATGGTGGCAGGCTGGTGGACGAGCGAAACAGCCAAGGCGCATGGAAAAGGGTGCCGGGCCAAAGCTTTGCCGATACATTGATGAAATTTTTGTTGAATGATAATAAATATAAATAAAGAAAGCAGAAAAAAGGGGGCAGAGCAATGAGGGTGTTTGTTAATCCGGGGCATGACCCGGCAGTGGACAGCGGCGCCATAAACAGTGATTACGGTGTGCGCGAGGCCGATGTGGTAAAGCAGGCCGGAGCTTTGTTGGAGCTTGATTTAAAACAGGCCGGCTACGAGGTGCAGCTGCTGCAAAGTGACGATTTAGATGCTGTAGTGACGGCAGCTAATAACTGGCTGGCCGATATTTTTGTATCGCTGCATTGCAATGCTTCGCCTAACCACAATGCCCGTGGTACAGAAACTTTGTATTACAGCGGGCAGGGACGTGTTTTGGGCGAGGCAGTGCAAAAAAATATTTTAGAAAAGGTACCGACGATAGACCGTGGCTGCAAAGAGCGGCAGGGGTTATATGTTTTAAGACGCACTGTGATGCCTGCGATTTTGGTGGAGCTGGCTTTTATTGATAATACCGATGATTTAGAGATTTTGGAAAACGAGCTGCCTGCTTTTGCGGGCGCTATTGCTGCCGGTATCGATGAGTATTTTAAGCAGGTGGCATATGACAGAAGATAAAACTTGTGCAAAGGCTCTGGCTTCAATAATGAATAAACGGGCCACTTTAGCAAAGTTAAGAAGCGACAGGGCCGATGCCTGCAAAAAAATAAACGAGATCGAGCAAAAAATAGCCAAAGCAGAGAACGAGCTGTTGGAAGAGGAAAATGGCTTTATTGTTTTGCAGCAGCAAAAGTCGCAGCAGCTGCGGGCGAGGGCTTTGCAGGTTGGTGAAGAAATAGAGCAGGCCATGAAGCCGCAGCAGCCGGTAGATAAGTTGACGATTTTATTTTTGGCGTCCAATCCTCAGGATACAGCAAAGCTGGCTTTAGATCAGGAGGTGCGGTCGATAACCGAGGCTATCCGTAAATCGGAGGGGCGGGACGGTATCGAATTTTTTAGCCGTTGGGCTGTGCAGTCGTTGGATATTTTGCAGGCGATAAATGAGACTGATCCTGAGATCATTCATTTTTCGGGGCATGGGTCTGAAAATGGCGAGATAGTTTTAGATGACGGCAGCGGCAAGACGACGCTGGTATCAAAAGAGGCGATGGCTGCTGCTGTTATTTCGGCGTCTAAAAAAATACGGCTGATATTTTTTAATGCCTGTTTTTCGCAGCAGGAGGCCAAGGCTGTGGTGGAGAAGGTTGAGGCGGCTATTGGTATGAATACGGAGATCGGCGACGAGGCTGCAATTGTTTTTGCGGCCCAGTTTTATTCCAGCATCGGCTTTGGGCTTAATTTGCAGCAGTCGTTTGACCAGGCTAAGGCTGCCTTGCTTTTAAAGGGCATACCTGAGGCTGATACGCCGGTTTTGTTTGTGAAGGAAGGCTTGCTGGCTGCTGATATCGTGATGGTTGCGCAAGAGGAAGCTAAAAAAAGCAGCGGCTCGATAATGCAGATGGTCAAAAATATTTTTTCGTAGAATTTATACAAAATTTGTTTTTTGCTAGCTTTTACTTGACTACAAAAAGCATGAAGTTTATAATGAATATATAAGCTAATTGCAATTAGTTCCAATTAGCTTTGCGGTATTAAATCAAACAATTTCATATAGTTAGGAAATCAGGTGTCCAGGAGCTGTGGCTCTAAACGGACTTAATAGAGAAGCAGGTGCAAGACCTGCGCTGTCCCGCAACTGTAACGAGGAGCAAGGCCGCATTCGTCCATTGGGGCAAACCCTGAGAAGGCGCGGTGGAGCGATGATCCGAAGCCAGGAGAACTGCCTGTTTTTGACATCCGTAATGACTTGCGATGCACAAGAGGGATACATATATACCGTTTGGCAATATAAACGGTGTTGTCGCTTATTGCTGTGTTTTGGCAGCCGGCGGCTGTGTATCCTGGTGCGTGGTGATGTGTTTTAACAGGAAACTGACGCATTGGCAGTTTCCTGTTTTGTTTTTGGGATACACAGCGCAAGTCAGTTAAAGGAGGGTGGACTGTGGTGGCTGTACAGTCCGGATGGATATGAAATTGAAAAAGATCATTAAAGAAATCGAAATGAACGGTGAACCTACTATTACGATCGACAAGGAGCGTTATATCGCTTTGCTGCGTGAGGTGAACAGGTTAAGGTTTAAATGTTCGCAGCGCAGTGCTGCCGGGCGCAGTAAAAAGCTAGCTGTTAAGGACGGCGAAGAGCCTGAGGCGGTGCTGGTATGAGGCGTAAAACAAGGCATTTATGTAATTATTGCTTTATGCCGGGACAGGAAAAAGAGATTTTGAAAACAGGTAAGACCCTGGAGCAGTTTGTTGCCGGGCTGGGGCTTGATGGCGTTGAGCTTTTGGTTTACAGGAACATTCCTTATTTTGAGTCTTTTGAGCATTTGGCTGTAGGCGTACATTTGAATTATTGGCCGATGTGGCTGGCGCTGTATAGAAATGATAAGGCTGCATTGCAGCAGTTTTTCAGTTCTAAAGACGAGCTTAGCGCTTATTATGGCGCTACTTATTGCATGGGCTGGCTGCGCTGCATCAGGGCCAATATAAAAGCCGCTTTGGCCGAAAGGCCGGAGTATTTGGTGTGGCATGTGGCGGAGTGTACTATTGAAGAGGTTTTTACTTTTGAGTTTGCTCACAGCGATTTGGAGGTGGCTACGGCTGCTGCCGCTGTGTTTAACCGGGTAGCCGATGAGATACCGGAAGATGTGCTGGTGTTGTTTGAAAATTTGTGGTGGCCCGGGCTTAGGTTAACTGACCCTGAGGTAGTAAGGCAGTTTTTTGCCCGCCTGAAGCATAAAAATGTTGGCATTATGCTGGATACCGGCCATTTGATGAATACTAATCCTGAACTGAAAACAGAGCAGGAGGGTGTAGATTATATATTGAAGGTAGTTAAGAAGCTGGGCAGCGAAAAGAAGCTGATAAGAGGCTTGCATTTGAACTGTTCGCTGTCGGGTGAGTATGTAAAAAGCTTTGAACGCCGTTATGACGTAGATAGTTCTAATCTGGAAAGAATGAGGCACGTTATCAATATCGATCAGCACAGGCCCTTTACAGCTACGGCTGTGCAAAGGCTGCTGCGGTCGATAAAGCCGGATTATGTGGTACATGAGCTGGCGTATACAGATTTTAATGATTTTGAGAAGAATATCAGAACGCAGCTTGCTGCTTGTGGCAGAACGCCGCCTTCAGGTGGTGATGAAGGAGGTTAATGGGTGGTTAAAAAAATACGGACAGGCTTGAGCATCGTTTTTTTGTTGCTATTGGTTTTGGCTTTTACAGGCTGTGGCAAGCCCACTGAGGGGAATACGCCGGAGGCCGGGCGCTGTGGCTACAGTGTTGAGGATGCTACTAAAACACGGTTGGAGTTTACGCATAAACCGCAGCGGATCGTTTCGCTGGGGCTTAGTGTGGACGAAATACTTTTGGATATGGTCGATACTAAACGGATAGCGGCTTTGACTTATCTGGCCGATGATCCGGGGATATCGCCTGCCGCTGATAAGGCGAAGGCTGTAAAGGGCCGCGTGCAAAGCGGCAGCCTGGAATCAGTATTAGCGCAGAAGCCTGATCTTGTTTTGGTGCCGGACTGGACTGATTTGAATTTTGTAGAACTGTTGCGCAGTGCGAAGCTACAGGTTTATGTTTATAAAACGCCCACGACTATCAAAGAGATCAGAAAAACTATTATCGAGCTGGCTAATGTTGTTGACGAGCGTGTTGCCGGCGGCAAGCTTATTGCGATGATGGATAAGGAGCTGGCTTTTGTAAATACAAAAGTAGGTAACATTAAGGATGAAGAAGAGCTTAAGGTGATGGCGATCTCGTATATGGGGCCGTTTGGCGTGAAGGGCACTACTTTTGACGATATTTGCAGGTATGCCAGGGTAAGGAATATGGTGGCAGAGTATGATTTGCCGCCTAATGCTACTTTTCGCAGGAAACTTTGGTGCAGCTTGATCCGGAGCTTTTGCTGGTGCCCAGCTGGAAGTATGATAAGGAGCAGGAGCCTGACAAGCTGCGGGAAGAGATTTTGCAGAATCCGGCTTATCAGGGCGTAAGCGCCATTAAAAGCAAACGGGTTGTAAAGCTGCGTGACGCTTATTTATACAGTACGACACATTACATAGTTTATGCGGTGAGGAATTTGGCCGAGGCGGCTTATCCTGAACGGTTCGAATAATTTGGGAGGTTTTAAGAGATGGGTATTTTTGCAGGAGCATTAGATTATTTTCAAAGGGGCGGCGCTTGTATGTGGCCGCTGCTGCTGTGTTCGATAGCGGCTATTGCTATTGGCGTGGAACGGTATTTATATTATAAAAAGGCGCTGTCGAGTACGGAGTTTGTGATGGAGTTCAGCAGTTTGATGAATGACTTTAATATTGTGGCTGCTCGTGAATATGCGGGGCAGAATACAGGCGATGCGGCGCAGCTGGCGGTTGAAACGCTTGATATCAATGAAGATATAGGCAAGCGGTTAGAGTCTATTGTTTATTCTAAGGCTGACCGCTCGATTGATGGTATGGAGCAGAACCTTGATTATTTGGGCGTAGTTATTGGCTTGGCGCCGATGCTGGGACTTTTGGGCACTATTACCGGTATGATAAGCTCGTTTAATGCGTTAAACGAGCGGGCGCAAAATCCGATGGCTGTAACGGCTGGTATTGGCGAGGCGTTGATAACGACAGTTTTTGGTTTGTGTATCGCGATCATGGGTATGTGCATTTATGCGTATTTGTCGAGCAAGGTAAAAACAGCGTCGCTTAATATCAATGAGGTGGCCAGCGTGCTAGTGGATATTGTGCAGGCCAAAAACGGCAGCAGTAAAAATTGAGGGGCGGTGTGACAGATGCGCAGACGACCTAGAAAACAAGGCTTTCCGCCACAGCTGATGCTGAGCCCGATGATAGATATGATTTTTTTGCTGCTGGTATTTTTTATCGTCAGCACTATGTATATGAGCGAGATCAAAACGATACCGATCAGGCTGCCGGTGGCGCAGAATTCGGAGACGGTGAGTAAAAGTAATTTTGCTGTAACTGTTAAAAAAGATGGAGCGTTGTATTTGGAAGATAATAAAATCGAGTTGAAACAGCTGGTTGCTAACGCAGCCGCTGCCAGTAAGCATGACACGGCTTTTTCGGTGATTATTCGCGCTGATGGCGACGCTAATTACAAAACGGTTATCGAGCTGATGGACGAATTGAAGGGCGCGGGTGTGACGCGTTTTGGCTTGGCAACGGATTTAGGTGATGGGAAATGACGGATAAGGGCAGACGCTTCAGTAAGGGCGTTGCCATTGCACTGGCTGTGCATCTTGTTGTTGCCGCGTTACTTGGTGTATTTGGGTATAGGTTTACCCAAAGGCCGCCGCAGATTTTGGAGGTTACCTTGGGGGGCGGCGGTGGCGGTGGTGGCAAAGGCAGCGAGTCCGAGCGGCAAACATCGCCGCCTGCACAACAGCCTAAACAGCAAATGGCAAAGCCTAAGGCCGATGACATTGTAGACCAAAAGCAAAAGCCGCAGCCGCGCCGAGAGGAGCAGCCGCAGCCTAAGCAGCGGGAACGTGCGACCAGCGAACATGCGCAAAGCAATGTTAAAAGCGGCGAGGCTGGCGCAGCAGGCAGCGGCAGCGGTTCGGGTGCAGGCAGCGGCAGCGGTTCGGGTGCAGGCAGCGGCAGCGGTTCGGGTGCAGGCCAGGGCAGTGGCGCTGGCGTGCCTGTGACACCTCCGTATTTGGTAGCGAGTACCGACCCGCGCTATCCGCCTGCGGCCAGAAACCGCGAGATAGAGGGAACTGTATATGTAAAAATGCTGGTAAATGACGGCGGCAGTGTTGAAAGCGCATTTGTTGCACGCAGCAGCGGTAACGATGCCCTTGACGGTGCTGCGGTAGAGGCCGTTTATAACTGGCGCTTCAGCCCCGCTAAAGATACGCTTGGTAGCCCGGTGCGCTGCTATATTACGATGCCGGTCAATTTTGTGCTGCATTAGCATTTGTTGGAGTGGTGAATTTTGAAAAGATTTGGAATTGAAACTACGATGATGACCAGATATGATAATATTGATAGCAGCCTGCGCAGCAGGTCTATGGACTGCGCTTGCTGCGGCAAGGAGTTTTTTGACAACAAAAGTTTGCATACCTACAAACGGACTGTTAACAAGATGCGTAAATATTATTGCAGTTATACCTGTTTTCGTCAGTCGGAAGCAGAGCTTGCGGCAGCCAGGACGGCTTGCAGGCAGCAGTGAATTTGCCTGACGCAGTACTTTTGTATTGCTGACATAG
>UQWM01000034.1 GCA_900544795.1 uncultured Phascolarctobacterium sp. | reverse complement strand
CCTTTGAATGTACCATTATCGACGTACAGGGCGCCAAAGTCACTACCGGCTTCATCGACCAGCACATCCATGTCACAGGCGGCGGCGGTGAAGGCAGCTTCGCTACCCGCGTGCCCGAGATCCAGCTGTCACAACTTACCACGGCAGGCACTACGACGGTAATCGGCCTTTTAGGCACCGACGGCGTGACCCGCAGTATGGAAAATCTGCTGGCTAAAGCCAGAGGATTAGAAGAAGAAGGTATTTCCACCTGGATCTATTCCGGTGCTTACCCGGCCGACAGCCCCCATATCACAGGCAATCTGCGCAGCGATATCGCTTTGATAGATAAAGTCATCGGCGGCAAAGTCGCTATGAGCGACCACCGTTCCTCGATGCCGTCCACACAGGCCTACGCCGCACTGGCGGCAGAAGCCCGTATCGGCGGTATGCTGAGTGGTAAAGCTGGCGTACTGCACATCCATATGGGCGATGGCAAACGCGGCCTGGACCCGATTTTAGAGATTTTAGATACTACGGAACTGCCGATCAGCGTGTTCCGTCCCACCCATGTCAACCGTAACCCCATGCTCTACAAGCAGACTATCGCGTTCGCCCTGCAGGGCGGCATCATCGATCTGACCTGCGGTATGACCGGCAGCGCCATCCCCGTGCCCGAAGCCGTTCAACAGGCTTTAGACGCAGGCGTACCTTTAGAGCGTCTGACTTTAAGCAGTGACGGCAACGGCAGCATGCCTAAATTCAACGACAAAAACGAGCTGATCGGCCTGACCGCCGCAGCGCCCCGTTATTTATACGAAGAGATGCTGGGCATCGTTAAAGCAGGCGTACTGCCCTTTGAAAAGGCCCTGCAGCTGATAACCTGCAACGTGGCCGACGCCCTGAAGCTGGAAACCAAAGGCCGCGTAGCCGTTGGCAAAGACGCTGACCTGCTCGTCTGGAACGACGACCTGACCTTAAATAAAGTTTTTGCCAAGGGCCGCCTGATGGTAGACGCAGGCCAGGCCGTTGTCAAAGGAACTTTTGAAAACTAAAGGAGCGTAACTATGACCGCTAAAATCATCTGGAGCCTGGTTCTTCTTTGTTCGATCCGCGGCGTTTATGCCAATGCGACAAAAAAAGAATTTGCTTATACCATCGCATTTTTCATCACGATGCTTTTTTCTGCCTATATGCTGGGCGATCTTTTCGGCGTTTTACCACCGGGATTCATTGAGCAATTTTTCTAAACAGCTACAAAAAAGACTATTTCTTTAGGAAATAGTCTTTTTTTATGTCCATGATTTTATTCTCCGCCTAATAAGCGGTACCCGATACCAGCTTCTGTGATCAAATACTTCGGCTGAGCCGGGTCGGGTTCTATTTTGCGCCGCAACTGACGCATATAGATCCTGATATAATGAGTATCCGTATCGTAGTCATTGCCCCAAACAGCTTTCAACAGCTGCTTATGTGTCAAAACACGTCCGGCGTATTTTAGCATCACTTTCAAAAGCTCGTATTCCGTAGGCGTCAATTTTACTTCATTACCTTCTACCACTACTCTGTGCTCCAGCAGGTTTAACTGCAATCCTCCACAGGTCAGTACGGGTTCGCCGTCTTTATTACCCGCCCTGCGCAGACAGACCCGCATTCTCGCCATCAACTCGCCCATACTAAAAGGTTTCGTTACATAATCATCTGCCATTGCATCTAACGCCACAATCTTTTCCTGCTCCTGTTCACGGGCTGTCAAAACTATAACCGGCGTTTCCGACCATTCCCGCAGTTCTTTTACCACATCCTTGCCATCCATGTCAGGCAATCCCAAATCAACTAAAATAATATCCGGTTTAAAAGATGCAGCCATTAAAAGACCGTGCTGCCCTGTTTCTGACTCGGCTAAATCGTAACCGTAAGCCTGCATAGAAATTTTCAGCAATTTTCTGATGGCCGGTTCGTCATCTATCACTAATATCCTTAAAGCATTTTCAGTCATTCTTTTCACCAACCTTTCCCTGTGGGGAGGTCACAGACAGCGTAAAAGCAAAAACGCTTCCGCCTCCTGACCGAGGCTCTGCCCATATCTTACCATGGTGTGCATCAATGATTCCTTTACAGATAGCTAAACCCAGTCCTGTACCGCTAATATTTTCAGTTTGCTTAGACCGATAAAATTTATCGAACAGGTATGGTAATTCTTTGGCTTTTAAGCCGACTCCACGGTCTTTAACTGCCACAACTACGTCGTTTCCCTGCAGGTGCGCCTGTAATTCTATTTCGCTCCCTTTACTGGAATATTTTACCGCATTATCAAGTAAATTCAATACTACATGTTCCAATAACGCAGCATCAGCATAGACCAGGGGCAGTTCGTCGTCATAATTCACTTTTATCAGGTGCTCCTGCGTATAATCCTTGCTGCGCCGCAGTGCGCCGCTGATCACATCCTCCAGATCACACCAATCGGCTTTCAGTTGCAACATTCCGCTTTACATGCGGGCAGTATCCAGAAGATTACCGATAATCCGTTCCATCCGTCTGGACGCATCAATAATAGTTTCCAGCAATTGTTGGCGCTGTTTTTCGCCATAAGCAACTGTTTTATCATTAAGTGCGTAAATTGCCGCTATGATCGCTGCCAAAGGTGTACGTAATTCATGAGAAACCGAATTAAAAAGCGCATTCCGCAATTTGTCGGCCGCTCTCAGCATAGCGGCCTGCTTAGCTTCACTACTTAGCCCGGCCCTCACCAAGGCAATAGCCAATAAGCTGACCCAGGCCCCTAAAACAGTCCTTTCCTCTGGCGATAACTTACGTGTATCAATAGCGATGCCCACAACACCAATAACTTTTTCACCATTTAACAAGGGTAAAAAAAGATTTTCCGCACCGGGCAAAGTTTCTGTTGAACGGCCTGCCACCTGGCCATGCTCCTGCACCCATACCGCAACGGCATATTCTGAAGCCGCCAGTTGGAAATCATTCGCTATCTGTGCTTTACTTTCATCATAACAGGCCTGCAGTTTCAGCGTTTTCTCTTCCGGTACTAAAATCAACACTGTCCGCTGCAGCTCACGTCCTACATGGCTGACAAATTCTTCTATGATCGTCTGTCCGTCATCAACCGCAGCAATGCGGCTGCTAAACTGATATAAGCTGTTGACATTACTTTCTCGACGTCTGGTGCTTTGCAATTCTCGACGCAGAGACTCTGTTTTGCCGCCTACTAAAAATGCAACCAAACCAAAAATAAGAAAGCTCCATAAGTAGCGGATGTCATAAACCGTAAAGGTAAAGACCGGCTCTAAAAATAAAAAGTCAAAACCCAGCACACACAGGACTGCCGTCATATAGGCGGTTTTTCTACCCCACCAGGCAGCCGTCAATAATACAGGCAGCAAATATAACAAAGCAATGTTCACCAGTTCCAATTGCCCGCGAAAAACGTAACACAACGAGGTAATAATCAAAACGGCTGACACTGCCCCCAAATATTGCTGCCAACCAGTATGCTGTTCGGTCACAGCTGTCGTTATAGCCGGCTGCTTCTCATTTTCCTCACGGCCCTGAATGACATAAACATGGATAAATCCACTTTTACTTATCAATTTATCTACCAGTGTTTTTTTAGTCAGTTCATACCAACGCCGCGGCCCTGATTTTCCGACAACTATCGCCGTGACATTTTCACGTACAGCTATCTGCATTACTGTCTCTACAAAATCATTCCCTGCCGTAGTCAGTATCTGACCGCCCATCTACTTGGCCAAATTCAGGTTGCGCCACAACCGCTCCCTTTCCTGATCGCCATTGGGAAACCGTCTTTCAGGTGTTTCTATATGCACAGCCAAAAACTCTGCACGCAAGCCCTGTGCCAATCGCTGCGCGGCCCTGATCAACTGAGCTGAAAACGGACTGGCACTAACGCAGACCATGACCTTGCCCGAAGCAGGCCAGGGGCCTTCTATTTTATGCAGACGCATGTAAGCCAACATGTCCTGATCAACATGCCTGGCCGTAAATCTTAAGGCCAGCTCGCGCAAAGCACTGATGTTGCCTTGCCTGAAAAAATCTCGCAGGGCCTGTTCCGCTTGCTGTGGCCGGTAAACTTTTCCTTCCTTCAACCGTTGCAGCAATTGGTCGACGATCGGTCCCAATGCCAAAGCCGGCAGAAATGTCAGTGCGCCGACGATCAAAACAACTCCCGCCAAAAGCATTGCAAACAGAACACTGCCTGTATTGAAAGTACCTGCACCGGACGGTGCTGCTTTCTTGGCAGCCATATTACCAGCTATCGCTAAAACAGGTACGATAACGGCAAAGCGACCTATCAGCATGGCCAGTCCAATCAGTACGTTATACCACTGACTATTGGCTCCTAAGCCTGCAAAAGCGCTACCATTGTTGCCCACGCCTGAAGCAAAGCCATATAAAATCTCGCTCAAGCCATGAGGCCCTGGATTAGATATACCGGCCTGTCCAGCTTCTGTAAGACAGGATAACGCAGACATCGACAAAATAGTCGCAGCCGGGATCAAAAGACCTGCAATCGTTAAGACAATTTCCTTAGCTTCGATTTTCTTACCAAGATATTCCGGTGTCCGTCCTACCATCAATCCGACGATAAAAACAGTGATGAACACATAAAGCATCATCCCGTAAAAACCGGCTCCGACACCACCTAAAACGACTTCGCCCAGCATCATCTGCAGCATCAGAACCAAGCCGCCCAATCCTGTATAGCTATCATGCATTGAATTGACCGCGCCACAGGAAGCCGCTGTAGTCGTAGTTGCAAACAGGGCCGAGCTGCCAATACCAAACCGCACCTCTTTGCCTTCCATGGCTGTATCGCCGCTGATCCCCTGCGCGGCTACTATGGGATTACCATATTTTTCAGAAGCGTAACAAACACCCAACATCAGGATGAATAACAACAGCATTGCTGTCAATACGGCATAGCCCTGTTTTTTATCCTTGCACATTTCTCCAAAAGTAAAAAGCAGGCCTGTCGGAATAACTAAAATCAAAAACATTTCTAAAAAATTTGTCAAAGGCGTAGGGTTTTCAAAAGGATGAGAGGAATTAGCGTTAAAAAACCCGCCGCCGTTCGTACCGAGTTCTTTGATCGCTTCCTGCGATGCTACTGGCCCCATAGCGATGGTTTGCCGTGCACCTTCAACCGTTTGCACATCAACATATGGATCAAGGTTTTGAATGACTCCCTGCGAAACCAACATGAACGTTGCTACGATACAAATTGGCAGCAGGACCCTGGTCGTACATCTGATAATATCAGCCCAAAAGTTACCCAATTGGCCGGCATTCTTACGTACCAAGCCACGAATCAATGCGACAGCCACAGCCGCACCAGTTGCTGCCGACAAGAAATTCTGTACGGTCATCCCCAGCATCTGGGTCAGGTAGCTTAACGTAGCTTCACCGCTGTAAGCCTGCCAGTTAGTGTTAGTCATAAAGCTGGCGGCAGTATTAAACGCCAGATGCCATGTTTCAACATTAGGAAGCTGCTCCGGGTTAAGCGGTAAAAATGCCTGCGTCAGCTGCAGCATAAATAGCGATAACATACCTAAAGCATTAAAAATAAGCAGATTCAGGCAATATTCCTTCCAAGACATTTCTTCACGTGGGTCGACCTTAGCTATTTTATAAAAAACGTTTTCTAACGAAGCAAATACTTTTTCACCCCATGTTTTTTCATAATTGAAAACACGCGTCATATACTTGCCCAATAGCCAGGAACATAGCAGCAATACTGCTATAAATAACACAAACAGTACCAAATCTTTTTCCATCTTAGAACTCCTCCGGTTTCAATAATGCATAAATCAAATAAACTAAAATACCCATTGCTAAAAGTAAGCTGAGCCACAACTCCGTTAATGGCAGCGTTTCCATCATTATTGTCCCTCCTTATGCAAAGTCACCCTGTTTCAAGCATCTTTCTAATGCGGATTTATTGTACTACCACTTTGCGTAAAGCCGCTGTCAAAAGAAGTGGTTCTGCTGTAAAAAACCTGTAAAAATTTGCCTTTTAAAAAATACAGATTATAAAAAAAGACCTCCGGTTTAAACCGGAGGTCTTTTTTTATAATTTCAAATGATAGTCAGTTTTTTACCAACGCCCACTTCGTTGATTGGCACGTGAGCGTGCAGAGCCGCCTTCGCTTTAAACGAGCAGCAATGGCAGGGATAGAGTTCCTGGATATGCTGCCCCTGCAAATAGGAGATAGTTTTTTCCAGTCGCTCATCCACTTTAAACAGATGCCAACCGCCGATAACGCCGCTGATCCTGCTGTCGCCGCAGACCTGTTTAGCGTATTCGATAATATTGCATATACCGCTGTGCGAACAGCCGGTGATGATAAAAAGCCCGTTTTTACCTTGATAGGCGAGAGCCGTATCGTCCATTACCAGGTCGACTGGATCGGAGCCGTTACCAAAGCTGCGACGCTGCTCAAAATCGTTGAACACTGGTATTTCTCCTAAAAAAGTCAGACGCGGGGTCAGCTGCATCGGCTTACTGCTGAGACGCAGCTTGCATTTTGCGGCCAGCTCGTCCGCCGTGAAGGGAGCGCCAATGTCCTGCCCGTCAAACATTTTCGGCTCCAAAGCATCAGGATGGGCCACCAGTTCCAGCTTAGAGAAATATTCCTGCCCGCTCAGCCACAACAATCCTCTCGTATGGTCGTTATGTCCGTGGGAAAGCACCACCTGCCCCAACTGACTCAGGTCTATGTCCAGGGCCGCAGCATTCTTTAAAAAGACGTCGGAATAACCCACATCAAATAATATTTTAGCATCGCCGTCCTCAAGGTAATAAGATGCCCCCGGCTCGCCCAGATAATACCTGTCGATCAGGGTATTGTTATCCACTAAAACTGTCAGCTTCATCGTACACCTCCGTTATAGATAATATCATCATAAGCCTTTCCCGCACAGAATACAACTTTTTTCTACCGGCAAAATAAAAGCCCTGCGCCTAACGGCACAAGGCAAAATAACAACAACAAAAAAACAGATCAACCCACCAGACAGCCCACACGTTCATTAAGAAAATGTAGCAGGCGGTAACGAAAAAATGAGCCATTGGAAAAACTTTGGCAAAGTTTTTCCAACCAGCTGTAGGAACAGCCAAAATCCTCGTAAAAAACTTCCTCGCTCCAGATCTGCGTTTTGATATACTCAAAGACCTGTGGCACTTCTTCAAAAATCAAGATCTGCGCCACAACCCCAGTCTGCCGGGTAGCGTTGAAATCAGTGCACAATAACTGTAGCTTAGTCAGACAATCCTGCTCGGGCAAGTACCACAGCTGCTGCAGCTGCTGTAATATTACCAGCATCTCAGCCCCGCTGGCTGCCCCACTGTCGGCAATATATTCACAGAAGCTTTCCGTACTCACTAGAGGCATTTTTAATTCATCACTGCCCTGCTGCAGAACGTGGTAAAAGACTGTCGGGAAATAAACATACTGCAAAAAACCCAGTACTGCGTAACCATTAGGCAAGCACAGCCATTGGCTGCTCAGTATCTGATTGTCCAGGGCTACGACGCTAGCATTGACGATCAGCGTCTCCTGACCGCCGCAATTGCAGAAACCGGCTGCCGACAAATGCCTTTCAGCAAGAAATTTATCCCAGTATGCCAGTTCATTATAGCACTCGTTTTTCTTCATTACACATCAGCGCGAAAAATATTCTACAACCAGCTGGTCTTCGATCTGAATCGGGATCTCTGCACGCAGGGGCAGCCGTTCCAACCTGCCGCTGAAATTATCCTGATCTTTGCTGAGATAAGGCAACGCAAAACTGGCACGCTCTAAAAAGTTGCTCTTGAACAGTTCATTACTGCGGGAACTCTCTTTTAAGCTGATCACGTCGCCAGCCTTACAAATATAAGATGGGATATTGACATTTTTACCATTGACCATAATATGGCGGTGGGTTACCTGCTGGCGTGCCAGGCGGATGGAATTGGCAAAGCCGATGCGATAGACCAAATTATCCAACCGGCATTCCAGCGTACAGAACAAAGCGTCTGCCGTACGTTCTTTGCTTTTGACAGCCGCTTTATAATACCGCATCAGCTGGCGTTCAAAAATACCGTAATAAGCTTTGATTTTTTGCTTTTCCAATAACTGCTTGCCATACTCCGACATCTTTTTACTTCTCTTAACAGTCGTTCCCAATCTGTCCAGAGCTTTGGGATGACCACAGACATTGATGCCAAACCTGCGACATTCTTTAAATCTCGGGCCTCTTCTTGTTGCCACTTTTACATCTCCTTTATTATAAAAATATTATCAGCCGCTCGGTTAGCCATAGCTAACTTCAAGCTACATTATAACAATAACTTTCCTCATCGTCAATAAGCCCCTATAAAATATACAAAAAACACCCTGCACAAAATGCAGGGTGTTCGATTTTGCAACTAACCGGCTATTATTCGCAGGTAAACGGCAGCAAAGCTACGTTACGTGCGCGTTTGATAGCAGTTGTCATTTGACGTTGATGTTTAGCACAGTTACCGGAAATACGACGGGGCAAAATTTTGCCGCGTTCAGTAACATAACGGCGCAATTTGGCAACATCCTTATAATCGATTTCTTCTACTTTATCAACACAGAAGCTACATACTTTTCTTCTGGTTCTTCTGCCTCTTTCACGTTTCATTCGCATAACCTCCCTAATTAGAATGGGATCTCTTCATCAAAAGGAACTGCGGACCCGAACGATTCCATCTCACTCTTGGGACCGACTTCAGTGGTATGACCAGGCATACCGCCGCCTGCTGCTTTGCGTTCGATAAACTCGACGCCGTTGGCAACTATTTCAGTTACCCAGCGTTTCGTACCATCTTTCGCATCATAGCTGCGGATCTGCAACCGACCGTCTACAAGAGCCCTTTGACCTTTTGTAAGACTATTCCCGCATAATTCAGCGATCTTACCCCAAATAACTACTGGTATAAAATCAGCTTCTCTTTGGCCTTCCTGATTTGTAAAAGGTCTGTCTACCGCTAAAGTGAACTGGCAAACTACTTTGCCGGTCTGAGTATAACGTACTTCAGGATCACGAGTTAAGCGGCCCATTAAAATAACTTTATTCATACTAGTTACCCTCCTGGTTACTCACCTTTTCTAATAATCATGTGGCGCAAAATTTCATCGGTAATTTTCATAACGCGGTCAAGTTCTTTGATTGTTTTGGGTTCTGCGTTGAAAGTTACAAGAACATAGAAACCATCTGCAATATCGTTGATTTCATAAGCAAGACGTTTCTTGCCCCAACGATCAGTTTTTTCTACATTACCACCGTTATTGTTGATCAGGTTGTCAAATTTAGCAACAACTGCTTCATAAGCTTCCTCTTCAACGGGTTTTACGATGTACATGACTTCGTATTTATTCACGAAATCACCTCCTCCTTTGGACTTTGGCTCCCTTTTGGGAACAGGGGAAGTATATATTACTATATACAAGCTTATGTATTATACCATTAGTGTCGGCAAATTGCAAGGCCTGTTTTATAAAATAAACCGTCACGCTGCTGCGTGACGGTTTATTCCTGCTGCGGCTTTTTCTACGACTTTTCCCTTATTTACAGCTGTCTTTTTAACGCTGCAGCTTTTACTTACTTTCCCTCATCCGGCCTCTTATTTTCAAGCGTCCGTTTTTACAAAATCATCTAGTACCGCACCAGGGGCGACCATCGGTTCAACCAAATCGCTTTGCTTGACAACAGCCTCGATCAGGAAGTTGCCGCCCTGCTTACGGGCCTTGGCCAGTGCCGCAGCAAATTCCTTGCAGGTCGTTACCGTCGCGCCATCAGCGCCGCAGGAGCGGGCAAAGCCCACAAAATCAAACGGCGTCAGGATAGTTGACGAATAGCGCTGATCGTAAAATACCTGCTGCCATTGACGTACCATGCCCAGGCAGCTGTTATTGATGACTACGGTGATAAATGGCCCGCTTTCACGCATCGCAGTATAAAGCTCCATCCCGGTCATTTTAAAGCCACCGTCGCCGCAGATCTGCACTACCTGCGCTTCGGGCCGAGCCATTTTAGCCCCCAGGGCTGCCGGCAGGCCAAAGCCCATAGTACCGCAGCCACCACTGGTCAGATGATGTCGGGGTTCATCTACTTCCAGGTGCAGCGCCGCCCACATTTGGTTCTGTCCTACATCTGTTACAAAAACTGTATCCTCACCTTTAAAGCTACGGGTCAATTCTTTCATCAGCCAGGGGGCGGTCAATTGATCACCGGCCTGTGCAGCACGGTTTTCGGTGGCGTCCCAGGCGTTGATCGTATGCCACCAATGCTCGATGTCCAGCTTTTTGACACGCTCGCTCAGCTTAGTAAGGTTTTCTTTCATATCGCCTACCAGCGGCAGCGCCGTCATCACGTTTTTATCTACTTCCGACGGATCGATATCCAGCTGGATGATCGTCTTTTTACCCACATAACGGGCCCTGTCACCTGTCACACGCTCACTGAAACGGCTGCCGGCCACGATCAGGACATCGGCATTGGCTACAGCCCTGTTGGCCGCTATATGTCCATGCATCCCCGTCAAACCCAGGCACTGCTCGTCACTGCCGGGGAACACGCCGATACCCATCAGCGTATTGACTACTGGGATACCTGTTTTTTTAGCAAAATCGCGCACTTCTTTAGCAGCGCCGCTGTGGATGGCACCGCCGCCTACTAAAAAGACCGGCTGCTTGGCGTTGGCAATCGTTACGGATGCGGCTTCCAGTACTTCTTCACGTGCCGTTTCCATCGTTACAGAAGGCAGCGGTTCCGGTTCCGTCCATTCCACCTCACCCACCTGCAGGTCACTGGGCACATCTACCAGCACCGGTCCGGGGCGTCCTTCACGTGCTAAATAAAAAGCCTGACGCAGTGCCGGCAGCAAGTCTTCCGCCTTCCGCACCAGAATATTATATTTAGTAATCGGCAGCGTAACGCCGACGATGTCTATTTCCTGAAAAGAATCACGGCCTAAATTAGCCACAGAGACCTGACCTGTGACCGCAACCAACGGCACCGAGTCCAAATAAGCCGTAGCCAGTCCCGTAACGATATTCGTCGCGCCGGGACCGGAAGTGGCGATACAGACGCCTGTCTTACCGCTGGCCCGCGCATAACCGTCGGCCGCATGGACAGCACCTTGCTCGTGCGCAGTCAGTACATTGCGCAGCGGCGCGTCATATAAGGCGTTATAAAGGGGGATCACCTGTCCACCCGGATAGCCGAAAACAGTATCAACACCCTGTTCCAGTAAAACTTTAATAATAGCTTGTGCACCTGATAACTTCATTCTTTGCTTTCCTCCCAAGATCTGCACCTTAGACCGCAGCTTGTTCCTGCAGCATCAGGGTATTAACGGAAACTACTGCTACCTGCTTGGCCAAAAGCTTGGCCATTTGCGCTACGTCGCTTTCCGTACTCAAAACGATTTCCAATTCCAGTCCGTCAGGCTGCACTTTCATATTCAGCTCCTGCACGTCTACGCCTTGCTTGGACAAAACACGCAATACTCTCGGCAGTAAAGTTTCCTCGTTTTTAGCTTTTAAAAATAATTTTCCCGACATCTTGATTTCCTCCCTCGTATGATTTTGATGGAAAGCAGTGCGTTAGGAACAAATAAAAAACGCCCCTGCTTTTGCAGGGGCGTATAAAATACGCGGTACCACCCTAATTTATAACTTCGCACCAGTCCATCAACCGGCTCAGAATTAACGCATCTGGTACGCATCATGCTACTTACATTTGCTTTCGCTGACGAGTTCATGGGTGATTTACTCAACAAGCGCTCCGTACCGATTTCCACCAACCATCGGCTCTCTGTGACCTTGCATCCTGTCTTTCGTCCCAATCATCACTTTTAAAACACAATATTAAGATTAGCCATATTATGCCATTTTTAGCGGCGCTTGTCAACACTTTTTTCGAAAAAAGTGTTATTTGTTTCAATGTTTACAGTGTTCTTAAATAACTACCCACCAAAACAGAAATTCGTTCACTATATGCAGCCTGATTAGTAGCCAGCGCCGCTTTGACCTGCGGAGCAAAATTTCCTGCCTCCGGCGCCAGTAAGGTCTGGTAACTCAAAGCATAAGCTTTGCCGATTTCAGACTGTGGCACAAGATCTGCCGGGGTGGCTCCAGGCAAGCCCGCGTAAGTGCGCAGTTCCTGTGCTAATTCCGGCTCAGCTTCAATCAAGGTTTCCCAGGCAGCAAGCCATAATACGCTACTCAATTTAAAATGCACTTTTCCTTTTAATTCTTTAGCGACTGCACCCAAGTTCTGCAAAGCCAGGTCGGCCTGCAAAAAGCTCAGTCTATAATCGAAGGTCTCAGCGATCGCCGCGTGTACCTGCAGATCATCCTGCAAGGCTTGTGCTTCTTCCAAAGCATTCAGTGCCAAAGAAGTAAATTTGATGCCATTACGCTGCAATTCGTTGGCGATCAGATAGTGCTCCTGC
>UQWM01000033.1 GCA_900544795.1 uncultured Phascolarctobacterium sp. | reverse complement strand
GCAATATTTTCGGACAGGGGTTCGACTCCCCTCATCTCCACCAAATCAAATACCATCTATTGATAAAAGGAATTTTGTCAGCAGGTGGTTTTTTGTTTGCCCGAAAATGCTTGATTTAAGCCGCTTTCGGGCTTTGTGTTTTTGCCTTGTAGCAATAATTGGTGTTTTAGATTAGCCGTTTTCGGAGGATACTTGACACGAACTTGTGGCTGCTAAATATTTATTTTTAACGATTAGACCTTTGGGGGTGTGCATCTTTTAACGATTTGTCTTGTAATCGTTAAAAGATACTGTTACGGCAAAAAAGCAGCCCGCCGATTGGCGAGCCGTAAATAGTTGAATGTTAAGCTGTGACTTCCGAGCCGTTTTTGAATCTGAATGCCATTGCGCCATCTTGGTTGACCGTCACTTGGTCGATTACAGCAAGCCACAGTTTTTCGTCAAACTCAGCTATGGCAAGCGGTCGGCTCTCAATGTCTTTGATGAAGCCTTCGATGATTTTGCCCTTGCCAAGGCGCTCTCGCTTGATCGCTTCCAACTCATCGACTTGCTTTGAAGCTTTAGCGTGTCTGTTTTTTTTATGTGCTTCAGCAACTATTAAATTTTGGGTAATTGGGTCAGCAGCTGCAAAGAACCGCCGTCACTGAAGGTAACGTTGCTGATGACTACCTGCCATTTCAGAGCCGCGGTATCGCTGCGCAGCAGCCGCACCGTTTCGGGTTTAAACTGGTTCAGGCTAAAGGTTTTGCTCAGTGTAACGCCAGCTTGTGGCGCTAAGCTTAGGTATTCTTTAAAGGGGCTGCGTTGCAGCAGCATCCCTTCGTTGTCAAAAATTTCTACAAAGCCCTGCAGGCCGCTGATGGTTTTACCGGAAACATTCTGAACGCTGAAAGTAGACTGTAAAGTATAGCTGGGGAACCAGCCGCCGCTGGAATCAACGGCAATAGTGCCGGGTTTGGCCTGCACGGACGCGTCCAGCTCGGTCTGTACTTTGCTGTTAAGCTCTTTCAGCCTGGCCGCCGTGGCTTCCTCGCGTTCCTTGAGCAGTTCTTTCAGGTTGGTTATCTCGGTCAGGCGCCAGCTGCCGTCGTCCAATTCGAACATTTTAACCTTCAAAATAAAACGGTGGTCAAGCTGCTTATCATACAGTTTCACAGCAACGTCGGCAGTTTTGCCCACCTGCTCGGTGCTTTCGACGCCTTCGTAACGCATATTGCCGAACCCAGTTTTGTCCCTAAGCTGCTCGGCCAGTTGCTGACCTTCACTTTTGGGTGCCGGTGCCGGTGTTGCGCCGCTGTCTGTACCGCTGGCCGGCGCATTACCATCAACCGATCCGGTTTCCACATAATGTTGGGTCTGCGCGGTCATAATGGGTACAACAACGCTTTTAAGGCTTTGCACGATACCAAGTAAAAAGGGGTTCGCCTGCTTGGGATCGCCAAAGGCATAATAAACAACGTCATCGTAGGCATGGGCGTACAGCGAATCCAAATCCACATGCTTCTCGAATTTGCTCAAATCGTGCTGCTGCACGGCCTGATTGATCTGGGTAAAGGTATATTGAGGCGTGCGCATCCAGTAAAAAAAGTACAAGGCCACGCCAATAACGATCAGGGCAGCAGTGATAAGTATATATTTTTTGCTATTTTCACTCACAGTAAAGCTCCTTAGTATTGATAATAGATACTTTCATTTTATAGATAAAGGCAAAGCTTGTCAATGAGCTAAACTGAATAGGCGGGCTGATAAAAGCTTAGCGGCGCTCCCGCAAAGGGAAAACGCCGCTAAAAATATTTTATTTTTTAAAATCCTCCGGCCTTACTAAACCGCGCTCCACAAGGAAGGTGCGGGCAACCTCAGCCCGGTCGCGTCCTTTTTCAACAACCTCGTAATTCAGCTTTTGCATCGTCGCATCGTCGATAGCGCTGTTTAAAACGGCCAGCGCCTGCGCGATCTGGGGATACTTGGCGTTCGTATTACCATTGACGAAGGGCAGCATATAATAAGGCGGGAAGAAGTTCTTATCATCTTCCAGCAGCACTAAATCATATTTTTGCAGCAGCCCGTCCGTCGAAAAGGCCGTAATAACGTCTACATTAGCCGAAGTGATCGCCGTATACATCAGCGTACCCGAAAAATTATTGACCGATTTAAAAGTCATACCGTAGGTTTTTTCGATACCCGGTAAACCATCATCACGAGCTGCAAATTCAGGCGAACAGCCAAAACGCAGATTATGGCTGACCCTTGTCAGGTCGCTCATGGTTTTTAAATGGTATTTTGCGGCAGTATCCTGCGTCACCGCCAGCACATAAGTGTTGTTAAAGCCAAAGCTCTCCAGCAGGTCGATCTGGTGCGTGTCACGCATCTGGCCCTTTACCAGCACATACATCTCCTCCGGTGTAAAGCCTGGGCGCAGCTTGTTCTTCAAAATCGTACTGTAGCCTGTGCCCGTATATTCAGGGTACAAGTCGATCTCGCCCGAGCGCAAAGCCTCAAAAGCGATCATCGTGCCGCCCAGGGCCAGCTTACGTTCAACCTTCAGGTCGGTTTTTGCTTCGATAAGGTCAGACAGCATATTGCCGATAATAACGCTTTCCGTCGCATCCTTAGACCCGATGCGCAGATCGTGCTTATTCAAAAACTCGTGGCTCAAAAGATAGCCGCTGCTGATAATAACGATCATACCGGCGATCGCCAGGATGCGTTTGCGGTGCTGCTTAGTACGCTCCAGGCTCTCCTTCGACATTTTGTTGGCAGCAGGTCGCAGCGACACAGGTGTGACGGCGTTTTCTACCTTACTCATCAAAAAGTCCATTAAAAGCGCCAAACAGCAGGCGGGTATAGCGCCGGCCAAAATCATATTAGCATTATCAGTCTGGATGCCGCTGATGACCAGCGTACCCAGTCCGCCTGCGCCAATATAGGCTGCGATCGTCATCAACCCTACGGCCGTAACGCTGGAAATACGCACGCCCGCCATGATAACAGGCAGCGCCAGCGGCAGCCGTACCTTAAAGAGGATCTGCATATCGGTCATACCAATGCCCTTAGCCGCCTCCAGCGTATCGGCGCTGATATTGCGCAAACCGGTACAGGTGTTTTTTAAAATAGGCAGCAGCGAGTACAAAACCACCATTGCCACGGCAGTTACCGCGCCGATGCCCATATACGGAACAAGAAAGCCTAACAGCGCCAGACTGGGGATAGCCTGCGCCAGATTGGCAAAGCCCATGACAGGCTTTAAAAGGCGCTCGCGCTCGGAAATATAAATACCCAGCGGCACGCCGATACAAACAGCTATCGCCACCGAAAGCAACGTCAGCTGAATGTGACTGAGCAGTAAAAGCCCTATATATTGCTGCTGATCCTGAACATAAGTTAATAATCCGCTCATGCTTCGTCCTCCTCAAAGTCAATAAACTGCTGACTCATCGTCGTCACGAGGCTGGAATTAGTAATCAGGCCCAGCAGCCGCTTATTTTCATCTACTACGGGAACATTGGAAATATGATTGCTGTTGACCTTCGTCAGCAAAGCAACGATATTATCATTGGGAGCGGCCGTAGCCTTCGCCGGCTTCATAACCGTGTAGACAGGCTCGCTTTTATCAGGCGCCGCGTGGATAGAACGGGCGCGGATGATCCCCAGTAAATGTTCACCTTCATCAACAACCAACAGGCTGTCAACATTTTCAATACGCATCTTCTCGATACATTTCAGCATCGGCACATCGGGGTAGGTGATCTTGGGCGTGCGGATCATAATATCCTTGGCCCTGATCAGTTCGGGACTGCTCCAAATGCGCTTAGAACCAACAAATTCGCTGACAAAACCGTCAGCCGGGTTCTTTAAAATGTTTTCCGGTGTATCGTATTGCAGGATATTGCCGGAATGTAAAATGCAGATACGGTCGGCAATCTTGACCGCCTCGTCCATATCGTGGGTAACAAAGACAATAGTCTTGTGCAGCTTGGCCTGTAAATTAACAAGCTCGTCCTGCAACTGGCTGCGGGTGATGGGGTCTAACGCCGAAAACGGCTCGTCCATCAGAATAATGCCGGGGTCCATGGCAAATGCCCGCGCCACCCCTATACGCTGCTGTTGGCCGCCCGAAAGGTGATTGGGATACCTGTCCAAAAAATCCTGCGGCAGGCCCACCATTTCCATCAGCTTCACAGTGCGCTCGATGATCTCCTCCGGCGGCAGCTTGGCCAAATGGGGGATGATCTCGATGTTTTCGCGCACAGTCATATGCACGAACAGCCCCGTTTGCTGAATAACGTAACCCATATTCCTGCGCAGTTCGATCGGGTCCTGGGCAATAATATCGGTACCGTTGATCAGGATCTGTCCCCCGGTGGGGTCGATCAGGCGATTGATCATTTTAAGCAAAGTCGTTTTGCCGCAGCCCGATGGGCCTATCAGCACTACCAGCTCGCCGTCTTTGATCGAAAAATTGATGTCCTCTAAAACATTATGCTGTTTGTAAGCTTTACTTACGTTGATGAATTGAATCAATAGGGTTGCCTCCTTCTTCTATGTCTTAAAATTTAAGTTGCGGATAAAGTCAAGTTCCACTTAATGCTCATCTCCCTTCATATATATAACAAATTAATTGCAAAGCTATAGATTCGCTATAAGTAGTGAATATTCCTGCAAAGTAATATAATGTTAGAAAATTTAATTTATTAGCATTATTATCAAGAAACATAAACATTAAGCTATTGCAATGGAAATATCGCCGCAGTACATTGCTTTTATGGCGCTTTGTCAAAAAACTTCTAAAACGTGCTATAATAACAGCAAAAGCAAAGGAGTGATACCATGCTGTTCATCTGTTATCCCAAATGTGGCACCTGCCAGAAGGCCGAAAAATTTTTGCAGGCCAACAAGCTTGACTATACTAAACGCGATATCAAAACCGCAAATCCCAGCGCAGGCGAACTGCGCAGCTGGCAGCAGGCCAGTGGCCTGCCCTTAAAAAAATTCTTTAACACCAGTGGCCTGCAATATAAAGTACTGGGGCTGAAAGATAAGCTGCCCGCTATGACAGAGGACGAACAACTTGCCCTGCTGGCTACCGACGGGATGCTGGTAAAGCGTCCGCTGCTGGTTGAAGGCAGCGTTGTATTAGTAGGCTTTAAAGAAGCTGACTGGGCAGAAAAACTGCTGTAAAAAACAGCCCGGCAACGGCTTAAAACAGCCCTGGCAAGCCGGAAGATCATTAATAATACTTTAAAAAATTAAAACATTGTTTAGAAAGTATAAAAAGCTTGTACAAGTTCTATAAACTGTAAACAATGCAACACAAAAATGGTTGAAAAAACTCTCGCAAGCTTGTATAATCAGGGTAGAGAGAACAAAGACGAACTCCGATATGCCAATGAAGGCGCATATCGGAGTTTTTTGTTTAAGTAAAAATTTTATTACTGCCCTAAGAGCTGCACCTTGCAGCCTGTAACCCGCTTTGATGCGCAACCGTGAGCGGTTGACGGCATTTTTTATAAACAACCTTCAAAAGCAAAGGACGTGAAATTATGGAAGCGGACAAAAAAACAACCACTGAAGAAGTAGGGTTCCTCAAAAAGTACGGTTTTTATTTAGCCCTTATCGTACTGGCAGTGATCGTCATGCTGCCAAACCCCGAAGGACTTTCCGTAGCAGGCCAAAGGATGATCGGCATCATGGTATTTTCGGTCATCGTCTGGGCAACAACGGCAATTTCTTATCCGGTCAGCGCCGGTGTTATTATGACCTTGATGGCGCTCTTGATCGGTTTTGCCCCCAACCCGGAAACAGGTAAAATGTTAGGTACGGCGGCAGGTTTAGGCGTGGGACTTAAAGGTTTTTCGTCCACGGCCTTCTGTCTGGTAGCGGCTGCCATGTTCCTGGCCGTAGCCATGACCAAAACCGGCCTCGACAAACGTATCGCGCTCGTCATACTTTCGCACCTGGGCGCTAAAGCCAACCGCGTCGTTATCGGCGTCATCCTCTGCGGCTTTATCCTCAGCTTCTTTGTACCCAGTACCACGGCCCGTGTAGCCTGTTTGGTACCAATCGTCATGGGTATGATCAAAGCCTTCGACGTACCGCTGAAAAGTAAATTTGCCGGTATGCTTATGATCACCGTCGCCCAGGTCGACAGCGTTTGGAACGTCGGTATCAAAACAGCGGCCGCGCAGAATATGGTCGCCGTCAACTTTATCAGCAGCCAGCTTGGCGTCGATATCTCCTGGCTGGACTGGTTCCTGGCAGCAGCCCCGTTTTCACTTATCATGTCCATCTGCCTGTATAAACTGATGATGTACCTGATGCCCCCCGAGATCGACGAGATCAAAGGCGGTAAAGAAACTGTAGCCCGTTTGCTTAAAGAAATGGGCAAAGTCAGCGTCGATGAGATCAAACTGCTGGTAATTTCCATCTTCCTGCTGATCTTCTGGACCACCGAAAAGAAATTGCATCCCATCGATACCTCAACTACCACTATGGTAGCAGTTACCCTGCTGATGCTGCCGAAGATAGGCGTTATGACCTGGAACGACGTTGTCCACAAAATCAACTGGGGCACAGTGCTCCTGTTCGGCGTCGGTATCTCGCTGGGCACAGCGCTGCTCTCCACTAAAGCGGCCACCTGGATGGCAAACGAGATAGTAGTAGGCTTCGGCCTCGAAAACTCTACCACCCTCGTAGTACTGGCCATCATGTCCCTGTTCCTCATCATTATCCACATGGGTTTTGCCAGTGCCACAGGTCTTGCGGCAGCCATGATACCTATCATCATCTCCGTCTTGCAGCATCTTAAAACCCCCGGTGTCAACATCGTCGGTATGACCATGATCCTGCAATACGTCGTCAGCTTCGGTTTCATTCTGCCGGTCAACGCGCCGCAGAATATGATCGCATACGGCACCGACACCTTTGAAGTCCACGACTTCGTCCGTTCCGGTATCCCGCTCACCATCATCGCTTTTGCGCTGATAATGATCCTGGGCGCAACCTACTGGAAATGGATCGGGCTGGTGTAAAAGCTGGCTTGCAAGTAGTAGTAATACCTTAGCAGCTTATAAAAGCAAAGTCTTAATAGGTAAAACGGTACTCCTTATGGAGTACCGTTTTTGCGTGTCGCAGCCCGTGCAGCCCGTGCAGCCTGCCTGCGGCCAGCACAGGCAAGGCAGCTGTTTGCTACCTGCAAATAAAATTAGTGATTGCTATAAAACATTAACCAATGCCTTAAGTTTTCAGGGGCGGAAATAAAGTTAATAGAAAAATATTATTGTTTAATTAAGATAGTCTTAATTAAACTTTTATCGTTTGCTTTAGGGCTGTTTCAGGTCTAGAATATGTACAATGTTAGAGGTTGCACTCAGCAGCATTCTAGATCTGGAGATGGATAATGATGAAAAAACAACGCAATTTTAAATCTAAACAAAATTTACCGCACAAGGTTTTGCTCACCCTCATGACAGGCCTTTTGCTTACAGGCATCAACGGTACGGCTTTAGCCGAAAACAAAACCGTTACCGGCGAGCAGCTTAATGCCAATACTATTGGTCCCGGTAATACCGCCGCTGGCGATAACTGGAATGTAGAGGTAGGCAACGGCACCGACCCGACCCTATACGGCGTCAGCGATAAAAACGCCATCAGCGTTCGTGATGATGCCACTATCCATATCAACAAAAACGCCACCGTCACCAATCAGGCCGTCAAAAATCTTGGCAACTTCAAAACCGGTGCCAACACTATCGAAGTACGCTCCGGCGCTGATATCGTCGTCGATGGCACCGTCAGGAAATACGGCCCCGAAAATATGGGCGAAGCCATCAACGTGCACGGCGGCGGTAACAAAATCACCGTCAATGGCGCAGTCATTGCCGAGCGCAGCGCCGCCATCTGGTTCCAGGACTGGAAAGACACCGGTAACGACAACCGCAACAGCGTCATCAATAACGGCCTTATCCAACGCACCGATGGTGGCAACGTTATAGGCACATCCGGCGGCAACGGCATCGACTTTACCAATAACGGCACAGTCGACGGCAACCTGTTTTTCGCCAATGGCGACGATAACCTTACCTTCCTGCCCGGTTCCAAAGTTACCGGCAACATCGACGGCGGAGGCGGCACCAATACGCTCACCCTCAACGGCGACAAAGCAATAGTTGGCGACAAACTTAGCGGTGCCCTTAAAAACTTCAACAGCCTAACCAAAATCGGCACAGGCATCTGGGAGATAACCGGCCCTCTGCAAGGCTTCAATAAAGTAGACGTTCGTGAAGGCAGCCTGCTGCTAAGCGGCGATAACGACGGCTTTAACGGCAAGGTCACTGTGCAGAAAGATGCCTCGCTGACGGCCAAAGCCGAAAGCCTGCCGGTCAACAACCCGGTTACAGGCAATATCGGCAACGTCGACCTGACCGACGGTGGCACCCTGGTTTTTGAGCAAAATGACAACGATGCTTATATTGGGCAAATCGTCGGCGACGGCGCAGTTATCAAAAACGGCAGCGGCACCGTAGCCCTGCTGCCCCAGGCCGGTGCCAATACCTACAGCGGCATTACCACTATCTCCGGCGGCGCTTTGGCCATCAAAACAGAGTCGGCCTTGGGAACTAACAGCGCCATCAGCATCCATAACGGTGGACTGGTCGCAGATGCCAACCTCACCCTCACCAAAAATATCAATATGGCCAGTGTCGCGAGCGAAACCTCCATCATCAATACCAACGGGCATGATGTGACTGTTAGCGGCGAGCTGAGCGGAACTAATGCCAATGGCACCTTTATCAAGACCGGTGCTGGTATGCTGACGGCTGCCAATGACAATAACCGCTTCCGAGGCGACGTGCAGCTGGAAGCTGGCGCCATGCAGATCGACGGCAGCGGCCCGCAAAACTTCAGCGGCAAGGTCCACGTTCTGCAAAACGCCTTCCTGCAAGGCTCGGGTAGAGTAGCTGGCGACGTCGTAAACGCAGGCTGGCTTGCTCCGGGCAGCATCAACGATAAATTTGGTACCTTCACAGTAGGCGGCACCCTCACCTGGTATCAAGCTAACGGCTTCTACGTCGATACCCAGGCACAAGCCGTCTGGTTCGACAGCGACATCTCTTCCAGCTCCTCGGCCTACGGCCGGCAAATAGACGGCAACAAAGGCTTTGGCTATGGCCTTAGCGTCGAAACAGGACGCAGGCTGGCCATGCACAAACCCAACTGGTCGTGGACACCGCAAATGCAGCTGGTCTACAGCAATGCAAACTTTGACGACTTCAGCGACGTTACCGGAGTAGATGTAAAAAGCGGCAGTGCCGACAGTTTGCAAGGCAGGCTGGGCATTGCAGTAAACTACGAAAAAAGCTTTAAAAAACCAAGTGACGACAACTATCGCAACGTCAAAGCCTATGGCCTGCTCAACCTCTACCACGAATTCCACGACGGCACCAATGTCATCGTAGCAGGTGACAACTATGCCAATAAAAACGACCCCACCTGGTTGGGTCTGTCTGTTGGCGGCACCTATAACTACGGCAAAAACTCGCAGTATTCGCTGTACGGAGAAGTAGGCATCAGCACCAGCGCCAAAAACTTTGGCGACAGCCACGTGCTGCGCGGCGAAGTAGGCTTTAGATACCGCTTTTAACAGCACCAGGCAGCACAAGTAATAAAAAAAGGTACTCCTTTAGGAGTACCTTTTTGCGTTTGCACCGCTAAGGGGGCAAAGTGACGTCAAAAACAGCGGCTCTCAGCAGGCAAATCAAATATCAATGCCCAAAGCCTCTTTCACTACCAGGCCAATAACGAAGGAAAAAGCAGCAACGCTTAAGCTTATCAGGGCCATTTCCCAAAACCGCTTTTTAAAATCCAGGTCTTTCGCTACCGAAATATAATAAGTAAAAACTAAAATAATCAGCACCACCGTCACCAGCATCGTGCCCAAAGCGTGCAGATAATGCTCATCATCAAAAATAAGATAAGGCAGCACCAACAGCGCCACCGTAATGCAGTAGGCGATGCCCGTATAAACGCACGACTTAAACGCATCCTCGCGTCCCTCGCTGCGGGCCGACAAAAATTCCGACGAAGCCATCGACAAAGTAGCCGAAATACCGGTTATTAAACCCGATAAAGCAATCAGCTTCGTGTTTTGCAGCGCCAGCGTCAAACCGGCCAAAGTGCCTGTCAGCTCAACCAGCGCATCGTTAAGCCCCAGCACCATCGACCCCACATACTGCAAACGCTCCTCATCCAAAATAGCCAGCAGCTGCTGCTCGTGGCGGTCCTCATCCTCAGCTATCTTCTGCGCCTGTGGTATCTCTGCCGCAATGTCTTCATAATTATTGGCCGCATCGCCCTCGTTGCCCTCCATCAGCTTCAAGGCAAAAGTATAGCCAAATATCACCGAAAGCAGGGTATACCACCAAATTTTCCATTGTACAGGCTGCACCTGCTCCTTAGTAAAAGTCTCCCAAATCTGGCAGTGGCGATGCTCCTCATTGGCGATCTTCAGCAAAGTCGCCTTGTTCTCGGGGTTCTTTACAAAGCTGGCCACCTTGGTATAAATATGGTACTCAGTCAGCTCGTTTTGCTGCATCACCAGCACACGCTTCTTTATAGCCGGGCTCAAAGCCTTCGTCTCGTGCATAAAATTCAACTCCGTTCTAAATTATAACTAATATTATACTGCAATAGCGTGCCGCTGGCAAAATAATACTATCCCAACAAGTCAAAACGTCCAAAATGGAAAATTCATCTATGCCGTAATTTTTTTACGGAAACTATTTCTTTTTTTCATAATAACGAATATAATGGGGGAAAGGAAGTGATAAAATGTTAAAATATTTTTCCGTAAAAAACTTCAAACAATTTAAAAATGTCGAAATAGACTTTTCAGATGTTCGAGACTATAAATTCAGCGAAAAATGCATTAAAAATAAACTTATCAAAAATGCTGTGATCTATGGCAAAAACGCCTCAGGAAAAACTAACTTTGGTATTGCTGTTATGGATATCATAAATCATTTAGTAGATAAAGAAAAAAATCTTTCTTTTTATGACTACTATCTCAATGCAGATAACAATCAAGAGCCTGCTGAATTTAAATATAAATTTTTATTAGATAATTACGACATAGTTTATGAATATAAAAAAACAAATTGGAATGTTCTGGTTGAAGAAAAATTGTGCATTAATAATAACATAGTTTTCGATTATGATTTTAAAAGCCAAGTTTTTATACATAGTAAATTTGAAAATTTTGATTTTGATAAATTAAATTGGGAATTTAAAACGCAGGAAATGTCAGTATTGCGATATATCGCCAATAATACCGAGCTTGAAAATAACTCTGTAATAAAGAAGCTAATTATTTTTGTCAGTAATATGCTTTGGTTTGGCCGCACCGATAGAGGCAGTAACTATACCGGTTTTACTCCGCCCGGTGGCTTTGGTGGTAATTATGATATGTTAAACTATATTATAGAAAATGATCTTGTAGAAGAATTACAGCAATTTTTTCAAACAAATGGTGTTGATAAAAAGCTTACTGTCCAAACAAATCCTGACGGCGGCAAGGCCCTTTATTTTGTGCACAAACAGCTATTGCCATTTAAAACCGCATCCAGTGGTACCGTGGCTTTACTTTTGTTATTTTTCTGGTATAAGCAATGTAAAAATATGTCGCTGATTATTATTGATGAATTTGACGCCTTCTACCATTATGAACTGGCCGAAAAAATAGTTAAATTGCTGATAGAAAAAGTAGACGCCCAAGTTATTTTAACTTCACATAATACAAACCTGCTAACTAACAGGATTATGCGACCCGATTGCTATTTTATTTTAACTAAAAATAGACTTTGTTCGTTTAGTAAGGCAACTCAAAGAGAACTGCGTGAAGGGCACAACTTAGAAAAACTTTATGTGAGCGGTGAATTTGGTGAATAGTGAGCCTGCTGCAAAAGAACAAAAAACACTTATTATAGTTGAAGGTGCGCGTAAAGAAGTAAGATTGCTCGAAAAATTGTCCGAGTTGTATCTGGTGGTAAACAAACAAGTAGTATCCTACGGTGCCAATATTTACGATTTATATTCTGTTTTAGAATCGTACTTTGGCGAAGAGTTTGAAAATGATGAAAGTTTTGACTTATTGCTGGCGCTTCGGGAACGAGAATGTGCTGGCCGCAATGACCCTGAACAAAAAAAGCTGCTTGAAGGTAAATACAGCGATATTTTATTGATATTTGACTTTGAACGTCAAGATCATCGTTTTACCGAAGAAAAAATAAGGAAGTTAATGAAGTTTTTTAATGACTCTATCGAAACAGGCCGTCTGTACCTAAACTATCCAATGGTAGAAGCCTTTTACCACTTGCCGCAAAACGCAGTTCAAAATTGCTGCGCTGCTCAAGACTTTTACAATTGTCGGTTTACTGAAGCAGATATTTGCGGTCATACTTATAAACAGCGAGCCGCCATTGAAGGTAATTCATTGAACGTAAGCGACTTGACAAAAGCACAGATGAATAATATCATTGCTCACCATTCAAAGAAAGCAAACTTTATTATTAAAGGCAAATACAGCCTTTGCAGTGATTATTGCCAGGAAGAAATGCTGAAATTATTAGATATGCAGCTTGAAGATTATAATAGAAACCAAGCGGCTTATGTAGTTAGCACTTGCACCTTTTTTATACCTGAAATGTATCCTAACGATATTGTGTTATAACCTTTCCTCAACGCAGCAAAACACCCCCTGAAAGCAACCGCTTTCAGGGGGTGTTTTAGTTATGGACGCAGCTGCCAGTGCTGCTGTTACGCTTTTCAACAGGGTAGGGCGGGATAGAGTACAATTAAGTTCGCAAAAGTAAAAAAAGGAAAAACCATCGATTAC
>UQWM01000032.1 GCA_900544795.1 uncultured Phascolarctobacterium sp. | reverse complement strand
CTCGAACCCACGACCTCCGCCGTGACAGGGCGGCATTCTAACCAACTGAACCACCAGGCCATTCAAACCATGTAGGCATATTATATGGCATTTACATCAAGATGTCAAGAGTTGAACCTAATAAATTTATTACATTCGTTACGCTTTGGCAAGTTTCTGCAATGCTGTTTCCAAATTGTCGTCCAGCAGTTTTTCCAGGTCGGTCAATTTGCGGCAGTCAAATTCATGGGTGATGCCAGTCAAAAAATCGCGTTTGGTTTCTGCAAAAAACTCGTCGCGGAAGCTGTTATAAAAGAACACCAACTGGTTGCCATGCTCAAAATCGCTGTAATCGATCATGATCGTGGAACCGTTAATGTAATCAACAGGATTAGAGGGAGTAATAAACAGCTCAAAAGCGCCGATCTGCTGCGGCAGCTTAGCCGCATATTCCCACGCCACGATACCGGCTTCTTCTACCAGTGTCCCCATTTGGTGAGTTTTACCCCTGTCGATATCGGCTAAAAGCTCGGGCAGTTTTTCGTTCATCATTTTAGCAAACTTTTCCCTGTCGCGGCAAAAATAGCGGATATCTCTGAACGTATGCAGACCCACGGTTTTTACAGGCACATAATCAAAGGTTTCTGTGGTATAGATCAGGTCCAGACGACTATGCATTGCTTCATTTATATAGGAAGCCATCGTCAATATCTGCCCTTCGATACCCTTGCCGAGCTCTAATTTAAAACCGTCTATTTCCTGCGGCAGCTCTTTTAAAAAGTCCCAGTCTGCCAGCGCTGCTTCTATTTCTGTGATTTTGGGCTGTCCCATGCTAACACCTCGTTTAAATTATCTTAAGCCACATTGGCACTACAGCTTTTATTGTAGCACAAATACACAGCAGATAGCAAAAGAAAAGCTGCCACCTTGCAGCAGCAGCCCATAGTGACAACAGTAATTATCAGAAGGTCATTTCCGCGCCGACGCGCCATAAGCGGCCTGAATAACGCATACTGGTGATCTCTTTATCAAAAAGATTGTCGATACCGGCATAGGCACGGTACTTTTCGCCCCAGCGTTTATTGACAACGAAGTTAAAGGTGTTGACGCTGTGATTTTCTCCATCGGCTCTGTAGTCAGAATACCATTTGTTCCAGGCCGTAATGTTCCATTCCTGTTTTACAGGTTCAGTCCACAGCATTTTAGCCGTATAGGTATTACGGGCACTGTAATTAAGGCGGGTGTTCGTTTCATCGTTCATGGCATCCAAATAATCATAATTGCCGATTATGGTAAAGCCGTTGCCTAAATCATGCTTGATTTCGAATTCGACGCCTTCAGAAGAAGATTTATCAATATTCATATATTGATAGGCTGGCGCCAGGCTATAATCAATAGCTATAGCGTCCGTCTTTTTATTTTTGAAGTAGGTCAGCTTGGCGGCAGTTTTATCGTCAAATTCCTGCTCGTAGGAAAGCTCGTAGCCTTTCGATTTTTCGGGCTTCAAATCAGCGTTGGAATAAGTACCATACAATTCAGAAATAGACGGCGCCCTGTAGCCTTCGCCATAATTTGCTTTGATACGAGAACTGTCAGTAAAGGCATAGGTAGCCCCGATATTGGGCGAAGTCTCGCTGCCAAAACTGTCATGGTGGTCGTATCTGATAGCTGGTATAAGCAGCAGCTTGTCGCCTATTTTCAATTCATCGTGCACAAACAGCGAGTATTGGTTTGAGGTTTCATCAATACTGCTGTCCTTACGGCCGTCCTGCCTGAACTCACCGCCAAAGGTCAGCCGGTTCGTATCGTTTAAGGTAATAGTGTCACGTGCTTCAACGTTCCAAAATTTAAACTCTGAACGGCTCACGCTGCTTGCGACCATAGCACTGGTAACATCTTTTTTCAGCTCTCCGTAGGTCGCGCTCACCATATAATCACTATTAGTATTTTTACCATTATAGGTCAGGCTGGCGCTTTTTCGATCAACCTTGTAAATGCCGTCATAAGCAAAAGGCCCGCTGGCACTGGTAAATTTTTTAAATTGCTGATCTGTATTTTCATAATCCAGGTATAAATTCAAACTGTTATTTTTATCCATTTCATAATCTATATCTAAACTATAATTTTGCCTGGGTCCGTAATATTTGCTCATATTAGCGTCGTCCCATTTAAAGTAACGGGCTTTGGTGAAATTGGCATCGAAAGCAGCACTCACTTTCCCCTCTTTGCCGCTGTCAAAATGATAGTAATTACTCATCTCCCTGCTGTTGGTCGCCGCACCGATAGTCATGGAGCTCTCTTCAGGTTTTTTAGTAATGATGTTGATAACGCCGGCAGAAGCTTCGGAGCCATATAAAGCACCAGCAGGGCCGCGCAGTATCTCGATCCTTTCTATATTATTAACATTAAGACGTGACAAGACGTAAGTATTGGTAGAAACCTGCCCATACCCCTCACCCGGGATGCGTCTTCCATTAAGTAAGACCAAAACGTCATTTTTACCGCTGCCTCTGATTCCCAGCGTATGGCCAACACCCGCAGCCTCGGGTATTTCGATATTGGTAGCAGTACGCAAAGCGTCGATTACATTAGTCGCACCGCTGTTTTCTATATCCTCTTTCGTAATTACTTCCACACTTTGCGGGACTTCTTTTTTTAAGAGTTCGGTTTTGGTAGCAGTTACCACATATTCATCTAAAACAAATTTCTGCGGTTCTTCTGCATGTACCGCTGTGCCCCCCCAGATGACATTGCCTCCTATAAGCAGCGTCATCAGTAAGCTTTCGCTCAAACCTTTTTTACTTTTCATCATCACACCTAAACCCTCCTATTTTTCTTCTTGCTTTTCCACTCTGGGAAAGTAAACTACATATTCACCATCTTTTTTGGCATCGTCATGGTTCTTTCGGTAATTTTTATCAGCTGGCATATCTTTAGAGGTAATGACCCCCACTTTCAGTGACGGGTCTAAAGCTTCCAGCCGCTCGACCGTACCTAAATGCCCATCGGAATGGAAACAGCCGTTAACATGATAAACCACTTTATCCTTGTTATTTTGCAGATAATAGAAAATACTTTCGGCCATCTTATCGTCCTTAAGGCACTGGGCCGCAAAAACCTGATCGACCATGTGAGGTGGCAACTGCATCTTGCCTTGTCCTTTGCTCATATAGGCAGTAAACTTTTCTTTATACTTGCCTTCCGGCGCAGAGGTTTTTGCCGGCAAGTAGGGCCTGTATTCTGCTTCAATATTTTCTAAAGTCCCTGCTTTAGCCATTTTGGCTGCTAAAAAACGCGGTACATTGCTGGCCAGTACCGGCAGCTTGTGGATTTTGGCAAATTCTACCATCGGCCTATAATCTGCCTGGTAACGGGGCCAGGGCCTGGAATCAGCTAAAAAGTCTGCTTCTGACACCTCACCAGCCAGATATTTGTTTAAAACCGGCTGGGTATCCGCCTCAAACATCTCCAGCGAAAGTACCAGCTTATCGCCATAAATGGCATACAGCTGCTTGAGCACATCATATTCTAAAGCGTGCAAAACATCCTGATCGTGAAATTCACCAAAAAACACTACATCATAACCGGCAAGATTTTTCGTCATCTGCCCTGCGGTGACAGGTTTATCATCAGTAGACGACACTATGACCAGGTCTGCCGTCGTCGGCAAGGCAGCTTCTGCCACCGGGTCTGCCATGTTCATCACAAGGCACATACACAAAAACTTTAAAAAGCGCTTCAAAATAACTCCCCCTCTATTTTTATTACTTGGCTCAACAGCACAGCCCAAACTTTTCCTGTTTGTTTAAGTCTTTTAAAATCGCACGCCTGGCTCTGATATTTTAAAAACAAGCTTTGGTTAGCTTAGGCTAACACTGCGTTTTAACAAAACCCCCAAGCATACTTGAGGGTCGAGCAACTTACAATCAGGCTAATGTTTGATAATAGGCTTCGAGCGTTTCCAGCAAGTGATCGGCCCCTTTCTCTCCCAAAAGCGGCAAATGCGACGCTACCTGCGCGCCATTGATAACGGGAGCGCTAACTCGCAGCACCACGTTACTGGCATCGCAGAGCCTGTTAGAAACATCGTCAGCTAACACAAGGGTATTTTTTAACCCCGCCAGCAGTTCGATTTTTTCACGCTCTACCTGTAGATGCAAAATATCTGCTTCCGGCTCCGCTATGCTTTTTAACGAATGGCTGCACAGCTTGTGTTTAACAGTAATGCCCACGGACTGCAAAAAGGCACTCATTCCCCTAAGCAGGTCGTACTCGCCCACCACTACGGCCTGCGGTATTTTTTTACGGCCCATCATCATGGCTGACATCCTTAAGGAAGCCGTGCTCTGGGCTTTTAGCCGCAGCCTTACCAGCAGCCTGCCGTCAGGGGGCTGCCCTATCAGCTGGCCCACAGCTTCCAGCCAGGCCAGGGTAGCAGCATAACCATACGGAGCGCTGAAAATGAACGGTGTTGCAAAATCTTTTTGCAGTATTTGGGCAGCAGCCAGTCCTTCCTGACGCATGACCAGATTAAGCTCTGCGCCACCGATCGTACCGATCTCTTCAACCGAGGTTTCATGGCACAGGCAGGTGCGCATTTCATAGCCAAAGGCTTCACGCATCAGGTTTTGCAGTTCCCATACATCAGAAGCAGTACGGTAACTGCCCATGGAAGCGCCAATGATATTATAGGTTTTCTCTTGGACCACAGCTTCACGCTGCGGCAGATTATTGACCAACAGTTTATAAACTTCGGTCAGCCCTACGCTGTAATCGCCTCTAAAACCGCCCTGCTCAAAGGCTACCAGTTTAGCTTTAACCTCTCGCTGCATATAATTGCAAACACCTTTGATATCTGTGCCAATAACGGCCGAAATAGACGAGGCCACAACAAAAATAACTTTGGGCTCATAGCTTTGGTCCAACTCGATAATAGCCTCTTCCAGTCGGGTCACATCGCCCATAACTACGTCGTCTTCGTTCATATGCGTCGTAAACAGGCGCTGCTGCCAGTCTACACCCAAGGCGCCATAAAAACCCATACTAAAATGGGTAGTCCCGGCCGGGCCATATTCAAGAACAATGCTGTTGTTTACACTAAGTAAACTCCAGATTATCCCCATCCTGTCCGACGGAACCGGTAAATATCTGCATAAACTCATCTGCCAAGCTCCCTTCTGTATTCTTTGGCTTCGCCTACAGCTTTCACCAGCTGCTGCATCAGGTAGCCCACCACCTCAAAGCCCAGCATCCCGCTGGCACGGTCGCTGTGAACAATGGCAATGCCTTTTTGTCGCAGGCGGTTGGCAAACTCGTGCCCCAGGTACAAGTACGGTGATAATACGTCATAAACATATTGCAGCGGCGCGATATTGGCCGCCTTGCATACATAGGGGTCGGTATATTGCAGCATTTCTTTAACGTAAGGCTCATCACTTTCTGTATACCTGTTAGTTTGGATAACCTGCGGCACCATCCCCAATGAGCTTAAGAAACAGTTTAATTCAAATGTGGCATAAGGAGTATTACCATAGATATACGTTATCTTTTCCAGATCAGGTCGAGCCTGCGCTACTGTTTTCTGCGCCGCCTGATAAAGCTCGTTCAGCTCCTCGGGCAGGTCCAGTTCCAGATAACCGAAAAGATTTTTATAGGCTTCATAAATTTTTTCCGGCATAACGAACTTATTGAAATACACATACGGAATACCAAATTTAGCCTGCATCTTTTGCGCCAGCGGCAGGGCGATATCGTTAACGACGATATTTACTTTGGCAGCCGCGCCGTTCTTAATATCTTCAACAGTACAGCCGCACGGCAGCTGCAGCCCTATCTTGACACCACTTTTTTGCAGCAGTGCATATAGCTCTGTCGTAGCAAAGTCACCCATCCTCTGCCCCAGCAGGTTAACACTGTTATCACACTCACGCGGTTCCATGATTTCGGCGCAGATGCTGATAGTCCTTTCCACCCCGGGCAAATGGTCCTCGCATTTAAAATGCTCGGTATGCACCGGCAAAACAGGGATACCATAGGTATCGCTCAAACTTTCAGAAATAGCGTCGAAGTCGTCACCGATGATCTCGATCACACAGGTAGTGACTAAAAAAACGCATTCAGGTTTGTATTCTTCAATAATTTCTTTAAAAGCCGCCTGCACTTTTTCGGCGCTGCCGAAGGTCACATCATGGTCGTCCAGCACTACCGAAACGCAGCGGCCGCCAATACCTCCAAATTTTTCGGAATGTACGGTCATACTTTTTGTATAATAGGTGCACTCGTCAGTTCCCACTACCACGATCAGGCTGCCTTTGATGCCGCCTACCGCCATCGCCGCTCCCATCAAAGGGCAGTGTGTGCCCGGGAACAGTGCGTGCGTAAGCTGAGGTATATCTTTAATGCTTGTGACCTGGCTTAGTTTGGCTAATTTCTCAACTAACGCTTTTCCATCCATTGCCATAAAATAGCTCCTCTCTCTTTCAGCTGATCTCTTTAAACATGATCAGGGGCTTTTTCCGGCCCGGCACCATCACTACATCACAATCAACATTATAAACGTCATGCATCATCTTGGATGTGATAATATCCTGCGGCCTGCCTTCACTGTATTTGCGTCCGTCTTTTAAAACGATTATCCTGTCGCTGATCTCTAAAGCATGGCTCAGATCATGCAGCACCATTACGACTCCGATACCGGACTCGCTGTTCAATTTTTTGACCAGCCGCATCGTCTCCTGCTGGTGGGCGATATCAAGATACGTCGTCGGTTCGTCTAAAAACAAAATTTCCGGCTGCTGCGCTAAAACCGTAGCGATCCAGACCCGCTGCGACTCACCGCCGGAACATTCCTGGATAGATTTATCGCGCAGAGGCCAGGTACCGGTGACCCGCAAAGCCCACTCGATGATTTTTTTATCAGCTTCGTTATTGTGCTCATACCATTTCTGGTACGGCACACGCCCGTAGCCAACCAGGTCTTTAACCTTAAAATCAGGCGGCGCGCAGTGCTGCTGTGGCAAAACGCCAATGTATCTGGCCAGCGTTTTACTGTCGATCTTATACAGGTCTTCCTGATTGAGGTACACACACCCTACATTACAGCGCAGCAAACGGGTCAAAGCTTTCAGCAGGGTCGATTTTCCCGACCCATTAGGGCCGATGATCGTTGTGATCTCGCCTTTTTTGACGGTAATATCCATTTCCTTAACTACTATGCGCCCGTCATAGCCGATTTCTAATTTTTCGCCCTTAACTTCCACTTACTTTGCCCTTCTTTCTCAGCATATACAGGAAAAATGGTCCGCCGGTAACAGCCATCACTATGCCGACCGGGATCTCCATACCAGGTATCAGCGTTCTGCCCAAAGTATCAGCCGCCAAAAGTATCACCGCGCCCAAAAGCATACTCACCGGCAGCAAAGCCTTGTAGTCCGACCCTACCATCATTCGCGCGATATGGGGCACAACCAGTCCGACAAAGCCGATCATCCCCGCTTCCGCTACTGTTGCCGCCGCTAAAAATGCAGCTACCGCCGATAGAAAAATGCGCACAGAAGCAACATCGACGCCTAAACTGCGAGCCATTTCGTCACCAAGATGTAAAATATTGGCGTTTTTTATACAACAAATCGCCAGCACCAAGCCGATAGACGCATAGGCGGTGATGATGTAAACATGGTCCCAGGAACGGCCTGAAAGGCTGCCGTTCATGAACGACAACACACTGGAAAGGTTATCGGAGTTCAATAATTGCAAAAAGGAATTATAAGCGCCCAAAACTGTGTTGATAGCCACGCCCGAAAGAATGATCCTGACCGTATCGATACCGTCGCGCCAGGCCAGCAGGTAGATCAGCACACAGGAAAGTGCCGCACCGCCAAAAGCAAACAGTGGCACCGAAGAAACCAGTGTCGGATACAGCAGCAAAATCGTCGTCGCCGCCGTGGCCGCACCAGCCGAAACACCAATAATGCCAGGATCAGCCAGAGGATTGCGCATTACAGCCTGCAAAAGCGCCCCGGCAACTGCCAGGCAGGCCCCTACCTCTATCGCCATAATCAGCCTCGGTAGCCGCAGGTTATATACAACCACCCGCACCGGCCCGCTTTCGTCATGCAGCAGTGCCTGTACGATCTGCGACGGTGAATAACCGGCGCTGCCTACTCCCAAAGCTACAAACGATAAAGCCAGCAGCACGGCCACTAGTACCGTACAGACCATGCCGATCTGTAAAATGTTTATCTCTCTGCCTCTGCTCATTTTTTCTGCAGCTTCTTCGCATCAATAGTATCGATCAGCTCATTGAGGTTATCAATGATATTTATACCTGCTGTTGCCACATATTTTATCGGCAAATAAACTACGTTATTTTCTTTGATCGCCTGAATATTGTTCCAATAAGCCGGATTTTTGGCAAAATCAGCTTCCATTACCTGCTGATGTTCACTGCCTGTTTGCGCACCGCCTACGCAAAACACCATATCCGGCTCGTAGGTCAGGGCCTGCTCCAGATCCAGCAGCACCATTTTGCCACTGTCGCTGTGAAACACGTTTGTGTAGCCCAGCATATCCAGCATACTGCCCAATGTTCCTTCTCTGCCCTGAATATAATGGCGGGGCGGCGCCGATTGCAGCACCATCACTTTTTGGCCCTGATTTTCCCTGCTTTTTTCAGCCAGACGGCCTTCTAATTTTTGGAAGCGTGCCGTGATAGCCTCTGCCCCGGCGTTATTTTTGCCAAAAGCAGCTATCAGCACATCGGTAAGTTCTTTGATCGATTTATAGGAAACCACATGGCCCGCATCGACGTAATAAACCGGGATCTTTTCGCGGTCAAGGATCTTGCCATAGGTGTCTTTAGACTGATAACCAACAATGACCAGATCAGGCTCTAAGGCGATAACCGATTCTATATCAAAGTTAGAGTTCATAGAAACGTTTAGTTGTTTGGCATCCTTAGCCAGGTCTGCCGGCCATTCCAGCATAGCCGCCTGTGGAATCGCAACTTGTTTGATACCCATTTCGTGCAAAGCCAAAACAGGAGTATGCACCAGCGATACCACCCTTTGGGGCGGCGCTTTTAAAATAACAGGCTCGGTAAAGCCATATTGCTGCATAGTCGGCGTGTATGCTAAAGTAACGTCAGTTGCGGCAACAGCAGCCTGTTCACCCTTCTGCCCAACCTTGCCAAAACAAAAATATAGCAGTGCTCCCGCTATGATAACCACTAACAACAGTAAAATTTTGTTTCTCATTTGTCATCCCCCTTACTGTCTTCACTCAATGCTAAAACTTTTTCAGCCAGCTCATTATACACTGCCACCATCGGCGAAGCCTGTACGAACTCGCAAACAGTGCCGCCCTGGTTTTCGGCCAGCTGAATATCGCCGGAGCGAGGAACATACATAACTATGCTTGTTTCGATCTCAGCCGCTGCTTTTTCTACAAGCTCTTTCTCGTTCTCGATATTCTTAGCGTTAAGAATGATACCCTTTAAGCGGGCATAGCCCCTGCGGCCAAAGTTTTTGATGGCCTGCGCGATATTATTCGCCGCATACAACGCCATCATTTCACCTGACGAAACAATAAAGACCTCTCTGGCATAACCGCCCCTGATCGGCATCGCAAAGCCGCCGCAGACAACGTCTCCCAGTACGTCATAAATAACGATGTCAGGCTTATAGATTTCAAAGGCCTGCAACTCTTCCAGCTTTTCAAAAGCCGAAATAATGCCACGCCCCGCACAGCCGATACCAGGAGTCGGCCCGCCAGCTTCCACACACAGCACCCCGCCGAAGCCTTCAAAAACGATATCCTTTAGCTCCAGCTTCTCACCTTTTTCCTTCAGCTGCTCCAAAACCGTTGGTATCCTCATACCATTCATCAAATTTTTAGTCGAATCAGACTTGGGGTCGCAGCCAACCTGCATGACCTTGTACCCTTGCAGTGCCAAAGCTGCCGACAGGTTAGATGTCGTTGTTGACTTACCGATACCGCCTTTGCCATAAATTGCAATTTTTCTCATTAATAAACTGCCTCCCTTGAATATGGATAACACCTGGACAGCAATATTTCTATCTTTAAAATATATTTTTGGGCTGGACAAAATATAAACACTAACAATAAAATGCAATGAGTTAGCTTTCGCTAACTCATTGCATTTTAACATCCTTTGACTTGAGTGTCAATATATAAATACCCCCGACAATGTATAAAAAATCACACTGCCAGGGGTATTTTTTCTTATTCGTTAAGCGGTAAAAACTAAAACAATTCTGGATAACTGACTTCGGCCAATTCTTCCACAGCGTTAACCGCATACTGCGAAGTACTGTAAAGATACTTATCGTGCACCTGCACTACCTGATGGCTGCGAATAGCCTTAATACCCTGATAAGCTTCGTTCGTCATGACCTGACGTTTAAACTCACCAGTATTTTTAGTACCGCTGTAATCCCAGCTGGGCACTAAAATAATATCCGGGTCCAACATCAGCATCTGCTCTTCCGAAAAGGTAGCGTTCTTGGGCACATCAAGGTGTTCGATAGCATTGACGATGTTGGCATAACGGCACATATCGTCGAACGACGACCCCTTGATCCCCATTGGCCCCATAAAGGATAAGGCAATGATTTTTTTCCGCTGCTCCGGTTTTATCTTACCTACCTTAGCCCAAATAGCGGCTAAACGGTCGTCCATTTGCTGCTGCAAGGCCTGTCCACGTTCTTGCTCCCCCACTAATCCAGCCAGTTCGCCAATATTAGCTTTGATATCTTCCAGCGTATTAGGTGTTTTATGCACATAAACCTTAACATTAGCCGCACGCAGCTGACCCACAAAGTCGGTTCCGCCCCAATCGGGAACGATCACCAGATCGGGCGCATAGGATAAAATAGATTCTAAATTATTACGCTGCACCCTGCCTTTAATAGCTTTAGCCTGCTCGCTGATCGCAGAAATACCAGCGTCGTCAGCCAAATAAGTAAGGGCGGCGATCCGGTCCGGAGCTACCAGCGCCAGCAATATCTCGTCGCTGCCAGTACCCATCGAAACTATTTTCTGCGGCTTCCCGGTAAATTCTACTACCGTTCCCGTAGCATCAGTTACCCTGTAAGCCGGTTTGCTTTTATCGTTTTCCGCCTTGATACCGCAGCCACTGCACAAAAGCAAAACTGTGCAGACCAACAGGATCACAATGCTAAGAAAGCCTTTTTTCATCCTATCTGCTCCTCAAACCACAGGCTTTTTGCTGCTGACGCAGTTTGCCACCCAAGTCCGTTAAATTATCATAAAACAGCTCGTGCACCAAATACTGCGGCTGCACTGCTTCCAAAATATCCACTGCTTCCGGCACGGTAAAGGGCTGATGCCTGTCGATCTTACCGATATGTGTCAACAAAACTTCATAGTCCACCTGCGGCGGCACTATTTTTGCAAAGCTTTGCTGATAGCTACCCGACAGCGAGCAGCTTAAATGCACGCCTTTTATAAGCTGCTTCAACGAGCCCAAAGCCTGAACAGTTCTGCACACATAGCCTATGCCCTCAACTTCGCTGGTCTGCTGCCTATTGGTATTAAGCAAATGCCCCGTATCCAGCATAATGCCCACATTCGTTTTGTTCAGCGATGCAAAAAAGCGTTCAACCAGGTTGGAATCTACCAGCCGCAGCCCCGGCCACCACAAATTTTCAAACAGCACCGTCACATCGTCAGGTATAACGTCGCAAACGCTGTTAAACAGCTCTGCCGTAGCCTGCATCACATCGGCGTCGCTGTAATTAAAGTTAAATGTAAAAACCTCTGCATTACCGGCATTGGAAACATGCCAGACAAGGTATTCCGGCTGGGTAGATATTGCCGCCAGCAAGTTGCTTTTAATAACTTCCAGCCATGCTTCTACATTCGCCGCTCCGCCATAATATTCCTTTAACTGCTGCGTATCGCTAAAGCTGCGTTTTAGCAGCTCCTTGTCATTACGGTAAAAATTTACCCATTCGGTCCAGTAGTTCAAATGCACGCCTACGGTCAGATCCTTGTAGGGCACCTGTCCTAACGGCTGGTACACCCTTTGCTCAATGCCGTCCAGTTCCAAGTCACCGATAAAGCTTTTTAAGGTTTGGCGTGCATCAAGCACATCGGCTTCATACATGGGCAGCGAACAGTAATTAAATAGCTGCTTCATTAGAAGTTATACTCCATACCCACAATAAAGCTGCGTGACGGCATGGGATAAGCGGCATAGGGTGTTGAGACAAATGCGACAGAATCATATATATATCCACCATATTCCTGATAGCGAGCGTTTGTCAGATTATAGCCTTTGATAAATATTTTAGCATTCTTGTTGATTTTACATTGTGCGCCCAAATCTAAAATAACATACGACTTGTCAGTATAAGCAGCTTTATTCTGACCAGTAACAGCGGTCAAGTCAGCATTAAATAACCATTCATTATTTTTATAATCTAAACCAACTCGGTATATGTTAGGTTTATTTTTTTCTTCTCTAACGAATCCTTCCCCATTTTCTTTATTTTGCTTAACCTTTAAATATGTATAAGAAACGCGTCCTGACAAATTTTTATCAAATTTATGATTAATATTTAACTCCATCCCTCTACGTTTTTCTTTATTTATATTGGTTGCTTTTGAGGAATTATCACTTGAATTATATTCCCAATCAATCGCATCTTTAATATCACTATAAAATACACTAGCAGCCAAATTGGTTTTTTCACTTATTTTCATATTAGTTCCAAGGGTCCAAACCTCACCTTTTTCAGGTTTTAAATTTGGATCACCTAATGTCCAACTATTATAATCCGAATCATACTGTTTCCAATATAAATCCTGCACGTTAGGAGCATTAAATACCTTACCCCATGATAAATAAACATTACTATCTTCGTTAAATTTCTTATTCAATGCTACATGCGGCGTTATTTCACTACCATATTCGTTGTGATGATCTAAACGCAAACCTGTATTCAATTGCCAAGTCTCAGCGAACTGCCACCTGTCTTCAACAAATGCAGCTTTATTTGTGATTTCTTTTTCTCCTTCAAACATCACATCGTTACTTACTTTTGTCTTATAATATTCCAGCCCGGCAGTTAATTCATTATTTTTACTTAATTTAAAATTCTGCTGCAACTCTAATCCTGCTGTACTATCAGTAAAATCAGACTGATTAGCAGCAACATCACTCGAAAACTGTGCATGCTGATAATTGTTGTACACCTGCACATAGCCACTGTTATCAGCGCTTTCATTCCAATCATATCTTAGATTGACATTATTATTTAACCTTTTATGTCTATCACTTGCTCCTAACCTATTATACCTAAACGGCGAGCCGCCTTCCGCATTCAAATGCTCAAACTGCATGGTAACACGGTTATCCCTGCCTACCTGCTGATCCAGCTTTAAATTAAAGCCTTCCGTATTAAAACCGGAGTTGGGCATTTTTTTAACATCGCCGTCAATGCCCTTATAGCTGTAATTACCGCGGCGGTCTTTGCTGGCACTTACAAATACACCTAAGCCGCCTTTAGTTGCACCACCTGCGGTAATACCATATTGCTCGGTGTTCCACGACCCGGTCGCTGCCCGCAGTGTTACATGACTGTCAAGTTCGTTGCCCTTTTTCGTAATAACGTTGATAACGCCGCCAACAGCATCTGTGCCATATAAAGCAGACCCTGCTCCCTTTAACACCTCGATCCTTTCGATAGCGTTTACCGGAGGCAGCCAATCAGCACTGTAATTACCGCTGCTGCCCAAATTAACCCGGCGTCCATCGATAAGTACCAAAACACGTTCATCGCCATTGATCAAAATTTTATCCTGACCCATACTGGTACCTTTAGCACCGCTGCCCAGAACATTTACGCCCGGCACCTTGCTGATAGCTTCCGCAGCATCGCTATAATTATTATCGGCGATCGCTTCTTTGGTAATAACACTGATATTAGCAGGTGTATCCACCTTATTAGTTGCTACACGGCTGGCCGTTACCACAAATTCACCTAAAGTAAAGTTTTCGATCGGCTCTTCTGCAAAAACGCACGTCCCCCCCAAGAACACACTGCTGCCCAACAACAAAGTTACTACAACACTCTTCTCCAAAAAAGTTTTTTTCATTTCTCCATCCCTTTCTTAAATACTTTGCAACGACTCTGCCAACCAATAAAAAAGCAGACCATACCCGAAAGTAAACAGTCTGCGTCATTACTCCATTGACTAGCAAAACTTTCGGATACATGATGAAAAACAAAGCATCGTCAATACCATTTGGTTAACCACACCAAATTTAGTAATAACGACACTGCGATCATGCATCCGACCCGTGCATCGCAAGTCATATAAGGATTATAAAACAGGCAGGTCTCCTGGCTCTGCTTCATCGCCCTGCAATTCCTTCTCAGGCTCTCGCCCAATGGTTTCGTATCACAGCGCTCAGCATTACAGTTGCGGGACAGCTCCGGCTTCTACCGGATTCCCTATTAAGCCTATTGGGGCTAGGCCCCAGGCACCTGTTTATTACTTATTAAATTTTAACAGTATCAGTAGATATGTTCTTGCGAACACTTCCTAATACGTTAATAATTCTACCATAATACTTTTGGGATTACAAGTACTATTAAGAATTAAAAGGTAAATTTATCCCAGGCGTCACAAAGAACTGCTTTATTTCTGCTTATTGGCTTCAAAAAAAGCATTGTATTCTTCAACAACTTTATTCGCGTTGGCAATAGCCTTGTTCCTTTGGTCAATGATCTTGTTTAAATCATTGGTAGTGCCGTCGATATACGTCTGCACAGATTTTAAATAACTATCAACAGCCGCAATATAAGCAGTCACTGCCTTAGCCTCCTTAAGCGATTCGGGCCGTAGCGGCATAACAGGCACAGCCTCATCCAGCACAGGGTAACTGGCAGTTAAATTAGTTGCGTTAGGGTCAACAGGCGCCTCCTGCTTTTCTTCAGCAAAAGCAGTGCCAGCCAAGCTTGCTACAAACAAAACAGCACAAAATAAAACCGCAAAGCGTTTTTTCATTGTCGCCACCATCCTTAATATTATTAAAATATCCGCTCTGCTTGCTTTCAACGGCAGAGCGGATCGAAGAGGAATACGACCGGGCAAAACAGTACCCGGCCCCTATG
>UQWM01000031.1 GCA_900544795.1 uncultured Phascolarctobacterium sp. | reverse complement strand
AGAAAGTTGCCGGTTAGAAAGCAGACATACCAAATGGTATGTCTGCTTTTTTATTATTAACTTCCTATCCGAGCAGGGAACCTGGGACACATGGCAGGGGAAATCGGAAGGACGCAGGACGCGCCGATGAAGCATGACAGCGGTTACGAGCGTAAGCGAGATAACATCCTCTGACTTGCCGGTGGTTTACTGATTAGCAAATACAGGCGACGGACAGGAGCGTACGCATGTGCTAGAAACCTGTGAATTAAGTTTTACCTGCGGCAATTCATGGTTTAATGTTGCTGATTCTACAACAAAAATATAAATTTATTGTCGTCTACTTTACATTTATACTTGAAATAGTCTGAATATAAAGCTTTTGTATTGACTTTTTAATTGTAGAAGGGTAAACTTAACAAGTATTTGTTTTTTGAACAAGATAATAACGAGGGGAAGAATGATGATGAAGATGAGTAATTTTAGATGGAAGGTAGCCTGGCTGATTTTTATTGTTAGCTTTGTCTCCTATATGGATAGAGTAAATTTATCTGTAGCTACGCCGGTTATTATGAAAGAATATGGCTTTGATAAAATAGATATGGGTCTTATCCAATCTTTCTTTTTTGCCGGTTATGCTTTGATGCAGGTTCCGGGTGGGATGATGGCCGAGAAGTTTGGACACCGTATCACAGGCAGTCTGGCTATAGTCTGGTGGTCGGTGTTTACCGCCCTTACTGCCGTCGCTAAAGGTAAATTTTCTTTTGCTGGAGTACGGTTTTTGTTTGGTATGGGTGAAGGACCTATTTATCCGGCGTTTGCCATCGCTATTTTCAGATGGTTCAATAAAAAAGAAAAAGGCAATGCCAGTTCTTTTCTTTTAAACGGTTCTTTTTTAGGGCCGGTAATAGGCCCCGCTTTAACGGTAGCCTTAATGTCTACTGTAGGCTGGAAAATGGTGTTTTGGATTTTTGGTGCTGTTGGTATAGTGATGGCTTGGATCTGGCATAAATATGTTCCGGAAACTCCCGAAGAAAGCCCGTATGTCAATGAAGCAGAATTGGCGTACATCAACGAAGGTCGCACTGATGCCCCAGTAGTAAAAAAAGCTGCTCCTTGGGGCAAATTATTTACTTCCGCACAGTTTTGGGCTATTGGTGTGCAGTATTTCATTACCGACTACATAATGTTTGTCTTTTTAGCATGGCTGCCGCTGTATTTGATGGAAGTTCATGGTTTTTCGCTGGCTAAAATGGGTATTTGGGCGGCAATGCCGTGGCTGACACTGATTATTGTTACTTTTAGCAGCGGTTATTTTTGCGATAAGGCTATTGCTAACGGTGCGTCTCAATATTGGATTCGTACCTTGTGTGGTGCTGCCGGTATAGTAATTTGTTCTATTGCCTTATATATTGCGACGAAAACCCCTGATCCGATGCAGAATGTAATGTGGCTTTCCCTATCCCTGGGGTCATTGGGTTTAACTTTTAATGCTTCATGGGCTTGCGCTATTAACTTAGGCGGCGAGTTTGCCGGCTCTATTTCAGGCTGGATGAACTTTTGGGGCAATATAGGCGGCGTTATTGCGCCTACTTTGACAGCATGGATAGCTACAAGCTATGGCTGGGATGCTGCGTTGATTGCTACGGCTCTTTCCGGAGTGGTGGGTGTCTTGGCGTGGTTTTTAGTGAAACCTGATAAAGCGATAGTTTAAAATACAGCCTATGGCTTGCCAAATATGGCAAACTTTGTTATAATGCCTAAGTAATCAAATAACAGACAGTTCGTGACCATCCTGTCTCAAATTAAAACTACGGGTGTTCTGCTTTAAGCAGGACTGTATTAGCATGGATGGGACGAAAATTTGTATTTTCGTCCCTTTTTTATGTCGTTCCGTTCTTGGTCACAGGCAAGAAAAGGAGCAAGGTATTATGAAAAATCTTTCACAAACACAAAAATTGACTATTTCGGCTTTGTGCATGGCCCTGTATCTGGTGGTAATGCTTTGCACGCAAAGCTTCGCTTTCGGCCAGTATCAAGTACGTATCGCTACCGCGTTGTATGGACTCAGTGCTATCTTCCCATTTTTAGTGATCCCATTTGGCTTGGTCAATGTGATCGCGAATACTTTAATGGGTGGCTTAGGGCCGTTAGATATGCTTGGAGGCGGGTTGGTTGGCATCGTTACCAGTTTGACCATAGTTTATGCAAAACGTCATCACACGGGTAATTGGGCTGTTATGCTGGCTATTACGCTGATTCCCGGTTTAGGAGTTCCCATATGGCTGGCGCTGCTGCTGGATTTGCCTTATTGGCTGCTGGCTTCAACAGTTTTAGTTGGCCAGCTGATTTCCGGTGTCGTTGGCATGGTTTTGGTAACGGCATTAGAACGCTGCGAGATATTTAATTTTGCTTCGGCAAAAAAATAAGGAGAAATTATGACTTCAGGAAGAGATAACAACGAATTGGCAGGCGTAAACCTGCTGGGCAATAAAACAAACTATCCTACGGACTATGCGCCGGAAGTGCTGGAAGCCTTTGTAAACAAGCATCCCGGCAATGATTATTTTGTAAAATTTAATTGTCCTGAATTCACCAGTCTTTGCCCGATGACGGGACAACCCGATTTTGCTACCATTTATATTTCTTATGTTCCTGACCAGAAGCTGGTTGAAAGCAAGTCTTTAAAACTGTATCTGTTCAGTTTCCGCAATCATGGTGATTTTCACGAAGACTGCGTGAACATCATTATGAAAGATTTGGTCAAGCTGATGGAGCCTAAGTATATTGAAGTGTGGGGTAAATTTACTCCGCGTGGTGGCCTTGCCATTGACCCGTATGCCAATTATGGCAAACCGGGAACAGAATGGGAAGCGGCAGCGAAAAAACGCTTATTTATGCATGATATGTACCCGGAAACTGTAAGCTACCGTTAAAGTAAAATCGTTTTGAGCCGAGGAGTTTTCTTCGGCTTTTTTGTTTTAACAAAATCTTTACTAAATAAATCATAATTTGTTGCTGTTTTTAACAAGATAGCACTTTTTTTCTTGTATGCCTTGTGCTACAATAGACTAAACGAAGATTTCTGAAAATTTATTTTTAGAGCTAGTGGGACTAAAAATGGACCAAGAGGGACAAACTATGCTGGGAGATCACTATGGATAGTATTATTAATTTACAGAAGAAAATCGTTCCCGAGCTTACAAACCTTTTAGTGCAGCGTTATCAGGTGCTGCGTCAGGTAAGCCATGAGCATCCGATAGGACGCAGAGCTTTGGCAGCCCGCCTGGGCTTGAGCGAAAGAGTGCTACGGGCACAGGTCGATTTTTTAAAAAACGGCGGGTTATTGACGTTTTCTTCTGCCGGTATGTCGGTTACTGAAGAAGGTGCCGATATTTTAAAGGAACTGGCCGACTATGTGCGCAAGCTGCAAGATCTGAATTCTTTGGAGCAGTTCTTATGCGATAAGCTGGATATCGGGCGTGTAGTTATCATTCCCGGTGATTCTGACCAGGAAGAGGTCGTCAAACGCGAAATAGGACGTGCTGCAGCGCGTATTCTGGGCAATCTGCTGAATGATGGCAAGGAGCATATAGTTGCTGTCAGCGGTGGTACGACGATGGCGGCCTTAGCTGCCAATGTCAGTGGCAGTGAGCCGAAAACAGTAGTAGTTCCTGCCAGAGGCGGGTTAGGCGATAATGTAGAGCTGCAGGCTAATACCATAGCCACAGTGCTGGCGCAAAGGTTGGGCGCTTCCTATCGCCAACTGTATGTTCCTGACAGCGTCAGCGAAGATATTTTAAATAGTATTTTAGCAGAAGATATCGGCGTCAAAGCCGTTGTCGATATAATAAAACGGGCTGATATCCTGGTGCATGGCGTAGGCCAGGCGTCGGTTATGGGCAGGCACCGCAGGCTGCCGCCGGAGTTTATCCAAAAGCTGCTGAATGACGGTGCTGTGGGCGAGGCTTTCGGCCAATATTGCTCTTTAGACGGCAAACAGGTCTATATGACCAACAATGCCGGTCTGATGCTTCAGGATCTGCCAAATATCGGTACAGTCATTGGTGTAGCAGGTGGACGTTCTAAAGCGGCTGCGATCTTATCGGTAGTCAGGGCGTCACGTCAGGATATTTTAATAACTGACGAAGCGGCTGCCCACGATATCGTGAGGATGTTGGAAAATAGTTAAGGTTACAAGGCACATTTGTGCAAACATATAATTTGCTAAAAGCATAAAAGGAGGATTTTTATCATGACAAAAATTGGTATCAATGGTTTTGGACGCATCGGCCGCGAGGTTTTCCGTGTTGCTTTCACTAATCCCGAGGTAGAGGTAGTTGCCGTCAACGATTTAACTGACGCCGCAACTCTGGCTCATCTTTTGAAATACGACTCTGTACATGGCACTTTCCCGCACGAAGTTGCTGTTGATGGTGACAGCATCGTCGTCGACGGTAAAAAAGTAAAAGTTATCGCTCAAACCGACCCGGCTAAATTGCCCTGGGGCGAATTAGGGGTAGAAATCGTAGTTGAATCTACCGGCCGTTTCACCGAAGGTGAAAAAGCTAAAGCTCATTTGGTTGCCGGCGCTAAAAAAGTCATCATTTCCGCACCTGCTAAAGGCGAGGATATCACTATCGTTATGGGTGTCAACGAGAAAAAATACAATGCAGCAGAGCATAATATCATTTCCAATGCTTCCTGCACCACTAACTGCCTGGCACCGTTCACCAAAGTGCTGCTCGAAAACTTCGGTATTGAAAGTGGTTTGATGACTACGGTCCATTCCTACACCAATGACCAGAAGATCCTTGATCTGCCGCACAGTGACTTGCGCCGCGCTCGTGCTGCCGCAATGTCCATTATTCCTACTACTACCGGTGCTGCAAAAGCAGTTTCGCTGGTACTGCCGGAAGTTAAAGGAAAATTGAACGGTTTCGCTATGCGCGTACCGACTCCTAACGTTTCCATCACCGATTTGACCGTCGTTTTGGAAAAAGACACTACTGCTGAAGAAATCAACGCTGCTTTGAAAAAAGCTGCCGAAGGCGAATTGAAAGGTATCATGGGCTACAATGAACTGCCGCTGGTATCCAGAGATTACAACGGCTGCCCGCTGAGCTCTATAGTTGACGGCCTCTCTACCATGATGGTTGGCAAAAGAATGGCTAAAGTCGTCAGCTGGTATGACAATGAATGGGGTTATTCTAACCGTGTAGTAGACCTGGCAGTTTATATTGCTAAACAAGGGCTGTAATTTAAAGGAGTAGATCATTTAGATGGATAAAAAGAACCTGCGTGATTTAGACGTTGCCGGACAAAAAGTGCTGGTACGCGTAGACTATAACGTGCCGATGGACGAAAACGGTAAGATTACCGACGATACCAGAATGCGCGCTTCCCTGGAAACGATCAGATACCTGCTGGAGCAGAAAGCCGCAGTGATCCTGATGGCGCATTTAGGGCGTCCTAAGGGACAGGTCAACATCAAATACAGTCTGGCTCCGGTTGCTAAGCATCTGGCGAAGCTGCTGGATATGCCTGTGGCTTTTGCCGGCGACTGCATTGGTGCAGAAGCAGAAAAAGCAGTACAGAAGCTGAAAACGGGCAAGGTTTTACTGTTAGAAAACCTGCGTTTCCATAAAGAAGAAGAAAAAAACGATATGGATTTCGCCGAAAAGCTGGCTGCGTTGGCAGACGTGTATGTTAATGACGGCTTCGGCGTTTCCCATCGTGCCCATGCTTCAGTTGAAGGGGTAACTCATTTCCTGCCGGCAGCCGCAGGCTTCCTGCTGGAAAAAGAGATCCGCTTTGTCGGTCAGGCTGTTGAAAACCCGCTGCATCCTTTTGTCGCGATCATCGGCGGCGCTAAAGTTTCTGACAAGATCGGCGTTATCGAAAACCTGTTGGCCAAAGTCGACGCACTGCTGATAGGCGGCGGTATGGCTAACACCTTTTTGGCAGCCCAGGGCCATAAAATGGGTAAATCCCTGGTTGAAGAGGATAAAATAGCTTTGGCGAAAGAACTGCTGGCAAAAGCAAAAGCCCGCAAAGTAAAACTGCTGCTGCCGGTAGATCTGGTAATGGCAGAAACCTTTGCAGCTGACGCTAAACACAAGGTGGAAAAAGTAGCTAAGCTTGACCAAAATTATATGGCGCTGGATATCGGCCCTGCCACCAGCGTTTTATATCAGGAAGCTTTGCAGGATGCCAAAATGGTAGTCTGGAACGGACCGATGGGCGTGTTCGAGATGGACGCTTTCTGTAAAGGTACCGAAGCTGTCGCTCAGGCCGTGGCTAAAAGCCGTGCTGTCAGCATCGTTGGCGGTGGTGATTCTGTTGCCGCTATCGAAAAGCTGGGCCTTGCTAAAAAAATCACGCATATTTCTACTGGTGGCGGCGCTTCCCTGGAATATCTGGAAGGCAAGATTTTGCCGGGTTTAGCGGCGTTAGACGATGTTCGCCGTAAGCTGGTGGCCGGTAACTGGAAAATGCATAAAACTGTCGGCGAAGCCATTGAACTGGCCGAGGATATCGTCAGTGCTACTAACGGCACTTTGAACGAAGTGCTGCTGTTCCCGCCGTTTACGGCGCTGGAGAGCGTGGCCGATGCTATTGACGGCAAGCATGTTGGCTATGGCGCGCAAGATCTGCATTGGGAAGATGAAGGCGCTTATACAGGCGCTGTTTCCGGCAGAATGATCGCCGATATCTGTGCAGAATATGTAATGGTTGGCCATTCAGAGCGCCGCACACTGTTCGGTGACAATGAAGTAGCCGTTGCTAAAAAAATGCGTGCGGCTTACAGAAACGGTTTAAAACCGATGCTGTGCGTCGGTGAAAACGCTAAAGAACGTGAGGAAGGTAAAACTTCCCGCAAGATCAGTATGCAGCTGAAAAGCGCTTTGAAAGGCATTACGCCGGAAGAGGCAGAGGTTTTGGTAGTTGCTTATGAACCTTTATGGGCCATTGGCAGCGGCCAAGCAGCTACTGCTCAAGACGCGCAGGAGGTTTGTCTGCTGATCAGAAGCAAGCTGGAAAAAATATTCTCGAACGATATCGCCCGCAAAGTGCGCATCTTATACGGCGGCAGCGTCAATGCTAAAAATGCGGCCGACTTTGCCATCAGCGGTATCGACGGAGTTCTTGTTGGCGGTGCTAGCTTGGACGCGCAAGCGTTCTCGGCTATCGCGCGCAGCATATAAGGGGTGGCACAAATGGCAAAGCAGCCGCTCTTGCTAATGATTTTAGACGGATGGGGCATTGCTCCGGCAGGTCAGTATAATGCCGCAGCTCTGGCAAAAACGCCTAATCTGGACGCACTTTTTGCTAACTACCCCCATACGCAACTGACCTGTTCGGGCGAAGCCGTAGGCTTGCCTGACGGGCAAATGGGAAATTCTGAGGTCGGACACTTGAATATCGGCGCCGGGCGCGTCGTTTATCAGGAATTGACCAGGATCACGAAAGCTATCAAAGACGGAGATTTTTTTGAAAATCCTGTTTTAAGTAAAACCATGCAAACTGTTCAGGCAAACGGCAGCGCGCTGCATTTGCTGGGGCTGGTATCGGATGGAGGCGTGCACAGCCACCTGCGCCATTTGGTAGCATTGATGGAAATGGCCAAACGGCAGGGGCTCACCAAAGTCTATGTCCATGCCTTTTTAGACGGCCGCGACGTAGGGCCGCAGACGGCTGTTGGTTATCTGGAAGAGCTGGAAGCTGCAATGCAGCGTATCGGCGTCGGCAAGATAGCAACAGTGTCGGGCCGTTACTACGCTATGGATCGTGACAAACGCTGGGAACGGGTCTCTAAGGCCTACGACGCGATGGTCAAGCATGAAGGCGCTGTATTTAGCGATGCTGCCAGTGGCGTGCGCGCTTCTTATGAGACCGGTGTGACAGATGAATTTGTAGTGCCGTTTGTGGCTGCTCCCGAAGCAGAAGCCTGCGTCAAAGCCGACGACGGCATGATCTTTTTCAATTTCCGTCCTGACCGGGCCAGACAGTTGACCAGAGCATTCGTAGATGATGACTTTACATATTTTGAGCGGCCGCAAGCTGCTCGACCTGTAGATTTTGTCTGCATGACCCAATATGACGAAACCATTAAAGCGGCTGTGGCCTTTGCGCCGGAAGCTTTGGCAGATACTTTAGGCAAGGTGCTGGCTGACCACGATTTGCGGCAGCTGCGGATCGCCGAGACCGAAAAGTATGCCCATGTGACCTTTTTCTTTAACGGCGGTGAGGAAGAACCTAACTGCGGTGAAGACAGGGTGCTGATACCCTCGCCCAAGGTAGCGACTTACGACTTGCAGCCGGAAATGAGTGCCGGGCTTGTGACAGATAAACTGCTGGAGTTGCTGGATGCAGATATATACGACGTGGTGATACTGAACTTTGCCAACCCGGATATGGTGGGGCATACGGGCATGCTGAGCGCTGCTGTAAAAGCAATGGAGACCATCGATACCTGTGTTGGACGCATTATCGCAAAGGTGCTGGCACTGCATGGCACGGCCTGCATCACGGCCGATCATGGTAATCTGGAAAAAATGCTGGACGAAACGAACGGACAGCCATACACGGCGCACACTACTAATCAGGTGCCGTTTTTGGTCGTCAGCGAAGCCAGGCACACACTGCGCGAAGGCATTTTAGCCGATATCGCGCCGACGCTGCTGGAGCTGCTTACTATTGAGCGGCCCGTGGCTATGACTGGGAAAAGTTTGTTAACAGATAAAAATAAATGATGAGGTGAAGTGAAAGTGGCAATGATTACTGAAGTATATGCAAGAGAGATCCTTGATTCCCGCGGCAACCCGACTATCGAAGTGGAGGTTTGCCTGGAGGATGGCGCTGTCGGACGCGCCGCTGTTCCTTCCGGTGCTTCTACCGGGGCCCATGAAGCAGTAGAGCTGCGTGACGGCGATAAAGCACGTTATTTGGGTAAAGGCGTAACTAAAGCAGTCGATAATGTCAACGATATTATCGCCGAAGCTTTGATCGGTTTGGAAGCGACCCGTCAGGTCGAAATCGATGAAATGCTGATTCGTTTGGATGGAACTCCCAACAAAGGCAAATTGGGCGCTAACGCTATTTTAGGCGTGTCCATGGCTGTTGCCAAAGCTGCCGCTACCTCCGTAGGTTTGCCGCTGTATCTATATCTGGGCGGCGTAGGCGCACAAGAGCTTCCAGTGCCGATGATGAATATTCTAAATGGCGGCGAGCATGCTGATAACAACGTCGATATTCAGGAATTTATGATCATGCCTGTTGGCGCAAAAAGCTTCAGCGAAGCACTGCGCATGAACGCCGAGATCTACCACGGACTGAAAGCATTGTTGAACGCTAAAGGACTTGGCACAGGCTTGGGTGACGAGGGCGGTTTTGCACCGAACCTGAAATCCAACGAAGAAGCTATCGAAGTTATTTTAGAAGCAGTTAAAAAAGCAGGCTACAAACCGGGCGAAGATATTATGATCGCTATGGACGTTGCTGCCACCGAGTTCTATAAAGATGGCAAGTACCAGATGGAAGGTGAAGGCTTGGTAAAAACTTCTAACCAAATGGTTGATTATCTGGTAGCTCTGTGCGAAAAATATCCTATCATTTCCATCGAGGACGGCCTGGCTGAAGACGACTGGAAAGGCTGGAAAGCCCTGACCAAAAAACTGGGCGCTAAAGTGCAGTTGGTGGGCGATGATCTGTTCGTGACTAATGAAGCCCGCCTGGTAGAAGGTATTAAAAATGACACTGCCAACGCTATTTTGATCAAGGTCAACCAGATCGGTACCTTGACTGAGACCTTTAACGCCATCGAAACCGCTAAACGCGCAGGCTATACCTGCATCATTTCGCACCGTAGCGGCGAAACCGAAGACACTACTCTGGCTGATATCGCAGTCGCTGTCAACGCAGGCCAGATCAAGACCGGAGCGCCGGCCCGTACCGACCGCGTAGCTAAATATAACCAGCTGCTCCGCATTGAAGAAGATTTGGGCGGCGCTGCTAAATACAAAGGCAAAGCGGTGTTTTATAACATCAACAAATAAGCAGCTTTAAAAGTGCTTGTAAGGCAGGGTAGATACCGAATGTGTATTTACCCTGTTTTTTATTAAAATTGTACATTTTTTATATTTTACCGTTGTAAGCTGTATGACATTATGATAGAATAATTAGGTACTAAGTAAAAGAGGAGGTAAGCTTTGTGATTGCAACTGTCTTAATGGTATTAGACGTACTCGTCTGTATCGCCTTGATAGCTTCTGTTTTGATGCAGTCCGGTAAGGGCTCTGGTTTGTCAGACGCGTTCGGCGGAGGCGGTGGTGGTGGTGCCTTCTTCGGCAAGGGTAATGATGTGGATACTTTAATGGCTAAAGTTACTATTGGTTTGGGTACCGCATTTGGTATCATTACACTCGCTATAGCAAAAATCAGCGGTTAATTTGGTTAAAAAGAACGCTTTGCGTTCTTAATTTTTTAAAAACTCAAAAGAAACAGAAAGGGGATCAATGTTTTGAGTACTTATTTAATTTTATCCGTAGTCGTCGGTCTCGTGGCTCTTGGCGTTGCAGTAATGCTCAGCAATGCTATCAGCGCTGCCAGTGCAGGCAATGCCCGTATGAAGGAGATCGCAGGCTACATACATGAAGGCGCAATGGCGTTTTTGTACAGAGAATACAAATACCTTGCGGTTTTCATCGTTGTTGTTGCTGCTATCATCGCTATGTTTTTATCCGTAAGCACTGCTATCTGCTTTATCGGCGGTGCAATTTTCTCTATCTGCGCAGGTTACCTGGGCATGACCGTTGCTACTAAAGCTAACGTTCGTACAGCTGAAGCTGCTCGTCATGGTATGAGCGAAGCTTTGAAAATCGCCTTCTCCGGCGGTGCTGTAATGGGTCTTGGCGTTGTCGGCCTTGGTATTGCCGGCCTGGCCATTGCTTATTTTGTATTTGACCGTAACATCGACATCGTTACCGGTTTTGGTCTGGGCGCAAGCTCCATCGCTTTGTTTGCCCGTGTTGGCGGCGGTATTTATACCAAAGCTGCTGACGTTGGCGCTGACCTTGTTGGTAAAGTTGAAGCCGGTATCCCGGAAGATGATCCGCGTAACCCTGCTACCATCGCTGATAACGTAGGCGATAACGTAGGCGACGTTGCCGGTATGGGTGCTGACTTGTTCGAATCCTATGTAGGTGCTATCATTTCCGCTCTGACTTTGGGCGCTGTTGCATATCCTAACGGCGAAGGCATCGAATTTGTATTCATGCTGGCTGTTTGCGGTATCCTCGCTTCCATCATCGGCGTTATGTTTGCCCGTTCCAGCAAATCCCAAAACCCTCAAGCTGCTTTGAACAGCGGTACTTACATCGGCGGTGCTATCGTTATCGCTGCTGCCGCTTATCTTTCCAGCAACTTGTTCGGTACTTTGGATGCGTTCTGGGCTATTGCCGCAGGTCTGCTTGTGGGCATGATCATCGGTAAGATCACCGAGATCTATACCTCTGCTGATTACGGCAGTGTTAAAAAGATCGCTCAACAATCCGAAACCGGCCCTGCTACTACTATCATTGCTGGTTTGGCTGTTGGCATGTACTCCACCTTCTGGCCTATGCTTTTCATCTGCATCGGCGTTATCGTCTCCTTCTTTGTAATGGGCGGCGCTACTAACGGCGGTATGGGCCTGTTCGGTATCTCTCTGGCCGCTGTAGGCATGCTCTCCACCACCGGTTTGACCGTTGCTGTTGACGCTTATGGCCCGATCGCCGATAATGCCGGCGGTATTGCTGAAATGTCCGAGCTTCCTCCCGAAGTTCGTGAAATCACTGATAAACTTGACTCCGTAGGCAACACTACTGCTGCTATCGGTAAAGGTTTTGCTATCGGTTCTGCTGCGCTCACCGCACTGGCTTTGTTCTCTGCTTATGCGCACACCGTCAACCTCACTAACATCGACCTGCTGAACCCTGTAACTTTGGTCGGTCTGTTCATTGGTGCAACTCTTCCGTTCGTTTTCGGCGCTATGACCATGGAATCCGTTGGTAAAGCTGCTTACGAAATGATCGAAGAAGTTCGTCGTCAATTCCGTGAGATCCCCGGCCTGCTGGAAGGCAAAGGTACTGCTGACTACCGCAAATGCGTAGATATCTCTACTGCTGCTGCGCTGCATGAAATGATCCTGCCGGGCGTACTGGCTATCGTTGCTCCGCTCCTGATCGGTTTCCTCTTTGGTACTGAAGCATTGGGCGGCATGATCGGCGGTTCTTTGGCAGCTGGCGTGCTGATGGCTATTTTAATGGCTAACGCAGGCGGCGCTTGGGACAATGCTAAAAAATACATCGAATCCGGCGTTCATGGCGGTAAAGGCAGCGAAGCTCATAAAGCAGCTGTTACCGGCGACACCGTAGGCGATCCGTTCAAAGATACTTCCGGCCCGTCAATGAACATCCTCATCAAACTGATGACGATCGTTTCGTTGGTATTTGCTCCGGTTCTCGCTGCTCATGGCGGTATCCTGTTGAACTTCTTAAAATAACAATTGTAAGTTGTTTGTAAAATCCCACATCTTCGGATGTGGGATTTTTTTAGTGAGCGCCGTTTAGTCACGAAGTGAATAAACGTGACGGCGAACTATCCCAAAGACGCGACTGAATAAGGAGCGTTGTGGATTACCTGTTCCGACGAAGTCGGCAAAAGGGGCGTTAGTATTTTGAAGCCTAGTGAAAACACATATTAGTATGGTATAATGATATAGTATAAGTAAGAGTAGGAGCGTAGCAAAGTGCAGTCTTTTAGTGGAAACGAAGAATTTTTTTTCAGAGGCAATAAACAGGGCATTGTTTTGGTACATGGCTACACAGGTGCCCCGGGTGAAATGCGTCTGCTGGGTGAATATCTGCACAGCAGGGGACTAACGGTGCTGGGTGTACGGCTGCCTGGGCACGGTACGACGCCGCAGGACCTGAACCAGACTAAATGGCAGGACTGGTATGGCGCTGTCAGCGAAGGCGTGCATCGGCTGCGGGCCTGCTGCGACAAGGTATCGATAGCCGGCTTGTCCATGGGCGGATTGCTTACTATCAAAGCTGCCGCTGAACTGCCTGTGGATAAAGCGGCGATCCTGGCCGCTCCCATTTATGTCTGTGACCGGCGCGCTCCCTATCTGCCGCTGCTGCGCTTTTTTATCCGCTACCTTAAAAAACGGCAGCGCCAGTATCAGGTCGATCCAAGCTACAACGCCTGCTACCAGGTTATGCCCGTTAAGCCACTAAGCAGTCTGTTTGAGCTGGTAAGCCTGTGCAAAAAGCAGTACCTGCCGGCAATCAAAATACCCTGCCTGGTGATGCAGTCGGAGGTAGAACATACGGTAAGGCCAGCCAGCGCTCAATATATTTACGATAATCTGGGCACAACAGCTAAAAAACTTGTCTGGTACCATCATTCCGGCCATATCCTGACCTTGGATAATGAACGGGACGATGTTTTTAAAAGAATTTATGATTTTGTAATGGAGTAAGAAAATGCAAGGAAAAGAATATACCTGGTGCTTTGCCTGCGGCAAAGAAAATCCGATTGGTTTAAAAATGGAATTTACAATGGATGCGGAGGAGTGCGTAGCTTATTTTACGCCTAAGCCCGAGCACCAAAGCTATGACGGCAGGATGCACGGTGGTCTGATCAGCGTTTTGCTGGACGAGATCATGGGGCACTATCTGTTTACTACAGAAGGAAAGCCTGCCTATACGGCAAAAATGGAACTGCGTTACCGCCAGCCTGTAATGATAGGCGAAACGGTAAAATGCGTGGGACGGCGTTTAAAACAAAAAGGCCGACTGGTAGAAATGCAGGGACAAATAATAACGAAAGACGGCACAGTAGCTGCTGAAGCAGTAGCTAAAATGATGCTGGAGGAAAACAATGCAAGCGAAAAGCAGTAAAACAACTATTTTAGATTTTATGCGGGACAGCTCATATGCCCCGCGGACAGCAGAAGAACTGATCGAGGCCATTCCCATAACGGGTAACCTTGACCACTTCTGGAAAGACCTGCTGGAACTGGAAGAAAACGGCGATATTATCAAGACACGCTTTGGCACCTACGGACTGCCCGAGAAAATGGGACTGGTGGTAGGCCGCTTTCAGTTGACCAGCAAAGGCTTCGGCTTCGTTATACCCGATAATAAGGGCGAGCGCCCTGATGTGTTCATTCCGCCCCGTGCTTTAGGCGGCGCTATGAACAACGACCGGGTTATGGCCCGTGTGGAAAGCGCCAGCGAAGGCAAGAAGCCGGAAGGTGAGATCATCCGTATCATCACCCATGCCAATAATAAAGTCGTCGGCACCTTTAAACAAAGCGGTGAGTTTGGCTTTGTCGTGCCCGATGATAAACGTATCGGCCAGGATATTTATGTGCTGAAACGCAATTTTAAAGGAGCTAAAACAGACCAGAAGGTAGTCATCGAGATCACCGAATGGCCGGTGGAGCGCCGCAATGCCGAAGGTAAGATCATTGAGATATTAGGCACGGTGGGTGACGTAGGGCTGGAGATATTGTCCATCATCAAGCAGAACGACCTGCCACTGGAATTTCCGCCCAATGTTATCGAAGCATCGAAACGGGTGCCGAAGGCCATTAAAGCCAGCGAGCTGGAAGGACGCCGCGACTTACGCGAGCTGCCCATCGTAACGGTGGACGGCGACGACGCCAAGGATCTGGACGATGCTGTTTATGTAAAACAGCTGGATAACGATGAATTTTTGCTGGGTGTACACATCGCTGATGTCAGCTATTATGTGAAAGAAAACGCAATCCTCGATAAAGAGGCCCGGGAACGTGGCACCAGCGTCTACCTGGTAGACAGGGTGCTGCCCATGCTGCCCGAAAGGCTTTCTAACGGTATTTGCAGCCTGAACGCAGGGGAAGACCGCCTGACCATGTCCTGCGAGATGCGTATCGACCGTAAGGGCCGTATTTTGAGCTACGAGATATTCCCGTCGGTCATCCATGTCCGCCACCGTCTCAGCTACCGTATAGTGCGCGAGATACTGGTGAGCGGCGACGCAGAGCTGACGCAGGAATATCTGGACGTAGTACCGATGCTGCGCCTGATGGAAGAGCTGTGCAAGGTGCTGCGCAAAAAACGCACGACCCGCGGCGCTATCGACTTTGATCTGCCGGAACAAAAGGTTATTTTAGACGACCAGGGCCGGCCGGTAGAGATCGTGCAGCGCGTCCGCAGTATAGCCGAATCTATCATCGAAGAATTTATGCTGGCAGCTAACGAGACTGTGGCACGCCATATGTTCAACCAGAAATGGCCGTTCATTTACCGTGTCCACGACCTGCCTAACGAAGATAAAATGAAAGACCTGGCCAAGCTTTTGGCCAACTTCAACGTCAAGCTGAAGGTCAGCGAAGAAACCAAACCTGCCGAAGTGCAGAAAGCCTTGCAGGAGATGGTGGGCAAGCCGGAAGAACGCCTGGTATCGACCGTGGCCTTGCGCTCGCTGAAACAGGCTGTTTACCAAACTGAGAACATCGGGCATTTTGGCCTGGCGGCCGAGTATTATACCCATTTTACTTCGCCGATCCGCCGTTATCCCGACCTGATCGTGCACCGTCTGCTGCACGCCTGGATCAGCGACCCGGCTATGAACGCTAAAAAAGGCGAAGCATTGGAATCGAACCTTGATTCCATCGCCGAACATTCTTCCATCCGTGAGCGTGCGGCTGCTGAAGCCGAACGTGCTACCGTAGATTTGAAAAAGACCGAATATATGGCAGGGCACATCGGCGAAGAGTTCGATGGCGTTATTTCCGGCGTCACTGCCTTTGGTATGTTTGTCGAGCTGGAAAACGGTGTTGAAGGCCTGATCCACATTTCCAGCCTGATGGATGATTATTATGAGTTCTACGAGGACAGATATGCCCTTCTAGGCTCGCATACACGCAAGGTCTACCGTTTGGGCGACCCGGTGCGTATCGAGGTCTTACAGGTCAATATTGCCGACAGGAACATCGACTTTATTATGGCCGGCGAAAACGACGCCGTGCGCGACCGCATCAAATCACAGCTTTTAGGCCAACGCAGCCATGCTTCGGCACGCAGCGCTATTGCCAAAGGCGACAGCAAAAAACAATGCAAAAAAAGTCCGCGTAAAAAGCCTCTTGAAAAACGGGGCAAGGGCGGCATCGGCGGCAACAAATATGTCAACAACGCCAAGTCGAAGAAAAAAGGCCGCAAGAAAAAATAACCGTAACCGGGTGAGATAATGGCAGAAAAGAAAATAAAAATCATTGCGGAAAACAGAAAAGCGCGTCACGATTTTACCATCCACGAAACCTATGAAGCAGGCATCGAGCTGACAGGAACGGAAGTAAAATCGCTGCGGGCAGGCAAGGCCAATTTGAAGGATAGCTATGCCCAGATCACCAAAACGGCCGAGGTCTATGTGTATAACCTGCACATCAGCCCCTACGACCAGGGCAACCGCTTCAACCATGAGCCTTTGCGCAACAGGCGCCTGCTACTGCACCGCGAAGAAATACGCCGACTGATCGGCAAAGTTAAAGAAAAGGGCTATGCCCTGGTGCCGCTGAAAATGTATTTGACTCACGGGCTGGTAAAAATGGAGCTGGCCCTGGCGACAGGCAAAAAGCTGTACGATAAACGTCAGGATATCGCCAGCAAAGACGCCAAGCGCGAGATGGAACGCACCTTAAAAGAACGCAACAGATAAATGTTGCAGTTTCTTCACAGGCCTTGCTTGCAAGGCGTGGGCGCTTGTGTTAGAATAAGTAGAGCCTTAAAAGGCCGCGCTTTACAACCGGGGATGTACTGGTTTCGACGGGGGTAGGTGTGGTATGATAAGCGAGCCGTGGTTCCGTTAGCACGTTAAACGGCGGACGTTTAAAGTAAACGCAAAAACTGATTACGCTTTAGCAGCTTAATGCTAACGTCTTTCCGATCCTCCTCCCATGGGAACGGAAAAGACGCAAACAGTGGGATACCCGTTAGCCAATTCTCGGAGGCTGGCAGGGGAAACTCATCGAGATAGCAACCGCGAAGCCTGCCGTCAGGCGTCAAGGGAGCGAAATCTAAATTGATGGCTGCGCTCGGAGAAGGTCATATTGCAATATTTTCGGACAGGGGTTCGACTCCCCTCATCTCCACCAAATCAAATACC
>UQWM01000030.1 GCA_900544795.1 uncultured Phascolarctobacterium sp. | reverse complement strand
GGGGTACAACAGTGCTATAATGGCGGAGGTTATAGCTAGTATGAATAATTTTTACCTTATGCTTCAAAACATACAAACTATTACTTTGAAAAATCAACATATCTAACTGCTTTACTGTCGATAGCGAGGTGGACCATGTACGACGAAAACAGCTTGAACGGTTTGGGCGTCAATATCAAAATGTTCCGTACCGTCAACCATATCAGCCAGGGAGAACTGGCTAAAAAGCTGGGCATCAGCCAAACCCATATGAGCAATATCGAACATGGCCGGGTGCTGGTAAACCTGCGCCTGCTGATGCGTATAGCCAACATCTTTAAGTGTAAGCTGGACGATTTTTTTGCACCGCCCGGTGCAGCGGCAAGCACTGCCGACCCGCCGCAGGAACAGCACTACAGCGCCGAAGACATCGGCATATTGCTGCAAATAGTGCAGGCAACCAAAAAGAAATGAAATTTGTTGCTTATGAACGTTTTGACCAGGGCGACCGCCTTACTTATTTGGGCAGCTACAGCAGAGAGAAAATGGTGCGCATCATTTACGGTTTCGATAAAAACAATAAAATGATCGAGTTTGTGTTTGCCCCGCTGGAAGCACAGCAGGAACAAAAATAATAATTGTATGTGTAAAAATGCAGGCCTCTGCCGCTACCCAGCGGCAGAGGCCTGCTGATGTTTGGGGCAGGGCACCGCGGGCTGTTTGCGAGATTGGTGAAGGCAGCTGAAGAAGGGAGCTTTGCAGCATTTTTTGCTTAAACAGTCAGAAACAGCTTGACGATAATTTTCAGAAAACTTATAATAGATACAGAATGTATTAGTAGATAATTATTATTGGAAATTACAAGATGGAATGGAGGAGAAGTGAAAATGGTAAAATATAAATGCAGTGTTTGCGGTTATATTTACGATGAGGAGAAAGAAGGGCAGCCGTTAGGAGATGCCAAGTGCCCTGTCTGCGGTATGGAAATGGTGCTGATGGAAGATGACGAGGCGGATACTGCCCCTGCTCAGGCATGTGCTGCTTTAACAGGTGAAGCTTTAGCTTATGACGCGGCTTATCTGCGTCAGGATGCAGGCTGTCGCTATATGGATGATATCCATGAAATGGCGGTTACGGGCAAGTCGATCATCGGGGCTATGGGCACACAGATGCAGATGCCTGGCTGGGACGACATCCTGCTGCTGGGTAATCAGCTCAATCCACCGCCACTGAATGACCACGATGAGGTAGATACGACGACGGTGATCGGCAGGAACGCTAAAAAGCCGTTGATTTTGACTAATCCTATTTTTGTTTCGCATATGTCCTTCGGCGCTTTGTCGAAGGAGACGAAGGTGGCGCTGGCTAAGGGCAGTGCTTTGGCAGGGGCAGCCATGTGCAGCGGTGAGGGCGGCATTTTGCCTGAGGAGATGGCGGCTGCGCATAAGTATATTTTTGAATATATCCCTAATTTATATAGCGTTACGCAAGAAAACCTGCGTAACGCGGACGCTATAGAGATCAAGATAGGCCAGGGGACTAAGCCTGGCATGGGCGGGCATCTTCCCGGCGGCAAGGTGACACCAGAAATAGCGGCGATCAGAAACAAGCCTTTGGGCGAGGATGTTATCAGTCCGTCCAAGTTCCCCGATATCAATACGAAAGAGGAGCTGCGGGCTTTGGTAACAAGGCTGCGTGAGGAGTCGGACGGCAGGCCGATTGGGATAAAGATTGCGGCAGGTAAGCTGGAGCGCGATTTAGAGTTTTGCGTTTTTGCTGGGCCAGATTTTATTACTATTGATGGACGCGGCGGCGCGACCGGAGCCAGCCCGAAGCTGGTACGCGATTCGACCAGTGTGCCGACGGTGTATGCTTTGCACAGGGCACGTAAGTACTTGGATGCTGTAGGTGCTAATGATATCGCACTTGTGATAACGGGCGGGCTAAGGGTGTCATCGGATTTTGCCAAGGCTTTAGCAATGGGCGCCGATGCTGTGGCAGTGGCTTCGGCGGCGTTGATTGCTGCGGCTTGTCAGCAGTACCGCATTTGCGGTACTGGTAAATGCCCGGTGGGCATAGCTACCCAGGACCCCGAGCTACGTGCAAGGCTGAAGATAGAATCGGCAGCGCAGCGGGTGGGCAATTTCCTGAACTGTTCGTTGGCTGAACTGAAGACTTATGCCAGGATCACGGGGCATAAGCGGCTGCACGATTTGAATGTGGGTGATTTGTGTACTATCAATAGAGAAATTTCTGATTATACTAATATTCCGCACGCTTAAATAAGAATTGAATAGTTGGTGTTTTTTATCCCGTATGCTTTGGCATACGGGATATATTTTTTTTTTTTGTAAATATCGCAATAAAAATTTATTGCGATATTTATGTAATAATGTGAACAAAAAATATATTTTTTTGAATTTCACGTTTATTTTGAATATATTTTACACTAAGTTTTCATAACGGATAAAGTAATTATATTAAGTATAAGTTATATCTTGCCAGTGCAAAAGTTATATGTTATCATAACTCGTGGGAATATCTTAATAGATAATGTTAAATTATTTTTAAACATTCAATTAAATTAAATTGTTTTGTTAAAAATAACTAACAAAAAAAACAAACTGGAGAGGGTTCAGTTTGTATCAGGTTTTACATGTAATAAGCAACGAAAGGAGATGTCAAAATGAGTGAAAATATTGAGCTGGATTTTCGAGATACTGGCGCAGATAAATATTTAGTTATTTACGCTGCGGTCAGGAGCTTTAAAGATAGTAGTTCAACAGGTGAAAGTGAGGTCTTTTATGAGATCAATGAAAAAAAATCTGGGCTTGACGGCTTTAGTTTTGATGTCCCTTTCGGGTTCGGTTTATGCTGATGCACCGATTACTGATACCACCGTTATAAATGGCGATAAAACGATAAATGTAGATACAAGTTCTAATACCGGCATCAAGCTGAGTGGGAACAAAGAAGTATCTTTGGATGCTGCCACTCCTGATGCGACGGTTGTGATAAAGATCAATGGGCAAAGAGGCATTGGCGATATAAGATATGGCAGCATTATCGAAAATGGCGCTAAAATGAATTTAAATGATTTGAGTATTATAAGTGAGGACCGTACCGGTGATGTGAATGGTTTTTATGCCAAGGGCATGGGCACGGAAGTGAATATCAATAATTTGAGTGTTGATGTGAGCGGCAACAATATTTATGGTGTGAATGTAAACACTGGTGCGCAGATGAAGGTTGCCGGCGATTTGAATGTTACGGTTCGGGGCGATACGGTTCCGGCTTCGGGCATTAGGGCGATTACGGTGAATTCGGACAGCGGCAGGCTTGATGTTAAGGGTAATTTGATTGTGAATATCGAAAGCGATCAGCGTGGGTATGGCATTTATAATACCAGCGGCGGAACGTTGACAGTTGATAAGGATACTTATATAACTAATAATTCGGCTATCGGCCATTCGATATTTTCGGCTTCTAATAACGAGGATGGCTCAATAATGCTGGGCGGCAATTTGAATGTTGAAAGCCATGGGAATTCGGCTTATGCTATTCGTGTTATCGGAGGGCTGGTTGATGTTGCCGGTACGACTGTAATGAATATGTATGGCGATAATGTATCGGGCATCCATACTTCGAGAGATGGCAACGGTCGGGTGGAGGGTATTGTAAATTTGCATGGCGATACTTTTGTGAAGATAGAAGGCAAGTCGGGCAAAGGTATCTATGCTTCTACCGGGTTGATAACTGTTGATGGCAAAAGTTATTTTGAGATAAATGGTGACAGGTCGAACGGCATTTATGCCGATAATGGCGGCAAGGTGGTTTTAAATGGCGGCGTTGGGATTGTGGCACAGGGCAGCGGCGCTCAGGGTATTTATGCTTATGGCGGTGGTAATGTTGAGCTGAATGAGACAGCTACTATCATCGCGGACGGCGATGCTGCGTCTAATGCTATCCGGGTGAATGGTGCCGGCAGTACTACGGGAGATCGCTCGGTTGTGAGCGGCTCGGCACTTTTTGTTATGCAGGGCAGTATTGACGTCAGCAACGGCGGACTTGTTGATTTGGAGCTGGCGGCCGGGTCGGTTTGGACCGGCGCGGCGAAGCTTGACAGCGGCAAGGGTTCGGAGAGCAGGATGAACTTTGGTGAGGATGCCGTGTGGCAGATGACTGACAGTTCGGAGTTGACTGACCTGAACCTTGACGGTGGCCGGGTAGATATGACGGCTGACGGCAGTGCTTTTGGTTCGCTGACGACTGAGAGTTTAAGCGGCAGTGGCGGCACGATCGTGTTGGATATCGACGGTACGGCAGTGGGACAAAGTGATAAGCTGTATGTGACGGATACTTTTACGGGTACGCAGGCTTTGCAGCTGCACGAGATAAATGGACGGGATAATGACCCGACGCTGGGCAACGATGCCTTGGGAACTGTTTTAGCCAGCGTTAATAATAACAGTGGCACATTTACTGCTGTGGACGGCGAGGGCAGCCTGTTTTGGCAGCGTTATGAGCTGGGGCAGCAGCAGTTACAGCAGCGGCAGTGGTGAGAATCACGCTAAGGGTATAAGTTTTTATGGCACGCAGATAGGCAGCAAGGGGCATTATTTGGACGTGGTTTTTAAAATAAGCCATTTGGATAATGACTTTGCGGTGTATGACAGCAATGCCAGGCGCATAACGGGCGAGTTTGAGAACGTAGGCGTGGCGCTTAGTGCCGAATATGGACGCAAAAATGCCATGGGCAGCGGCTGGTATTTAGAACCGCAGGCCCAGTTGACGTTGGGGTATTTGGGTGGCGACACTTATAAGACCAGCAATGACCTGACGGTGCGCCAAAGCGGTATCAACAGTGCGGTAGGACGATTGGGCTTTAACCTGGGCCGCGATGTATCGGACAGGGCTAATGTTTATGTGAAGGCTAATTTGCTGCACGAGTTTGGCGGCAGCCATGCGGTTACGATGACCGATAGCCTGGGCAATAGCTTTACGGCTGACACCGGCTTTAACGATACCTGGTTTGAGTATGGTGTGGGTGCCACTTTTACGACAGGCACTAACAGCCATATCTATTTTGATGTGGAACGCAGTACAGGCAGTGACTTTAAAAAAGACTGGCAGTGGAATGCAGGTGCACGCTGGGCCTTTTAAAAAGATTCGGTCAGTACTGGCCAAGTAAATAAAAGAGCCGTATATCTTTGTAGTCAAGGATATACGGCTTTTTTCTGTTGGGTTGACCAAAGGTGAAATATGAACTTTTTGCAAACTTTATTCGAAAGCACTTGACCTGAAGTGAACTCTAACCTGTACAATCACAATAACGGCAAGAGTATTTGCCTGGCAATGAATATGTTTTTGTAACAGATGAGGAGGATGAGTATGAGAAAGATTTTGGCAGGTATGATGTCGGCATTTTTGCTGCTGGTAGCAGCTTGTGGCGGCAGTAATGCCGAGGCTATTGCAACTGATAATGGAGGTAAAGTGATGCAGGCAGAAAAAGTAAATGCAGGTAAAGCGTTAGTAGTTTATTATTCCCGTTCAGGTAATACCGAGGCGATCGCAAATATGATCAGTACGGAAACAGGGGCGGATATGTTTAGAGTGACGACGGTGAAACCATATCCTGAAGCATACCGCGAAACTACTGAGGTAGCGAGGGCTGAAAGAGATAATAACGCCCGTCCGGAGATCAACGGCCGTGTTGAAAACATGGCGGATTATGATATTGTTTATGTGGGTATTCCTAACTGGTGGAGCACGATGCCGATGGCGCTGTTCACCTTTATGGAGCAATATGACTTTAACGGTAAAACTATAGTTCCTTTTGTTACCCACGGTGGTGGTGGCGTGGCTAACTGTGTCAGCGACCTGCAAAAAACGGCACCTAACGCTAAATTTTTAGACGCGCTTGTTATCAGCGGCAGCAATGCTAAAGGAGCGCAAAGCGACGTTAGTGCATGGTTGAACCGTTTAGGCTTAAAAAAATAGTAAAGCAGCATCTGACGCAGGCTGTTAATAATAAAACAGGGAGAGCTTCGGCTCTCCCTGTTTTGCTGTGTAATGGGGTCAAATAAATTCTTTTTGCAGTTGTTCTAAAAATTTTTCGGCTGCTTTGGAAAAGACCTGATATTTTTTCCAGACGATATTCATACCCACTTCTAATTTTGGCTCCAGCGGTCTGAAACACAGAGGGCTGTCCGCTGTTGTTTTAATGATCTGATCCAGGCACAGGGCGTAGCCTGCGCCTTCCTCGACGAGTAGTGAGGCGTTATATAAAAGGTTATAGGTAGCGACGATATTCAGTTTATCGTAGTCGCCGCCCAGCCAGCCCGATATCTCGTTTTTGACCATAGCCTGATTGGAAATAATGAGGGGCAGTTCGCAAAGGTCTTGTGGCTTAATTGTTTTACAGGCGGCCAGGGGACTGTCTTTGCGCAGCAGTACGCCCCAGATGTCGGTGGCGGGCAGCTTAATAAAATCATATTTACTCAAATCGGCAGGCTCGATAAAAAGGCCGAAGTCCAAGAGACCCTTGTCCAAGCGTTCGGCAACGTCTTCGGCCTGACCGCTGAATAAGTGAAAATTGACATGCTCGTATGTTTTCTGCATCTGGCAGATCGCTTTGGCGATAGTGCGGATGCCTTCGGTCTCGCCGCCGCCGATATAAATGTCGCCGGTAATGTTGGCGTCAGAGACGCTAAGCTCGGCTTTGGTTTTTTCAAACAGTTCAATTATTTCTTCGGCGCGTTTACGCAGCAGCATACCTTCTTCGGTAAGTGTTATTTTACGGTTACCGCGGATAAGCAGCTGTTTTCCCAGTTCTTCTTCCAGGTCTTTAAGCTGTCTGGATAAGGGTGGCTGAGTCATATGCAACCGTTCTGCCGCTCCGCTGATGCTTTCGGCGCGGGCTACAGCAAGAAAATATTGCAGCATGCGGATGTCCATTAGTTCCACCTCCTCTGGTTTTATTATAATTGCTTTTTATATACCTTTCAAGTATACGAAAGTGATTGATATATGTATTTGATATTGCAGACCGCTGTTTTTATAATAAGGCTAAAGCAGGAATGTTGATAGAAAAGATGGTTTGGCTGCTAATCAAAATGGAGGTATGTACTGTGGCTGTTAAAAATAGTTGGCTGATATTTATACTGACGGTAGGTGTTTTTGGGATCATCAATACGGAGATGGGTGTGATGGGTATTTTGCCGCTGCTGGCCAAAAAATTTTCGGTAAGCATAACCCAAGCGGGGCTGTTGATAAGCTTGTTTGCTTTGGCTGTTGCGCTGGCAGGGCCGGTTATGCCGCTGGCTTTTGCGGGCTTTGACCGCAAGAAGGTGATGCTGTTGGTACTGGGAGTTTTTGTGACCAGTAATATTGTGGCATTGGTCACCGATGATTTTTCGGTGCTGTTGCTGACGCGGCTCATCCCGGCAGTGCTGCACCCTGTTTATTGCTCACTGGCTTTTTCCGTAGCGGCGGCGTCTGTCAGCAGGGCGGAAGCGCCTAAGGCTGTAGCGAAGGTGATCGTCGGTGTTTCGGCTGGGATGGTGTTGGGCGTGCCGGTGAGCAGCTTTTTAGCAAGTAATTTTTCGCTGTCGGCGGCGCTGGCTTTATTTGCCGTAGTAAACGGCGCAGTGTTTTTAGCGACGCTGTTTTTTATACCGTCGCTGCCGGTGGAATATAGGCCAGCTTGTGGCGAGCAGTTGAGCGTGCTTAAAAAGCCAGTTATGTGGTTGGCCATCCTGGCGGTTATTTTTATGAATGGCGCCGTATTTGGTGTTTTTGGTTATTTTTCTACTTATCTGCAAGAGGTCGCGGGCTTTTCGTGGAATTGGATAAGTACCGTTTTGCTGGTTTATGGGTTGGCAAACATCATCGGCAATTTTGTGGGCGGCAGGCTGTTGACATGTGCCCCTCTTAAAACAGTGCTATTTTTTCCATGTGTTTTGGCTTTGGCCTATGTAGCTGTTTTTTTAGCAGGAGCATATGCGGCGCCATTGGTAGCCTTGACTTTGGTGTGGGGCGTTTTAGGTGGCGTCAATGCTAATATCAATCAATACTGGATCGCCTCGGCCGCGCCGGAAGCGCCTGATTTTGCCAACGGCTTGTTTTTGACGGCTGCTAATTTAGGCACTATGTTCGGTACACTGCTGTGCGGCTGGTTTATTACACTGCTGGGAATAAAAATGGTGCTGGTAGGAGGTTTGGTCTTTTTGGTTTTTTGTGTGGTAGCAGTGAGTGGGCGTTTGTATGTGGAAGGGGCGGGACTGAAAGGAGCGGTGGAGGAATGAGCGGAGCAGAACGTTGTGAAAGGCGGAGGTTGATGATAAAAACAGTTACTTTTTGAACTTATTGAAAACTTATGCTTAAAATATTTGAAATAATTGTGTAAGCCCTTGACTTGGAGCCAGCTTTAACTTGTATAATTAAGCAAAGGTTTTAAATCGTCAAATGTAGTATAATATTATACAGACAATTGAAAGGGGAATATTTTTTGAGTGTAGTTATTTTTATTTCATTGATAGATTTTATTTTAAGCGCTTTAGCCTGGTTTTATTATAGCCACGCCTTTCCGTTTATAAAGTCGGCAGGTTTTATACTGTTATATCTTTTTTTGATGGTTAATACTGTTGGCAGTAGGGTTTTACCCGACTGGCTGCCGGCATTTGTTTTAAAGCTTTCGGCATGGCTGAGCGGTTACTGGGTAGCTTTTTTATATTATTCGCTGCTATTGATGGTGGGGCACGGCGTTTTATACGCAGCGTTGCGTCTGCTTTCGGTGCGGCTGCCTTTTACCCAGTTTGCGGCAGTGGGCGCAGCTTTTTTGGTAGTTTTTATCGACTGGGGCAGCTGGCGGGCATTTAGCCCGGTGGTGCGCAACGAGACGGTGGTTACCCAAAAGCTGGCGCAGGGCGAGCATTATAAAATAGTGTTGGTGAGCGATATCCATTTAGGCCGCGAATTGGGCTACAAATACAGCAGCGGGCTGGTGGATCTGGTAAATGCCCAGCGTCCCGATATGGTACTGATCGCCGGCGACATTATGGATGAACGGCTGAAGTATATCGCCGAAGAGAATTCAATGGAGCCATTGAGCCGTTTAAAGGCTCCTCTGGGCGTTTATGCAGCGTTTGGCAACCATGATTACCTGGACGGCCCTAAAGAGCTGAGAGCGCTGCTGGAAGCAAATAAGGTACATGTTTTGACGGACGAGAGCACTGTAGTAGATGGCAAACTGAAAATAACAGGCTTGCATGATTACCGGGTCTCGACCAGCGTTGTGCCTTTGCAGCAGCTGAGCGAGGGTAACGATAAATATTACAGTGTCCTGATCGATCACCAGCCGCGCCGTATCGACGCAGCCGAAGCCGCGGGATACGATATGTATGTGGCTGGGCATACCCATACGGGGCAACTGTTCCCCAACCGTTTGGTAACTAAAAAAATGTATAAGCTGGATTACGGCTTGAAGCAGTTTGGCAGTCTGACGGCTATCGTCAGCAACGGTTATGGTTTTTGGGGCCCTCCGGTGCGAACTGAATTGAAGCCGGAAATAGTAGTGATAGATCTGCAGGGTAAATAAAATAAAAACCTTCGGCAATTTGCCGAAGGTTTTTTTGTCATATTAGATTATAATATTTCTTCGCGAACTAATTGGTTGATCATTTTTTGTTTGCCCAGTACCCACAGCAGGTCACCTTTTTCGAATACCAGCGAAACATTGGGATTGGTCATGGTATAGCTGCCGCGTTCGAGACCGATAACGAGGCAATGCCAGTCGTCACGGATATTGGTATCCTTGAGCGATTTGCCAAGGACGGGAGAGTGTTTGTCTATGGTGATGGCGCAGGAGAGGAAAGCCGAGATGTTATCCTTGTCAGCGTCCTCACGCAGCATAAATTCGCGCATGGTCACAGGTTCTTCCACCAGGGTCATACACAGCCGCTGGGTGTTGATGGCCGTATCGAAAAGTTTGAACTGGGAATCGGTGCCGATCATCAGCAGCGTAGAGTTTCTTTGCAGGATATGGTGTCCGCCTGGCATATCGGCAACTTCGTCGGCTGTTGAGACCTGCAAAATATTGCAGCCGTAAAGTTCGCGGAACGCAAGTTGGGTCAGCGTCTGGCCGACCATAGGAGAATCTTCGCAGATTTTATAGCGGGCCAGTTGCAGTTCTTCGTCAAACCAGCCGTAAAGATGTTCTTCGCCTGCTGCGGCCAAAGCTTCACGGTGTTTGAGCATATGGCGTTCGTTTAGGTTGACCAGAAAACGTGATTCCATCCGCAGGTATTCGCCCATTAGCCAGTCGGAAGACGAGATGAAGTAGGCGGCTGCCGCTGTTGCCAAAGCTGCCAGCAGCGATTGCAAGCCTACCAGCTTGGCAAAAACGAAATAGAGGAAGGCCGCTGCGACCAAAACTTTTAGGAATAACAGAAGCGTTAGCGGGATGTGGTTAGAGCGTTTTTTGAACCACAGGGTTGAGAACAGCTCGGGATGGTTAGTTTTATTAACAAGGACAGCCCTCAAGAAGGGTGCCATAACTATCAGAGTCAGCAGCGCCGTCAGCAGGTTGCCGTAGGGCGCGTTGATGTTTTCAGTCAGATAAGGCTGTAAATAATAATATGAGCCCAGGGCTATTGCTGAAAGCATGGTAGTAAAGATCATGATGCGCACAAAATATTCGCGCAGGAAGTCACGCCAGTCACTGTCTTTGCCGTCGTTATCGGGGCTTGCCTCGGTATAACGGTCAAGCCATTCCAGTGTTTTTTGAGGCAAAACCTTTTTTACAGCCTGATAGGCAGGCTCGGCTGCCATAACAAAGAACGGTGTAGTGAAAGTGGTCGTTACGGAGACGGCGACGATGATGGGATATAAAAAGTCGCTGATAACGCCCAGGCTCATACCCAGCGAGGCGATGATGAACGAAAATTCACCGATCTGCGCTAGGCTGAAACCGCAGTGCATGGAAGTGTTGAGGTTTTGCCCGGAAAGAAGGACGCCTGCGCCGGAAAGCAGCAGTTTGCCTACTAAAGTTACGATAATGATAACGAAAATAGGCAGCGCGTATTGCACCAGCAGGGCCGGGTCGACCAGCATACCGACTGATACGAAGAATACCGCGCCGAACAGGTCTTTGACCGGTTTGATAAGATGCTCTATCTGTTCTGCATTAGGTGCTTCGGCGATCAGGGAGCCCATGATAAAGGCGCCTAAAGCTGCCGAGAAACCCATATGGGTAGCAAGCACTACCATACCCAGGCACAGGCCGACGGAAGCGACCAGCAGGGTCTCGTCGTTCATCAGGCGCTGGGCCCTTTTAAAGAAGGTAGGTACAAGGTACATACCCAGTACGAACCACAAAACCAAAAAGAATAATAAGCGCATAACGCTTTCGATAAGTTCAAGGGTTGAAATATCGGCACTGGCCGCCGCTAAGGTGGAGAGCAGTACCATCATGATAATACCGACGATGTCTTCTACGATCAGGATACCAAAGACCATTTCGGTAAAACGCTGGCCTTTAAGCTTCAGGTCTTCAAAGGCTTTGATGATGATGGTTGTTGACGACATAGCAAGCATACCGCCTAAAAACAGGCTGTCCATATGATCCCAACCCAGCAGATGCCCGGTAAAGTAGCCTACCAGCAGCATGCCGCCTATTTCGACGAAGGTTGCGATAAAGGCCGTGCTGCCTACGCTTTTAAGCTTATAGAAGCTGAACTCCAAACCTAACGCGAATAAAAGAAAAATAACGCCTATTTCAGACCAGGCATTGATATTGGCAGTGTCGGATACAGTAGGGAAAAAATTGAAGTGCGGACCGGTAATAAAGCCGGCGATAATGTAGCCCAATACTAAAGGCTGGTTAAGTTTTTTAAACAGGATCGTCGTGATACCCGCCACTAAAAGTATCATCGCCAGATCAGCGACTATCGGCGGTAAATGAGCCATAGGCAGTCACCTTCTTTCATAAAATCATTGTACGCATGCTAATTTATTCAAACCTTGCGGACAAATTTAGCAAAATGTTGTATAATATTATAGTTGCTATAGTATGCAGCTACTTTTATATTATACAATATTTCAAGTGAAAAAAAAGTGAATTTTCATACAAAATTTGCATATGGAGGTTTTAATTATGTACAAAAATCTAGTTCTTGTAGATGGCGAGATCATACCGGCTGAAGAAGCGGTGGTTTCTGTACACGACAGAGGACACCAACTCGGCGATGGCGTATTTGAGATCGTGCCCGTTTATAACGGCCGCTGCTTTGCCCTGCTGCCACATATGGATAATTTATTTGAGTCTGTTATCAAGGTTAAGATACCTGCCGTTTATACTATCGAAGAGCTGATTGAGTTCCACGAGCGCCTAATCGCTGCAAGCGGTATCGAAAACGGTGAGATCTATACTCAGATCACCCGTGGCAGTGCCGGTTATGGACTGGCGTTCCCCGAAATGTCGGTGCCGCAGCTGACGATGACGATTGTAGAAACTGACCGTGAGGCTTTAGCGGCCAGGCGTGAAGCAGGTGTCAACATTATCACTGCCGAGGATAACCGCTGGCAACGCTGTGATATCAACACTTTAAACAGGCTGCCAGAAGTGCTGGCACGTCAGAAAGCACGCGAGAGCAATGCTTTTGATACTTTATTCGTACGTGAAAATGGTAAAATCACCGAAACTACAGAAAACTGCTTTATGGTCATCAAAGACGAAATGATCTGGACACATCCCGATAACAATCTGGTACATAAAAACATTGCCCGCCGCCTGATCAAAGAACGGCTGGCGCCTGATATTGACATGCAGGTGGTCGAGAAGGCCTTTGATATGGATTTTGTGCTGAAAGCTGAAGAAGCATTTTTATGTGGCCCTCGTTGTGAGATCATACCTGTGACCAAAATTGACCGTAAGTTTATCGGCAGTGGTGTGGGTAAAATAGTACCGCAGCTGGAAGCGGCCTTCAAAGCTTTTGTTGCACGTGAGTGCCCGGCTAAATAGGAGATAATTATGGAAAATAATAACTGGGTCAGAGGCGCGATGCTGTTGGCAGTAGGGTTGGTATTACAGGCATTGCGTGTAGTGATACCAATGCCGCCCATGTGGACGGTTTTTGTTGTTGGCACTCTGGTCAATATGGTTTTAGTTTTATCCGCACGCACCGTTGGGCTGTTGCCTGCGATGCTGATAGCGGTACTGCTGCCGGTGATGGCTTATTTTCAAGGTCAGCTGCCGCTGCCTTTTTTGATCCCGGTCGTGGCTGTAGGTAATTTAGTAATGGTATATCTTTGCTCGCGTTTTTGGGGTAAAGGCATCATTATTGCCGCACCACTGTTTAAAACATTTATCCTGTATTGCAGTAGTTTGCTGGTACTGTGGCTGGTAGCCGTGCCGGATAAGCTGGCGCTGTTTATTTTGTTTATTATGGGCTGGCCGCAAATGATAACAGGTATTTTAGGCTTGGTTTTGGCTTATAAACTGCAAAAACGTATCTTTCCCAATCAGCCTGGCTGACCATAAGCAAATGCTGACTGCGGCAATGATAATAGTATTTAATAATTCCTAAAAAACTTTGAATAAATGCTTGACAATTATATACAGATACGGTATTATTGTTATTGTTCCGTTACGGAACACTGAGTCGCCGAAGTGGCGGAATTGGCAGACGCACTTGACTCAAAATCAAGCGGGTTTACGCTCGTGCCGGTTCGAGTCCGGCCTTCGGCACCAACGAATATACGGCTTTCGAGATTTCTCGGAAGCCTTTTATTTTTGCCAAAATAGTTGTGAGAACTGTTATTTTCCGGCTGTATTTTTATGAATTTTTCTTGTTTATATAGTTACGCTTAATACTGCTGAAATTTTAATTCAGCAGTATTTTGTTTTTTGAAGCAGCGGCATAATGTTAAAAGTGTGCACAACGCTTTACTTGCAAAAGCGGCTTTGCTGAGGCAGGTCTGCCAGACTTATAATTTTTGACTTAAAGATATTGAATTTCTAAATTAAGAAAAGTGCCTGTTGTAAACATTAATGCTATATTAATATTAGACAGATTGAATACTGTCTAATAAACATTATTGTTGCAAAAAGAGGTAAGCTATTATGAAAGAAAAAGAATTATTGGCATTGGGTTATAAAAAATACGAAGGCGATGATTACGATATCTATTTCAATAAGGATGTCTGCCAGCATTCTGGTCATTGCGTAAATTCTAACCAGACAGTGTTTCAGTTAAAGCGCAGGCCTTGGGTATTGCCACTGACCAGCGAAAAGGAATCGGTAATGACGGCGATCAAAGGCTGTCCGTCGGGAGCGTTAAAATACAAATTAAAGGGATCGGACGAAATCGAACCATAAAGCAAATAAGGAGGCGACGGCATGTTTGAATACAAATTGGAAGAAAAGAAGAGCCGCTTTGCGGTCTACTATGAAAACGATGAAATAGGCGAGGTTTCGTTTGTTAAAACCGGAGAGCATTTGCTTATAATAGACCATACCTATGTTGACCCTAAATGGAAGGGCCATTCTATTGGTAACGAGCTGGTACAGAAGGTGGTTGACTTTGCCATAGCGAATAACAGGAAAATAATTCCTTTGTGCCCCTTTGCGAAAAAAGTTTTTGAAAGAACGCCGGCGTACAGTGCGGTGTACTCTAAATAAAAAATAACAGCGGTTACTTGCTACAGTAAGTAACCGCTGTTATTTTTTATTTAGATGAATACTTTGATTTATAGTGTATGAAAATTTAATATGATATAATCAAAACAAGTGATAAACAGAGTAACCAGCAGATTAAGGGAGGAATGGCAATGGTAAACAAGGCATTAGAGCAGTTCAGCAGGGAGCAGCTGCTGGAACTTATTCAGATCTATTGTAAAAACTGGCTGGCGATGGATGGGGTTTGGTTTCAATCTGTAGAACGAAAGTTTGGTATGGATGAGGCGATGGAACACGACTGCAATATCTGGGAAGCTTTTACCAAAATAGAAGCCAGAAAAATCAAAGAGTTTTTAAAGCTGCCGCAGCGGGCGGGGATAGAAGGATTAAAAAGAGCTTTAGCTTTACGGATGTATGCCAATATCAACGCAGATGAAATAATTATCGACGGCAGTACTTTGATCTACAGGACGCTGGACTGTAGAGTGCAGAACGCTCGTAAACGCAAGGGCATGGAGTTTCACCCTTGTAAGCCGGTAGGCGTTATTGAATATACAGGTTTCGCCAAAGAGCTTGATGACAGGTTTGAGTGCGAGGCTGTAAGTTGTTATCCTGATGTAACCGATGAGTCATGTAATTGTGCGTGGAAATTTACACTTAAAGAAACAGATTGATTTTATCCAAATTAAAAATAATGCTTTTGTAAATAATCTATGCCCAATAGGACGGACAGGTTGCTACCTTTTCATAAGACATTTTAGTATAATTTAAGATGATAAAAGAAATGAAAGAGGGTATGTTGACATGGATATGTCTGTTTTAAACAAACTTTCCTATGGGATGTATGCTATTGGCACTCTTGATGGCACAAGGCCTGCCGGTTGTATCGTCAATACGTTGATCCAGGTGACCAGTGAAAATCCGATTATTGCCGTGAGCATGAATAAAAATAATTTTACTTATGAGGCCGTAAAAAAACAGGGACAGTTCAGTGTTTCTATTTTATCTGAAGCGGTAGACCGCAATGTGATCGCTGAGCTTGGTTTTGTATGCGGACGTGATCGCGATAAATTTTGTGGCAGCAAGTTTACTTTAGATGCTGTGTATGGACTGCCAATCGTCAGTGAGCATGCCTGTGGATATCTTTTTTGCGAGGTTATCGCTATGCATGATGCCGAAACTCATTGCGTGATCATGGGAAGGTTGCTTGATGTAATGGAGGGCGTGCAGGAAGCCCCGATGACATATGAATATTATCATAGAGTCATGAAGGGTAAGGCTCCTAAAAATGCACCTACTTATCAGGAAGTAAAGCGGATGCCGGAGCGTGCGATAGAGGTTCGTTATGTTTGCGAGATATGTGGCTATGTTTACGAGGGCGACATCACGAAGGAGCCTGATAGCTATAGGTGCCCGGTCTGCAAACAACCCAAAAGCTGTTTTAAGAAAATGTAAAAAGATAAAATAAAATCCGCCTTTTTGAGGCGGATTTTATTTTTATGTGCAGTTTTTTATAATCTGAAATCACGTTCACCATGCTCTATGTCTGCCAAATGTCGCATGACCAGTTCGCGGACTTTGGGGTTTGGGATATTGGGCAGCTCGTTTTGAATAAGTTTTTCACCAACTGCTTTGGTGTCCGGCGCTGCATAATCGGTCAAAAATTCTTTCAGCGTCATTAAAGCATTGGGGTGGCAACAGTTTTGGATCTGGCCGCTTTTACACAGGCTCATAAAACGGTCGCCGGTACGGCCTTCGCGGTAGCAGGCGGTGCAGAAGCTGGGTAAATAGCCGATCTCCATGAGCCAGGCAACTACTTCGTCCAGGCTGCGGGTATCGCTGACGTCGAACTGGGCAGAGTTTTCGGCTGCCGGTTCAGGGGCAGCATAGCCGCCGACACTGGTGCGTGAGCCGCCGCTGATCTGCGAGATGCCAAGATGTAAAACACGTTCGCGTGATTTTTGGCTTTCTCGTGTAGAAACGATCATGCCGGTGTACGGTACGGAGATACGGATGCAGGCTACCAGCTTGGCAAAAATATCGTCGTTGATGCCGTTGTCAAAAGTGCTTGGGTCGATATCGTCGGCAGGGCAGATACGCGGTACACTGATGGTATGCGGCCCTACTCCGTGTACTGCTTCTAAATGCTCGGCATGCATCAGCAGTCCGGCAAATTCGTAGCGGTACAACTCGAGGCCAAAGAGCACGCCCAGTCCTACATCGTCGATGCCGCCTTGCATGGCCCGGTCCATAGCTTCGGTATGGTAGGCATAGTTGCTTTTGGGGCCGGTGGGGTGCAAGCGTTCATAGCTGGCTTTATGATAGGTTTCCTGAAACAGGATATAAGTACCGATACCGGCTTCCTGTAATTTACGGTAGTTTTCGACGCTGGTAGCAGCAATATTGACATTGACACGGCGGATGGCGCCGTTTTTATGTTTGATGCTGTAGATTGTTTTGATGCTTTCTAAAATATAGTCTAAAGGATTATTGACAGGGTCTTCGCCGGCTTCCAGTGCCAGACGCTTGTGCCCCATATCCTGCAAGGCGATAACTTCGCTGCGGATCTCATCCTGAGTAAGTTTTTTGCGAGTGATGTTTTTGTTGACGCTGTGATAGGGACAATAAACGCAGCCGTTGATGCAATAGTTGGAGAGATACAAAGGCGCGAACATTACGATACGGTTGCCGTAAAAATCTTTTTTGATCTGTTCGGCTAAAGCAAAAATTTCAGCGTTTCTGTCTTCAAGTTCGCAGTCCAATAGAACTGCTGCTTCGCGATGGGATAGCCCTTTGCGTTCCTTGGCCTTAGCGATGATGCTGTCGATAAGCACAGCATTATTTTTGTTGGCTGCGGCGTAGGCGAGGGTTGCTGTAATTTCATCGTGGTCGATGAATTCGCTGGCTTGCATTGATTTTACATTATACATTTTTTACCTTCTTTCTTTCGGGGCAGGCGTACCTTTCCCGTCAGTTAGTTCCTTTGGCAATGCTGCTAAAGGTTCATTCTTGTGGAGCTCTGGCGTATAAAGCCTTGACGCTTACTCCGTTGAGCATACCTATTTTACCGGAAAGAGTGCTGATGATATCGGCGGGCGCGTCCAGCACTATGCTGATAATATTGATGTTTTTTTGTTTATAGGGCAGGCCCATCCGTCCGATGATATATTCGTTATGGGCGTGCAGCAAGGTATTGAGCTGCTCGACGGCGGCAGTGTTTTCAACGATGATGCCCAATAATACGACGCGTGTCTGCATAAAATCACCTGCTTTCAAGTAATTTAGAAATAAACTCGTTTTCATTATATCATAACTGCGGCTCATAGTTTATAAATCATAATTAACAACTATTGAAAAAGAATAATGATAAAGTCCATATAATTGTGTAAAAAGAAAGAGTCATCAAAACCCTTTTTAAG
>UQWM01000029.1 GCA_900544795.1 uncultured Phascolarctobacterium sp. | reverse complement strand
ACTTTTTAGATACCTGGGCGGTGATGGAGATTTATAAAAGCTTCAGTAACTGCGGCCAGGTGCCACCGCTGGGCTACTACCGTGATTTTAACAGTCGTGAGGTAGAGCTGCTGATAAGCGTTAACGGCTGCGTGCATCCGCTGGCGATACGCAAAAGCTCGTGCCCGGCGAAGGAAGTTAAAAAGTTTGATATTCTGCAACCGGTAACAGAAGGCGCGCGGGCGATGCAGGTGGGCAGTGGCGGCGTTGTTTGCCTGGCCGGTGATCTACTGCCAATCGACGCTAAGAACTGGTATATTCCGGCGGGGCTATTGTAACGATATAAAAAAGCTTAAAGGGTGGGGCGTTGCCTCACTCTTTTTATTTGCAACGTAGGGATTTGGTTACTTAAAGTTCATTCTTTTGCGCACAAAATATGATATAATGTTTTGAAATATAATGTAGTATTCAGTATATAGATAAAGCAATTTAAGGAGTGATCACTTTGTCACAATGGATAGAAGTTAGTATACAAACAACACACGAAGCGGCGGAGGCTACAGCCGAGATCATGCGCTCTGTTGGTGCAAGCAACGGAGTTGTTATTGAGGATCCGGTTTTAGTAAACACGCTGCGTAATTCGGGCACCTGGGAGCTATGCGCTATTCCCGAGCAAGAGAACACCGAGGTGGTTACTATCAAGGCTTATTATCCTGATGATGCCGAGTTGCAGCAGCGCTTGGCGCAGATAGAAACAGAAATGGCAGAAATGGAAGCGCGTATCGGCAAATGCCGTTTTGGTAACACCCGTTTTCGTACGGTGTCCGAGCAGGATTGGGCCAATGAATGGAAACAGTATTTTCATGTGACCCATATCGGCGCCAGCTTAGTTATCAAACCGACCTGGGAGCAATATGCGTCCCAAGCCGGCGAGCATATTATCGAGATCGACCCGGGTATGGCTTTTGGCACAGGTACTCATCACACTACCTGTATGTGTATGGAGCGGCTGGAAAAGGTGCTGCGCCCGGCAATGGAAGTATTCGATGTAGGCACAGGCTCCGGTATTTTGGCTATTGCCGCCGCTAAGCTGGGTGCCAAGTCTGTCAAAGCGGTGGATATTGACGCGACGGCAGTGCGGGTAGCTACAGAAAACATTGACGCGAATGATTTGGCAGGCTGCATCAGCGTTAAGCAGGGCGACCTGCTGCACGGAACTGAAGGCCAGGCCGATGTTATTATTGCCAATATTATAGCCGATATCATCATCATGCTGCTGCCGGATATCCCCGGTAAGTTGAAAGAGGGCGGCACTTTCCTTGCCAGCGGCATTATTGAAGGTCGCTGCCAGGATGTGGCTGATGCAGCTGCCAAGGTTGGTATGCACGTGGATGCCGTCGATACCAAAGGCGATTGGGTAGTGATGCAGATGAGCAAGGAGGCCTAATAAGGTGCACAGATTTTTTGTCCCGCAGCCTTACGGGGAAACCATGACGATAACTGGCGTCGATGCCAGACATATTTATACGGTACTGCGGATGCAGACCGGCACTAAAGTCCAGATAGTCAGCGACGACGGCGTCAGCGCTGTGGCAGAGATCGCCGAGGCGAATGAAAACGCAGTTACCGTACGTTGTTTGGAAGTGATCGCCGAAAGCCACGAGCCGGCAGTTAGGATAACGCTGGCACAGGGGTTAGCCAAAGGCGAGAAAATGGATTTTATTATTCAAAAAGCAGTAGAGCTGGGCGTCAGCGAGATCGTTCCCATGGCGATGGAGCATTCAGTTGTGAGGCTGGAAGGCGATAAAGCCGCTAAAAAGGTAGAACGCTGGCAGAAGATAGCTGAAGCGGCTGCCAAACAAAGTAAGCGCGATATCGTACCCAAGGTGCAGCCGGTGCAGACAGTGACACAGATGCTGGCGAATAACCTTTGTGAATGTAAGCTGATCGCCTACGAATGTGAAGATAAGCTGGGGTTAAAAACTGCCTTGCAGCGTCAAACGGAGCTGCGTGAGCTGCTGCTCATCATCGGGCCGGAAGGTGGCATTGCTGAAAGTGAATTGCAGCAGGCATTAGCGGCAGGAGCCTTGGGCGTGAGCTTGGGTAAACGGATTTTGCGGGCCGAAACGGCAGCTTTAGTTGCCGCCGCCGCTATATTTTACGAAACTGGAGATTTAGGAGGCTGATTGATGAAAAAAATAGCATTTTATACTTTGGGCTGCAAAGTCAATCAGGCCGATACTGCCAGCATGGAAACTATGTTTCGCAGCCACGGCTATACTGTAGTCGATTTTAACGGCGAGGCCGATATCTATGTAGTCAATACCTGTGTCGTCACCAATACGGGCCAGCGTAAATCGCGCCAGATGATCAACCGGGCCGTGCGCAAAAATCCAACGGCGTTGGTAGTCGTTACCGGCTGCTACCCGCAGACTGCGGCAGAAGAAGTCAAGGCGATTCCCGGCGTTGATCTTATTATTGGCAATCAAGACCGGGCCGATATAGTGCGTCTAGTTGAAGAGGCTGCCGAGCATCAGCGTGTCGATACTATCGACAGTGTGCGCAAGCTGAGCGCTAACACGGAATTTGAAGAACTGAGCGCCGGTGACGTTACGGATAAAACCAGAGCTTTTTTAAAGATACAGGAAGGCTGCAATCAGTTCTGTACTTATTGTATTATTCCCTTTGCCCGCGGCCCGCTGCGTTCGCGCAGTTTGGCAAGCATTAAAGAAGAGGTCTCCAGATTGGTGAGGGCCGGTTATAAAGAGGTCGTTTTGATAGGGATCCATCTGGGCTGCTATGGCAAGGAACACGGCGGTGAGCTGACGCTGTTCGACGCTGTGCAGGCAGCTTTAAGCGTGGAGGAGTTACAGCGCCTGCGTTTGGGGTCGCTGGAATCGGTAGAAGTGGAAACACGGCTGCTGGACTTGATGGCTGCTGATAAACGCCTGTGCCGCCAGCTGCATTTACCGCTGCAGGCGGGTTGTGATACCACGCTGGCCAGAATGCACCGTCCTTACGACGCTAGACGTTTTGCCGAATTATTATACGATATTCATAAACGCATCCCCGATATCGCCATTACCACCGATATCATAGCGGGTTTTCCCGGTGAGACTGAAGAAGAATTTGCTTCGACGCTGGCTTTTGCCGAAAACTGCGGCTTTAGTAAAATGCATATTTTTCCGTATTCTAAACGCAAAGGCACCCCGGCTGAAAAAATGCCGAACCAGGTGCCGGAAACAGTGAAGCAGAAACGCTGTGCGGAATTGGCCGAGCTTGACCATAGAATGCAGCAGAAATTTTTGGAAGCGGCAGTCGGCAGCGAAGCCGAAGTGCTGTTTGAACAGACTGTGGCAGACGGACAGGTAGAAGGTCTGACCAGTAATTACCTGCGGGTCTATGTGCAGGGGGCGGCCGAATTATGCGGCACGATCAGAAAAGTCAAGCTGCTGCGCGCCGAAACAGGGCTAATGATAGGCGAGTTAGTATAAGCACAAACATATAAGCAGAAACTGCCGCTGCGGCGGCAGTTTCTATCTAAAGGAAGTTATCGCTATGGCAGTAAATTGCTGATTGCAAATAAATTGTGAATCATCATAATAAAAAAAGGAATTTTACAATCAGCGCCGAATATAATATAGATTAAAAGCATGTTAAGGAGGGAAAGAAATGAATGATTGCATTTTTTGCCGTATCATTGTCGGCGAGATCCCGTCTGAACGAGTTTATGAAGATGATAAAATGATCGTCATCCGCGATGTGGCTCCGGCTGCTCCGGTACACGTTTTGATGATACCTAAAGCTCATACCGAGAATATCACTACTGCGCCTCCTGAGCTGGTTCAATACATGCTGGGCAAAGTAAAAGAGCTGGCGGTAACGCTTGGCGTTGACGAAAAAGGCTTCCGTATCGTAGCCAATACTGGCGCCGATGGCGGGCAAACAGTTAACCACCTGCATATCCACCTTTTAGGTGGTAAAGCATTGGGTTGGCCGCCTTGCTGATACCTTGACAAAAGGCGCAGCTTGGGATATAATTTACTGGTAATATTGTGCGGTAATTGCGGCCTGATACTAGTCGGGCACCACGCAAAAAACGCATGAAATGCATATATACACTTCCCTAAAGTGTGTGGAGGGAGGGAGATCAGATGGCAGAAATCAAAGTTGGCAAAAACGAAACATTGGACAGTGCGCTGCGCAGATTTAAAAGAGCAACCCAAAAGGCCGGTATTCTTTCTGAAGTTAGAAAGCGCGAACATTATGAAAAACCGAGCGTTCAACGCAAGAAAAAATCCGAAGCAGCCAGAAAACGTAAAACCAGATAATGGGGGCGTGCTGTATGTCTATTAAAGACCAATTGACAGAAGATATGAAACAGGCCATGAAAGACCGCGAAGCAGGTAAACTGCGTTTAACGGTCATTCGTATGGTGCGTGCTAATATTAAAAATGTCGAGATTAATGACAAAAAAGAACTGAACGATGAAGAGGTTCTGGCAGTCTTAATGAAAGAGGTCAAAATGCGGCAGGATTCTTTAACAGAATTCGAAAAAGCCGGACGCAGCGAATTAGCCGAGCAGGCTAAAGCAGAGATTGAGATTCTCCAAAAATATCTGCCCGAACCGCTCAGCGATGACGAATTACGCGCTATGGTCGCCGAAGCTATTGCCGAAACCGGCGCTGAAGGACCGAAAGCGATTGGTAAATTGATGCCTGCTGTTATGGCAAAGGCCAAAGGCCGTGCCGATGGTAAACGTATCAATCAAATGGTACGTGAATTACTTCAATAATAAACTTAACAGGACCGAATTTTTCGGCCCTGTTATTTTTTTGCAAATTTAGCAGCCGATACATGTAAATGTATCGGCTATTTTTTTTGTGCTTTTAGAAGATTTTTTTGTTCAAAGATGCAAAAAATTCAGTTTATTTTTGTAGGTTTCTACATATCACCTGAAGCTCTTGCTTTGTATACTGAAATTGAAGAAATGAGACGGGGGTGATTATCATAGTAAAAATCATGCAAGCTGAAGCAGCGGTACGGCTTATCCCAAACGGCAGCTCAGTAATGATCGGTGGCTTTGGCAATGTCGGTAACCCTAAACAGCTGATAGATCTGATCGCTGATACGGAAATTCGAGAGCTGACAGTAATCGCCAATGACCTGGGAACGCCTAACGTAGGTTTGGGTCGCTGGGTGAGGAATGGCAAGATACAAAAAGCCATAGGCACATATTTTACCTACAACACCGAAGCTGCCGAACTGTATTTTGCAGGTAAGCTTAATTTGGAAATGGTACCGCAGGGTACTTTTGCCGAAAGCATCCGTGCAGGCGGCTGTGGTCTGGGTGGGTTTTATACCCGGGTCGGAGTAGGTACCCAGCTTACCGAAAAGCAGGAAAGCAAGGTCATTGACGGCGAGACTTATGTGCTGGCTTACCCCATCAAAGCGGATATAGCTTTACTGCATGCTAAAAAAGCCGATACTATGGGCAATCTTGTTTACGAGAGGACGGCACGCAATTTCAACCCCATCATGGCTACAGCGGCAGCTCTGACGATTGTGGAGGTTGAAGAAATCGTAGAAGCCGGTACTTTAGCGCCGGAAGAGATCATAACACCATACATCTATGTAGATGTTTTAGTACCTCAGAAAAGAGGTGAGGCCAAATGAAAGCTTTGACTGAAGCTGAAGTAAAGGTGCGGATAGCAAAACGGGTGGCGGAAATGCTGCCAGATGGTGGTTTTGTCAACCTCGGCGTAGGTATACCGACACTGGCGGTAGATTATCTGCCTGACGGTAAAACACTGCATATCCAAACGGAAAACGGGATGCTGGGCGTTGGCCCTAAACCAGCAACTGAAGCGGAAACTGTACCTAATCTGATCAACGCCAGCCGTACGCCGATCACAGAAATGCCTGGCTGCTGTTATTTTGACAGTGCTACTTCTTTTGCCATGATCAGGAGCGGCAGGGTGGATGCGACGGTTATTGGAGCTATTCAGGTAAGTGAACAGGGTGATTTGGCAAACTGGGCTTTACCGGGTAAAGGCGTGCTTGGGCCAGGCGGGGCAATGGATCTGGTAGTAGGCGTTAAAGAGGTTATCGTAGCGACCTCTCATGTAGCCAAAAACGGCAAGCACAAGCTGATCCCTGTCTGTACCGTACCGCTGACCGGGATCAAGGTCGTAAATACTTTAGTAACAGAATTTGCGGTGTTTAAATTCAAAAACGGCAAAATGGTCCTTGTGGAACATACGGCGGATATAACTTTGGCAGAAGTGGCAGCTATGACCTCGGCACGTTATGAAGTTGACCCGCAGCTGCAAGTAAGGGAGGTGTAAAAATGAAACAAGCGGTAATCATCGACGGTATCCGCACACCTATCGGCAAGCTTAACGGGGCAATGAAGGACGTGCAGCCGGAAGCAATGGCAGCCCTGCTGTTAGAAACTATGTGTAAGCGTAATGCTGTAGATACAAAAATATTGGATGCCGTTATCCTTGGACATGCCAAGCAAAGCAGTGACCAGCCTAATATTGCACGTTTGGCGGCACTTATGGCACAGCTGCCGGTTGAATTGCAGGCCTATACGGTACACAGGCAATGCGGTTCGGGCATGCAGGCCGTGCACAATGCGGCGCAGGAGATCATGTGCGGTTACGCCAATTTTGTACTGGCGGGCGGCGTAGAAAGTATGAGCAACGCCCAGTACTATCTGCGGCAGGCTCGCAGAGGTTACTCTGTTGGTAATAGTGTTTTGCTGGACCCTAACACCGAAAGTCAGCCGCGTTCGCAGCCGCTGGATCAGTATGGCAGCCTGACTATGGGGATGACGGCTGAAAATATTGCTGAAAAATATGACATCAGCAGGACTGAACAGGACGAATTTGCCTATGCCAGCCAATTGAAAACAAAACAGGCAATGGAGGCGGGACGTTTTAATGACGAAATTATTCCAGTACCTGTTAAAAACAAAAAAGAAACAGTATTCTTTACTATAGACGAGCACCCGCGTTTGTCAGCTTTAGAAAAACTGGCGTCTTTAAAAGGCGTGTTTAAAAAAGACGGCACGGTAACTGCCGCCAATTCTTCCGGACGTAACGACGGTGCCGCCTTATTACTGGTGGCAGAAGAACAGGCAGCCTTTGCCAGAGGTTTTAAACCTATCGCCAGGATCGTGTCACAGGCGGCGGCAGGTGTATCGCCGGACTATATGGGCATGGGGCCTGTACCGGCAACACGGCTGTCTTTGCAAAGAGCTGGCTTGACTTTAGAAGATATTGGACTGATCGAGCTGAACGAAGCCTTTGCTGCTCAAGCGCTTGGGGTTATCAAAGTGCTGGGGCTGGATAAAGAAAAGGTAAATGTCAACGGTGGCGCTATTGCTTTAGGGCATCCGATCGGCTGCTCGGGAGCACGGATATTAGTTACGCTGCTGCACGAAATGAAACGAAGAAAAACGAGATACGGACTTGCCACCTTATGTATAGCCGGCGGGTTAGGATCTTGTACGGTTGTGGAACTGCTGTAAAAAGCAAGAGTAAGGGAGGCGAAATTTATGAAAACGATCACCCGGTTGTGTTTGAAAATGGTCCAAAATTATTTACCTGATGCTTTTATTTTAGCTGTCCTTTTAACATTCGTCGTATTCCTGGGCGGTATTTTTTGGATGGATAAAACAGCCCTGCAAATGATCGAATACTGGGGCAAGGGTTATTCCTCTATGTTTGTGTTTGGTATGCAAATGGTGTTGGTGCTGCTTACAGGCTATGTTTTAGCACTGACACCGGTAGCCCGTAAGGTGCTGAACAAAGTAACCAGTATCCCCAAAACTCCTCAGCAGGCGCTGGGGCTTACGGCTTTGGTATCTATTGCGTCCTGTTATATCAACTGGGGCTTTGGCCTGGTCATTGGCGCTGTTTTGGCTAAGGAAGTTGGTAAAAAGGTCAAGGGGCTGCACTTTCCCTTATTGGTAGCTGCTGCTTACGGCGGCGAGATCATTCGCGGACCGTCTTCTTCCATACCATTGGTTTCAGCAACTCCGGGCAATTTTATGGAAAAGCTGGGACTGCCCATAATTCCTGTCAGTGAGACCTTGTATTCCTGGTGGAATATTGGCATGACATTGGCGATCGTAGTAATGCTGTTCGTCATCTATTTTAATATGAAGCCCAGCGAAGGTGAAATTGTTGAATACATTGAAAAAGAACCGGAAAAAGTAGATCCGGTGCTTGCGAAAAAAGATATGACCTTTGCTGAGAAACTGGAAAATTCTTACTGGCTCAATGCTTTGTTTGGCCTGTTTCCGCTACTGTATTTGGGAGCGAATTTTTCCAAGATTGGTTTTAATCTTAACTTGAATCTTATCATCCTTATTTTTCTGACATTAAGCTTATACCTTCATTCTAGCCCAAACACCTTCTTGAAAGCTGTGGCACAAGCCATTGGCGCCTGTCGCGGCATAATCCTGCAATTTCCGTTATATGCCGGTGTTTCAGGCATGATGACATCTTCAGGACTTGTTGATCTGGTTTCCTTAAAATTTGTCGAGATATCTAATGCGCACACCTTCCCGCTGTTCACTTTCCTGTCGGCAGGATTGGTCAATATCTTTATTCCTTCCGGCGGCGGTCAGTGGGCTATCCAGGGGCCTATCGTAGTCAAAGCGGCGCAAACATTAGGTGCCGATATACCTCAGACCATTATGGCATTTGCCTGGGGCGATGGCTGGACTAATCAGATCCAACCATTCTGGGCTCTGCCGCTATTGGGCGTAGCCGGGTTGTCGGCTCGTGATATCATGGGGTACTGCGTTATCTGGACGGTAGTGTCTGGTGTTATCATTGGCGGTGCTTTTGTAGTGCTAAGTTTTATGTAAAATATGCAATCAATAAAATGTTGGGGCCGTAAGGCCTCAGCATTTTATTTAAATAGTGGCACTTGCTTATACCAGGGTGGATTTGCAAAAATATTAAGCGGATAGTACAATCTAAATTAAGATATACAGAAAGCAAATAAATATATGGCAATGGAAATGTAGGTGAGACTATGACCAAGAAAATGGTAACATTAAATGAATTACTGGAGATCAAAGGTTTTTCCGAACGTGTGACCCTCGCTAATAAATACGGTAACCTCAAAAATCAGGTAACTCATGTCACCATTATGGAAGGGCCTGACCTTTACGAATGGGTGACAGGCGGAGAATTTGTATTGACGACCTGGTATGCCTTCAGCAAAAATCCGGAGCTGCAAGAAAATGCCTTTCGTGAACTGGCGCCGCATATCTCGGCCATCGGCATCAAAACTGGGCGGTTTATTGAAAAAATTCCCTTAAAAATCTTGCAGATAGCCGACCTGTATGAACTGCCGGTATTTGAAGTTAAAACTGCCGTCAAATTTAGAGAACTGGTTCAGACAATAACCTCAGAGATCCAAAACTATCAGACCAATATGCTGATAGAGGTCGAAAAGAATTACCAAAAACTTATCCATACCTCACTCAATTCTGATGAAGCCGTACCACTGTTAAACGTGCTGGGTAACCAGCTGCATAAAAATTGTTTCTGCCTGGACCATGAACGGAAAATGGTTGCCTCGTGGGGGAGGCGCGGTACTAAAAAACAGGATTTTTTAAATTGGATCGATAAAATACAAGCAAATTTTGATAACAGGGTATCTACCGATGCCGGTTATTGTATTGGCGAGCTACATATTTTTGAATGTTATGCCCGCAATCATCTCGTTGGTCAATTTGTTATCGTTGAGCCTGGTGCCTTAAGCGAAAAAGAACGCTTGATAGGCCAGCAGGGGGCATCGTTTTTAGCAATCAAGCTGTGGGACCGTTACGAAGCACTGCAAAAAACAGCAGAACAGTTTTGGCAGGAGCTAAAGAACGGTAAAGTGTTTTCAGAAAAAGCTCTGAACGAAAAATTTTTAGAACTTGGTTTTAATTTTCAGCCTCACTATAACCTGATCTTATTTTCTAAAAGCAGCAACCGTATCCGTAATTATCTTTTAGATAAGTTTTTGATCGAAGAAGCAAAGTGCTATGTCTTGCTTTGCAGCAGTAAAGACGCCATACCGATCATCAATATTTTTAAAAAAGACGCCAGAGAACATAACAGCATTGCCACGGTGGTTGTGTCGGCTGAATTTGACCGGCTGGAACAGATCAAAAACCATTATGAAATGGCCGTAAACGTTATGTATATGTTACATAAATTGAATGTTTGCGGCGTGCGTAAAGCAGAGGAATGGCTACCCTTCAGCCTGTTGATGCATTGCCGCCAAAGCCCGGAGTACGATTTTATTAAAAACAGCGTGCTGGAAAAGCTATTGGATTACGACAGGCGCTATCAGTCCAGTTTGCTGGATTCATTGGCGGCCGCGCTACAGGAAAGCAGTTTGGAAGAGGCAGCCGAAAAACTGCATATCCATATCAACACGCTGCGTTACCGTTTGGGTAAAATTAAAGAAATCACCCAGAAAAACTATTTTAAGTTGAGTGACCGCTATTTTTTATCACTTTGTATCATGATTCAGAAAATGGAAAACCAAGCGCTTTGAGGATAAAGACTGCTTGCAATAACAAATAACAGGGCCGAATTTTTCGGCTCTGTTATTTTTGTATACTTTTGAAAATATTTATGACCAAAAGCAGGGATTTTTCATAAAATAGCGTATACTATATAAATATAGGAAAAATATTTTAGTTCGGAAGGGTGTGAGGACAATTTCTTTAAGTAACAGGCAAAAACGCATTGCCGAGATCGTGCGGCAGGACGGCCCGATCACCGGCGAACACATCGCTGAGCGTCTGAACGTGACACGTGCGGCACTGCGTTCAGATCTGGCGATCTTAGTTATGGGCGGTATTTTGGATGCACGTCCGAAGGTAGGGTATTACTTTACCGGCAAAAACACGCTGGGAATGCTGATGGAAGAGATTTCCGGCATCCTGGTGCGTGACCTGCAATCAGTACCCGTAGCGGTAAGCCAGGATAAAAGCGCTTATGAAGCCGTTGTTACCATGTTCCTTGAGGACGTGGGCACTGTTTTCGTTATTGACGAAGCGGGGCTTTTAGTAGGCGTAGTATCGCGTAAAGACTTGCTCAAAGCAGCTATCAACAACGGCAGTGACCTGCGAGAGACACCTGTGGTGATGGTTATGACGCCGCTGTCAAAACTGATCGTAGTCAAGCAGGAAGACTCCGTGGCTTCGGCAGCCCGCAAAATCATTGACAACGAAATCGACTGTCTGCCGGTAGTAAGATGTATAGGCGACGACAAACGCAGCTACGAAGTGCTGGGACGCATTACCAAAACGAATTTTACCCGACTGTTAGTTGATCTGGCAGAGGGCAAAGGGGGCAATTATCATAGCTAAGTTACCGATTATTTATGCAGTTTCCGACTCCATCGGCGAAACGGCGGAGTCTGTAGTTAAGGCTACTACCAGCCAGTTCGTACAGGAAAAATTTGATGTCATCCGTGTGCCTTACGTTAAAGATAAGGCTCAGGTCGAAAAAGTCATCGAAGAAGCAAGGGAAAATCACGGCATCATCTGCTACACCGTAGTCTCGCCAGAACTGCGCGAGCATATCGCTCAAAAGGCGCTGGAACACGACGTGGAAGTGGTAGATGTTTTAGGACCTATGCTCAAAGCTATCGAAAAAACCTCCGGGCTGTTGCCTAAAAACCAGGCCGGCCTTATCCATGCTTTAGACCACGAATATTTTAAACGTGTCGAAGCAGTGGAATTTGCCGTTAAATATGACGACGGTAAAAACCCGCTGGGCCTTGCCAAGGCTGATGTGGTCATTATCGGCGTTTCGCGTACTTCTAAAACACCGCTCAGTATGTATCTGGCCCATAAGCAGATCAAGGTTGCTAACGTACCGCTGGTACCCGAGATCATGCCGCCGGAAGAACTGTTTAAAGTACCGTCGCACAAAATTATCGGCCTCTTGATCGATCCTTTCAAACTCAATGAAATTCGCAGCGAGCGCCTTAAAACCATGGGCCTGCATGACGGTGCGGCTTATGCCGATGTCAAACGCATCAATGAAGAACTTGAGTATGCCAAGGGCATCATGCGCCGCCTGCACTGCACCATTATCAACGTTTCTAACCGAGCTATCGAAGAGACTGCCGGTATGATTTTGGAGTATGTGCAGAAAAATAAAGAGCGTCGTCACTAAATAAAAATAACCCTCGCCTGAGCGAGGGTTATTTAAACTGCAAAACTAATTTACAAAAACTTTTTCGCGGACGTTGTAAATAACTTCGCCGCTTTTGGGCTGGCCGTTAACGATTACGTTGCCATTAAAAACAGCGTTTTTGGTAGACCAGTTAAACCTGCCCGTATCGGCGGCTATTTTCAGGTCGCCGTGGGTAAAACGCATATTGCCTTCTACATAGGCTGTTTTCTCCTTGCCATATACATCAACTGTATCGCAGTCGAAAGTAATATCGCCTTCGCGCAGGGTAATATTACCCTGGCCGTGCACTTCAAGTTTATACATACTTACCTGCGCGGCGTCGCCGGTGATGATCCTGTCGCCGATTTCGACATGGACGTTGCCCTGCAGGTCATAAACGCCTGTAAAAGGGTTGAAAGTCTGCTTATCGCTGGTCACCTGTGGTTCTGCCAAACAGATAGCAGGCACTAAAAGCAGCATCAAAACAAAGACAAAGATTTTTTTCATTAAGTTCACCTCACATGTGTAATTATATTACTTAATAACTTTGGTGACAATGGTGGAAAGTGAAATAAAGGTGAAGAATAATGTTACCAGTACGAGCAATAAGCGAAAATATCGAACAGCAAACACTGGCGGCTTGGGCCGCTAAAAGTGCCGATGCTATGCGCGATAAGGAAGAAAAGGCCGACGATCTGCGTACTTCTTTTCAGCGCGACCGTGACCGTATCATCCACAGCACGCCGTTTCGCAAGCTGAAACATAAAACGCAGGTCTACCTGTCGCCGGGCGACCACTACCGTACCCGCCTCACGCACAGTATGGAAGTATCGCAGATCGCCCGCACCATTGCCCACGCTTTGCGTTTAAACGAAGATTTGACGGAAGCGGCGGCGCTGGGGCACGATTTGGGGCATACGCCCTTTGGCCACGCCGGTGAACGGGCTATCAATGCCTACACAGGACATTTTAAGCATAACGAGCAAAGCCTGCGGGTAGTCGAAGTATATGGCCGCAAAGGCAAAGGACTTAACCTTACCCGCCAGGTGCGTGACGCCATATTAAACCATACCGGCACCACACTGCCGCAAACACTGGAAGGGCAGGTAGTGCGGCGCTGCGACAGGATCGCCTATCTATGCCACGACTTCGACGACGGCTGTAAAGTAGGCATCATCGGTCCTGAAAAACTGCCAGGCATCGTCGCTATGCGCCTGGGTACCGAGCCGAGTCAGATCCTCGACGTGCTTGTCCGCAATATCGTTGAATTATCGCTGGGCAAGCCCCAGATCCTTATCGACAAATATTATGACGAAGCTATCGAAGAATTCCGCAACTTTATGTTTGATTATATCTATTGCTCGCCGCAGCTTACTGTCGAGCATAATAAAGCCGAGCACGTAGTAATGACGCTGATGGACCTGTATATGGCGAAGCCGCAGCTACTGCCCAAAGAATATTCAGAGATCGCAGAACGCTTCGGACTTGGCCAGACAGTGGTCGATTTTGTCGGCGGGCTTACTGACGCAGGAGCTGTGCAACTCTTTAATAAACATTACATCCCCATTATATAAACTTATCGTAATGCTAAAATTATCTACCATTAAAAAGAGGATTTTTTTGTTAAATATTGAATATAATAAAACAGATGATATTCGAGGTGACAGGAGCAAAAATTATGAGTGGTATGTTTGACGATTTTAAAGAACAGGTTCGCTCCCAGGCGAATATCGTCGAGATAATTTCCGAATATGTACCGCTAAAAAAGCGAGGCGGCAGTTTTTGGGGCTGCTGCCCTTTCCATGGAGAGAAAACACCGTCCTTTTCCGTAACGCCGGACAAGAACTTTTTTTATTGTTACGGCTGTCATATCGGCGGCGATGTTTTTACCTTCGTTATGAAAATGGAAAACTGCACCTTTCCCGAAGCGTTAAAACTTTTAGCCAACAAACTTGGTATCGCTGTTCCAGAAAAGGAAAAAACGCAGGCCGAGCTGGAGCGTGAGAAAAAATCCAAACAGGTAATAGCCGCTAACGAACTGGCGACACGGTTCTTTCAGGCCTGTCTCGCCAAAACAGATTACGGCATCAAAGCACAGGAATATCTCGAAGGACGCGGCATCACGCCCGAGATCATTGAACGGTTCTCGATCGGCGTAGCATTGCCTAACTATAACGCCCTGATTACGGCCCTTGGCAAACGTGGGTGCAGCGTTGCACTTTTAGTGCAGGCCGGGCTGGCGGTAAATTATGACCGTGGCCCGATAGATAAATTTCGTGGCCGGGTGATGATCCCCATCCAGGACCCCCGCGGACATGTGGTCGGCTTCGGCGGCCGCATTTTAGAACAGGATTCACAACAGATGGCGAAATATATGAATACCGGCGAAACAGAATGGTTCAACAAAAGATACCTGTTGTTCGGTATGAATGTCGCCCTGAAAGAAATAAAAAAACGTCGTCAGGCAGTGATCGTCGAAGGCTATATGGACGCGATCAGTCTGCATGCTGCCGGTATCGACTGGACAGTGGCCTCTATGGGCACAGCATTTGCGCAGGAGCAGGCTAAACTGCTGGCACGGGCTGCCGATGAAATAGTGTTTTCATACGACAGTGATGCCGCAGGACAGCGGGCGACAGTGCGGGCGGTAAGCATTGCCAAAGAGGCAGGGCTTAAAGTCAGAGTGCTGGTAGTGCCAGATGGCAAAGACCCGGATGAATTTGTGCGCAGGCACGGTAAAGATGCTTACTTGCAGCTGCTTCAAACAGCTGTTTCAGGTATAGAATTCCAGATGCAGTACGTCATTTCTCAAAATAATGTTTCAAATTTAGCAGGAAAAGTAGAAGCGGTGTCGAATATACTACCATTCCTACTAGAGTGCAAAAATGAAATCGAAGTTGCACAGCATATCAAAACGCTGGCTCAACGTCTAACGATAGACGAAGGGCTCATCATGAGTGAATACCGTAAGCTAAGCCGTAAAAATGACCGCAGGGAATCCCCGGCCATCTGGCAAAGGACGACCAGCGTGCTTTCAGCCGAAGATCAGGCTGAACAGCTTTTGCTTTACGTTATTTTAAAAAACACCGAACTTGCGCTTATTAACCGCGATGATATTAGCAGCATCGGCTTTATGTCAAAGCCGCGTGGCGAAATCTACAGCGGGCTGCTCAAACAGCTTGACGCAGGTGAGCGGGGCGCAGCCGATAAGCTTTTTACAGAGCTTTCCAGCGAAGCCGCTGCCGAACTGGCACAGATTATGGCTAAAAGCACAGCAGCTGAAAACGGTGAAAAACTAGTAGACGATTGCCTGCGGCAAATGCGCAGGGGCGCTTTAGAACGACGCTACGAGGAGCACCGTCTGCGCGCCGACGAATATGAACGTTTGGGGGATAGCCGCTTTTTGCAGGAACTTGCAGAAAGCCAGAAAATCAAAGATGAAATCAAAAAATTGTACTAAAACAAAACTACTGATAATTAATGACGAAAGGAGGGAACACCATGGCTAATACAAAAATTTCTGCCGAACAGGTAGATGAATTATTACTTAAAGGCAAGGCTCAAGGCGGTGTTCTCACTTATCGTGAAATTATGGATTCTATGCAAAACGTAGAAGATATGACACCCGACGATATGGAGAGCATGTACGAGCTTATAGCGCAAAAAGGCATCGACGTAGTCGACGAGGCCGCCGAAGATGGAGATGTACTGCCGGTAGGCGACGATACTGAAGAGATCAACGAAGCCGAACTGGCCAACCTCAGCGTGCCGGAAGGCGTCAGCATCGACGACCCGGTCCGTATGTACCTCAAAGAGATAGGCCGTGTGCCCCTTTTGATCGGTGAAGATGAAATCAAACTTGCTAAACGCATGGATAAAGGTAAACAGGCCGAACGCATTTTAAACGGCGGTCTGCCCGAGAACCTGGTTCCCGTATACAGCGGCAAGGAAAAAACAGCTACCCTCATCAAAAAACTCAAAAAACACCTGGAGCAGGAACACAAAAGCTGTGATCTGCGCAGCGTTGAAAAAGTTCTTGGCGTTATCGTCCAGTCCAACGCTGATGGAAAGCCCTGTACTCTGGCTGAATATCAGGAAATGATCGTTGAATTTACCAAAGACGAACGCCAGCATTTGCAGCGCATGATGCAGGAACGCCGTGTGATGATACCCGATTGCGATAAAATGGTAGTCGACCGTCAAACCAGCGATAAAGAAGTGCACGCACTGTTTGAGATCAAAACCCTGTTGGATGAAATCAAACGCCGTTTGCCTGAAGAGACCGACGCAGCTGTTTTCGACAGCTATATGAATATGGAAGAAGACTACAACAAAGTGCTGGAAGAAGTTTTTGAAGAAGGCGAAGCAGCAAAACGCTGCTTGTCTGAAGCTAACCTGCGTCTGGTAGTCAGCATCGCTAAACGCTATGTAGGCCGCGGTATGCTCTTCCTTGATTTGATCCAGGAAGGTAATTTGGGTCTTATCAAAGCAGTCGAAAAATTTGACTATAACAAAGGCTTTAAATTCAGTACCTATGCTACCTGGTGGATACGTCAGGCCATCACTCGCGCTATTGCCGACCAGGCCCGTACCATCCGTATCCCTGTGCATATGGTCGAAACAATCAATAAACTTATTCGTGTATCCCGCCAGCTGCTGCAAGAGCTTGGCCGCGAACCTATGCCTGAAGAGATAGCCAAGGAAATGGATACCACCGTTGACCGTGTCCGTGAGATCATGAAGATCGCGCAGGAACCGGTTTCCCTTGAAACTCCTATCGGCGAAGAGGAAGACTCCCATCTGGGCGACTTCATCGAAGACCACGACGCACCGGCACCTGCCGATGCTGCTTCCTTCACGCTGCTGCGTGAACAGCTGGAAGAGGTCTTGGAAACCCTTACCGTTCGCGAAAAGAAGGTCCTTGAACTGCGTTTCGGTTTAGAAGACGGACGCTCCCGAACTTTGGAAGAAGTAGGGCAGCACTTTGGTGTAACCAGAGAACGTATCCGCCAGATCGAAGCCAAGGCACTGCGCAAACTGCGTCATCCAAGCCGTAGCAAACGCTTAAAGGATTTCTTGGAATAAAACAGTTTAGCTTGACAAGCTGACCGAATTTGTTTAGAATATTAATGTTGACTTTTGAGATAACTCAAGGGACTATGGGCCTATAGCTCAGTGGTAGAGCCACCGGCTCATAACCGGTTGGTCGCTGGTTCGAACCCAGCTGGGCCCACCAAGCAAAAAGCAAGCCGCAACCTTAGGTTGCGGCTTTTTTATGTGGCAGTGGTATCAATAAGACGGTTGGTCTTATGAGCGTTTTGGTACCAACGTGGTACCAACAAAAAGATCCGCAACCTTTTGGCTACGGATCTTTGGTATTTAGTAAATTTGGTAAACCAGTTAAATATGGGCAGCATTGTGCTTGATAAATGTGCCCTTATCAAGCTCCTTAAAAGCATGGTCCAGTTCTTCGCGGGTATTCATAACGATAGGGCCGCCCCATGCTACGGGCTCGCCTAAAGGCTTGGCGGCACACATCATAAAACGTAAAACTTTACCGGTTTCGGTGCTTACCGTAATTTCGCTGCCTTCGCCGAACAGAACAGCAGTTTTTTCAGCCACTGTTTGCCCTTCGATAACGGCATTGCCTTCGATCAAAAAAACAAATACATTATCTTCAACTTTAGTCGGCAGGGTAATGGTTTTGCCTTCCTTCAATTCTACGTCATAAATAGTAGCCTTGATATGGGGAGGCTCAACGCCCTTGGTGCCGTCATATTCTCCGGCCAGTACGTGTACTGTAGCGTCAGCAGTCTCTTTAACGCCTATCATTTCGCCAGTGATGTCAAAATAAGTTGGGTCGGTCATTTTTTCGCTCTGCGGCAAATTAAGCCACAGCTGTACGCCCAGCATATGCTTGCTGGCCTGGGGCATCTCCTGATGCATAATGCCGCTGCCGGCAGTCATCCACTGGCTTTCGCCGCCGTGGATAGTGCCCTTGTTGCCCAAGCTATCCTGATGGGACATTTCACCCTGCACAAGATAGGAAATAGTTTCGATACCTCTGTGAGGATGGAAAGGAAAACCCTTGATATAATCGGCAGGGTTATGTGAATCAAACGAATCAAGCATCAAAAACGGATCATAATCCGTTATGGTATCGGGACCCAGCACACGCATCAAATGCACGCCTGCGCCATCAATAGCGCGCTGGCCTGTAACCAGTCTTTTAACTTTTCTAGTTGCCATAAATATCATTCCTTTCGCTAAAAGCAGGCATCGTAAATTTTTACAGTTATTTTTAAAAACTTTAACTCTTGCCTTTTAAGTTAATCATATTAGAAAGATAGGGATTAAGCAACTCTACAAAAGTTTGAAAACACCAAACAATAATATTTTTATTTTATGGGCAAAACACATCAAGGTTCTTAAATAAAAAATTCACACTATCTTGTCACAAATAAACCAGCAGATAGTGCTATAATTTATAGTGTAAGACGGAGGTACTAATATGAATACTTTACATAAAGCTAACAATCAAACCTTGGGTGAAGAGATAGCCAACGCCGTGACCCACGGTGTCGGCACACTGCTGGCTATCATCGGCACTGTCGTGCTCATCGTCTATGCGGCGGCTAACAGTAATGTAAGCGGCATCGTCAGTGCGGCCGTTTATGGCGGCAGCCTTATTTTGCTCTATCTCATATCCACTTTGTATCACGCTCTCACCAATAACAAAGCCAAAAAGGTTTTTCAGGTGCTCGACCATTGCTCCATTTTTCTGCTTATCTTAGGCAGTTACGTTCCCATTTGCCTTGTTTTGCTGCCACCACGATTAGGATGGCACCTGTTAGGCATAAACTTGCTGCTCACAATCGTTGGCATCACTCTTAATGCTATCAGTCTCAGCAGGTGGCAGCGGCTCTCTCTGCTCATGTATGTGCTTATGGGGTGGTCGGCTGCTATAGCTCTGCCTTACCTGTGGCAAATGCTGCCCGCAGGCGGGCTGTTACTGCTTATAAGCGGAGGGCTGGCCTACACCGCCGGCATCGCCTTTTATGCCGATAAAAAACATAAATTCATGCACTCCGTCTGGCACCTGTTTGTGCTGGCCGGCAGCACCCTGCACTACTTTTTTGTACTGTACTATGTTTTGTAAATAATAAAAAACATCGCCGCCCGCTGCAAAATGCTATAATAAAGGCAGCAATAAAACATCAGTGCGAGGTAACTACTATGAAACATCAGGATTATACAGTGATTTTTGTAATCTTCCTCTATATTTTTGTGTTAAGGAAGCTTAATTTCAACACCTCCGACAGTGGCGATATGGCAACGCTGCTGCTGTGCTTTTTCCTTATCTTTCGCAGCGCTTTTAAAATTTATCGTGGTAAAAATGACAAGAGCGATGATGACCAAAACAATGATAACAGCAAAAATTAGCCCCAAAAGGAACGCTTTTTAGCGTTCCTTTTTTGTTTAAAGAACTGAAATATCTTTAACAAACAGCCCATAAATAACTCGGTATTAACGAGTTATTTATGGGCTGTTGATTTTTATTATTGGGGATTGTGCCTGTTTATAACTCAGCTATTAGATTTAGTTGTTGTTTGTGTTATGCAGCTTTCTTGGCAAGAAATCTGCATAAGAAATAGCAAAATAAAATAAAAATTTAGACTGCGCAAAATGCCTTTTAGGAATAAAAAAAGATTACCTAAATACAAAACTACGCACAAATTTCCTTTGCCAAAGGCAAAAAACAGAAAAATTCAAAAAATTTTTTTAAAAAAATTTTTCGCCCCTTGCCAAACCCCATAAAACAAGCCGCCAAGCCGCGTTTGAGCGGCACAGCGGCG
>UQWM01000028.1 GCA_900544795.1 uncultured Phascolarctobacterium sp. | reverse complement strand
TGCATAAGCTTTTATCGGAGTATTATGGTTTTTGCGAACTTTATTTGACACTATCAATATAGAAACAGAGTCTGTTAAAAAAACAATATATTTTATATATTACTCATAGATAAAAAAAATCCTGCGTGATTTACTTCCTTTTGTAAAATTTTGCAAAAGACTTGGTAAAAAGTAACATAATAGCAAGGATTTAGAGGTCTTGCGTCGAATTTAATATAAAACGGAGGAGGTTTGTGTGTGAAAAAGAAAAGCTATACGACTTTTGCCGCTATCCATCTCGGCTCCGAGATGATCAGTATGCAAATAGTCGAATACCGCAACATGAATAGAGTAAAAATCATCGAACAATGCAACCACCGTGTCAAATTGGGCGAAGAAACTTTTAAAAATAAAATCATTCCCTTCAGTATGGTGAGTGAGATTTGTGAATTATTGCAGGGCTATAAACGCCTGATGACAGAATACGGAGTGGAAGAATACAGTGTTCAGGCGACTACCGCTGTGCGTGAAGCTTTAAACCAGGTCTTTTTACTGGATCAGATCTACATCAAGACCGGGCTCAAGGTCAAAGTCGTCGATATGCCGCAGGAGATCTATACCAAGTACACGGCGATCAGGCAGACGCTGCGCGGCGAGGGTATCACCGGCAAAGAATGCGGGATGCTGCTGATGGATATTTCTTCCGGCGGTCTGGGTATCACCTTTGTTGATGATGAAAAAATCAAATATCAGCAGAATTTCCATGTGGGCATCATCCGCATCAAAGAAAGCTTCAACCGTAATCAGCGCAATGGCACGCAGTTCAACAAGGCGCTGACCGAGTTTTTAGCCAGTACGATGGGGCCGGTACGTGGTGCCCTGCAGGATGCCAATATCCGCTATCTGATCTTGTCTGGTACGGAAACAGAATTACTGCTGCAAATGCTGGGGTTGGATACGCAGGCCAAAGTAACGCGGATCAAAGCCGAGGATTTTATGGCCCTGTTCAACAAGGTCCATAAATTAAACCTGCCGCAGATCATCAAAGTTTTTAACATCAAAGAGAATGTGGCGGAATTAGTTTTGCCAACGATCCTGCTTTATGAACAGCTGCTGGCCCTTGTGCCGACGAAAGAGATCATCATCACCGCCGACAGGTTTATCGACGGTATCCAGCTACTGCACATCGGCCCTAAAACCGATAAAGACTATGCAGCAGAACTGGAAAAAGAGCAGCTGAGCCTGATCCACAACATTGGCGAGCATTACCGTTACGACGCTAAGCACGCTAAACAGGTGGAACGGCTGGCGCTGGCCATGTTTGACAAGCTCAGCAAAAGCCACGGTATGGACGGCCATTGCCGGATGTTAGTACAGGCTTCGGCACTGCTGCATGATATTGGTAAATACATTTCTATGCGCAGCCATTCGTTGTATACATATCAGCTGATCATGTCGACAGATATTCTGGGGTTCAGCGACAATGATAAAAAAATTGTGGCGCTGGCCAGTTATTACCATGCCAACAAGCTTTTTGAAAACAAGTCGGGTGGCCCGGAAATGGAAAAAGAGTTGACGCCGTTGGTTGCCAAAATCGCAGCGCTGGTACGGCTGGCTGACGCTATGGACCGCAGCTATCAGCAGAAGATCAAGATTTGCAAGGTAGCCGTTAAAGACGGAACTATGCTGATAGAAGCTACTAGCAAGGTGGATTTGACTTTAGAGGAATGGACATTTGCCGGGAAAGCAGTGTTTTTTGAAGAGGTTTACGGCTTGAAAGCAATCTTAGAACGGGTGAGTGAATAGATGAAAAAGATAGATTTAAACAAACCTGAATATTTTTTTAACCGTGAATTAAGCTGGCTGAAATTTAATCTGCGTGTATTGAAGGAAGCGGCTGTCAAAACTACACCGCTGCTGGAGCGGTTAAAATTTGTCGCGATCACAGCCTCCAATTTAGACGAGTTTTTTATGGTGCGCGTGGCCGGTTTGTGGGATAAATGGGAAGACGGCATCAACGTACGCGATGCCTCCGGTCTTACGGTCAAGGAGCAGCTGGACGAGATCAGCGCTTCGGCCCACGAACAGGTCAAGCTGCAATACAAGTATATGCTGTCCATTTTAAAAGAACTGGAAGGTAACGGTGTCAGGATTTGCCGTGTCGGTAAGATCAGTGACAAAGGCCGGAACTGGCTGGATGAATATTACCGTGAGGTCGTCTATCCTGTTTTGACGCCGATGGCTGTCGATGCTTCCCGTCCGTTCCCTTTTTTAGCCAACAAAACCCTGAACCTGGCCGTGGAACTTATCAATCAGGATGAGGAAAAAAGTATGGGGCTGGTACAGGTTCCGTCCGTACTGCCACGTCTGGTCGAGGTTGAGGGCGAAGAAAAACGCACCTTCGTATTTTTGGAAGATATCATTATCGAAAACTGCGCCGATCTGTTTAATGGCTGCCAGATTTTAGATGTGGCACCCTTCCGTTTAACGCGGGACTCTGATCTTGATGTGGACGAGGACGACATCGACAACCTGCTGAAGGAAGTCGAAAAATCGCTGCGTAAGCGTAAACGTGGCGCGGCAGTGCGGTTGGAATTGAACAAAACGGCTAATCTGCGCATCAAAAAATTCCTCAGCGATAACCTCGATTTATCAGAGCAGGAGATTTTTGAGATCAACGGCCCTTTGGATGCGACCTGTTTCTTTAAATTTGCAGGACTGCCCGGTATGTGGCCGTGGCTCTACGAACCATTCGTGCCGCAGCGTCCGCTGGAGCTGCCCGATGACAGCGACCTTTTTGCCGCGATCAGGAAAAAAGATATTCTGCTGCATCACCCCTATGAAAGTTTTGATCCGGTCGTCAAGTTGGTCAACGATGCAGCTTCCGATCCCAAGGTTTTGGCGATCAAGCAGACTTTGTACCGTGTCAGCGGCAATTCACCCATCGTAGCCGCTTTGGCCCGTGCTGCCGAAAACGGCAAGCAGGTCACGGTTCTGGTAGAACTGAAAGCACGCTTTGACGAAGAAAATAACATTATCTGGGCCAGGCGCTTAGAACAGGCCGGCTGCCACGTTATCTATGGTCTGGTAGGGTTAAAGACCCATGCCAAGATCATTCTGATCGTGCGCAAAGAAGCTGACGGTATCAAACGCTATGTGCATCTGGGCACAGGTAACTACAACGACAATACAGCCAAACTGTATACGGATATGGGCATCATGACGGCTAACGATCAATTCGGCAGCGATGCTTCGGCATTCTTTAATCTGCTGTCAGGCTATTCGGAACCGCCGCTCTGGAATAAACTGGTCATGGCGCCGCTGGGCCTGCGCAATAAGATTTACGAGCTTATCGACAACGAGATAGCTCAGGTCAAGGCGGGCAATAAAGGTCATATTATCGTCAAGATGAACTCCCTTATCGACCAGCAGGTCATTCAAAAGCTTTACGAAGCCTCGATCGGCGGCGTGCAGATCGAACTTATTATTCGCGGTATCTGTGGGCTGCGGGCCGGTGTCGAAGGCGTTAGCGAAAACATCACTGTGCGCAGCATCGTCGGCAGACAGCTAGAACACAGCCGCATCTTCTGGTTTGCCAACGGCGGCGAAGAGCAGCTCTATCTTTCCAGTGCCGACTGGATGCCACGTAATCTGAACGACCGTGTGGAACTTTTCTTCCCGGTCGAAAGTGAAGCACATATCCAAAGGATTAAAGAGATACTTGACCTTTGTCTGCGCGATAATATGGGCGCGCATATGATGCAGTCCAACGGTACTTACAGACGCGTCACCAATAAGGCAACACCGGTAAGCGCGCAAAGCACACTGTATGAATGGGCGCTATTGGCTGCTGCGGCCGATAAGATACCTATGGAAGTACGGCTGCGTCCCATGTACAGAAAAGACGGCAAAGAGTGATTTAATCGCGCAGGTAACAATGCCTGTTGTAGAAAGCGCTGCAAATTGCTATAATGGTTGCAGAAGTTTTAAGGAGGAAAAAGAATGAGCAAATTTGCTGTAACCTTAAACTATAATTGCGATTACGGCTATGTTGAATATGATAGCGAAAATAAAAAGGTGGAAGTTGTTTTGAGCGATGCCGAGGCTAAAGCCAGTGTCGAAAAGTTTTTGAGCGAAAAGCTTACGCTGGACGTGCAGGAAGGCGACACCGTGCGCCAGTTCGTCACAAAAACCCTGGACCCGCTGGCGAGCTTGGACAACTTTAAAATCTGCCTTACCAGGCTGTGGTTCAACACCGGTATTTTGGTTGAATGGAGCATTCCGCCTGGTATGATGGAAAATTTATGATTGAATGCTCTGCCTGTTTGTGTTATAGTAAAAGGGTTCTGAATAAGCTTCAGGCCATTTACGTCTTAGTAGCTCAGTAGGATAGAGCGATCGCCTCCTAAGCGATAGGTCGGGGGTTCGATTCCCTCCTAGGACACCAATAAAAATACGCACTTGCTAAATTAGCAGGTGCGTTTTTTATTTGGTCGGTTAGTCGATAAGTTCGCTTGCTACAACTGTTTTGCGTTCCAGCGTGTAGCCGCGTCCGCCTATTTCGCTGACCTCCGCCACGCTGATAAAGGCAGTCGGGTCGATATCTTTAACGATTTTCTTTAAGCTTTGCAACTTGATATTGGGAATGATGGTTATCAGTACTTCCAGTTCCTTTTTGTGAAAGCCCGTCTGGCTATGGAGTAGTGTTACGCCTACATCTAAATCATAGAGCAGGTTTCTACGTATCTCTTCGTAATGAGAAGAAATAATAAAAATCTGCAGCTGCGAATTACCGCTGGTCAAAACTTTATTCATAGCGTAAGAGAGCAGGAACGTAGTGATCAGGCCGTAAACCAGATTGGTAAGATTGGAAAAGGTGAGCATTGCCAAAATCAGACAGGTATCAATAACATATACTGTAATATGCACGGGGACTTTATAGGCCTTTTTCAAAATCAGCGCCAAAGTGTCATAGCCTCCCGTAGAGGCATTTTGTCTGATGATCAGCCCGTTGCCGATACCGGTCAGGATGCCGCCGAGCACGCAAGAGAGAAAAGAGTCCAGCATCAGCTCATTCTGCCAGCTCATCTGCTCGAAGATGCCTAGAAAGAAAGGCAGCATAATACTTGATAAAAGTGTGGAGAGTGCAAACCTTTTTCCTAGGAACAAGAGACCCAGAACAAATAAAATAGCGTTGACGATGTAAATGATTGTGGAAATAGGCAGGCCAAAAAGATGATTGAAGATGATGGAGGTGCCCGTAACGCCACCGATAATGAATTTATTGTGGATGATGAAGGTATTGATGGCAAAGGCACAGAGCAGGTTTCCCAAAGTGATGAGCACAACGGTTTGTAAATGCTTCATAAAAGTAGTCCTCACATATTTCAAAAAAATAAAATGATTGCCCATAGCGGCGTAAAAATGCTGATTTGAATTAATATTTTAATTTTACACTAATATCAATATTTAGACAAATAGCTATTGGTGGGTGTATGAGCTGTCAGGGTGTAAGAAGAGAGCTATGCGATAAAAGATTTGCACAATTTGCCGTTGGAGGGTTAAAATTTGTTTATAGGCAACAGTTTTAAAAGACTAAACGCCGTATAATAATTTTGAAACCCAGCATGGAATCAAGTAGTTACAAGTTCTTCTTGTATGGTATATAATATTAAACAAAAGAATGAAGTGAATAAGATATTCAAAAATGAACAAAGCAGCTTGTGTGAAGTAGCTAGGAGGTACTTATGCTTTATTTAGCGTTATGTGATGATAGTAAAGATGATTTACAGGAAATTATGATGTGTTTAGGTGAGCTGAAAAAAGAAAATTACCGAATGGAAATCATGCCATATCTCACAGGTACGGCATTAATCGAAGCATATGCTAAAGGTCGGCGTTTCAATCTTTTAGTATTAGATATGTATATGGAGCCTATCAATGGCATTGAAACAGCGCGTCAGATCCGGAAAATAGATACTACCGTGCCGATTTTGATCGTTACCTCTACGATAGAGTTTGCATTAGAAGGTTACGCCGTTAATGCTTACAGATATTTGCTGAAGCCGATTGACAAAAAAACTTTTTTACATGAAGTCCGTGCTATTTTGGATCATCATGAAAAAGCGGATCAATATTATTTTAGTATCAGTAATGAACAGGGTATTACTAAGGTCAAGCTGGAAGATATCTTATATTTTGAATCGGAGTTAAAAACTATTTATTTACAAAGTTGGAAACAACGTTATGCTTTTCGGGGAACAATAAGTGAAGTAGCAGAAAAATTAGAAAAAAATTATTTTGTACGGGTGCATAAGAGCTATGTAGTTAATTTGAGGCATGCAAAAAATATTTTTAAAGGAGTTATAACCATGGAAAATGGAACCATAATCTATGTGAGCAAACATCGGTCTAAAGAAGTTTATGAAATGCTTATGGAATACATCGAGGCCGGCTATGGAAGTTAGTACTGCCTTGACGATATTTTTTGCCTGCTTTACTGAAACTGCTATGCTGCATCACGCTTTCACAACTTTTTTAGATCGTAATGAAGTCAAGTCAAGATACTACTGCCTGGCATTGCTTTTATACGCTTTCTGTGTATTGTTTACGGCGGGTAATAGTTTTTCCATTTATTTTGTTTCTCTTTTTTGTTATTCATTAATAGTAATCTTCTCTTTGTTGTTTTTCAAAAATCAAATGGAAGTAAAATTGATAGTATCATTTATGTTTGTCGCCTTAAACTATGCCTTCACTGTTTTAGCGGCAACGTTTTTATGGCAGATGCGCGGCAATCCGATTTCTGATTATCCGCTGAACCTGGAACCGGCCTTTTGGTCTCAGGCTATCTTATATCTACTGTTTACTGTCAGTGTTTTTGTAATTGATAAGTTGAGACGTTACGAAAAAGAAAAGAGCTTGATTTTCGACGGTATTTACGTTTTTTGTGTGCCTTTGTGTATGCTGCTGATTATACTCAAATTATTTTATGTGGCCATGCAGGTACAATCACGGGAGTATATGCTGGAAAACTTTTTAATTATCAGCGGGCTGTTGCTTTTGTCGGCTTTGTCGCTATATTTTTTGGCAGACAGAACGAGATCAATCAATGAAACGCTGGAAGAGAAGCAGATAGTAGAACAGCTTTTGGCAATGCAGGACAGCTATTACAAAGAGTTGGAATACCAGCAAAAAGAAATACGCAGTATTTCTCATGATATGAAAAGTCATCTAAGGTATTTGAATACGATTTTGGCACAGAACCAGACTGCCAGGGCGCAGGAATATATCAAAACTATTTATCAGGACGTGGAATCTGCGCACGCGGTAGCGCATTGTGGAAATTCTGTAATAGACGCTATTTTAAGTAATAAACTGCAAGGTGCGGAAGCTGCGGGGATAAGGTTGGAGTTTGATTTGATAATACCGCCACAGTTTGCAATAAATGATGTTGATATTTTGATTTTACTTGGTAATTTATTAGATAATGCTATGGAAGCTTGCCAGCGCTTGGGGTCAGAGGACAGTGATAAATTTATCTACATTAATGCTCGCGTGCAGAAGGGTTTTCTATGTATTCAGGTAAATAACTCCTATAATGGTATTATTAATTTAGTTGAGGACAATTATGCAACAGTTAAAACAGAAAAGCATTTCTGCGGTATAGGTTTGTCAAATATTGAGCGTATAGTCAATAAATATCACGGAAAATTGAATATTACTCACACGGAAACAGTATTTTCAGTGTTAGTTTTGTTAGCTCTTGTCGAAGAATAAACTACCAGGCTGTTATGACCTCCGGATAACTTAAAGTTATCCGGAGGTTTTCTTTTTCCCAATAATAGACCATTTTTTCCTGATTATGACAGTTTTATAGAGAAAAAAACAATATTTGGAGATAATGGCAGTAACAAGTAACACCGCACAGTAAGCCAGCAGCCTGGGGGTCTGAGCCTTGCAGATAGCCAGGGATTGCATAGAGAGCTTAAAAAAGAATGGAGGTGGTAAAAATATCTATTTTAAGCCGGTGTAACGAGTAATAAATTTCAAGGAGGGAGTAAAATGAGTGACAAGAAAAAGCCGGTAACGCCGGAACAGGAAAACGGAAAATTAAGTCAGCTGGATATGCTGTTAGGTTTGGTTTGTGCCATCTTCTTTGTTGATACGATAGCTTCTGTAGCTACAATGGGGGCGGCGGCAGTGACCTGGATTGTTATCGTAGGAGCGTTATTCTTTTTCCCGGGCAGTCTGACCGTGGCTGAGCTTGGTTCGGCCTATCCTGAAAACGGAGGCTTTTATGCCTGGATTAAAAGGGCTTTTGGCAATTTGTGGGGAGCTCGTATTAGTTGGATATATTGGTCCTGCAACGCAATCTGGATCTCGTCGGTTGCGACGTTGGTAGTAACAGTTTTTTGTCAGGTTTTTCGTTTAGAAATATCCAATACGATGGCTACTTGTTTTAATATAGCAGTTATTTGGCTGATGGTGTTTGTGGCAACTCGTCCAATGGATAATTCTCAAAAAATCATTAACTTTAGTGCTATCGCTAAATTATGTCTGGGTGTGGGCTTGGTCATTGCAGCTATTCTGTATCTGATGCGCAATGGGTTTGAATTTGCCAATCCAATCACCATCAAAAGCTTTGTGCCTACATTTGGTCAATCTATAGTATTTATTCCGGCCTTAATATACAACTTCTTAGGCTTTGAATCGATGTCTGCAGCTGGGTCTTCTATGGAAAATCCAGGGCGAGACGTTCCTAGGGCGGCATTGAAAAATTGCCTTCTAGTATCCGGTCTTTATATCGTAACTGTACTGGCAATGCTGGCTATCATTCCGATTGGTGATATCAGTATTATCCAGGGGTTAGTCGATTGCTTCCGCATCGGTTTTGGTGACAGCCCGCTGATGAACGCTTTAGTTTACGGTATTGGTGCTACTTTCGTCACCGTATTGTTTTGTCAGGGCATGATGTGGATACTGACTGTCTGCCGCGTCTCTTCCGAAACGGCATCAACTGGCGAACTGCCTAAAATATTTGCTAAAACACATAAAAATGGCTCGCCTATAGGCAGTCTGATTATTGCAGGTTTTGTTGCGTCGGCGATGACGTTGGTTGCAAGCTCAATGTCGGGCTCTGCCGAAGAAATGTTTTGGTCGATTTTTTCCTGCACCAGCTTTCTGCTTTTGATTCCATATCTGCTTAATTTTGAAGCTTTTTTAAAATTGCGCCGTACCGATAAAACCACGATTAGACCATATACGTTTCCCGGTCCTTCCTGGTTTGCAGTGTTGATGGTACGTATTGGTGAGCTGATTATTCTGGCAACGATGTTTCTCTTCATTTGGGTTCCGGGAACACCTTTCAACCTTAAACAAAGTATGTTCGTCTTAGTCGGCATTGTGCTTACCTTAGCGGTTGGGGAAATCATTACCCGCAGCTGCATGGCTAAATATAAAAAACCAGTCGATCGAAGCGATATTGATGCTTGGGGCAATGAAGATCCAGAGGCAGAATAATTATGGTCAGTAGTAATTTAACCAGTAGCTGCCCAGCGACAGCAACTGGCAAAAAATATAAATGCTGGAGAAAGGTGCTAAGTTATGAAAGCTAATCTGGTTTTGAAAAATGGAGTTATTTACACTGCTGATACTGCAAGATCCACGGCAGAAGCATTAGCCGTAGCAGATGGTAAAATATTGTATGTTGGCGATAATGCTGGCCTAGGCGCGTATATTGCGGAAGAAACAGAAGTGGTAGACCTGCATGGTAAGTTTGTATTGCCGTCGTTTTTTGAAGGGCATACCCACTATACTAAAGCCACTGCGACTGTTGTAGGTATTAATCTTGCGGGGATGAATACGGAAGCAGAATATGTAGAGGCCTGCCGCAGGTTTATTGATGATAGACCTGGTCTGAAAGTGCTGCGTGGGCAAGGTTATCTTGAAGCCTGCTTCCCAGGTATAGGACCATTGAAAGAGGCTTTGGACAAAGCTTCTACTGATATTCCTATCGTGGTTCAGGCAGAAACGTTGCATTCTTTGTGGGCTAATTCCAAAGCGATCGAGTTGGCGGGCGTTACTAAAGCTACGCCAGACCCTAAAAACGGGCGAATAGAAAGAGCTGATGATGGCACGCCGAGTGGATGTTTTAGAGAAACCGCACAAGATCTTATTTTGAATGCGCTGCCAGATTTTTCTGTTGAGGAATATAAAGAAGGTATCCTGGCCTTTCAAAAAATGGCTCATCAATTTGGTTTTACCGGAGCCTACGATCCTTGGCTGATGGCAGAAAGCAATTCTATCCAGGCTTTGAAAGAATTGGATAATGAAGGCAAACTGACTATGCGGTTACGCGGTGCCTATTGGGCCGATCCTAATAGAGGAGAGGAACAGGTAAAAGAACTGATTGAAGCGCGTGATAAAGACAATGGCGGCAAGTTGTTTAAAATTAATGCAGTAAAATTGTTTATGGACGGCGTGCTGGAAAGCTTAACGGCGTATTTACTGGAGCCATATGCTGCTGCAGAAGGTCGTGAAGCAGGCTGGCGAGGTGATCAGATATGGAATGCTGATAATATGAATAAAGTAGTTGCGGCGATTGATAGAGCTGGAATGGGTATCCATGTACATTGCGCCGGCGATGCGGCTGTCAAGCAAAGCCTTGATGCTATTGAATATGCTCGCCAGAAAAATGGTGCCCGTGATGCGAGACATTGTATCACACACATCTTTTTAGTTGATCCTGCTGATGTAATCAGGTTTAAAGAACTGGATACCGTGGCAATGACCAATTCTTACTGGGCACAAATAGACGAAACGTATTTCGTAAATGGTAGTTATATAGGACAGGAACGTGCTGACCGTACTTTCCCGCTGAACTGCTTCTTCAAGGCCGGCGTTAAAGTTGCTAACGCAAGTGATTATCCTATCACAGCGGTGCCGAATCCCTTTGTGGGGATGGAAATAGGTGTGACGCGTATCGCACCTGACAATTACCATCCGTGGATTTTCAATTACGACGATCCAAAATTCCAGCAGCCTTTGTGGCCGGAAGAACGTGCAGATTTGCAAGATATGATCGATTCTTTTACGATAAATCAGGCCTATGCTAATTTTGTGGATGACGTAAGCGGATCTTTAGAACCTGGAAAATTTGCGGATTTGGTGATTGTTGATAAAAATATTTTGAGTGTAAAATCTGAAGATATTGGCACTGCTGTTATCGAAGCTACTTACTTCCAGGGTCGTAAAGTGTATTCTGTTTGAAACCTTGTTTTACAATTAATGTTTCCGTAAAATCCCACTGTTAACAGCAAAAAAACTGCCGTAATCCGGCAGTTTTTTTGCTGTTTTAAGCTGTGTAGATATAGCACAGTTGCTTTAGTTACAATATAGAAAGCTGGCAAAGTTTGCTTATAGCATAAGCTGCGAGGTATTAGCGTATAGTTTATTTTTGTAGGAAAATACTTTAGTGAATTAATCAAACTAAAAAAACAACCACTATTAATAGTCTGAAAAAATAATTTGGAGATTTTTTATCCATAGAAAATAATAGGCGAGTAAACGCCTGCTGTGATGCGGCTCTTAAATTATGTCAAGAGTACGTTTGCCCTGACTATTTTAAAAAAACATATTAAAAAGTAAATGAAAATTTCTTGCTTGGATATTTTGTATGCAAAGGCGTTATGATTTATCCGAAGCAAGAAACCGCACGAAGAAATAGCAAGTAACTTTGTGCACGATTTGCCGACAGCCAAGATACCCATCCGCTGCTGAAGGCAAATAATCGAAAGGAGAGATTTTATATGAATCAAGACGACAGTAATAAAATAGGTGTCGTTGCTGCAACATTGATGGTTGCCGGTAATATGATGGGTTCCGGTGTGTTTATGTTGCCTGCGAATCTGGCGGCAATAGGAGGCGTTGCAGTTTTCGGCTGGATAGTGACCTGTATAGGTGCTATCGCACTGGCCCTGACCTTTGCAAAGTTATCTTCTATCGATCCGGCTGCCGGCGGTCCTTATGCTTATACGCGTAAAGCTTTCGGCGATTATATGGGGTATCAGACAAACCTCATTTACTGGCTGGCAAACGTTATTGGTAACGTCGGCCTGGCAGTTGTAGGTATCGGTTACTTAATTAGTTTTTTCCCGGCTTTAAAAAATCCATTTGCATTTGCACTGGCGCAAATCTGCGTCATCTGGCTGTTCGCTTACGCCAACATGATCGGCCCTAAGCTGGTCGGCCGTATCCAATCCGTAACTACTACACTGGCTTTGATCCCTATTATTGGTACTGCTATTTTGGGTTGGTTCTGGTTTGACGGTGCAACCTACATGAATGCATGGAACGTGACCGGCAAAGGTACCGTCAGTGCTGTCGGTATGACTTTGAACTTCACTTTGTGGGCTTTTATCGGCGTCGAAAGTGCTTCCGTATCTGCAGGCGTTGTTAAAAATCCTAAAAAGAACGTTCCTATCGCTACCATCGGCGGCGTAATCCTGGCCGCTGTCTGCTATGTTTTAAGTTCTTCCGTAATTATGGGCATGATCCCGAACCACGCGCTTGCAAGTTCTTCAGCACCGTTTGCTGATGCCGCACGACTGGCCTTTGGTGAGATCGCCGGTAACGGCGTAGCTATCTGTGCCGCTTTAGGTTGTCTGGGTTCGCTGGCAGGCTGGACGCTGCTGGTAGGACAAAGCGCTAAAGCAGCTGCTGATGACGGCTTGTTCGGTAATGTTTTTGCCCGTACTAACTCTAAAGGCGTGCCTTCTGCAGGCCTGGCTATCGTAGCCGCTATCATGACGGTTCAGGTTTTGGCAACAATGTCGCCATCCGCCAGCCAGCAATTCGGTAAAATCGCTTCTATCGCGGTTATATTGACTCTGCTGCCGTACATTTATTCAAGTATCTCCATTAAGGTTTTGGGCTACGGTAAATTAGAACCAAAAGATTACAATAAATCATGCATCATTGGTTTGATAGCTGCAGTCTACAGTATGGCCGCTTTGGTAACCTCCAACGGCAACCAAACGCGATGGTCGCTGATCTTCGTTATCGCTACTATCGTATTCTTCTCTGGTGCAGTTACCAGAAAACAGGAACTGGCCGAAACCAATGCTACACCGGGTGGCTTCTCGCAGAGATGGGTCCGTTATACCTCTTTGGCAATCACCATCCTTACTCTGGTAGGTACGTTCTGGTATTCCGTCGGTATCGACAAGAACATGGAACTCAAACATCGTACTAACATAACTACCACTACACAAGCTCCGGATAAAGTAGGTTCGACTACTACCCAGTCCGTTAGCATAGATGAATGATAAATTCTAAATTAAGGAGTGAAAAAAATGATTATTTCCAAAACAAAAGGCAAAAGAATTTTGCTGGTGCATGATCTTTGCGATCATAACACCTTGGATGAAAGCGCACTCGAAAAGCTGAGCAGTGTTTTGAATGAACGCGACATCGAAGTTCTTACAGCTACCACGGCATTTGATGCCGAAATGATGATCGTTGCCGACCCAATGATCCAGGCAATTTTGCTGGATTGGGATCTGGCAGAAGACAGTACTCACAAAGCTGCTAAAGAGGTTTTGAACAAACTGCGCAGCCGTGCTGAAAACGTGCCGGTATTCCTGTTCGCCGACCGTGCCGATGTTGCTGATATCCCTCTTGAAGTATTAAAAGAGACCAGCGACTTCATCTGGCTGTATGAAGATACCGCCAACTTTATTGCCGGCCGTATCGAAGCAGCTATCGAGACCTACCTCAAAAACCTTCTGCCGCCAATGTTCAAAGCTCTGGCCAAATTTTCGAAGGTACACGAATATTCCTGGCATACTCCGGGGCATACCGGTGGTACAGCCTTTATGAAAGCCCCGGCAGGCCGCGCTTATTTTGAATTCTTCGGCGAAAACCTGTTCCGTAGCGATTTGTCTATCTCCGTTGGCGAACTTGGTTCCCTGCTTGACCACTCCGGCCCTATCGGCGCCAGTGAAAAATATGCCGCTAAGGTTTTTGGCGCTCACCGTACCTACCATGTAACCAACGGCTCCTCTACCTCTAACAGAGTAATTTTTATGGCTTGTGTAACCCATAACCAAGTTGCGTTGTGCGATCGTAATTGCCACAAATCTATCGAACAGGCTATGACTATGAGCGGCGCTATCCCGAACTACATGATGCCGCTGCGTAACTACTACGGCATTATCGGCCCTATCCCTCCGCAAGCGATGGAAGCCGAAGCGATCAAAAAAACTATTGCCGCTAACTCCTTGATTACTAAAGATATAGATGCTGCTCCGGTACACGCAATCGTTACCAACTCCACCTATGATGGCTTGTGTTACAATGCCCGCCGTGTCGAAGAACTGCTTGGCCAAAGCGTTGACCGTATGCATTTCGACGAAGCATGGTATGGCTATGCACGCTTTAATCCAATCTACAAAGACCGCTTTGCCATGTTCGGTGATCCAGCCGACCACAAAGCAACTGACATGACGGTTTTTGCAACTCAATCCACCCATAAACTTCTGGCCGCACTTTCTCAAGCCTCCTTCATCCATATCCGTGAAGGCAAAAAGAATGTCGACCACAGCCGCTTCAACGAATCCTTTATGATGCAGGCATCTACTTCCCCGAACTATCCGATCATTGCTTCCAACGATATCTCCGCAGCAATGATGGACGGCAAAGGTGGTAAAGCACTGACTGACGAATCTATCCATGAAGCAGTTGCCTTCCGTCAACTGATGGCAAAATTGAACGCAGACTTTGCCGACCAGGGCGAATGGTTCTTTAACTGCTGGCAGCCTGATTTTGTTAAAGACGCTCAAGGCAAAAAAATCGCCTTCCGTTTGGCTAACCCCGAATATCTGGCAACAGAACCGGAATGCTGGGTACTCCATCCTAACGAAGTATGGCACGGCTTTGGTGATATCGAAGACGGATACTGCATGTTAGACCCGATCAAAGTATCTATCACCACCCCGGGCATCGGTCCTGACGGCTTAGGCGAAATGGGCGTTCCTGCTTTCATACTCTCTGCTTACCTGACTGCTAACGGCATCATCCCTGAAAAAACAACTGACTTCACTGTTTTGATGTTGTTCTCCATCGGTATTACCAAAGGTAAATGGGGCACATTGATCGATACCCTGCTCAGATTTAAAGAAGACTACGACAACAACACCTCTCTGGAAGAAGTGCTGCCCGACGTTTTGAAAGCCGCACCGCAGCGTTACGCCGGTATGGGCCTGCGCGATCTGTGCCAGGAAATGTTTACCGCAATGAAAGAACTGAAAACCACCGAATTTATGTCCGAAGGTTTCGCAGTTCTGCCGCATCCTGATATGAGCCCTGCTGCCGCTTATGAACAGCTGGTATTGGATAATGTAGAAAAAGTAGACCTTGACAGCGTTGCCGAACGTACCTTAGCGACAGGCATCGTTCCTTATCCGCCCGGAATCCCGCTTATCATGCCTGGTGAAAATGCAGGCCCGGCTGACGGCCCGGCTCTTGGCTACCTGAAAGCATTGGAAGGCTTCGATAGAAAGTTCCCTGCTTTTGAACATGATTCCCACGGTGTCGAAGTAGAAAACGGTAAATATTACGTTACTGTTTTGAAAAAATAACGGTCAGCTACCGTTCATATAGATACCCTTTCCCCTTAGTAACAGGCACTGCCACAAATGGCAGCGCCTGTTATTTTTTATTTGCCACCATTGTGGAAGCAGCTGCGGTTATAATTGAAACAACCTCAAAATAAAGGAGTTGGTTAAAATGAAAATGTTTGCAAAAAATGGGGAACAAAACATTGATCAGGCAAAAGGATTATTAAAAGAACAGTTGGGAAAGTCCCAGTCGCCGATGCAGATCGTTTATCAGGCGCATCTGCAGGATTTTGGTTGGCTACCCGAGGCAGCTGACGGAGCTACGGCAGGTGAGCCAGGTGCAGGTAAGCGTTTGGAAGCAGTGCGGATCAAACTGCAGAACGCACCGCAGGGCGCCAGCGTCAAGTACAGCGTTCATGTAGCCGATAAGGGCTGGCTGCCAGAAGTGGCAGACAATGCTGTTGGTGGCACAGCCGGGGAATCACTCCGCGCCGAAGCGGTTAAGATCAAGCTGACTGGCTGTGAAGGCTATGGAGTGTATTATCGTGTCTTTATGCAGGGCAAGGGCTGGTCGGGCTGGTGCAGCAATGGCCAGGTCGCAGGCACAACCGGCGAAAGCCGCCAAATAGAAGCCATCGAGATCTATGTGGAGTAAAATGGTAAGCTGATGATCAACAGTCAGGCTATGGCTAGAACCATAACCTGACTGTTTTCTGCTTAAATAAAGCTTGCCTTTTAAGTGAATATCGCCCAAAATAAAAGTAAGATATTTTAACGTAAAGGGCGTGAGCGGTGATGACGATGCAAAGAGTAAAAATAGAACGTACTGCGCTGCTGGCTGCTGCCAGAGGTGATGAACCGGCCGACCTGGTTTTAAAAGGCGGTTTTGTTTTTAATGGTTTTACAGGTGAATGGGAAGTCGGAGACGTGGCCATAATAGGTGATACTATTGCCGGTATCGGCAGCTACAAGGGTAAAAAAGAACTGGACGTAACTGGTAAATATGTGACGCCGGGCCTGATGGACGCACATCTGCATATCGAAAGCACGATGGTGGCACCCCGAGAGCTGGCTAAAATACTGCTTTTGAACGGGGTAACGACTATTTTTGCCGATCCGCACGAGATCGCTAACGTGTTGGGAACGGAAGGCATCGAGTTGATGCTCGCGGAAACGGAAACTATGCCTTTAGATGTATTTTTTATGCTGCCTTCCTGCGTTCCGGCGACAGTGATGGAAACCAGCGGCGCCATGTTGGCGGCCGACGCTTTGGCGCCGTTACTGGCACATGAACGGGTACTGGGCTTAGGCGAAATGATGAATTATCCCGGTGCTATCCACGGGGCGCCGGAGGTACTGGACAAACTGTTTTTGGTAGACGGTGGCCTTTGTGACGGACATGCTCCTGGTGTGAGCGGACAGGCGCTCAGCGCCTATTTAGCGGCTGGCATTAGTTCTGATCACGAAGCGACTACTGCTGAAGAGGCGGAAGAAAAGCTGCGTCGAGGCGCTTATTTGCTGCTACGTGAGGCCTCAGGAGCACATAACCTTTTAGACCTGTTGCCAGCGGTAACGCCGCTAAACAGCCGCCGCTGCTGTTTGTCTACAGACGACAGGCACCTGGACGAGCTGGTGAGCGAAGGCAGTATCAACTATCTGGTAGAGATCGGCGTAGCTCACGGCTATGCGGTAGAACAGCTGTTGCAAATGGCGACGCTGAACACGGCGGAACGGTTCCGCCTGTATGACAGAGGTGCTTTAGCGCCGGGGTACCGGGCCGATATCAATGTTTTTAACAATCTGGTCAATTTCCAGCCCCAGCTGGTAATAAAAGACGGCACCGTAGTAGTAAGCAAGCAAAAACTGCTGTGGCAGTCACCGCCGCTGATAGCTGCTCCGGTCAATACTATGCGTCTGGAGGACGTGCGAGCCCAGCAGCTACAGCTACCTGCGCAGGCAGGCAGACGGGCGCGAGTCATTCGCATCGTGCCGGAACAGATTTTAACGGAGCTGCGATTTCGCGAGCCGCTGATCCAAAACGGGCTGGTCGTCAGTGATACAGAGCGGGATATTGTGAAGCTGGCTGTGTGGGAACGACATGGCGTCAACGGCAATGTTGGGGTCGGATTGGTGCAGGGCTTCGGACTTAAACGGGGAGCGCTGGCCTCTACCGTAGCGCACGACTCACACAACCTGATCGTGGCCGGTGTTAATGATGAAGATATGTTGACCGCAGCCGTGGCCTTACAGCAGGTCGGCGGCGGTTTGGCAGTGGTTGTGGACGGCGAGGTAAAAGCGCTGCTGCCGTTGCCTTTAGCCGGGCTGATGAGCGATCAGAACACCGAATTTGTGCAGCATAAACTACAACAGTTAAATTTTTGGGCATCCGAGCTGGGTGTGCCCGAGAATGTGAACGCTTTTAACTGCTTGTCGTTTTTAGCTCTGCCGGTCATACCCAGCCTGCGGCTTAGTGATAAGGGTTTGGTAGATGTTGATAAATTTGTGCTGGTAGATTTATGGGAATAGGCGGCAATAAAAAAGAACTCCTGCAAAGGAGTTCTTTTTGTTTTAAGAGATTATGCTTCGGATGGTACTTCTGTGGGTGCTTCGTCTTTAAATACCAGCTTCAGCAAAATTGGTGTGAAGATAGCGGCACAGATGACCATAATGATGATCGGTGCGAAAAAGGCTGGTGGCATCAGGTTCATAGCGATACCCTTGTTAGCGACAATCAGTGCTACCTCGCCGCGGCAAATCATACCGCAGCCGATCTGGATAGCCTATTTATTGTTATAATTGCAAAGCTTGGCGCCCAGTCCGCAGCCGATAAACTTGGAAAGCAAAGCCACAGCTACGATGGATACTGCAAGCAGCAGCATATGTGCGTTCATGGACGGTATCGTTACTTTGATGCCGATGTTGGCAAAGAAGATCGGCGTCAGCAAAACTGCAGAAATCGGGGCGATAGTTTCGTTGATGGATTCCATTTTCGGAGTGCTGCCTATAACCAGCCCCGCAATAAAAGCGCCGATGATGTCGGCAACGCCGAAATAATGCTCGGCGATATAAGACATACTAAAACAAAGGGTCAAGGCCAGTACCGGAAACAGGTAATGGTCGTCGTGTTCTTCGGTAACGTAACCCTCGTACCAGACCAGGAACTTGTGAGCCGCAAAGCCGAATACTACGGCAAAAACAAAGAAACCGATGATCTTGGCAAAGATCCACAGCAGGCTCACTTCAGCGCCGCCCAGGCTGGTGATGATGGTCAGAGCGATCAGGCCGAGGATATCGTCAATAAGAGCCGCAGCCAAAATAGAATTGCCTACATTAGAGTTAAGATGTCCTAATTCCTTAAGGGTTTGTACGGTGATGCTGACAGAGGTAGCCGTTAGTATAACGCCGATAAAAAAGTTTTGCAGCATGATATTGCCGCCTGTGGCAAATTCGCCACGGTTAAAGAACCAGGCCACACCAGCGCCTAAAAACAGCGGCACGAGCACACCTAAAATGGCAATGATCAAACCGGGCTTGCCCGATTTTTTCAAATTGTGCAGATCTGTCTCCATCCCGGCGGCAAACATAATGACGATAACGCCCATTTCGGCTACCTTAGTGATAAAATCTGTGCCGTGCAGCCAGTCTAAAATAGTAGGCCCGATGAAGAGGCCGGCAATAAGGGCGCCAACTACCTGAGGTAGGCCCAGTTTTTTTGCCAGCATGCCCAACAACTTGGTAGTGAACAGAATCAGCGCGATATCCAGCAGGAATTTATAGGACATTTAATTACCTTCCTTTGCTTCGTTCTTTTGAACTATGGGGGTTTCAAAATAAACACTGGTGCTGGGGAAGGCACAGCCGAGACCGTCTTCATCCAGCATCTTCATAATATCAAGATTTATCTGCTGGCGGACGCTCATAAATTCCGCCGAGGTACTGGTTTTAGTATAACAGACGACGCGGATATCAAGACTACTGCCGCCGAAATCCTGAAAGGTAACCAGGATGCCTTCGTCGAAAACATCTTCGTTATGCAGCAGGTAGTCACGCAAGCGCTGAACAAAGGCCTGCATCTGCTGGTAGGTAGTGCTGTAGGTAAGACCTAAAATAAAATCCACGCGGCGCTTTTCGCGTTTGGTGAAATTGGTGATGGCCGTGTTGGAAAGCAGTGAGTTAGGAATATAGACCAACTCCTGCGGAAAGGTGCGCAGACAGGTACTGCGGAAGGTTATTTTTTCGACCGTACCTTCGATACCGTTGGCCGAAATCCAGTCGCCGATAATGAAGGGTTTATCGATGATGATGACCAAACTGCCGAACACGTTAGCGAGGGAATCTTTAGCGGCCAAAGCTATTGCCAGCGAGCCGATACTCAAGCTGGCTATAAAGCCGGTGATATCGTAGTTCCACTCTTTGGCTATCATCACAAAGCCCAGAATGACCAGCAGGATGCGTAGAGTGGTTGACACTACGTTAGACAATGCCAGATCGAATTCGATGCCTGCTTTGAGCAGGACTCGCATGGCGATGCCATGGGTAGTATCGCTGAGGTTATAAAAGCCCCAGATAAAACAGATAATAAAAAAGCTGCGCAGCAGCTGATCGACAGACGGATGATCGGCGATAAAGGTGAGCGGCGAAATGTTAAGGCCTGCATAGATAGCAAAGATGAATAGAAAAAAATGTACCGGGCGCTCAAAAGCGTCGAGCAGGTCTTCGCCGTACTCAAAAGAAGATTTGTTGTTGAACTGGTGCAGGACGCGCAGGATCACCGTGCGGTACAGATAACGTACCAGTGTGAAAAAGGCAAAAACCAGAAGAGGCTTCAACCAGGGCGTCAGTGTAACTAAAATATCGTCCATATAGTTACTCCTTTGTTTGATTGTTGTAGATATTGTAACATTTGCGTATATAAAACACAATAATTCACATAAGAGGATAGTGTCAAATAAAGTTCGCAAAAACCATAATACTCCGATAAAAGCTTATGCA
>UQWM01000027.1 GCA_900544795.1 uncultured Phascolarctobacterium sp. | reverse complement strand
GCATAAGCTTTTATCGGAGTATTATGGTTTTTGCGAACTTTATTTGACACTATCTTTAGAGGGTATAAATATGAAAAAGATAAAGGGGTTTACATTAATAGAAATTGTAATAGTAATAGCTATACTTGGCATTTTAGCTGGCTAGCTATTCCACGTTTTACTGACGCTAACGAAGCCGCCAGAGGAGCAAAGCTACTAGGCGATATGCGTACTATCGAAAGTATGGCCTTGGTTTTTGCTGCCAATAATGGTGGTAAATATCCTAAGGTCACAACAACAGACAAAGGTTATACGTTTGCTGCTGGCTCCGAAAAATTTAATAACTATTTTGCCAGTGGTTATCCATTGCCACCCAAAGGTTTTCTTGTAATCCAAGGTAACAATGGCAGCACTTATCGTTACGATTTATCAGGTAGGCAGTACTATTATGGTTATAACAGTCAACAACGTGATGGCGTAGATTTTCAATTTGCTACCTGCGATGGCAAATCAATTTATGAATTTTTAGAAGGGAAAAAAGGTAATAATGGTGGTGGTCCGGTATAAGTATCTTCGCATAATAACATTAGTATGGAAACAGCTAGTAAACTGGCTATTGAGTTGATAGAAAGTGTTAAAGTGGCGTTGACTAAGGGTGATTTTGAGGTCATTAAAAGTGATGGTGTTTTAAAAATACCCAATATTTAACATGAAAAATCCCGCTAACGTTAATAGGCAGCGGGATTTTTATAATTTAAATAACTATTAGGCTGCAGGTTTTTTAGCTGTGCCACTTAATAAATCAGTTAATGTAGGGCCGCTAGCTCCTAAAGTGATCTCACCAGGCGCAGCAGCGTCAGTATTAGTATAGACATAAGCGGTCGCTGCGGTAGCTTCATAAGGATCATTTGCAGTGTTCAAAACAGGTGCAATAAGAAATTTGCCGGCTGGAGGAGTTGGCCATCCACCTTGTACTAAATTGGTAAAATCACTAGTAACGCCGTTTCCCGCATCAGCTGTTAATGGATATTTGGCATACTTCGCATAATAAATAACTTCTGCTGCTTGGATAGTACGCATATCTGCAACGATTTTAGCCCCACGAGCTGATTCGGTTGCGTCTAAGAAACGCGGTACTGCGATACCTGCAAGGATACCGATAATAGCGATAACTACGACCAGTTCTACCAGAGTAAAACCTTTTCTGTTTTTAATAAAATTTTATGTTTTTAATAATAGTTCATAATAGCGAAAAGTGCTGCTAAAGGTACTGGCAAAGCGGATTAGAAGCTTTTATATTTTTTTAGCCGTTTTATTTTTGTAAGGCACTGGTAGGACACAATACTTAATATTTTAACTTGTTTACGGCGCTTACCAGCTGACGGATATTTTTGTGGGTATAGCTTTCGGTAACGTCGGCGTTGGCATGGCCCACGATGCGTTTTAAAATAACGCTGCCAGCCGCTACGCCGCAGCTATCCATACCGCTGATAAAGGTATGGCGGCAGTCGTGGGGCTTGTGCTGCATTTTGAGCTGGGCCATCAACGGGTCGAAAAAGCATTTTTTATAAGCATCATAGTTAAGATTCTGACCGGTTGGTGCTTCGATAAGATAAGTGCCATGCATGCGGGCTTCGATAAGCGGTAAAATTTCTTTATGCAGAGGCAAAATACGCTTGGCCGCTTTGGTTTTGGTGCCGTGTAGGTCGATGATTTGCTTTTTTAAGTCAATTTGTGCGGTTTTGATTTGCAGCAGCTCACCGATGCGGATACCGCTGTAAAGCATGATCAGTATGGTATCGACTAAGCGGACGTCAATATAGTGGTGTCTGCTGCCATTAGGCAGCGGCAGGGCTAAGGTTAGATTTTGCCAGAGGCAGCTTATCTCGCTGCGGCTGAAAATACTGCGAGCCATTTGTGTGGCAGTCGAACTTTTTTCTAAATAATGAGAGTAATCGACGCTGATAAGGTCATTTTCCAACGCCAGCCTAAAGATACCGCTGAAAATAGTTTTAAGCCTGGTTTGCACGCTGGCAGATAAATGTTGGTTATCGTCCAAGATGGCCTGCATATGAGCTTTTTTGACGCTGGTGATAGGCTGCTGCCACAGGGCGGCGCATTTTTTCCATGCCGCCGCAAAGCTGTAGCACGATGATTGTGAGAGACGGGCTGTGTGTTTGGCATACCATTTTTTGTAAAGCTCGGCACAGGTGATATGGTGCAGGTTTAGGTCGTAGGGACGTTTGTTGTAATCGGCCAGGGCGATAAGGGCGGCACGGCGGCTGGCATAATAGCCCAAAGTATGGTATTTTTGCCGGCGCTTGCCGCCTTCCTGCTGCCAGCCTGTTGTTAAACGCACCCGATAGGGTCTGCGGCGGTTGCCGGGCAGCTTGCTGACGCCGCCGTAGCCGTTGGGATTTTTCATAGTGTACCTCCGTTTTTGTTTTATCTTAGCAGATTATTTTGGTAAAAAAACGTAAGACACAAGTAAACCACAGAAAAATAATTTTGTAGATAATGAAAGTATTATTGTAGTTTTCAAAATGTTCACAGTCGTGAACTTTTTTATATAATAGAGATAGTAAAGGACGGTGATACAGTATGACATACGCTAAATTGAGTGATCAATGCCTCAAGGTTTTCGTGGCTCTACTGATCGCGGGCGTTTTAGGCGGGGTTTGCCTGCCGCATTTTGTTGAAGCAGTAGCTGGAGGACATAGTGCCCGCGCGATCGGCGTTTCGCTGGGAGCAGAAGGGCTGGCTGCGCCGGTTTTGTCGGCTGATTTTAAGCCGCAGGGTGGCGAGTTGGCTTTAGCGAAGCTGGTAGAAGCTGGTTATTTCGATACTTTGATTAATTGAATACATGTATACAATACAAAATTACTTGATTTTTTGGAACTATCTGCTATAATAACTAACATCACAAGTGAATAATGCGTGGATGAAACATATGGGAGAAGACGTTATGTCTACCGAAGGAGCTAAACTCTCAGGTGCCTCTGACGAGGCGGAACCGTATGCGGACACAACTCTGGAGAGTCCCTTAAATGGGCGCCGAAGGTGCACGAACGTCGTTGATGTTTCTTATCTCTCAGGCCAATGGACAGAGCAATAGCAGTATTTTCGCTGCCTTATTACAGGCAGGGGGAGTGCTTATATCGTTTATTTACCCACCGGAGTAGTCATTATTCCGGTGGGTTTTTATTTTTTATATCGCAAAGGGGAAGAGGTAAAGGGTTATGTTAGAGATTTTAAATGAGATTGATAGTTTTGTCTGGGGTCCGCCGTTATTGGTATTATTGGTTGGTACCGGTATTTGGCTTACCCTGCGTTTGAATTTATTGCAGGTTTTCAGATTGCCGATGGCCCTGAAATTGATTTTCTCGGCTAAAAATGACGGCGAAGGCGACGTTAACAGCTTTAAAGCCTTGTGTACTGCCCTGGCGGCTACTGTAGGTACGGGCAACATCGTTGGTGTTGCTACCGCTATTAAAGCAGGTGGGCCGGGCGCGTTGTTTTGGATGTGGCTGGCTGCTTTCTTTGGTATGGCTACCAAATATGCCGAAGGTCTGTTGGCTGTAAAATACCGTACTGTCGATGCTAACGGAAATATTTCCGGTGGTCCGATGTACTATATTGAAAATGGTTTAGGCAAATCCTATAAACCGCTGGCTGTGTTCTTTGCTATTTCCGGCGTTTTGTGCGCTTACTTCGGTATCGGTACTTTTGCGCAGGTCAACGCTATCGTTGAGATCACTCAGCTTTCTGTTGGTATTCCTGTTGCTTATACTGCCGTTGCTTTAACGGTGATGGTTGCTGTGGTTACCATTGGCGGCCTCAAATCTATCGCCAACGTAGCGGGAAAAATAGTTCCTTTTATGGCATTATTGTATGTTATCACTACTGTGGGTATTTTGGGTGTTTTTGCCGATCAGGTGCCTGCTGCTATCGCTACCGTGCTTGACAACGCATTTAACCACACTGCTGCTGCCGGCGGCTTTTTGGGAGCCACTGTTATGATGGCAATGCGCAATGGTATAGCCCGTGGCGTATTCTCTAACGAATCCGGCCTCGGTAGCGCGCCGATAGTTGCTGCTGCCGCTAAAACAAAATGGCCTGCGGAACAGGGGCTCATTTCGATGACCGGTACCTTTATAGATACCATCATCATTTGTACTTTGACCGGCTTGACCCTGATAGTTACCAATGTTTGGACTGGCGACCTTAATGGTGCCGCTTTGACCCAGGCTGCATTCACTATGGGCTTCCCGGTTTGGGGCAAATATCTGTTGATGGTGGGCCTGGTACTGTTTGCTTTCACCACCATTCTTGGCTGGAATTACTACGGCGAACGCTGCATCGAATATTTGCTGGGCGTTAAAGCTATTCTGCCGTACCGCATTATTTTTATAGGCCTGATTGCTTGCGGTGCTTTCTTAAAGCTGGAAGCTATCTGGATCTTGGCGGATATCGTTAACGGCCTGATGGCATTGCCGAACCTGATCGCACTCTTGGGTCTGACTGGCGTTATCGTAGCAGAAACCAAGTTGTATATGAACCATTTGGCTGAGCAAAAAGAAAAAGCTACTCTTGCTGAAGACTTAGAAGAAGCCTGATCGTAAAATAAACATACTAGGGAGGGCGGTTGTGCCAGAAGCTTTTGCCGATATTGGGTGAACTTTTTGGTGCGCTGCCTTCTTCTTTTGGCGGCACAGGGTTGAATAATCCGTGCCAGTTACGAAAAAGCTTGACTTTAGGGTTAAAAATCTATATAATATCCTTTGTATTCGGGGCGTGGCTCAGCTTGGTAGAGCACCTGCCTTGGGAGCAGGGGGTCGCAGGTTCGAATCCTGCCGCTCCGACCAAATACAACGAGCATTGCTTAGTTCATTGCGGGTGTAGTTTAGTGGTAAAACCTCAGCCTTCCAAGCTGATGTTGTGGGTTCGATTCCCATCGCCCGCTCCAATTGGTCTAGTAGCTCAGTAGGATAGAGCAACGGCCTTCTAAGCCGTGGGTCGGGAGTTCGAATCTCTCCTAGATCACCAATTGCAAAGCCTGCCGCAGACTTGTTCTGCGGCTTTTTTGTTTATTATGGTAGTTAAAAAACCGTGGGTCGAAAATACGAAAATGGTACCAACGTGGTACCAACCTAAAAAACCTCAATAAAATGGAGGGGAATGAAATATATCTTTTTCATTTTTGTTGGAAAAGAGAGAAAACAGTTGAGTATTTGATTAGTATATGCTATTTTAGTATATAGCAAAATATATCATCCAAAGAAAAGAGTGACGCTAATGAAAAACTTATTGGGAAGCCTGCCGGCACGGCTTGTGTTAGGTGTGATCGTAGGTATCATCGTAGGCTTGTACGCTAACGAATCTTTGATGCAGGTGATACTGACCTTCAAAAATCTGCTGGGGTCTTTGATTATCTTCTGTGTGCCGCTGATCATCATCGGCTTTATCGCTCCATCTATTACGCGGTTGGGCACGCATGCCTCTACGATGCTGCGTGTCGCTATCACTTTAGCCTATGTTTCTTCCGTAGGTGCGGCGCTGTTTGCCATGTTTTCCGGTTATGGTATTATTCCGCATTTGAACATCGTTTCTTCGGTCGATGGTTTGAAAGATCTGCCGAAGTTGCTGTTTGATTTAAAAATCGATCCGATCATGAGCGTTATGAGCGCGCTGGTCTTTTCCGTACTGGTCGGCGTGGCTGCTGCCTGGACGCAGGCCGCTGTTATCACTAAATTTTTGGAAGAGTTCCAAAAAATCGTTTTGTCGATCGTTACCAATATCGTCATCCCGTTGCTTCCGCTGTTTATTGCCTGTACCTTCTGCGCTTTGTCGTACGAAGGCACTATCACAAAACAGCTGCCGGTATTTTTGATCGTAGTCGTTATCGTTATGGTGGGGCACTATCTTTGGTTGGGATTGCTCTACGGTCTGGCGGGCCTTTATGCCGGTGTTAATCCGCTGGAAGTATTAAAATACTACTGGCCGGCTTATATCACGGCCGTTGGCACCATGTCCTCGGCGGCTACCCTGGCGGTGGCGCTGGAATGTGCACGCAAGTCTAAGGTTCTGCGTAAGGACTTAGTCAACTTCGGCATCCCGCTTTTTGCCAATATCCATCTGTGCGGCAGCGTGCTGACAGAGGTGTTTTTTGTAATGACGGTTTCACAGATTTTATACGGCACTTTGCCGACTTTGGGCACCATGATCCTGTTCTGTCTGCTGCTGGGTATTTTCGCTATCGGAGCTCCCGGTGTCCCCGGTGGTACGGTTATGGCTTCCTTGGGTCTTATCATCAGTGTTCTGGGCTTTGATGCTACCGGAACGGCGCTGATGCTGACGATTTTTGCCTTGCAGGACAGCTTCGGCACGGCCTGCAACGTTACCGGTGATGGCGCTCTGACGCTGATGCTTACTGGCTATGCTAAAAAGAACGGGATTGAAGAAGTAAGCGAGAACATAGTCCTGTAAAAAAGGTGTTTAACCCTCTTTCTCTGCGGAGAAAGAGGGTTATTTATTTTAGTTGATAAAAGCTAGTTAAAATGCTAATATATTAATATAAATGGAAGAAATTTTTCTCTCTAAATTATAAAAATAAATGAAAAGTATAATTATTAATAAAATATATTGCCGGAGCGCTATCTGTCAACCAGGCATCTGCATAGAAATAAATTTGTGGATGAGCTTTTCTAAAAACAGTGCTGCTGGCATTGAGTGGAGCGATCATGGACTATAAGAAGATTTTGCAAAAACCGTTTTTGACCTTTGTTTTTGTATTTAATATGCTCTTATTTGGAATTATTGTGTTTTTGATGAGTTATGTGCAGAATCTGCTGGACAATGATTCACGCAATAATCTGACCGAGATCGTTTCCCAAAACAGGGATGTTATTACCAGCAGGCTGATGCTTGACTTGAACCGTCTGGATATTATTGGTAACAAAATATCAGAGAGCCTGAAGAGCAGCGAATTGGATACTGAACAGGAGATAGATGATTTTTTAGCAGAATATTCCAAACATGCCTATGATGAAAGAATGTTTCTGGCTAATCGCAATGGTGTGGCTTTTACTGAAGGGGGCAGGCAGATAGATGTTTCGGGCCGCCGCTACTTTAAACTGGCCAGTAATGGTACGTCCAATATTTCTGATAAAACTATTTCGCGAATCAACGGGGAGTATGTTTTTATTGGCAGCGTGCCTTTGTATTACGATGAAAAAATTGTTGGTACGATCCAGAAGATATACACCTATGAGCAGATGTATGAGTTGTTTACAGTATCGCTGTTTTCGTCTAAGGGTTATATCGTAAGATTAAAGGCGGTTGCAGTTCTCACCAGATACGCAATGTAGTAGTTGAGGAATTGCTCCTTGACGGTATCCACCAAGTAACCGCTTTTGCCAGAGACCATGAAAATGAATTTGTGGAGATGGTAACTAAGAAAACGAGGATAGACCTTGATAAAAGTATGCGTGATGGTAAACGGGAATTAGAGCAGTCACAGGCTCGTATCAACAAGCTGGATGAAATTATCCAAAGGCTCTATGAGGACAATATCGAGGGTAAGATTTCCGATAAGCGTTTTGCCAAGATGACCGCCAATTATGAAACCGAGCAGAAAACCCTTGAAAGCCGAGTAGCAGAACTGAAATCAGCTATGACTTCAGAAAAGGATAGCGCACTGGGCGTTGACCACTTCCTCGCCTTGGTTAGGAAGTACACAGATATAAAGGAACTCACAGCCGAGGTTATCCGGGAGTTTGTTGAGAAAATCTATGTTTACAAGGCAGAACGCATTGACGGCAGACGAGTACAGCGTATCAAAATCGTTTATAACTGCATTGGCGAATTTGACCCACCGGTTTCTACATCCACCACAGAACAAGAAAAATCGGCATAGCCGGTAATGCTACCAAACTATGCCGATATTTTTCCGGGATATAAAATCCCTAAGACTAACCCTCTAAAGGGGAGCGGTTTTTATTTGTTTATACTATGTTGAAGAGCAGATTTTTATCATAAAAACCGGCGGAAAGACTTGTAAAAGTTGATAAAGTTTATACAAAATGGTAATATTAAACAATAGAGAAATAACTGATGCGGAAGTAACCTTATTTGTCAGGAGCAAGCCTAGTGGATCATAACATACAAAGAACAAGATACTTTTATAAATATTTTCGTTTTGTCTGCGTTTTTCTAATAGCTTTTGATTTGATAACGACGATCTATTCGTCAGTGAATATGATGCAGTCCAATGCTCACGAAAGGATCAAGACCAGCAGTAGTGAGATCGCCTTATATGTGGACTCAACTTTGAAACTGGGTGAGGCTATTGCCGAAGATCCTTTAATCAACGACAGCAGCCAACCCCTTTTAGAGCGGGCGATGAGGCTTGACAGCTATACAACGGCTTATGGACTGTTTATGGTTGGCGTGGTAGATAAAGAAGGCAATATTGCCTCTTCTATTCGCCATAAGACCGGTTAGTAGGCTACAGGCCATATTTTAAAGAGATGCTGGCAACGAAAAAGACTGTTTTGAGTGATATGTACCTGGCAGGTGCCGACGAAACAACTAAAATCTATACGCTGTGGGTGCCGATGTTTGACATGGCGCAGCCCGAGTCCAAAGAAGTTGACGGCGCGATCACCATGTCGATTTATTTTGATACTATCGAAAATATAGTAAAAGCGCGCGGCAGCAGTGCTGCTTATAATTGCTCGCTTATAGACAGCGAAGGCATTATCAGCGCTAACAGCATGGCTGACAGACGCGGTCAAAAACTGGAATTCTGGTTCGACAAGGTCACCTGGCGCAGTATGTCTGATGCGAGCGTTTTAAGTAATCTCGAAGACCATCGTCCATTCTCGTACTGGGCGATAGTAGACGGAACGGTGGAATATGTAGAATATATGCCGCTGTCTAATATTGATTGGACTATTTCAATGCGTACCGATATTTTTAAAGCTTACGGCACGGTATTCTTGACTCTGCTGCTGAAGATATTGGTGTATTTATCTTTGTTCTGGATAGTTTCCATGCGCAAAAACCGTGAGATCATCGAGCATGATAATCTGTTCAATATGATCTCGGTCAATACTGATGAAGCTTTTGTTATTTATGATGTCAAAAAAGACAGAATGGAATATGTCAGCTATAATATCCCCCGGGTTTTAGGCGTTAGCCGCGAAAAGCTGCTGGAGGACCCACACATCATGAGCGTTTATTTTGATGATTAAGCTGATGAAGTAGTTGCGCGGATGGAAGCAAATCCGCAGAAGAACCTGACCTTTGAAAAGACGATCGACGAAAAAACCTTCTCTTTTAAAGCTTATTTAGTTGAGCAGGAAGACACAAAAAAAATTATTGTGCTTATTGCCGACTGTACTGAAGAAAAAGCGAAGAACCAACTGCTACAGGATATGGCGGCCAAGGCCGAACAGGCCAACCAGGCAAAAACAGCGTTTCTTTCGGCCATGTCGCACGATTTTAGAACGCCGATGAATGCGATTGTAGGTATGACTGAGATCGCTCATAAATATCTGCATGACGCTGTGCGTGTCGATGATTGTCTGGCGAAGATCCAAATCGCTTCTAACCATTTGCTGGCTTTGATCAATGAAGTGTTGGATATTTCTAAAATCGAAAGTAATAAGATGGTTTTGAGCGAAGAGAATATGGCTGTAGAAGATGCCTTGCAGGCTGCTATAGTTATTACGGAAGCTACCCGCCTTGAGAAAAAACAGCAGCTTGAGGTTACTATTAGCGGTATCAAGCACCAGTATGTTTGTGGCGATTTTGCCAGCTTGCAAAAGATATTTATCAATATCCTCTTTAATGCTGTCAAATATACCGGTAATGGCGGTAAAATAAAGGTAGCGGCTACAGAAAAAGATAGTGATCTATTAGGCTACGGCTGTTATGAATTTTCCGTTACTGATAACGGTGTAGGAATGACCAGAGAGTTTTTAGAAAAAGTCTTTATGCCTTTTGAACGTGCTGAAAGCTCTACAGTCAATAAAGTGCAAGGCACAGGTTTGGGCCTTAGCATCAGCAAACGCCTGGCTAATTTGATGTACGGCGATATTACTGTCAGCAGCGTAGTTGGGCAAGGAACTACTTTTACTGTTGTGGTGAAGTTAAAATTGCAACAGGGCGAAGCGGACCGCGATACTGACACTGTAGCGCTGCCGGAGACGCTGGAAACGCAGTTTGCAGGCAAACGTGTGTTAGTAGCTGAAGATAACGAGTTGAATTATGAAATCGCTAAAGAGCTTATTTCAGGATTGGGAGCTGTTGTAGAACATGCTGAAGACGGTTTGGAAGCCGTGGCAAAGGTGCGTACTTCGGCTGAAGGCTATTGCGATTTTATTTTCATGGATATTCAGATGCCGGGAATGGATGGGCATCAGGCGACGCTGGAGATCAGAAAACTTGAGCGCAGTGATGTAAAAACACTGCCGATCGTCGCTATGTCTGCCAACGCCTTTACAGAAGACGTCGAAAAATCATTGGCATCGCAGATGAATGACCATATTTCCAAGCCTGTCGATATGAAGGTGTTGTATGCAACAATGAAGAAATATTTAGGTTAAAGCTGATAACTTTGAGGCCGCGGACTTGTTCTGCGGCTTCACTGCTTATGTTTTTTTATAAAAACATTTTGTTAGTTGTTTTAAAGATGTGCTACAAAGAAAAGTATTATAATAAAAATATCTTTATATAAGTGGAGCGTGGTTCGGTGTATTTATTATTGGCAACATATTTTTTGCTTGGCATCATTATCGGCAGCTTTTTGAATGTCTGTATTTACCGCCTGCCACTGGGCAAGTCGGTCATTAGTCCACCATCGGCCTGCGGCAGCTGCGGACACAGGCTGGGGCCTTTGGATATGGTGCCTGTGTTCGGTTATATTTTTTTGCGCGGACGCTGCCGCTATTGTAAGGCGTCTTACAGTCCCCGCTATATGCTGGTAGAGCTGCTGACGGGACTGCTGTTTGCTTTATGCGGCTTGTATTATTTGCCCGGTTTAAAAATGGCGTTGGTGTTCTTTTTTATCGCCTGTCTGGTTACGCAGGCATTTATCGATCTTGACCATCAGATTTTACTGGATGAGATTTTGATGCTGATGCTGCCTGCGGGTGTTGTTTATGCCTATTATGCTCTGCCTGATATGTGGGATTCGTTATATGGCGCTTTATTTGCCGGCGGGTTGATGCTGCTGATATTTTTGCTGAGCCGGGGCGGTATGGGTGCCGGCGACGTTAAGCTAAGCTTTGTACTGGGCGTGTGGCTGGGATTGAAGGCCAGCATCGTTTGCCTGATGTTGGCGTTTATTTTAGGCGGAATTATTGGGGTGCTGCTTTTGGCTACTGGCATCAAGCAGCGCAAAGACCCGATCCCCTTTGGGCCGTTTCTTTGCATCGGTGCTTATATCTCGTTGCTGTTTTCGCCGTACCTGATTTATTTTTACTGGAATTTGTTTGTTTGATGTAATAAATTTGTGATATAATTTATAAGATATAAACTTTATCTTAATTTTATTTGCTGCTAATTGAGGAGGTCTGCGCAAGTGAATGTGCAAGCCATCATAAAAAAAATATTCCATACAAGGCCCTCTAAGGTGCTGGGCGTCGATATCGGTACCGGCAGTATCAAACTGGTACAGATCGAACTTGGCAGCAAGCCGTTTGTAAGCGGTTTTGCTGTAGAAGATCTGCCTTTGGAGCTAAGCAACAACGGCTTTGTGCGCAGCGTCGATATGATGCTGGTGTTTATTAAAAGTCTGTTGGAAAAGTATGACTTTCAGGCCAGGCATGTAGTTTTTACCGTAGGCGGGCGCAATGCCTTCGTGCGTGAGATCGATATGCCGGAAATGCCCGATGAAGAAATGAAACAGTCTGTAGCCTGGGATTCAAGTCAGTATGTGCCTTATGAAGCCGATACCTATTATGTTGATTCGACGAAATTTGGGACGTTGACTATTGACGGCTTGCAGCCTGTGCTTTTGGTCGCCTCGCCGAAGGATGTTGTCGACGCTTTGTTGGAGATTAGTGATGCTGTTGGTTGGCAGACCCTGGGTATAGATATCGAGGTGCTGTCGGCGTACAGAACTTTGTCAGAGCAGCTGGAGAATTTTGTTTTGCTGGATATTGGGCGTTCTTATTCGATGCTGACGATTTTTCAAAATGGGGCACCTGTTGCCCAGCGCAGTATTCCGCAGGGCGGGCAGATGTTTAATGCCGCTATTGCCAGTGGTGCAGGGGTAGACCTGGCTGCTGCCGAAAATATTAAGCTAGAGGACGAGTTGCTGTTAGGCGGTTTGGAAAGCGATAAAACCAAATACGCAGAGTTCTTTAACGAAATTGAAAATCTGGGCCGCGAAGTACGCCGGACCTGTGAATATTATATGATCAATAAAAAGGATGCCAGGTTCACGCATCTTGTTTTAGTTGGTGGCGGTGCCAATATGACGGGACTGCCGCAGTTTTTGAGCGAAGGTATGGAAATGCAGGTCGTTGCTAACGATATTCGCAAAACCGTGACCTTCAGCGATAAGCTGGATCAACGCGAATTAAAAAAATATCTTGGTGCGCTGACGGTTGCCGTAGGCGCGGCTTTGTACGGAGGGGAAGCAGATGATTAAGATCAATCTTTTACCTGAGTACAGGCGCAAGACCGAGTTCCCGACATGGAAGCTGTACCGCGTTGTTGCCTATGGGCTTTTGGGTCTAAGCATTTTGCTGTGGGGCTATCATCTGGCAATGTTTAAATATACTGAAAGCAGGCTCAGCGACGTTAATGCCAGCATCGCTTCGATGCAGGTATGGCAAGAGCGCTTCGATAAAGCGCAGATCCAGAACGCTGAGATCAATAAACGCAATACTATCGTTCGCAATCTGTCGAAGGACCGTATCGTCTGGAGCAGTTTGCTGGCTGAACTAGGTAATGTCACTCCGTACGGTTGCTGGCTTACCAGTGTCAAACAGGGCGCTCATCCCGAACAGATGACGATCACCGGCAAGGCATTGAAAATGGACGAGGTTATTAAATTCATCGCCCTGTTGCAAGCGCGTCCGGATATTTCCAACGTGCAGCTGGTAACTGCCAGCGAAGCAAAAAACAATAACAGCAGTATTACGGTAACTGATTTTACTTTGGAAGTTCTGAGAAGTGGGGTGAAGAAGTGAAATTAGATATGTCTGCCGGCAATATGTCGGAAAACAGCAAATACTCACTTTTATTGTTGGTGGCGGTATTGCTATTGGTTTTTGTAGTGCTGTATATCGTACAGCCGCTGCGTGCCGATATCCAAAAAAACGACCAGGAGCTGACCCAGGCGCAGCAGCGTTTGGCCAGCTATCAAACCTTTGCCGATCAGAACAAGGATTATAATGCTTTTGCTGCTAAGCAGGAAGAATATCTTTTAGAAGCGAAAAAAGCGCTGCCGGATACGGTGACCGTACCCGAATTGGTGCAGGAATATTCTAATCTTACTCAGGAAGCAGGCATCCAGTTTAAAAGTGTAAAACCGCCAAGCGGTAAGCTGCAGCAGAAAAATGGCGCGTATGAAGTGCCTATCAATATCGCGATCAGCGGCAATTATTATAAAATCGTTGACTTTTTGCAGAAGGTGGAAAACGGAACCCGTTTTGCTAAGCTGGATAAAACCAGCGTCAGCGCCGTTACCAGCAATAATGATACTTCCGGTAATCTGGATATGACTGCTGAATTTACAGTCTATTCGCTGAAAAACGCCTTGGGCGTTATGAACAGTTCTGCCGATACCAAAACCGGCATAGAACGCACTAAAGAACAAGACACTGCTAATATGTCTGTGGTTGAAAAAGTAACCAAATAAAAAACAATTTCGGATATGCGATGACCCTCACTGCCAAAGTGCAGTGGGGGTATTTTTTATAGCTTAGGTCGGGATATTTAAAAGGCTGTAAAAAGCGTGCTTCTGGCCGCAAATTCCTTGCTATTATATGTAAAAAAGTTGTATAATTAAAATATCTATTATTGTAATTAAAAACACTTAACTCTATACATTGAGGAGCATAAAATGAATTGGCAGAATAGGAAAGTTCGTATCGCAATTATCGCTTCACTGGTGCTTTTAGCAATTATCTCTTATCGTATCTATAGTAATATCCAGGCTAATAACGAGCGTGCGGCCCGTGTTTCGCAGGGGCAGACTATTGCTGTCGCCACAGGTTTTCCGCAGCGTGAAAGTATTATTCCCGTCATGCGCTTTGCCGGTAGCCTTGACCCTGTTTGGCAGGCTGATGTGGCAGCCAAGATCGACGGCAGGGTAGAGAAGGTTTATGTAAATGAGGGTGACCAGGTTGCAGCCGGTACTGTTTTGGCGCATTTAGAGCAAACGGAACAGAACGCTAATCTGCTGTCTGCTAAGGGTGCTTTGATGGATGCCCAAACGACACTGGAAAAAGCTGAGCGTGAATTGCAGCGCTATCAGGCTCTGTACGAAAAAGGAGCTGTGTCGGAGCAGACTGTCGATAACTATCGTTTTGCCCGTAACAATGCCCATGGCAAGTTGGCGGAAGCACAGGGCGTTTGGGAGAATATGCAGGATAAATTGAGCGGAGCCAGTGTTATGACGCCGCAAAATGGTATCGTTTCCAAGCGTTATTATCAGGAAGGCTACTATGCGAAGGTAGGCACAGCTTTATTCAATGTTGCCGATATTTCAGAACTTACTGCTAAAATAAATATCCCGGAAGGACAGATCAGCAATATCGCCGTGGGCGGTAGTGCTGATATTACTGTGCCTGCTTATCCCAGCGATAAATTCAGCGGTGTGATAACCCGTATTTCGCCTGTGGCCGATATGCCGGCCCGCACCTTTGCGGCCGAGGTAACTGTAGATAACAGTGCTGGCAAACTGCGTGGCGGCGTTTACGCCAACGTAGTTATTACTGCTGAACCTAAAACCAATGCTTTGGTTATTCCGCTTAGCGCTATCGTGATGCGCGAAGACCAGCGTACTGTTTTCGTAGTTGATGATGACGGCATCGTTAGCCGCCGCGTTTTGACTATCGGCTTTATCAGCGATAATATGGTAGAAGTGTTGGACGGTTTGAGCGACGGCGACCGCATCGTAACAGGCGGCCAAAACAAACTGCGTGAAGGCAGCAAGATCAAACTGGAAGGACAGGGTGCTGAAAAATGATAGGCACGTTTATCCGCAGACCTGTTTTTACGACGATGTTCGTACTGCTGCTGGTAGTTTTTGGCATCCAGTCGTATCCTAATTTGGGTGTAGATCTGTACCCTGACGTTGATTTGCCGCTGGTAAGCGTAACAGTTACCTATACGGGTGCTTCGCCGGAAGAGATAGAGACGTTGATCACGCGTCCCATCGAGGATCGTGTCAGTCAGGTGGCTGGCATCAAAACCTTGTCGTCTACAGTGCGCGAAGGCTATTCGCAGACCGTACTGGAATTTGATTTGGGTGTAGACCCGCGTGAGATGGCCAGCGAGGTACGTGAAAAGGTGGCTTCGGTGCGGCGGCGTTTGCCGGATGGTATCGACGAACCGGTCGTGCAGCGCTTTGATATTTCGTCCCAGTCAATAGCGGCCTTTACCTTTGCTTCCGACTCGCGCAGCCGTGAGGAGACTCGGAAGATCGTTGAAGACGTAGTTAAAGACGAACTGCAGCGTGTTGAAGGTGTATCCGAGGTTTCGGTCGTGGGCGCCAGCCTGCGTGCAATCAAGCTGATTGCTGACCCGGAAAAGCTGAACAGCTATAATATTTCCTTCCAAACCATTTTGGATAAGGTAAACAGCGAAAATAATAATACTCCGGGCGGCAAGGCCCGCTATAACGAAACAGAAATGACCGTACGTACTCTGGGCAAGTATAAGAACATCGACGATATCAAAAAAATCGTTGTTGCCAATCAGGATGGTCGTCCTATTCAGCTGGCCGATGTTGTACAGGTTGTTGATACATGGGAGGACGAGGACACTTATTCTCGTTCTAATATGATCCCCAGTGTTATGGTTTTGGTGCGTAAGCAGTCCAAAACCAATACAGTCGATGTAGTCGATGGCGTTAATGTTGCCATGGCGCAGATGAAGGAACACGACCTGCCCAAGGATATCCAAGTCGACGTTGTACGTGACCAATCCGCTTATATTCGTGAAAATGTTGCCGATGTCTGGAATTCCATTCTGTTCGGCGGCTTTTTAGCGCTTTTGATCACTTATATGTTCTTGCGTGATTTTAGGGCCACCATCATCGGCGGCTTGTCCATACCTACTTCGATTATCGCCACCTTCTTTTTGATGAAGTCTATGGGTTTCACTTTGAATAATATGTCTTTGATGGCCCTTAGCTTAGCAGTCGGTATCCTTATCGATGATGCTATAGTTTTGATAGAAAATATTTTCAGGCATATGGAAATGGGCAAATCGCCGATCAAGGCTGCCCAGGACGCCACCGAGGAGCTGTCGCTGGCTATTTTGGCGACTTCGCTGTCTTTGATGGCGGTTTTTGTGCCGATCGGTTCCATGGGTGAGGTTGTCGGCCAGTTCTTCAAACAGTTTGGTTTAACAGTAGCTTTTGCCCTGGCCTTTTCGACCATGGCGGCCTATACTTTGACGCCGATGGTTTCGGCCTACTGGCTGAAGGATTATAAAGAAGAACATGCCAAGCCGCATAAGCATCCGCGGCCTAAATATGTGCAGATCTGTCTGGATAAATTTGAGGCAGGTTTTCAGGTAGTTTGCCGGATGTATGACGAGCTGATGGTTTTTGCCTTTAAGCATCCCTGGAAAATAGTGTTGATCTCGCTCGCTTCACTTATTTTTAATCTTTTCCTGATACCCTTTATTGGTACGGAATATCAGCCTACTTACGACTCCGGCGAATTTTCAATCAGTATCAAAGCTCCTTCCGGCACCAGCATCGAACGGATGAAAGAGCTTTCGCTGCCGCTGGAAGAAGAAATACTGCAAATGCCAGAGGTCAGGATCGCCGCCATGCGTTTAGGTGGCTCTCGCGTACCTGTCAACGAAGGCAATATCGATGTTAAACTGATTCCGGCGTCAGACCGTAAAAGAGGGATGATAGAGATCATGGACGGACTGCGCCGTAAATTCGGCGATGTCGAGGGATTAAAGGTAGCCGTTGTCAGCAATCAGGGCGGCGGACGTGGTGACAGCAGACCGGTACAGATAGGCCTGCGTGGCAGCGACCTGGATATTTTGACCGGCTATGCGCAGGATCTGGCTGAACGGATTAGGCAGGTGCCAGGCGCTGCCGACGTTGATATTTCATCGTCAGAAGAGGAGCCGGAAATCATCATTAAAGTCGACCCGTTGCGTGCCAGCGGCCTGGGGCTTGATTCTACCTCGGTAGGTAAAGTTGTTGAAATGGCCTTTTTAGGAAAAAGTACAGGCAACAGTTTTACTATCGGCGATAACGATTATGATATTATCGTACAGCTGGATGAAGCTCACCGCCGTGATATCAACGACGTGGCTAACCTGCGGGTTTCTACCGCCAACGGTTCTTTCGTTCGCTTAGGAGACGTGGCTGATGTTTATTTCTCGTCCGGGCCGACCCGTATCGACCGCGAGGACAGACAGCGCCAAATCGTTGTTTATGCCAATACCGTAGGCATCACGCCTGGCGATCTGATCCAGAAAATACAGACGGAAATGATCCCGGATATGAATATGGAAGTAGGCTATCGTTACAAAATGATCGGCCAGGCCGATACTATGTCGAGGGCTTTTAGCGAGATAGCGAAGGCGATAATTTTAGCTATCGTTATGATCTATATGGTGCTGGCGGCTGAATTTGAAAGCTTTATGCAGCCGTTAGTCATTATGATGTCGCTGCCATTTGCTATCGTCGGTGCTGTTTTAGGCCTGATGGTGGCGGGGCAGACTGCGAATATGATGTCGCTGATAGGATTTACCATGCTGCTGGGCCTGGTTACTAAAAATGCTATTTTGCTGGTCGACTATGCTAATCAGGAACGTGCAAAGGGCCGTCCGCTGCGTGAGGCGCTGCGTGAAGCCTGTGCACTGCGTATCCGTCCTATCTTTATGACGACATTGTCGACTATTTTGGGTATGATGCCGATCGCTTTAGGACTTGGTGCTGGTGCCGAGCTGCGCCAATCCATGGGCGTGGTTTTGGTAGGCGGTTTGACAACATCTACTTTGCTGACTTTGGTAGTTGTACCGCTGCTCTATTTGCTGAGTGAAGAATGGAAAGAAAAACATCTGCATAATTCATAAATAAGGAAGTATAAGGAAATGACTTACGAAGAAACTTTACTGGCGTTGCTGGAAAGCTATAAAGCAGGCACGATTGATGCTAAAACTGCTTTAAGCAAGCTACATGCTGCCGATTATACCGATTTGGGCTTTGCCAAGCTTGATCATAACCGCAGTTTGCGTCAGGGATTTCCTGAGGTGGTGTACTGCGAGGGTAAAACCATAGAGCAGGTTGCTGCTATTATGGAAAAGCTGGCCCAAGTGCATAGTAATATTTTGGGAACACGGGCTGACGCCGAAAAGTTTGCTGCGGTTCAGCAGGTGCTGCCGGATGCAGTGTACCATAAAAATTCACGCCTGATCTTTGTAGAACGTAAACCGCTGCCGAAGGACGAAGACCGTTATATCGCCGTAGTGACGGCTGGTACCAGCGATCTGCCTATATCGGAAGAAGCGGCTTTGACAGCCGAGATCATGGGCAACCGGGTGGAACGTGTCTATGATGTGGGCGTAGCCGGTATCCACAGGCTGTTTGATAAGCTGGAGCTTATCAGGAACGCTAATGTGGTTATTGTAGTTGCCGGTATGGAAGGCGCGTTGGCAAGCGTAGTTGGCGGGTTGGTAGAACGGCCTGTTATTGCAGTTCCCACCAGTGTGGGTTATGGCGCTAACTTTCAGGGCTTATCAGCACTTTTAGGTATGCTCAACAGCTGTTCGGCAGGTGTGGCCGTAGTCAATATCGATAACGGTTTTGGTGCCGGACGTATGGCGAGTATCATCAATCATATGAGGTGATGGAATGAAAACGATTTATATAGAAGCCTTTGCCGGTATCAGCGGTAATATGCTTTTGGGAGCCTTGATCGACGCTGGTGTGCCTGTCGATTATTTGGCATCAGAAATGGAGAAGCTGCATTTAGGAGCATATAAGCTGATTAATGAGCGTGTGAACAAATGCGGCATTGCAGCCAACTATTTTAATGTCGTGCTGCCAGAAGAACATCAACATGACGTCACGATCGAGCAACACGAACATACTCATGTAGGTCATGTTCACGAAGGACATCATCACCACCATGAACATAGCGATGATGGGCAGACTCGCGAAAATCATCAGCACGAACTTGGAAGCTATCCGCACCAGCATGGGGATACACACGAACAACAGGTGGCTTTAGCAATGCCAGAGGCCCATCACCATCATGAGCACCGTAACCTGCAGGCCATAGCGCAGATCATCAACGCTTCTGATTTGAGTGTACAGATCAAAGAGCGGGCATTACTGGTGTTCACTGCTTTGGCACAAGCCGAAGCCAAAGTGCATGGTAAAACTATCGAAGAAGTACATTTTCACGAGGTTGGCGCTATTGATACCATTATCGATATAGCTGGTTGTGTTTTAGCTTTGGAATATTTGGGCATCGAAAAAATTTTTGTTTCCAATATCCATACCGGAAGCGGCTTTGTTAAATGCGCTCACGGACTGATGCCGATACCGGCTCCGGCAACTGCTGAATTATTGCAGGGGCTGCGTCATAGCCACGGCAGTATCACTAAAGAACTTACTACGCCGACAGGTGCGGCGTTGATGCAGGTTTTAGCCACCAGCTGCGATGATATCCCCAGTGGCTTTAGTGGGACAAAAATAGCTTATGGCGCCGGAACTTGGGAGCTTGAGATACCTAACGTACTGCGTGTGAACGTTGGTGAATGGGAAGCAGGCAGCGGGAGCGGTGATTTATTGGTAGCCGAGTGCAATATCGACGATATGAGCGGCGAAGTTTATCCCTATGTGCAAGAGAAGTTATTGCAGGCTGGAGCACTGGACTGCTGGCTGACGCCGATCATTATGAAAAAAGGGCGTCCGGCACAAACCTTATCGGTACTGCTGACACCCGATAAACTGGATAAACTGACAGAACTGCTGCTTACAGAAACTACTTCTTTAGGCGTGCGTTATTATGCGGTGCATCGTCACATCAATTACCGTAAATTTACTACCGTTACTTTGCCAGAAGGCGAAGTAAAGATAAAATATGCGCAAATGGGCGAAAAAATTGTTAACATTGCGCCAGAATTTGAGGACTGCAAAGCGTTGGCCTTGAAAGGCGGACGCAGCTTAAAAACAATTATGCAAGTGGCCACAGCGGCTGCGGAGGCGCAACTTGAACAGTGATTTTACTGCTTATATCGACAATTTAAAAAAGCAGATCCAAAACTTTGACCCGGAGCTTACTATTGCCGAAAAGCAGCTGCAATATGGTTTGCAGTTGACAGTGACAGGTTGCCAAGGTAAAGTAGTATTATCAATATATAATGGTAAAAAGGGTATTAAACTGGTGTGGGGCGGCGCTGACGCACCGTTTAAGGAACAGTTGGAAACAGCTTTGACAGGTAAGTCTAAAGCCTCTGTAACAGGATGTGCGTTGAGATCAGACTCAGGCAATGATTATACACTTTTGCGAAATTGTGCGGATTTTAAAGGAATTTGGGCAGGCAGTGACGAATCTGGTAAAGGAGATTTCTTTGGGCCTTTAGTAGTTGCCGCCGTCCTGGTTGATATCGCCACAGCGGAAAAGCTGGTGGCTTTAGGCGTTAAAGACTGTAAGGTGATCAACGATAAAGAAGTGCTGCGACTGGCAGCACTGATTACAGAAGTGGCGCCAGTGAACACCGTGCTGGCTTTGAAGCCGGAGATGTATAATTATCGTTATCGTCAGCTGCGGGCCGAGGGGAAAAACCTCAATCATTTGCTTAGCAGTGGCCATGTTACTGTACTGTGTAATGTTTTACGTCAATGTCCCCAGTGCAATTATGCGCTGGTTGATCAGTTTGCGGCTTCCAATGATATTCGCAGTAGCGTGCAGCAGGAATTTCCGGCTGTCAATGTGGTGCAGCAGCATCGGGCTGAAGCCGATATTGCCGTAGCGGCAGCATCGGTCCTGGCAAGAGCTAAATTTTTAGAAGTAATGCATGACTTGTCAGAACAAGTGGGCCGCAGCGAACTACCTAAAGGCGGCAGTGATGCTGCTACTGCCTGTGCGCGGGAGTTGGCACAGGAATTGGGCCGCAGTGCGCTGGAACATTTGGTAAAAGTACATTTTGCCAATTATAAAAAAATCTAAAGCCTTTTTGGAGGCTCTTAAATATGAAAAAATTGATTGTCAATGCAGACGATTTTGGACTGCATCAAGCTATTAACGATGGTATCATCAAAGGCCATAGGGATGGTTTTATTACCAGTACTTCTTTGATGTGCGGTGCTGAGGCATTTGATGATGCTGTTAGCCGGGCTAAACAGTATCCTAATCTGGGAGTCGGTATCCATCTAACTTTGGTTGGAGGCGGGAAGCCGCTTTTACCGTTCCGGCAGGTGCGTACACTTGTTGATGAAAGTGGTCGTTTACCTGCTGATTATACGGTGTTTGCGAAACACTGGTATGCCGGAAAAATAAAAAAAACAGAAATTATTAAAGAGTTACAGGCGCAAATGGAACGCGGTTTAAACTGCGGACTTGCAATAACGCATATCGACAGCCATCAGCATATTCACGTGCTGCCGGGAGTTATCGATATCGTGCTGAAATTATGCAATGATTTTGGTGTAAAAAAAATTAGGATTCCCCAGGAAGGATGGTTTTGGAGCGGTGGCTTCAAAAGTAGTGCAGGTCGGCTTATAGGCCGCGAAGGACTTAGTTTTTGCAGTGCTTTAGCCAAAAGAAAAGCGCAGCAGGCTAAATTTAGCTATCCACAGCACTTTTTTGGGATGTTGGCCGGCGGCAATTTGAACGACTTTCTAGTAGGGGAGATAATCAAAAACATACCTGAAGGTGTTAGCGAAATAATGACTCATCCGGGGCTGGCTACAGAAATTTTAGAAAAAAGTTTTGCATGGAAATATCATTGGGAAGACGAGTTGCAGGCTTTTCTTTCTGAAAAAAATAAACGTTTATTGGAGCAGCAGCAGGTAACTTTGATAAACTTTGGTGGGCTTTGATATGCACAGAAAATTGATCCGCAGATTGTTATGGCTGTTTGTTTTTGTTATAGCGATTTCTGTGGCAGTTATTTATTTTACATTTGATATAAGGGCGTTGGAATACCTGACGATGTTTGAACCGTGGTGTATTGCCGCGGCTTTTGGCGTTTTGGGATTAGGCCTTGTTTTTGATGGTTTGCGGCTGATGACTTTAGCTGACGTGACCGATGAAAAACTGACCGTCCGTCAGGTTGTCAACGTCGTATTAAGCAATTACTTTTTAGCATTGGTGACTCCGGGTGCCAGCGGCGGCGCAGTAGCCCAAATCATGTTTATGCGTAAAGCAGGCGTGCCTGTGGCCAAAGCGACTGTCGTTGTTTTTGTGCGCACTATTATGTCGATAACATTTTTGATTTTGCTGGTGCCATTTGTTTTAAACAGTGACCATACACTGGTCGACTGGATGCCTACCAGCGTTATCACAGTAGTTTCCGTGCTGTTTGTTTCATTACCAGTATCAGCGGTCTTATTGATGCGCACCAGATATCCCGAATTTTGGTTGATTGGTCTTACCAATAATTTCTCGCATGATTTCAGACGTCGTTGCTTTATCTGGTACAAAGAATTTAAGCAGGCTTCTTTTATTATGGGCAATCATCCGTTCAAGGTGCTCCGCGCCTTTATTGAGTCAGGTATCAGTTTACTGTGTATCTATGCCACAGTACCGATGTTTTTCTTAGGGATGAATATTAATTTCAACTGGCTGCAGGTTATGGGACGCATGGTACTGCTCAATTTAGTGCTGTATTTTTCGCCTACACCGGGTGGTTCAGGTATCGCTGAAGCAGGTTTTGTCGTCCTGTTCTCCGAGCTGCTGCCGGAAGGTATAGTAGGTATTATGGCAGTATTGTGGCGTTTTACGGCTGAATATTTGCCGTTCCTATTGGGTGCAGTTGTTTCCATACGTGCTTTTGGCGCGAATGTTTTATCAATGAAAAATCTTAAAAAAGGTGAAGATGAATAATGAAAATTTTAGTGACCGGCGGTGCCGGATTTATCGGCTCGCATTTGTTAGAATTATTGGCTGATGATAAAAACTGCGAAGTAGTGGTTTTAGATAACCTTTCCAGTGGTTTTCAGGAAAATGTTCCACAGGGAATGAAGTTAGTTGTGGAAGATATCCGTGCGCAGGCATTAGCAAAGCTTTTTGAACAGGAGCATTTTGATGCTGTGGTGCACTTAGCGGCGCAGACTATGGTCCCTTATTCTATTGAGCATCCTGATGAAGACTGCGATATTAATTTGGCAGGCTTGATCAATGTGCTGGAAAATTGCCGTAAATATCAGGTTAAAACGATTCTGTTTGCCTCTAGTGCGGCAGTTTATGGAGATAATGAGTCTGTACCGTTGCAGGAAGATTTTGCCTTGCAGCCCATGTCTTTTTACGGTATTACCAAAATGACATCTGAACATTATCTGCGGGTCTATCACGATCTATATGGAATCAACAGCATTGTTTTCCGCTTTGCAAACGTTTATGGTGAACGTCAGGGCGAAGGCGGAGAGGGCGGTGTCGTCAGCATTTTCTGTAAATTACTGTCTGCCGGTAAAGCCGTTACGGTATATGGCACCGGCGAGCAGACCCGCGATTTTGTTTATGCAGGCGATGTTGCTAAAGCATTGCAGGCAGGGTTAAAGGCGCAGGGATATCAGACGATCAACGTGTCTACTGAATATGAAACCTCTGTCAACCAACTATTGGAGGCATTTGCTACAGTTGTTGACGAGAAAATGGAAGTGCATTATGCACCTGCACGTCAGGGTGATATCTTCAGGTCGTCGTTGTCTAACACTCGTCTTAAAGAGAGTCTGTCTGTAATTCCACAGATGCAGCTGCATAAGGGAATCCAAAAGACTTACCATGACTATTTGAAACGGGGAAAGTAGGGGAATGATGAAACGGATTGAGAAGGGCAGCTTGCTTGTTTTAGCAATTATCGTTGCCTTTAATATCTTTTTTGGGTTGGGCAGTATACCACTGCTCGATCCGGATGAACCGGTATATGCTGAAACAGCACGGGAGATGATCCAGTTTAATGATTATCTTTCACCACGCATTTATAATGAATATTGGTTCGACAAGCCGCCCATGTATTATTGGCTGGTGGCTGGTGCGATGCATGTTTTTGGGGATGGAGAATTTGCAGCACGATTTCCGGCAGCAATGATGGCGTTTTTGACAGTTATGATGCTGTATTGTTCCGTTACAAAGCTGTTCAACGAAAGAGCTGGTTTTTGGTCGGCGCTCGTTTTAGCGACATCTGTACAGTTCTTTTATCTTGGCAAGGCAGCGGTAACAGATACGACGCTGTTGTTTTTTCTGACCGGATCTTTATTATGCTACTTGCATAAGCAGTATTGGCTGATGTATGTGTGTATGGCGCTGGCCACGGTAACTAAAGGGCCTATTGGCCTTGTGCTACCGGGTGCGATAATCTTTTTCCATATCGCCTGTACCGGGCAGTGGCGACGCATTTTAGAAATGCACTGCCTGCGTGGTATGGTACTTTATTTGCTGGTTGCAGGGCCATGGTATTATTTAATGTATCAAGTGCACGGTATGGAATTTATCGATACCTTCCTCGGATTTCATAACATCACTCGTTTTACGACACCAGAGCACCCGACCAGGGTCTTATGGTGGTACTATTTCCCTGTGATAATTTTAGGGTTGTTTCCATGGACGGGGCTACTATTGCAATCCATCAAGGCAGCTTTTGCCGACTGCCGCTCAGAAGAAATGCAGAAAATGATTTTTATGCAGATATGGTGGCTGTTCGTCTTTATATTTTTTAGCATTTCCAAAACCAAACTTGTTTCTTATATCCTGCCCATGTTTCCAGCTTTAGCGATTATGATTGGCTGGAACATCGCCAGAATGCAAAAAGAAAATTATGGTGTGCGCTGGTCCTGGGTTCTGGGTACTGCCATCATGTTCCTACTGCTGACGGCTGGTTGGGTCATCGGTGGGCAGCAGTTGCCGGAAGTTGCTTTTGGAGGTATCGTGCTGGGTGTAGTCACTTTTATTTTAGGTGTAAGTATTGTTTGGGCGCTGATAGTTTATCGCGATATAAATTTTGCGGCCTGGCTACATGTAATAACTGGTGTTTTGACGATGGTGATAGCATTTTCTTTTCTGCTGCCGATGGTAGCTAACCGTTTTAGCGTTAAGGAGATAGTGAAGGTTTATCAAAGTAAATGCGATCAGAAAAAACCAGTTTATGTGGATAAGTTTTTGCACCCTGGGTTTATGTACTACAGTGGTGTGCCGGGCACAGAAGTTAAACCCAAAACAACTGATCTGACGCAGGCCTTAAACGACCCGCAGCAAAAGTATGTGCTGGTGCGTGGGCTGGAGCTGCGCCGCTTAAAAAATAAAGAGCAAGTGCAGAATTTGCGCGAAGTCAAAGTTATTGACGATATTTATTTGTTAGAGAAATATTGAAAACAGCATAGCAATTTTATTGAACGTATTTTAAAACCACGTCGTTGGAAACGACGTGGTTTTTTTATGTCCTGCGTGGTTTTGCGAACAATTGCGGCAGCTAAGCAGCGCGATCGAATAGAGAGCGATGCAAAAGTATAGCAAGGGCATAAAAAGGACGGGTTATTGATTTGTACTGTCTTGCGGGGGGGACGCATGGATAGAGTACAATTAAGTTCGCAAAAGTAAAAAAAGGAAAAACCATCGATTACT
>UQWM01000026.1 GCA_900544795.1 uncultured Phascolarctobacterium sp. | reverse complement strand
TGGTGATTGCTGCGGTCAGGGTTGTTTTACCATGGTCAACGTGACCGATAGTGCCGATATTAGCATGCGGTTTGGTTCTTTCGTATTTTTGCTTTGCCATTTATTTTTCCTCCCTTAAATTAGGTTTTACTTTATATTAGGCTTGAGTGCCTTTGTTCTTTGCTACGATAGCTTCAGCGATATTCTTCGGTACATCTTCGTAATGGTCAACTTCCATAGAGTAGTTGCCACGGCCTTGAGTTTTAGAACGCAGGTCGGTAGCATAACCAAACATTTCGGAAAGAGGAACAAATGCGTTGATGACTTGTGCGCCGTTGCGAGCTTCCATACCTTCGATACGGCCACGGCGAGAGTTCAAGTCGCCGATAACATCGCCCATGTAATCTTCAGGAACAGTAACTTCGACTTTCATGTAAGGTTCGAGAATTACCGGATTAGCTTTAGTAGCACCGGAGCGGAAGCCCATAGAGCCTGCGATTTTAAAGGCCATTTCAGAGGAATCGACTTCGTGGTAAGAACCGTCATAAACGGTAACCTTGATGTCAACCATCGGGTAACCGGCAACTACGCCGTTTGCCATAGCCTCTTTAACACCATTTTCGATAGGTCCGATGTATTCTCGGGGTACAGAACCGCCGACAACTTTGTTCTCGAACAGGAAGCCTTCACCGGGTTCACGCGGTTCAAGTTCCAACCAGCAATGACCGTATTGGCCCTTACCACCGGATTGACGTACGAACTTGCCTTCGGATTTAACAGCTTTGCGGATAGTTTCGCGGTAAGCAACCTGCGGGTTACCGACGGTGCAGCCTACTTTGAATTCACGCAGCAAGCGGTCAACAATGATGTCCAAATGCAACTCGCCCATACCAGAGATAATGGTTTGTGCGGTTTCCGGGTCAGTATGAACGCGGAAAGTCGGATCTTCTTCTGCCAATTTTTGAAGAGCAATGCCCATCTTTTCTTGGTCAGCTTTGGTTTTAGGCTCAACAGCTACAGAAATTACCGGATCAGGGAATACCATAGATTCCAGGATAATAGGTTTTTTCTCGTCGCAGAGAGTATCACCAGTAGTAGTATCCTTCAGACCTACTGCCGCAGCGATATCACCGGAGTAAACCATGTCGATTTCCTCACGATGGTTAGCATGCATTTGCAGGATACGGCCGATACGTTCTCTTTTGCCTTTGGTGGAGTTGTAAACATAAGAGCCGGAGCCGAGAGTACCGGAGTAAACGCGGAAGAAGGCCAGTTTACCAACAAAGGGGTCGGTCATGATTTTGAAAGCCAGTGCAGAGAACGGCTCGCTGTCGCTGGAAGGACGCTCATCTTCTTCGCCGGTTTCAGGGTTCACGCCTTTGATGTGAGGAACATCGGTAGGAGCAGGCATATAAGCTACAACTGCATCCAACAAAGGCTGTACGCCTTTATTTTTGTAGGAAGAACCACAGCATACCGGAGTCATTTTGCAAGCAATAGTTTGTTTGCGGATACCGGCCATGATTTCTTCTTCAGTCAGTGCTTCGCCTTCGAGGTATTTCATCATCAGTTCGTCATCGCTTTCAGCAACCGCTTCCATTAAAGCCTGACGATATTCGTTAGATTTTTCGACCATTTCAGCCGGAATTTCAACGAACTCTTCTTCTTTACCGAGAGCATCACTGTAAACGATAGCTTTCATTTTTACCAAATCGACCATACCTTCAAAGGTATCTTCAAAGCCGATAGGCAATTGGATAGGCACAGCGTTGGCACCCAAACGATCTTTCATCATTGAGACTACATTGTAGAAGTCAGCGCCGGTGATATCCATTTTATTTACATATGCCATACGCGGTACGCCGTATTTATCAGCCTGACGCCATACGGTTTCAGACTGAGGTTCAACGCCGCCTTTGGCACAGAATACTGCAACAGAACCATCAAGTACGCGCAGGGAACGTTCAACCTCTACAGTGAAGTCAACGTGACCAGGTGTGTCGATGATGTTGATGCGGTGACCATCCCATTGACAGGTGGTAGCAGCAGAAGTGATAGTGATACCACGTTCTTGCTCCTGAACCATCCAGTCCATGGTAGCGCCGCCATCATGGGTCTCACCGATTTTATGTACTCTACCGGTGTAGAACAGAATACGTTCAGTCGTAGTAGTTTTACCAGCATCGATGTGCGCCATGATGCCGATGTTTCTTGTTTTTTCAAGCGGAAATTGTCTGCCCACTTATTTATCCTCCTCGTTCTAGGGATCAGGCGACCATTACCAGCGGTAATGTGCAAACGCTTTGTTTGCTTCAGCCATCTTGTGGGTATCTTCGCGTTTTTTCACAGCAGCGCCAGCAGCGTTTGCTGCGTCCATGATCTCACCAGCAACGCGTTCGCACATGGTTCTTTCACCACGCAAACGGGAGTAGTTGACCAGCCAGCGAATACCAAGGGTGGTTTTACGGTCTGCACGAACTTCAACCGGCACTTGGTAGTTAGCACCACCAACGCGGCGAGCACGTACTTCCAGAAGCGGCATAACGTTTTTCATAGCTGTGTCGAATACTTCGAGAGGATCTTTACCGGTTTTAGAACGGACCAGATCGAAAGCATCATATACGATGCGCTCAGCAACGCCTTTTTTGCCGTCAAGCATAATTTTGTTAATAAATCTTGTTAAAAGTTTTGAACCGTATACGGGATCCGGCAAAACGTCTCTTTTTGTTACAGGGCCTTTTCTCGGCATGTGTTTCCCTCCTTATGGATTATCAATTCGTTGTGTAGACTCGATTACTTTTTAGCTGCTTTAGCGCGTTTAGCACCGTATTTAGAACGGGCTTGATTGCGGTTGGCAACGCCTGCAGTGTCAAGTGCACCACGAATGATATGGTAACGCACACCAGGAAGATCTTTAACTCTTCCGCCTCTAATCAGGACAACGCTGTGTTCCTGCAGATTGTGGCCGATACCAGGAATGTAAGCAGTAACTTCGATACCGTTAGTTAAACGTACACGAGCTACTTTGCGAAGAGCAGAGTTAGGTTTTTTAGGGGTTGTAGTGTAAACCCTAGTACAAACGCCACGTTTTTGCGGGCATTCTTTCAATGCCGGAGCTGTGGATTTGACAGTCAAAACTTCTCTACCTTTACGAACCAATTGGTTAATTGTAGGCATATCGGCACCTCCTTCCAAATAAATAGATTTTAATGATTATAAAAATCCTTCAGCAAAGCCTCCAGATCCCTATCAACCTTTGAGTATCGCGGCTGTCGCTGCACCGACGTGGATTCCGCAGGCCTTACCGAGTTCCTGCATAGTTGCCACTCTTTCTACATCAACCTGTGCTTCAGCACAGGCATCAAGCAACGGCTGCACAACCCGGACATCTGCGTCGTCAGCTACATAGACTGTTTTGGCAGAACCTTTTTGAATCGCTTTAGCGGTTTGCTTATTACCGACAACTCGCTTCGTTGCTTGCTTTAACAACTCTACTGTCATCACAAACCCTCCTTGTAAAAGCGCATAGCTATCCCGAGATACTTACATATTGTAACACTGCCACCTGGCTGTGTCAATACTTTTTCTTGATTTTTTTACAAGCGCAAACCCGCATCAAACCGTGTTTTCTGTATTACACGGAGCCTAGCGTTTCTTTTGCGTAACTTTGTAATATGTTTTACATGTTTTCTTTTGTTTTTGTAAACTTTTATTGTGGATATTTCCGCTTTCGGCGGATATTTTTCATCTAATATTTCCTGGTTTTTCTAAAATTTTATTGTATTTTATCACAAACTACCAAAAGAAAAAGAAAAACCTCAAATTTTTTCAAATTTGAGGTTGATTTAAGTATTTCTTAGCGTTCTATACCACTCACATATACTTCAAATAGGTTAAATACACATTAAAACCACGATAGTTATTATCACTGCTGGTATCAGTTACAGCGCCATCCTTCATTCTGAACGTTTCAATATCCAACGACAGTTTCTCTGAGCGCTCTTTAAAATACTGATCAAAACCAATCCCGAAAGTCGTCTTTCTGCGTTGATTAGTTGAAATATTCGTCAACGGGTCATAATTTTCACCGCTGCTATTTAGCCAATCTACCAACAAACGTATCCGTCTGTTATCTGGAATATCCTTTGACCACTGCAATCCATAATTCCTGCCACGTCTGGTTTCATTGATTCGATCAAAAGTAGCGTAACGCAAAGGATCTTCTTGAGTATGCCAATAATACGCAGTAAAAAACTGAGTATTGTCAGGCGCATAGTTGAAGGTCAACTCCGGTTTAAATTGATGGCCAGAAGTATATTCCAAAGTATTTTCTCGGGTTCTTTCATAAGAAGTATGGGAAAGCCCTGCTAAAAATTGAAATTTTTTGTTTAAGTGTTGCCAACGCATTTCCTTAACCCAAGCATTTCCCGGTTCTACCCACATACTGGGCGTGAGGTCGTATCTACCTCCTAAAGTGTAATAAGTTCCGAAAATAAAGGTGTTTTTATCGTCACGATTATAATAATACCAAATAGCCGGTGTAAAATTTAATCCTTCTCCAAAACGTGCTTTCTCAACCAGATCTTCATCCATAACAGGATCAAATTCATGCAACGCATCTTTACCAGTTGGCAGATTTACCGCTAAAGAAAAAACCATTACATCATTCTTTTTAGCTTTTTTAGTAAACGCAACATTTAAACATAGAGGTATTATGCTAAGAAAAATACCTAAGAATACATTTATTTTATCCATTTCAATATATCTATATGTTCTGCTATATTGTATTTGTTTTTTTATCTTTTCTCTGCTCATATTGCACCTTTTGTAATCGTTTGTATATTATTTGCATTAATTTAATTTTATTTCTTTTATCATATACCAATACCCCCCCACTACGCAACAGTACTTATGCGGTGTACAGTTATTATTCTCACGCCTAATACGCTTTTTTTATTATCAAAGCAAATAAGCCCCACAGACAAAATGTCTGTGGGGCTTATTTGCTTTATTATTTTTTATTAACTTCGACTTCAAACATCCGTTTCCAAGGCAAAGTAAAAGTATATTCTTTTACCTGCTCGCCTAATACGGGCTCAGCCAACGTTAAAATGTCTTTAGTAATAACCGCTTCTGCGGCCTGTACCTGCTCTGTGTTCAATTCACTGTTGGGCCAATAGTTAGGCCAAATCAGCTCAACATAAGTTTTGTTGCGTACATTAGCCTGATAAGCCCAGTCATCCAAATACCTTACATTAAGCAAATGCTGGCGATCCTCCACTTCCATATCCTTCGCTAACAAGCCCTGCCCCAAAGCAAACCCTAAAGCATTGCCGGCAGTATTCCAGCCGCCATAAGCTGCCAGTTCTTCAGCTACGCCTGTTTGAAACAGCTCTTTCACTAAAGCATTATCAGCGCCATTGCCATAAGCCACATCAGCAACAGCAACTTCCTTCCCCTTGTGCAAATAGGACTGCACATCAGCAACAAATGCTTCTGTCTGTTTGCTGATAGCCCCGTCATTAACCGGATTGGAAGCTTCCAAAGTCATACCTGTAAGCGGTGTATTAACGGCCAGTACCAAATCAGCGCGTTCCAGTTTCTCTGTAGGCCAGCCACCGGCAGCGTGGATATGCTCGGCAGCACTGAAAGCAATTTTATCGTCCTCATAAGTAGGGATAGTTTCGCCGCCTTTACCAGCTGCAAAATCAACATATACCATCGGTATCTCATAGCTCACTCTGCTGGCGGCACGGCTAAGTAAAACCATGCCCAGTTGATCGGCGCCCGAGAAAAAACGAATCCGTTCTTTAGGCAGCTCTCTAACTAATATATCCATTTTACGAGCTTCTTTATGAGCCTGGGAATACGGCGCCGTATCATCACGTCCAATAAGCAAATAATCAAAATCGCCGCTTTCAACTCCGTGCAATAACAGTTCAGTCGTTGCTATATTCATACTGCGGCGCTGCGCGCTGTCCGCTTGTATAGCCTGAGGTATCTCCGCCTGCAAGGCAGCAAGTTCTTTGCGTTCCCTGCGGCTGATCTCTTTCAAATCGAGCTTATCTTCCAATGCCCCCAACTTGAACAGCTTAGGCCCCCACTTCGCATGGTAAGCCGGCTCTACGGGAGCGCTACTGGCTTTCGGTGAACGCATGATAGTCGTAAATACATAGATCAACGGATCGCCGCCGTTAGCTTTCAAATTCAGCAGGCGCTCTGCCCGGGCCGTTAAAGTTTCTTTGGGCAGGTGATGGGTACGTGAATCGACCAGACCGCCATAAATAAGTGCATCTGAAGATACTACGATAGCATTGGCCGTAGCTGATCTTTCAGCCAGCCATGCATATAATTTATCAGGATCGCCGCTGTGGTCGTTGCTGGCAATATATTCTAAAGGCGGAGTTTCCACATTCCAGCCAGCAGCCTTCATACTTTCTACTGTATAGTCCAAGCAAACGGGCCTGTTATCTAAAGGCACGAACAGCAGTGTATTCCTCCCCATATTTGCTTCTATAACCGCCTGCGGCGCTAAATATGCTACTAATAAAAGTAAAACAAAGTAAAGTTTTTTCATAACGATAATCCTTCCCACGCTTTTTTCAACAAAAAATCCCTTCCGTGTAAAATTCTACATAGAAGGGATTTTTCCTGCTAACAACGGGTCAAACTGAATCTGCTTAAAAAATCTTTTGTCCGCTGATTTTTAGGATCACTGAAAATAACCTCAGGACTATCCTCTTCGGCGATAACTCCCTGGTCGATAAAAATCACTCGGCTGGACACATCGCGGGCAAAGGCCATCTCGTGCGTAACGATGACCATTGTCAAGCCCTCTTCGGCCAATTCCCGCATAACAGCCAAAACTTCGCCAACCATTTCCGGGTCAAGCGCAGAAGTAGGTTCGTCCATCAACAAAACTTCCGGCTCCAAGGCCAACGCACGGGCAATAGCTACGCGCTGCTTTTGTCCGCCTGAAAGCTGATGCGGTTTTGCATTGATATAGCTGGCCATACCTACATGCTCTAAATATTTCATGGCTATCATTCTGGCTTCGTCAGATTTTTTACCAAGCACCTTAACCTGACCTACCATACAGTTTTCCAGCACGGTCATATTGTTGAACAAATTAAACTGCTGAAAAACCATCCCCACTTTGGTGCGGTATAACGGCAAATTTTTAAAACATTTTAAAACATCTTCGCCACGGTAGCTGATAACGCCATCCGTAGGCTGTTCCAGATAATTCACGCATCGGATCAAAGTTGACTTGCCGCTGCCAGAAGGACCGATAACACAAACTACATCACCTTTATGGACATCAAAATCAATGCCCTTTAAAATTTCACGTTCACCAAAGTTCTTCTTCAAATCCTGGACGGATAACAATAACTCTTTTTTCTGTTCAACGCTCATCACAGGTTACCGTCCCTTCTTTTTTTACCAGCTACATTGACCGGAAAATGCCCGCAAGGGTCCTGCATGGGATCGAAGGATACCAGCTGATAGTCTTTCGGACCATCCATTTTGCCTTCCCACCAGCGCAGTAGCCTGGAAGCGGCAAAGGTCATAATAAAATAAATCACACAGGTAATAAAGAAAATCTCGAAGTATCTATAATACACGCCGGCCGCTGATTTTGAAGCAAAATACAGCTCAGTTACTGAGATTACATTTAATACCGAAGTATCCTTGATATTGATGATTAGGTTATTACCGATCTGCGGCATAATATTACGCAGGGCCTGCGGCAGGATAACACAGCGCATCGTTTGAAAATGATCCATACCTATAGCAACCGCAGCCTCACGTTGACCGGGATCTATAGATTCAATACCGCCGCGCACGGTTTCCGCCATATAAGCGCCGGTATTAACAGATACTACCAAAAAGCCGGCAAACATCGGCGACATATCAATATTAAACATACTCATCGCGCCATAATACACCACCATGGCCTGTACGATCATTGGTGTGCCGCGAAACAACTCTACATAGGCATTCAGCACCCACTGGGTAATTTTTACAAGCGCTTTTTTCGCAGTACTTGCTTTGGGATCCTTGGGAATAGTCTGAATGATACCTACAACAAGACCGATAACACAACCGATCAAAGTACCGACAATCGCCAAAAGCAAGGTCACACAAGCGCCCTTTAACAAAACATCGCCATATTGCTGCAGCAAAAAAGCCACCCATCCAAAAAATGACTCTGGCATTGTTGTCATAAGCTCCTCCACCTAACATAGTTAATTGATAAAACACTGTTATTTATTATAGCATAAACTTGCCCTGCTTCGCAAAACAATCTGCTGCTTGCAGCAGCCCTTGCTAAAACCTTCATCCCTGTTGGGAAGCAGGGCAAGTTTCAGACTATTGCTTGTAGCTTTTACTTTGTTTGCGTTTTGGCCCTAAAAAGTAAAAGAAGGGACGGCAGTATACCGTCCCTTCGACATATCTGATAACTATTATTGAGCTAACGGTTGTTTTTTGATAGCTTCTTCCATCATTTTATCAAAGTCAGCCGCAGTCATTTTTCCTAAAACAGCATCCATAGCTTTAACAAGCTCTGCATTGCCTTTTTTTACAGCAATACCGATCTCGACATCTTCTTGAGAAGTTTTAAAGCCTTTGCCTTCTTCAAAAGTCAGTACGGTCAATTCCGGATTAGCAAAAGCAGCCGCTTTAGCAGTCGGGATATCAGTAACGATCAGATTACATTTGCCAGAGGTCAATGCTACGATCATACCGGGAACAGTATCGATAGCCGGTAATTTTTTAACGTCAGGGACCTGGTCGATCTGGTCATACCAGATAGTGTTCAACTGAGAAGTAGCTACAGAACCTTGCAGTTCAGCAACGCTGGTAGCTTTAGCCTGCTCAGAATCTTTTTTAACCAAAGCAACTACAGTGGCATAGTAATAAGGTTTAGTGAAATCTACGGTTTCTTTACGTTTGGAAGTAATAGACATACCTGCGATAGCAGCGTCGATTTTACCGCTGACAACAGCCGGTGCCAAACCATCCCACTCAATTTTTTGGATCTCTAATTCAGCGCCCATGGAGTCAGCTAATTTTTTAGCCATCATAACGTCATAGCCATAAGCATATTCGCTGCTGCCTGCAATTTTAACAGCACCGCCGTCAGCTTTGGTCTGCGACCAGTTGTAAGGAGCGTAAGCACATTCCATGCCAACCTTCAAAACTTTTTTGTCAGATTTTTTTTCGCCGCCGCAGCCAGCAGTGAAGGCAACAGTCGCCATCAGCATGGTGCACAAAGCAGCTGTAACTAATTTTTTCAAATTCATTATTTAAACACGCCTTTCCATCAATAAATTATGAACTAATTTTACATTTCTCTACTCAATAAGTCAATATAAAACCTTAAGTATACAGTACGCACATTATATCAATGCACCTACATTATTTTACATAGTTGTTCATATTGTTATCTTTCAAAATAACGTCATGAGCACCACCTTCAACCAACGAAGTGGAGGAAACCAAAGTCATTTTGGCTTTTTCTTTCAGCTCCGGCAGATTTAAAGCGCCACAGTTACACATGGTCGAACGCACCTTGCTCAAGGTCAGATTAACATTATCCTTTAAAGTACCGGCATAAGGAACGTATGAATCAACGCCTTCTTCAAAGGAAAGCTTGGAGGCGCCGCCCATATCATAGCGCTGCCAGTTGCGAGCACGATTAGAACCTTCACCCCAATATTCTTTCATATAACTGCCATTGATATTGACTTTATTGGTAGGACTTTCGTCAAAACGGGCGAAATAGCGTCCCAACATCAGGAAATCTGCACCCATAGCCAAAGCTAAAGTCATATGGTAGTCATAAACGATTCCGCCGTCCGAGCAGATAGGAACATAAACGCCAGTCTCCTCAAAATATTCGTCACGGGCTTTGGCTACTTCGATCAAAGAAGTTGCCTGGCCGCGGCCGATACCTTTTTGCTCACGGGTGATACAGATAGAACCACCGCCGATACCTACTTTGACAAAGTCAGCGCCGGCTTCTGCCAGGTAGCGAAAACCTTCAGCGTCTACCACATTACCAGCACCTACTTTAACAGTATCGCCATAATGCTCGCGCACCCAGTCCAAAGTAAGCTTTTGCCATTCAGAATAACCTTCTGAAGAATCGATACACAGCACGTCTGCGCCAGCCGCGACTAAAGCGGGGATACGTTCAGCATAGTCACGGGTATTGATACCGGCACCGACTACATGACGTTTTTTACTATCAAGCAATTCCAAAGGATATTCTTTATGTGTAGCATAATCCTTACGGAAAACCATATACAGCAGGCGACCTTCATCGTCGATGATCGGCAGCGTGTTAAGCTTATTATCCCAAATGATGTCGTTGGCTTCCTGCAATGAAGTCTCTTTGCCGCCAACGATCATTTCTGTGATCGGTGTCATAAATTCGCAGACCTTGGTATTGATATCCATCCTGCTGACACGATAGTCACGGCTGGTAACGATACCTTCCAACTTACCGTTAACAGTACCATCCGAAGTAACAGCGATGGTGGAATGGCCGGTTTTTTCTTTCAGAGCCAAAATATCCGCTAAAGTGCTGTCAGGCCTGATATTGGAATCGCTGCTGACGAACCCTGCACGGTGGCTTTTGACACGGGCAACCATTGCAGCTTCATTTTCAATCGTCTGCGAGCCATAAATAAACGAAATACCGCCTTCTTTAGACAAAGCAACTGCCATCTTGTCATCGGAAACCGATTGCATGATAGCGGAAACCAACGGAATGTTCATCGTAATCGCTGCTTCTTCGCCCTTTTTAAATTTAACCAACGGAGTTCGTAAATCAACATTGGCCGGAACGCATTCTGCCGAAGAATAGCCGGGAACTAATAAATACTCACTAAAAGTATGAGCCGGTTCATCATAATAATGTGCCATCTTAATTCATCATCCTTTTCCATAAATTTTTATCTTAGCCTTGCGGCATTTCAAACAGATCAAGCTTATACAAAACGCCCCAGTGCCTAAAAGCATTGGGACGTATGTATTATTTTTTTAGAGCCCGCCATGCAATATCCTGACGATAATGTGCGCCCTCAAAGCTGATCTTGGCGATCGCTTCATAGGCTTTATCTTTGGCTTCGCTGATATTTTTACCAACTGCGGTAACGCCAAGTACACGTCCGCCAGCAGTAACTATTTGCCCGTCAACGACTTTAGTTCCGGCATGGAAAACAGCTACGCCTTCCAAAGCATCGGCTTCTGCCAGCCCACTGATCGGCAGCCCCTGCTGATAGCTACCCGGATAACCGCCGGATGCCATAACTACGCAGACAGCAGCCTGATCGTGCCAGCCGATATCGGCCTTAGCCAAAGTGCCAGTAGCGCAGGCCAGCATGATCTCTGCCAAGTCTCCGTCTAAAAGAGGCATAATGACCTGGGTTTCCGGGTCACCAAAGCGGCAGTTAAATTCTACCACCTTGATACTGTCACCGTTAATCATCAACCCTGCATATAAACAGCCCTGATAAGGACGGCCTTCGGCTTTCATCGCCGCAATAGTCGGCTTCAAAACCTTTTCAACTGCTTTTAAACGCAGGATATCGGTCATGACCGGAGCCGGAGCATAAGTACCCATACCACCGGTATTCGGGCCTTCGTCATTATCATTAGCTCGTTTATGATCCTGGGCCGCAATCATGGAAACGATAGTTTCTCCATCAGTAAATGCCAATAAAGAAGCTTCTTCGCCTTCCATAAACTCTTCCAGTACCACGCGCGCACCAGCGCCGCCAAATTTCAAATCGCCCATCATATCGTCAATGGCGTCCAGTGCTTCCTGTTCGGTCATGGCAACAACAACGCCCTTACCAGCCGCCAACCCGTCAGCCTTAACAACGATCGGAGCGCCTTTTTCTTTTACATAGGCTTTCGCTGTTACAATATCCTCGCACACTTTAAAAAAGGCCGTTGGGATATTATATTTTTCCATCAGTTGTTTCGAAAAAGCCTTCGAACCTTCCAGTTCGGCTGCTGCTTTACTGGGGCCAAACAACGCCAGTCCTCTGGCAATAAAAACATCGGCAATACCATCGACAAGGCTTGCCTCCGGGCCGACAACTGTCAGATCGATGCTGTTAGCCTCTGCATAGTCGGCAACTTTTTCCATTTCCTGCAAAGGCAAATCAACACATTCGCATTTATCGAGCAAAGCTATACCCGGGTTGCCCGGTGCCACATAAATCATTTCTACCAGTGGGCTTTGAGCCAGCTTCCATGCCAGTGCATGTTCGCGTCCGCCGCCGCCGATCAATAATAACCGCATTGTTTCATCAACCTTTTCTTCTTATTTACCTTCAACCAACTGCTTGGTCAGGTATTCACAGATCATAGCATCATATTCGGAAGTATGGTTAAAGGCTTCTTTCGCCAAGGTTTTACGAGTTTTAATATCAGCGTCGCCAAACTGCTGCAGCATAGCGATCAGGCTGGTATAACGTGCAGGATTGGTAACGATGATCACATCACGGAAATTTTTAGCAGAGGCACGCACCATAGCCGGGCCACCGATATCGATATTCTCGATAGCTTCTGCTTCCGTAACATTAGGCTTTGCAATGGTCTCTTTAAAAGGATACAAATTGACAACGACCAGATCGATCGGTTTGATATGATGTTTTTCCAAAGCAGCCATATGCTCGGGATTACTGCGTACAGCCAAAATCCCGCCATGGATCTTCGGATTCAGGGTTTTTACACGTCCGTCCATGATCTCCGGGAATCCGGTCACATCACTGACATAAGTTACAGGTATCCCTGCTTCTTTGATAGCCGTCATCGTACCGCCGGTAGAGATGATCTCTACGCCGATATCATGCAGGAACTGAGCCAGCTTCACAATGCCGGTCTTGTCGGATACACTCAATAAAGCTCTTTTGATTTTCATTCTTCATCACCTCATCTCAGGAATGCACGATCACGCGGCGTCCCTGTATTTCCAGCTTGCTCAAAGCCCACAAACGTAAAACTTCCGGCATCGCCTTATGTTCTTCAACTAAAATCCGTGCCGACAATGTTTCTTCCGTATCATCGTCTAAAACAGGCACAGACTTCTGCAAAATGATCGGACCACTGTCAGTGCCTTCATCAACAAAATGCACCGTACAACCGGCGATCTTCACGCCGTACTCCAAAGCCTGACCCTGAGCGTCCAGCCCCGGAAAGCTTGGCAGCAGCGCCGGATGGATATTGATGATCTTCTGCGTCCATCTATTGACAAAACTGCCGCTTAAAATGCGCATAAAGCCAGCCAAAACAACCAGTTCAGCTCCATATTCGCGCAAAGCAGCGTCGATCTTATCTTCAAATTCTTCTTTAGAGGCACATTCTTTGCGGGGTACTGCCACTGCGGCAATACCAGCCTTTTTTGCACGCTCTAAAGCAAAGGCATCAGCCTTATCGCTGATGACGACTGCGATTTCCAAAGGCAAATAGCCGTCGGCGATCCTGTCCAGGACGGATTGCAGATTGCTGCCGCGACCACTGACCAAGACACCGATTTTACGGTTACTCACTGAAAACGCCGCCTTTCATAATAGCTTTTTGGCTGCCTGCAACGACCCTGCCCAATTCATAGAAGGTTTCCCCAGCCGCAGCAAGATGTGCACGTACCGCGTCAGCTTCTTCGGGAGCGACAACTAAAACCATACCTACACCCATATTGAAGGTGCGGTACATTTCAGCCCAGGGAACATTGCCCCATTCCTGCAATTTTTTGAAGACCACAGGAACTTCCCAGGCTTCGGCATCGATCTCGGCGTCACAATGCTCGGGTAAAATACGGGGAACATTATCGTAGAAACCGCCACCTGTAATATGCACCATACCGTGCAGGTCGAATTTTTCGATTAAAGGCAGGCAAGACTTGGGATACAAACGGGTAGGAGTAAGTAATTTTTCACCTAAGGTACAACCAAATTCGGGGATCGGCGTGCTCATATCATAGCCCATCGCCTCGAAACAGATTTTGCGCACTAACGAGAAGCCGTTAGAATGCACGCCACTGGAAGGCAAGCCCAAAAGCACATCGCCGGGGGCAACTTTCGAGCCGGTGATCATTTTGCTTTTTTCAACTACGCCTACACAGAAACCGGCAATATCATATTCACCTTGGGAATAGAAACCAGCCATTTCGGCAGTTTCGCCGCCAATCAGTGCGCAGCCCGACTCTTTGCAGGCTCTGGCAACACCTTGTACGATATTAGCGACTTTTTCAGCATGCACTTTATCGACAGCAATATAGTCCAGGAAAAACAGCGGTTCCGCACCCTGCACCAGAATATCGTTAACACACATAGCCACGGCGTCCTGTCCAATCGTGTCATGTTTATCAGCCATAAAAGCCAGTTTCAGCTTAGTGCCGACACCGTCAGTACCTGAAACTAAAATAGGCTCTTGATATTTACCGGAATTTAAAGCGAACAGGCCACCAAAGCCGCCCAAGTCACCAATAACCTCAGGACGGTAAGTTGCGCGAACGCTTTCTTTCATCAATTCAACAGCACGGTTACCTGCGTCAATATCAACACCGGCATCGGCATAAGTCATTTGTTTTTTGCTTTGCTCGCTCATAAGGACCTCCTAATTATTTGTTCTCAAAAATATATTTCGAACCTTGGCGGATAGTTTCTTCCGCATTATCGGGATAACCTACATTGAAGCAAGCATAGCACATACCTTCGGGGTCCATGCTGTTTAAAGAACGCTTCAGCCCCTCCAGCGAAATATAATGCAGCGAGTCAGCACCGATATACTGACGAACTTCTTCTTCTGTATGGGTGGATGCGATCAATTCCTTACGCACCGAAGTGTCGATACCATAATAGCAGGGATCAGTTACCGGCGGTGAACTGATGCAGACATGCACTTCTTTAGCTCCGGCATCCTTCAGCAATTTAACGATCTTGCCGCTGGTAGTACCGCGTACGATCGAATCGTCGACCATAACTACAGATTTACCTGCCACAACGCTCTTGACTGGATTCAGTTTCAAACGCACAGCATTCAAACGCTGTTTTTGAGTCGGCTGGATAAAGGTACGGCCCACATAACGGTTTTTTGTCAGTCCTTCCATAAATGGTACGCCGGATTCCAGGCTATAACCAACAGCAGCAGCCGTACCAGAGTCAGGCACCGAAATAACGATATCAGGATGGATATCTTTTGTTTCCTTAGCCAGCTCACGCCCCATATTGATACGGGCCTGATAAACACACTGGTTATCGATCACGCTGTCAGTACGGGCAAAATAGACATATTCAAAAATGCAGTGCGCGCATTGTGTAGGCATCGGTTTAGCCCACATCATGCTTTTCGGTTCTGCATCGTCATCTTCAAGCACCAGCATCTCACCAGGCTTCACGTCACGGATAAATTCTGCACCAACCAAATCGAAAGCACAGGATTCGGACGCCACTACCCAACCACCATCCAGCTTGCCTAAGCACAGAGGGCGGAAACCATAAGGATCGCGTACAGCTACCAGTTTATTATCAGTCATGATCAAAATAGCAAAAGCACCTTTGATCTGATTCACAGCTTCGGCTACACGGTCTTCAATGTTTTCTTCACGGGAACGTGCGATCAGACTCAAAACCACTTCAGTATCGACAGTAGTCTGAAACACAACGCCATCTCTGGTCAAACGGGCACGCAGTTCGGCGGCATTAGTAAGATTACCGTTATGCGACAACGCCAAATTACCGCCGTCGAAATAAACGCGCAGCGGTTGAGTATTATAAGCCATACTTGAACCGGTTGTAGAATAACGCACGTGGCCGATCGCAATATGCCCGGTCAAGTCGCCCACACCGTCTTTATAAACATCAGACACCAGTCCCATGCCTTTTTTTACCTGCATATTACTGCCATCGGTAGTAACGATGCCAGTGCTTTCCTGACCACGGTGCTGCAAAGCATATAAACCCCAGTAGGTATTGAGGGCAACGTCATCTTTATGCGAATAAATACCGAAAACGCCGCATTCTTCATGCAGTTTGTCTAATTCAAAATCAATACCAGGCACAGTTAATTCTCCCTTTCCAACCATCGCTTACTTACCCTCCGACCGCATTTTTGCGAGTTTCTCACCTTTAGCTTTAACTTCTTCCTGCATTTGCAGACGGTTTTCAGCTAATTTAGTCACCAATTCAGGATATTTTACAGACAGAATCTGCACTGCGAACAAAGCGGCATTTTTAGCACCATTGATCGCCATAGTCGCTACAGGTATACCGGCAGGCATCTGTACAAAGCTTAAAAGTGCGTCCATACCGTTCAGCGGCGTAGCATTGATGGGGATGCCGATCACAGGCACCGTCGTATAGGCAGCAATAACGCCCCCTAAATGGGCGGCAGCGCCGGCAGCAGCAATGATAGCCTCTACACCGCGTTCGCGGGCGCCAGCGGCAAATTCATGTACCACATCAGGTGTACGGTGTGCCGATGCGACAATTACCTCTACCTCTACACCAAACTCTTTCAGTGTTTTTTCAGCTGGCTCCAATATAGGCCAGTCCGAATTACTTCCCATAATAATAGCAACCTTCATGCTTCTGCCTCCTAGCGAAACTGTAAGTAAAAAATAAAACCCAAGTCGAAATCTTTCAACTGCTATATGCGCAACTAAAAATCCTTCTCGGGCCATCTCTACCATCATATTTATTATTATAATTTTACCAATAGGTTCCTTATGTGTCAATTATAATGTGAACTTTTTAACAAAAAATCACCCTATCGTTCGCTTTTCTTTTATTCAAGTATCCCGCAGCTGGCAAACTGCTGACAAACGATAAATTCTTAGTTACAGTAGATTATATCATATAAGGCGCCCCTGGATAGCATAACTTTTTATTTTCAAAATTTATATTCAGCGGCAGATCATTTCATTACAAGCGTTATATCAAAAACCCCCACCCTTTGCCTAAGGCAAAAAGTGGGGGTTCACTACTTTTAAGTTACGGCATTACTGCTGTTCGCTGTTAGTAGTACTGTATTTGATTTTGATATCACGGTAGCGGCTCATACCAGTACCAGCCGGAATAAGTTTACCAATGATAACGTTCTCTTTCAGGCCCAGAAGAGGATCTACCTTGCCCTTGATAGCAGCGTCGGTAAGTACGCGAGTGGTTTCCTGGAAAGATGCTGCCGAAAGGAAAGAATCGGTAGCCAGCGATGCTTTGGTGATACCAAGCAGCACCGGACGGCCTTCAGCGGGCTGCAAGCCTTTATCAACCATTTCCGCATTCTGCAGTTCAAACTCAGCCACGTCAATGTATTCACCCGGCAGCATAAAGGTGTCACCGGCTTCTTCGATGCGGATCTTGCGCATCATCTGACGAACCATAACTTCGATATGCTTGTCGTTGATCTCAACGCCCTGAGACTTGTAAACGCCCAGTACCTGCTGAACCAAATAACGCTGGGTAGCACGTACGCCGCTGATGCGGAGAATATCGTGCGGATTGAGGGAGCCTTCAGTCAGGCGGTCGCCGACAGCGATCTCCATGCCTTCAGTAACGGCGATTTTAGAACCATACGGAATCGTATAGATCTGTTCGCCATCTTCTCCGGTAACGGTAACCTTACGAATGCCGTTCTCTTCGCCGATATGTACAGTACCTGCATTTTCAGTAAGCAGACCAGGATGTTTAGGTTTACGTGCTTCGAATAATTCTTCGACACGCGGCAAACCTTGCGTGATATCATCGCCTGCTACGCCGCCGGTATGGAACGTACGCATAGTGAGCTGCGTACCAGGTTCACCGATGGATTGAGCAGCGATAGTTCCGACTGCCTCACCAACTTCAACTTTACCGCCGGTAGCCAGGTTACGTCCATAACATTTACGGCAGACGCCAACTTTGGCTTTACAGTTGAGTACGGAACGGATGCAGACTTTTTCACGCATGGAAGCAATGTCATCGGCAATATCTTCTGTAACATAATCATTAATATGGTAAACGATATTGCCATCTTTATCAGCGATATCTTCAGCCAGATAACGGCCAACGATACGGTCACGCAAAGACTCGATGATAGTTTGTTTATTTTTACCTTCGGTAATAGATTCGATCTCGATGCCTTCGATAGCATTATTGCGTACTTTAACATCGCGGACAGTGCCGTTAGCCAAAATAGCGTCGATAATAGCTTCGTCATAAGTAGCACCGGCTTCAATCAATACAGTACCGTCAGCCGCAACAACATCTTCAGCAACTTCCTTGCCGTCGAAATGATGCATCATAGCTGTTTTCAGAACTGCGTTGGATTGATCGTCGCTAATATTGATCTGGATAGTTTCAGTTTCCTCACCGCTCATGTCGTTAGTAGCATACAATACTACTTCCATCACCTTAGCAGCGGCCAGTTTATTATAAAACTCTTCCGTAATGATCGTATCAGCTTCGGCCAAAAGTTCACCAGTCACAGGATCAGTGATGCCTGCAGCCAAATTACGGCCAATAACGATGTCACGCAGTTTGTTCTGGCTGGAACCCAGGGTAGCCTTGCAAAGGCGGCTGCGTTCTTTCACCAGGTTAATACCGACGATATCACAGTCGTCTTCACGCACGATAACGTCCTGAGCAACGTCTACCAGACGACGTGTCAGGTAACCGGAGTCAGCAGTACGCAGAGCGGTATCGGCCAAACCTTTACGAGCACCGTGTGTAGAAATAAAGTATTCTAAAACGGTCAGGCCCTCACGGAAGTTAGCTTTGATAGGACGGTCGATGATACGGCCAGAAGGATCAGCCATCAAACCGCGCATACCGGCCAGCTGACGGATCTGCTGCGTGTTACCACGGGCACCGGAATTAGCCATCATATAAACGGAATTGAACGGGTCCATGGTAGAAGACATCAATTTGTTAGTTACATCGTCAGTTGCCTTGCTCCAAAGCTCGATAACCTTACGGTAACGTTCGTCATCGCTCATCAGACCGCGGCGGAACATACGCTCAGTTTTATCGATTTCTTTTTCGGTAGCAGCCAATATCTCAGCCTTTTCAGGCGGGATCTTGATATCGGAAACAGCGATGGAAATACCTGCTTTACAAGCATTGTCATAGCCCATTTTCTTAACAACGTCAAGAATTTCGGCAGTACGCAGATTGCCATACAGTTTATGTGCTTTCGCAACCAGGCGTCCCAATTCTTTTTTATCAAGCAGTTTATTCAAATGCCACACTTGAACTTTTTTACCGGCTTCGTTTACTTCCTCTTCTAAATGGAAGTAACGCATTTCCGTCGGCAGTTCTTCGTTGAGGATGGCATTACCAACAGTGGTAGTTACCAGGCTGACGCCTTCGTTAGCAGGTTCCTCATATATATCCTTATTAGGGATATATATCTTAATGCGTGCCTGCAAAGCAACGTCTCCATGGAAGTAGGCCAACAAAGCTTCGTTAAAGCTGCTGAAACGCATACCTTCGCCTTTAGCGCCTTCTTTGATGATGGTCAGATAATAAGAACCTAAAACCATATCCTGAGAAGGTACAGCTACCGGTTTGCCGTCTTTCGGTGCCAAAATATTGTTAACCGAAAGCATCAGCATTCTTGCTTCAGCCTGAGCTTCGGCAGACAGAGGCAAATGGACTGCCATTTGGTCACCGTCAAAGTCAGCGTTGTAGGCAGTACATACCAGAGGATGCAGTTTAATTGCACGGCCTTCGGACAAGATAGGCTCAAAAGCCTGGATACCAAGTCTGTGCAGGGTCGGTGCGCGGTTAAGCAGTACCGGATGCTCTTTGATTACGTCTTCTAAAACGTCCCAAACAGCAGTAGTAGCGCGTTCTACCATACGTTTTGCACTTTTGATATTGGTAGCCTGGCCACTGTTGACCAAACGTTTCATAACGAAAGGTTTGAACAGCTCCAAAGCCATTTCTTTCGGCAGACCGCATTGATGCATTTTCAGCTCAGGACCGACAACGATAACGGAACGGCCAGAATAGTCAACACGTTTACCCAACAGATTCTGACGGAAACGACCTTGCTTACCCTTCAGCATATCGGAAAGGGATTTCAAAGGACGGTTGCCAGGACCGGTTACAGGACGGCCGCGTCGGCCGTTGTCGATCAAAGCGTCAACAGCTTCCTGCAGCATACGTTTTTCGTTGCGGACAATGATATCAGGAGCATTGAGTTCCAGCAAACGTTTCAAACGGTTGTTACGATTGATGACGCGGCGGTACAGATCGTTAAGGTCGGAGGTCGCAAAACGGCCGCCGTCCAATTGTACCATCGGACGCAGTTCAGGCGGAATTACCGGAACAACATCCAAAATCATCCATTCAGGACGATTGCCGGATTTTAAGAAAGCTTCACAGACTTCCAGACGGCGCACGGCACGAATCTTTCTTTGTCCGCTCACTTCTCTCAGCTCAGCGCGCAACTCTGCTGTCATCGCATTCAAATCGATCTCTTCCAGCAATGCTTTGATCGCAGTCGCGCCCATACCTACTTTGAAGCCGCTGCCATATTTATCGCGGGCTTCAATGTATTCACCTTCGCTCAGTAATTGTTTTTTTACCAGCGGGGTATCGCCGGCATCAAGCACAATGTAGTTGGCAAAGTACAATACTTTTTCCAACGAGCGGGGCGAAATATCAAGGATCAGTCCCATACGACTGGGGATGCCTTTAAAATACCAGATATGTGAAACAGGGGCGGCCAGTTCGATATGTCCCATACGGTCACGACGAACTTTGGAGCGGGTAACTTCGACGCCACATTTATCGCAGACGATACCTTTATAACGAATTCTTTTGTATTTACCGCAATGGCATTCCCAGTCTTTGGTAGGCCCAAATATTTTTTCACAGAACAAACCGTCGCGTTCCGGTTTCAAAGTTCTGTAGTTAATCGTTTCCGGTTTTCTTACTTCGCCATAGGACCAGGTTCTGATTTGTTCCGGTGAAGCCAGACTGATACGCATAGACTCAAAATTATTTACATCCAACAAGAATCGATCGCTCCCTTCTATTCAATATCGTCGGAGTTGTTTGCATCTCCGTCCAACTCATCTTTAGCTTCCATGTTAAAGTTGCCGATATCTGCAACTAAATCAAATTCCGCATCTTCAGTGCTGTTTTCATCAACGGTATATTCGTCGGTTTCAACAGTATTAGAGGTCGGAATCTCGCCGTCGATGTTAAGGTCAAGGTCGCGCGCGGTTTCGTTGATATCGTCATCGCTGTCGTGCATGGGAATCTCTTCTTCATCTTCATTAAGAACTTTGATATCGAGACCGATACTCTGCAGCTCTTTAATGAGAACTTTGAAAGACTCAGGCACGCCAGGTTCAGGAACATTTTCGCCCTTTACGATAGCTTCGTAAGTTTTTACACGGCCCACAACGTCGTCGGATTTGACGGTGAGGATCTCTTGCAGGGTATAAGCAGCGCCGTAAGCTTCCAGCGCCCAAACCTCCATCTCGCCGAAGCGTTGGCCGCCGAATTGGGCCTTGCCGCCGAGAGGCTGTTGGGTAACCAGGGAGTACGGGCCGGTGGAACGGGCATGGATCTTGTCGTCGACCAGATGATGCAGTTTGAGCATATATACGCAGCCAACAGTAACCTTATTATCAAAAGGTTCGCCTGTACGGCCATCATAAAGCAGCGTTTTGCCGCTGGGGTCAACGCCAGCCAACTCTAAAGTATCACTCATATCTTGTTCATGGGCGCCGTCAAAAACAGGCACGGCCATTTTTACTGCTTTGATGCCTTCCTGTCCGAATTTGTCGATTTCGACTGATTCAGGCATTCCGTATTGATCAACATCATAACCGGCTTTTTCAAAACGTGCGGCTAAATCTTCAGCTCCTGCTTCGATTTTCATACCCAAAGCACGGGCAGCCCAGCCTAAATGAGTTTCCAAAATCTGGCCGATGTTCATACGGGAAGGTACGCCCAAGGGATTCAGTACGATCTGTACCGGCTCGCCGCTGGGCAGGAACGGCATATCCTCGCGCGGCATGATACGGGAAACAACACCCTTATTACCATGACGGCCTGCCATTTTATCGCCTTCAGAAATCTTACGTTTTTGAGCAATATGCACACGAACCTGTTCATTAACGCCAGGCGGCAGTTCATCGCCGTTTTCACGGGTAAACACCTTAACGCTGACGATCTTACCAGCTTCGCCATGAGGTACGCGCAAAGAGCTGTCGCGTACTTCGCGTGCTTTTTCACCAAAGATAGCGCGCAGCAAACGTTCTTCTGCAGTCAATTCAGTTTCACCTTTCGGAGTAACTTTGCCGACCAAAATATCGCCAGGGCGTACTTCAGCACCAATGCGGATGATTCCACGTTCGTCAAGGTCTTTCAACGCTTCCTCGGAAACGTTGGGGATATCACGAGTGATTTCTTCCTGACCAAGCTTGGTATCGCGGGCATCACAATCGTATTCTTCGATATGGATAGAAGTAAAGATATCGGCTTTAACCAGATCTTCACTCAACAAAATAGCATCCTCGTAGTTATAGCCTTCCCAAGGCATATAAGCAACGATAACATTATGGCCCAATGCCAATTCACCATGATCGGTAGCAGGACCATCAGCCAGAACCTGTTTTTCAACGACTTTGTCGCCTTTATTGACGATAGGACGCTGATTGACGCAGGTACCCTGGTTAGAACGTTTGAATTTCAAAAGTGTGTAAGAATCGACGCTGCCGTCTTCAGCACGTACACGGATCTCGTTGCCGACAACACGCTCAACGACACCAGCACGTTTAGCCAATACGCAGACACCGGAATCGACTGCAACTTTATATTCCATACCGGTACCGACAACAGGCGACTGAGTGCACAGAAGCGGTACTGCCTGACGCTGCATGTTCGCACCCATCAAGGCACGGTTAGCATCATCGTTCTCCAGGAAGGGAATCAATGCCGTAGCAATAGATACAACCTGTTTCGGCGAAACGTCCATGTAATCGACCTGGTTCGGAGGTAGTGACAAAACTTCATTAAGGTAACGCGCTGTAACACGTTCACCTAAGAAGTAACCATTATCGTCCAAAGGCTCATTAGCCTGAGCACAAATATACTCATCCTCTTCGTCAGCGGTCAGATAAACTATTTCATCCGTAACACGGCCTTCTTCTTTATCAACCTTTCGGTACGGTGTTTCCATAAAACCATATTTATTGATAACAGCGAAAGTCGAAAGCGAACCAATCAAGCCGATGTTCGGACCTTCAGGGGTTTCAATAGGACACATGCGTCCATAATGGGAGTGATGAACGTCGCGGACTTCATAACCGGCACGCTCACGGCTCAAACCACCAGGTCCAAGCGCGGACAAACGGCGTTTATGAGTCAGCTCAGCCAAAGGATTGTTTTGATCCATAAACTGAGACAACTGGCTGCTGCCAAAGAATTCTTTGATAGCGGCAACTACGGGACGGATATTGATCAGTGCCTGCGGCGTGATAACATCAACGTCCTGGATCGTCATACGTTCTTTAACTACACGTTCCATACGGGCCAGGCCAATACGGAACTGGTTTTGCAGCAATTCGCCAACACTGCGGACACGACGGTTGCCCAAATGGTCAATATCGTCGCCGGTGCCCAAGCCATCCATCAAATTAAGCAGATAACCGAAAGAAGCCAAAACGTCTTCGACAGTTACAGTGCGGTGTTTTTCAGGAATATCAGCAGTGCAGATCAATTTCAGAATCTGCTCTTTAAAACGGATAAAAATCTCTTTCAGGCCTACGCCGCTGAAAATTTCGCTTTGCTCGATAGCATCAATAGCTTTATCATCGATTTTAGTACCTGCCGGCAGAATGATCTCACCGGTAGAAGTATCAACGAGCGGAGCGTCAAGCACTTTATCCAGCAAACGACGGCGCCAGCCCAATTTTTTATTGAGCTTATAACGGCCTACGCTAGCAAGGTCATAACGTTTATTGTCGAAGAAAGTTGCTTCGATCAGCTGCGTAGCATTTTCCAAAGTAGGAGGTTCACCGGGACGCAGTTTTTTATAGATCTCGATCAATGCTTCTTCCCGGCTGGTAGTGGCATCACGTTCTAAAGTAGCTAAAACAGAAGGATGCTCGCCATAAAGAGCCAATATCTCAGCATTGCTGGACAGGCCCAAAGCACGCAGCAAAATAGTTGCAGGCAGTTTTCTAGTTCTGTCTACACGGGCATAAATAACATCGTTAACGTCTGTTTCAAATTCGATCCAGGCACCACGGTTAGGAATGACGGTTGTTCCGTACATTTTTTTACCGCTGGGGTCCATGGTCACATTGTAATAAACGCCGGGTGAACGCACCAACTGGCTGACGATAACACGTTCAGCGCCATTGATAATAAAAGTACCGGTTTCAGTCATCAGCGGGAAATCACCCATGAAAACTTTAGATTCTTTGATCTCGCCAGTATCTTTGTACAGCAAGCGGACATTGACATTAAGCGGTGCGGAATAGGAAGCATCACGCTCCTTACACTCCTCAACGCTGTATTTGGACTCGCCCAAATTGAAACCTTCAAAAGAAAGCTCTAAATTACCTGTAAAATCTTTGATCGGAGAAATGTCATGAAAGATTTCGCAAAGACCTTCTCGCATGAACCACTCATACGATTTTCTTTGGATGTCAATCAAATGAGGCATTGGTAATACTTCATTGATCCTAGCATAACTGTACCGAGTCCTATCGCCTAAGGGAACCGGTTTAAACATCTAATCCCTCACCCCTTCTTATTTTTGTCAGGCAGGTCAAAGATAGCCCGTTGCACGAAAGACAAAAAAAGCAAGGTTCCAGATTGTCTCAAGGACCTTGCATATTGTCTTCGATGAACGAACTTCATCCTCTACCGTATGAGCAGAACACGATTCCCAACCACTGAGCCACCGTGTCTGTTGTCAATTTACCTGCAATTCATTTATTTACTGTAGTTTATTATGATATCACAAAGCTTTTCTCTTGTCAATACATTGTTTTAAAAATAAAAGAAGCTTCCTGATAAACAGGAAGCTTCTTGAAGTTTAAGCTAAAATTATTTCAGTTCTACGGAAGCGCCAGCTTCTTCGAGTTTAGCTTTCAAAGCGTCAGCGTCAGCTTTGGAGATTTTTTCTTTAACAGCTTTAGGAGCGCCGTCAACGATTTCTTTTGCTTCTTTCAAGCCAAGGCCAGTTGCTTCACGAACAACTTTGATAACGTTGATTTTGCCAGCGCCAGCGGAAGTCAAAACTACGTCGAATTCAGTTTTTTCTTCAGCAGCAGCAGCGCCACCAGCAGCAGGAGCAGCAGCTACAGCTACAGGAGCAGCAGCGGATACGCCAAATTTTTCTTCCAGAGCTTTCACCAATTCGGAAAGTTCGAGTACGGACATGGACTCAATAGCTTCGATGATTTGTTCTTTGTTCATTATATGTACCTCCATAAATTCAAATGTTTTATTTTTTTAATTTAACTTACTTGATTAAGCGCAGTGCTTATGCAGACTCTTTTTGCTGACGAACAGCGTCGAGTGCATAGACAACGTTGCGGATAGTACCTTGAAGTACATTGACAAAACCGCTGATAGGAGCATTCATGCTGCCCAGCATTTTTGCAATAAGAACTTCTTTCGGCGGGAGTTCTGCCAAAGCTTTGATTGCAGCTTCGTCAATAACTTGACCGTCGAGCACACCAGCTTTGATAGTCAGTGCTTTGTTTTCTTTTGCAAACTCGCAAATGATTTTTGCTACAGCAACGGGATCTTCAGGAGCAACCGCGATTGCAGTGTTTTTCTCCAAAACAGGCTCTAAACCTTCGATACCGGCTTCAATTGCAGCAATACGCAGCATTGTGTTTTTTACAACGCCGTATTTAATACCAGCTTCGCGCATTTTACGGCGGAATGCTGTATCCTGGGCTACGGTCAAACCGCAGAAATCAACCAGAATGGTGCATTTGGAAGCTGTAAGCAATTCTTTGATCTCAGCAACTTTAGCTGTTTTTTCAGCTCTAATAACTGCCATGCATCACACCTCCTTCTTCAAGAATGATTTTATAAAATCAAAAAGACCTCTCGGCCGTAGCCGGAGGTCGCGAAGGTCTATCTTCATCGTCTCCAGCCTCGGCAGGCGTAAATACTTATGCGTTGCCGCACCTGCTGTCTATGGCCCGATTATCTTCTGATTTATAAAGTTGTTACCACATCAAAAATCTTATTTGTCGTTGTTAGCTTTCAAAACGTCGATTTTTACGCCAGGGCCCATAGTGGTAGATACAGTAATTGATTTAATATACTGACCTTTTGCGCCGGACGGTTTTACTTTGATCAAAGTATCAACCAAAGTGATGTAGTTTTCCAACAGTTGTTCTTCGGTAAAAGAAGCCTTGCCGATAGGAGCTTGTACATTACCAGCTTTATCGGTACGGTATTCGATTTTACCTGCTTTGATTTCGTTGATAGCACGAGCTACATCCATAGTAACAGTGCCAACCTTCGGGTTAGGCATCAAGCCTTTAGGACCGAGGATTTTACCTAAACGGCCGACAACACCCATCATATCAGGAGTTGCAACGCAGACTTCAAAATCAGTCCAGCCGCCTTGGATTTTAGCAACTAATTCTTCGCCGCCTACAAAATCTGCACCAGCAGCTTCAGCTTCCTGAACTTTAGCGCCTTTAGCAAATACCAAAACAGATTTGGATTTACCAGTACCGTTAGGAAGAACCAGAGCGCCGCGAACTTGTTGGTCAGCGTATTTGGGGTTTACACCCAATTTGAAAGCAACTTCTACAGTGCTGTCAAATTTAGTAACAGAAGTTTTTTTAACTAATTCTACTGCTTCTTTCGGAGCATAGAATTTGTCAGCTTCGATAAGTTTCAAAGCCTCTTGATATTTTTTACCAAATTTTGCCATTAAACTTTCCTCCTCGTGGTACAAACGGATAACTCCTCCCACTTAATTAGGTTGACTTAAAATCAGTCAACGATGGTGATACCCATGCTGCGAGCAGTACCTTCTACCATTCTCATGGCAGCTTCGATATCAGCAGCGTTCAGGTCAGCCATTTTAGCTTCGGCGATTTCGCGAACTTTATCGCGGCCTAATTGAGCGACTTTCTTCTTGTTAGGCTCACCAGATGCTTTTTCAAGGCCAGCAGCCTTTTTCAAAAGAACCGGAGCCGGGGGAGTTTTGGTAATGAAAGTAAAGGAACGATCTTCAAATACGGTAATTTCTACCGGAATGATCAAACCTGCTTGTTGAGCAGTACGTTCATTGAACTCCTTAACGAAAGCCATGATGTTGACGCCAGCTTGGCCAAGTGCGGGACCTACAGGAGGAGCCGGAGTAGCTTTACCAGCCGGTACCTGTAATTTTACCATTTTTACGACTTTTTTCGGCATTTATTACACCTCCTTATTATTCAGCTTCTTCAACCTGAGTAAAATCAATCTCAACAGGTGTTTCACGTCCAAACATGTCAACTAAAACTTTCAGTTTACCACGTTCTTCATTGATCTCAGATACACTGCCGATACAGCCGGCAAACGGACCTGTTTTCAAGCGAACCATCTGCTGTAATTGTAAATCAATTTTAGGGCGACTTTCTTCCACGCCCATCGAGCGCATGATCTGTTTGACTTCGTCTTCAGTCAAAGGAATCGGTTTAGTGCCAGAACCGACAAAGCCGGTAACACCCGGGGTATTGCGTACGGCATACCAAGAGCGATCATTAACAATCATCTCAACAAGCACATAGCCAGGAAAAACTTTTCTCTGAACACTACGTTTTTTGCCGTCTTTTACTTCAACCTCATTTTCCATAGGTATTACTATACGGAAAATTTCATTTTCCATACCCAAGGAATGAACTTTACGTTCCAGATTTGCGCTTACCTTATTCTCATAACCGGAATAAGTATGGATTACATACCAACGTTTTTCTGATTCCATATTAATGATAGGGAAGCTTCCCTTTCCTCCTTACGCCGACTTATTGCAGAATCCAACGGAAAACAACATTGAAGAAGGTGTCGATGACCCAAATCAATGCCGCACAAATAATAACCGCAATTAAAACCACTGCGGTATTAGCAATAAGCTCTTGTTTGGTAGGCCAGGTTACTTTTTTCAGTTCTACTTTAGTTTCACGCATAAAGCGTGTAATACCGCCTGCGTTCTTCACACCTGTAGTTTCCGGAACGGCCATTTTTTCACATCCTTGCTTGAATACCTGATACTAAATCACACGTTAACAGAAATTATTTAGTTTCTTTGTGTAAAGTGTGTTTTTTGCAGAACTTGCAATATTTATTAAGTTCGATACGATCAGGATCGTTCTTTTTGTTTTTGTTGGTTTGGTAGTTGCGTTGTTTGCACTCAGTGCAAGCCATGGTAACTAAACTGCGCATATTTAACACCTCTCTTACTCATAGATTACCAATCACAAAATTTCACTAATATAGAGTACCACAGTTAACACTCTATGTCAACAAACTTTCAAAAATATGCTAAGACCGGCCCAGATACGACCGGTCTTAGCAGAAAATTCAAGTTATCGCTTCGTATTATTCGTTGAGAGCGGCAACAACGCCAGCGCCAACTGTACGGCCGCCTTCGCGGATTGCGAAACGCAGAC
>UQWM01000025.1 GCA_900544795.1 uncultured Phascolarctobacterium sp. | reverse complement strand
TTAAAAAGGGTTTTGATGACTCTTTCTTTTTACACAATTATATGGACTTTATCGTCTAGATACCTGTTTGATAGAAATTTGGAATAGTCTGCTATTATAATTTTCTAATTTTTTGAAAAGAACGTCATGATGTTGTATTCCAATTTTTATTATTTGTATTTTAACTTTTTGCATATTAATCGCTTTAATATAAAGTATTAGTTTTCTTTATATACTCCCATTTTTATCATTTGGTCAATAAAGATAATTTTTTGATTAATATTAGTGAATCCATTTAAGCCGATAAGGTAACTTTCACGCATTTTGTCTGCTTTGCACCAATCTTCAAATTTTTTTATTTTTCCAAGTGCTACAGAATTAGTTTTCTGATCAGCAGCTACTACTGCTTCAAAGTTACCAGTGAAACGATTAACTTCTTTTTCGTATGCAGCAGGGTTGGCATACTTGTTAATTGATTCATTTAATTTACAGGCATCACGGAAGCAGCCGCGAACTGCATTTTTTACATTTTTACGTGGATCAGTTTGTGCTGCAAAAATATCTCTACCTATAGCAAATGTTCCTGCACCATAAGCTTGAACACCATAATCTATCCAAGCAAAAGAATTGTTGTTGCTTGCTGGTAAAGCCTCGACTAAGTGTACGTTTACTGTCTGAGAAACACCAGCTGATTTCGCGCCAAAAGCATTTTGATAGTAGTCAACATTAGAACCTTGCCCTTCCAAGTCTATTGTAACTATAAGCGGAATTTGGTTTGGTTTAATTAGAGCCTTATAGCCGTCTGGCAACATTTTTTCTTCAGGGGCTTTTCTAATTTCTTGTACGATAAATCTTTTACTATAGTGATTTTTAAGTTCTTTTTCTAATTCCGCAGCACCAGCAACTATATCTTCATCAGCGTTCTGACATTGAAGAATAGTGTCAGGAACACGATAAAAGAGAACTACTTTTTTTGTTGGTTCTGGTATTGTTGCGGCATAAACAGTGTTAAATGCAAGCATGATAAAGCAGAATAAAAGAAACAGTTTTTTCATCACTAAACACTCTCCCTGGGATTGTAATATTTATTTAATCGTCAATGTGACGATCAGAACTGAAATCAACGAATATTACCCGACCTTGTTTGTGAACGGGTCTTCGCCGTTTTCCGTTGTTTGATCTTTCTTATTTGCCTTAATATAATAATTTATACTATTTTCTATCGCCCCTTGCTGCTCGGCAGTAAGTTGGCGATATTTTTTTATTAATTCTTGTTCAGATATAGTGTAATCTTTAACAATATTTGCTTCATCGCCCAATATTAGTATAGTAGGACTAATATTTAAAATTTTTGATAGTTGGACAATGATTTCTAAAGGAATTTTACGTACTCCTTTTTCGTATCCTGCGTATGTTGATTGTGCGATATTAAGTTTTTGCGCAATTTGCGATTGTGATAGCTTTGAATTTTGACGTATAAAGGCTAATCGTCTACCAAATTCAATATAGATATTCATAGTAGTACTCCTTCCATGAATACAATTTAACACATTATAACGCAAATTGCAATTAAAAATTCAATAAAAGATTGACAAAAGCGCGTAATGCGTTTAACATAATAATCGAATAACGCAATTTGCGTTTAAAATATAAGTGCGATGAGGAGGTAAAAATGGTAAGAAGAAAAGTTGTATATATTTTCCCTAATTTAATAGCGGAAATGAGTAGGAACGGAGATAGCTTGCAAAGCGTATCTAATGAGCTATGTTATATGTGCTTTTGTTGCTGGCGTTGGAGATTTAATGATGCACATATTGAATACGCCTACATGGATGGTAAGTCTTGTTATTGGTTATATGGTAGTTACTGAAGTATTATCGGTAATTGAAAATTTAAGTGATGCAGGTGTTGATGTTTTGGATAAGCTTATCGGAAAACTGAAAGGACGGTTATGAAAATGTTAAAAGGCATTGATGTATCTGAAAACAATGGTTATGTAGATTGGAATGCAGTAAAAGCTGCTGGTATGGATTTTGCCATTATTCGGCTTGGTTTTGGAAATAGGCATTTGGATACTAATTTTTATGAAAATGTAAATGGAGCGTTGGCGGTTGGCCTGAAAATTGGCGTATATTATTATAGCTATGCTTTGGATGAACCAGCGGCAAGATCAGAATCTAGATATATGATATCTGTTTTAAAAGATGCGGGGCTGACAAAAGATAAGATTGAAATGGGATTATGGTTTGATATGGAAGACGCAGACGGTTATAAGTCTGGAAATGGTATGCCTACGAATCAAACTATCACAAATATGTGCAGTGATTTTATTGTTACATGCAATGAAGCTGGATATAGCTGTGGTATTTATGCTAATTTAGATTGGTTGGAAAACAAAATTTATACAGATCAGCTGGCAGATTATGTGCCTTATTGGGTAGCTCAATGGGGTGGCCGCTGTGATTGGCCTAACGCTACAATGTGGCAATTTACTGATAGTTACGATATAAATGGTAAGCTTTTTGATGGCAATTATTTGTTATAAAAATTGATAAAGGGCATCTTAACGATGCCCTTTTACTTTTATGGAGGTATGTTTGTGGAAAATAAATATAAAATTATTACAGTAGTGTTATGTGTGGCTGCTTTTTTCCTCGGCTGGTATGCACGTGCATTGTTGCACATCTGCCCTGTTGCAGAGCCGGAGATACAAACAGAAGTAAAATATAAAAATGATACCAAAACAGAAATTGTTTATGTGCCTAAGTATATTTACCAGGACGGCAGTACAGAAAAAACAGACATTGATATAAATGTTGGCAAGCAGGAACTGGCAGTGAAAGTAAATGGCAAAGATTTTGGAATCAAAAAGACTGATGATGAAAAGTATGTTTTTGATAAATATAAGCTCCAGCTAAACCAAACAAGCCGATCAGACTTAAATATAACAGTACCTGTGATTGATAAGACTAAGCACTGGGAAATTGGTATAGGCACTTCTAAAGATGGTGCTGTTGGCATGATAGGTTTTCCGGTCAAAGGCAATATAGGTGGTTGGATTGCTGGACGGCAAGATAATGTTATGGCGGGAATTGTTGTTAAGATATAATTCTATGATGGTAAGGCTTTAAAATCTTCCCCAAATATTCCCCATACCAAATTGACATTTGTTCCCCGGAAAACAAAAAAACACCGCAATTCCTTGCGGTGTCTGCATTCTAATGGTGGCCCCGGCAGGATTCGAACCTGCGACCTTTTGATTCGTAGTCAAACGCTCTATCCAACTGAGCTACGGAGTCATTGGGTTGTCTAAATCTTTAGGCAACGATGATATTATATCGGATTGCCGTGAGATTGTCAACAGCTTTTGTAAATTATTTGCAGCACCATTTTTTCAGTACAGTTTGGAAATGCTCCATATTGACTGGTTTGCTGAGGTGTTCGTTCATGCCGGCCTGCTTTGTAGCCGCTATATCTTCAGGAAAAGCATTAGCCGTCATAGCGATTATGGGAATGAGCTGGGCGTCTGGTCTGCTCAGGGAACGGATGGCCCGTGCGGCTTCCAGGCCGTTCATCACTGGCATCTGAATATCCATCAGGATCAGTGAATAAGTGTCCGGAGCAGCTGCAGTAAATTTTTCCAGTGCTTCTAAGCCATTTTGGGCGGTAGTCACGGTAAAGCCGATGTATTGCAATAATTCAACGGCTATTTCCAGATTTAGCTGATTGTCTTCTACTAATAAGGCTGTTTGACCGCTGAATGAAAGTTCTTGCAGTTGTTCGGTAGCCGCACTGGACGGGGGTGGGGCAGTGTCTGCCGCTTTGTGGCGGGGGTGCATATAAACGGTAGCCGTGAAGGTTGATCCCTCACCCAAGGTGCTTGTCACGTCGATCGAGCCGTTCATCATGCGAGCCAGATTGAGAGCAATTGTCATCCCAAGGCCAGTGCCTTCGATTTCGCTGGTGCGTGAATCGGAAGCTCTGGCAAAGGGTTCAAATATTTTGGCCGCAAAGTCCGGGTCCATACCGATGCCATTGTCTTTGACGATAAATTCATAGCAGCCAGTACCGTGGAAGGTAGACTGTTTTTCGCGTACTTCTAAAGAAATTTTGCCGCGGGGCGGTGTATACTTGACAGCGTTGACAGCGATGTTAAGTAAAAGCTGCTGCAGGCGCATTTTGTCGCCCACCACATCTGCGCGCAGGTCAGGCGCTGTTATCAGGGTGAAGTCGTGTTCTTTGGCGATGATCTGTGGATTCAGCAGGTCAAGCAGCTCCTGCAGCATTACGTGAATATTGAAATCTTCTTCCAGCAGATGCAGTTTGCCGCTTTCGATTTTAGACATATCCAGCACTTCGTTGATCAAAGTCAAAAGATGATTGCTGGCAGTGGTGATTTTGGCCAGACAATCCTGGATACGGTCTTTTTCATTTAAGTGTTTGCCGGCGATGGCGGTCATGCCAATAATAGCGTTCATTGGCGTGCGTATATCGTGGCTCATACGGGAAAGGAACTCATTTTTAGCGATGTTGGCGGCTTTAGCTGCATTAAAGGCTTCCTGAATTGCCTGCTGCTCCTGTAGTTCTTTCAACTTATCTTCATGGATATCACGTAGGGTGAGAATGATTTGATGATAGCCATCACTTTGAGCCAGCAATGTGGAGTTGAAAGCTATCCAGCGGTATTCACTGCCAACAAGGCTGCGGCACTCCAGTGAAAAGTCAATGTGACGATCCTGCCCCTGTTTGCGGAGGCCGTCTAAGGAAAAATGCTTTAAGACCTTTTCACGGTCAGCAGGGTGGAAATGACTTTTGGCAAGCTGCTCGATACTATAGATATCTTTGGCAGTGTAGTTTTTGAAAACATGGCGGGGATCCTCCGGCAAGCGCAGGGGAATCCCTGAACCGTCGTCAAGATTGACAAGATAGATAAAATAATAATTACTGTTAATGCCGGAAAGCAGATCATAGTACTGCTGTTTTTCCTTGCGGGCGTGATGAAGCTCCTGCTGGCGTGCTTCTTCATCTCGGGTTATATCAAGGTAAATACTATTGATGATGGTTTTGCCTTCCGGCGTCGTAGTTTTGCGGCCGCTGTCAATGATCCATTTCAGGCTGCCGTCCTTGCAGAGTACCCGGTATTTGATCGAATAAGTGGGGTTGCCGTTCTTAAAGCACTCTTCACAATCGGCTACAGACTTGGGCATATCGGGAGGATAAGTTAGTCCAATAGCGCTGTTGCCAGTGAATTCGATAAATTCTTCCATTGTATAGCCAAACATGACCGGCAATTCATCGCTGATATAGGCAAAGGAATAATCGGCATCGTCGTTACTGCATTTAATGCCGCCATTAACTGCGCGCAGTACAACTTCCATCTGCTGTTCTTTTTGATGCAGCAGTTCTTTGGCCTGGGCAAGTTCTGATTTCATATATTTATAGGTCTGGCTGCCGATCTGAAAGGGAAAATCCTCGCCGCTCTGCAGTTCCTGATAAGGATGAGAAAGGTGCAGATAAACATAACTGTAGTCAGAGCCCAGGTCTTTAATGATGATGGTTGCCCGTTGGTGGGTTTGGACGAGCAGTTCCTGATTTTGGACCGAGGTCAGATAGTGGCGTCCCTGGGCTATGTAAAGTGCATTTGTTAGTGGGAGTATGGTCCATTCTTCGTCCAATAAGCGGCAGGGCGGTATTTGACCGTTTAGTGAAGCGATAAAAGCACTGGCTTCTGTCTGCGTTGCATAATAATTGTGCTCACCGGCTCCGATACCGATAAGATCATGGTCAAGATGGTCGAGTATAAAAGGTATATCCTGCTCGCAGAGCAGTTTATAAATATATTTATGCGCAAATTCTTCGAGAGCTATTCTTTTTTGAGTTGTCAGCTTCATAGGAATTACCTCCAAACGGCAGGTTTGGTATTATAATGTATATTCTTATTATAACATCTTGTTTCAAGTAATATATCAAAAATATTAAATAATACAAAAGAAATACAGGAGGAAAAGACAATAAAAAAACGCATTCCTAAAAGGAATGCGTTGGTTTTAAGTGGTGGCCCCGGCAGGATTCGAACCTGCGACCTTTTGATTCGTAGTCAAACGCTCTATCCAACTGAGCTACGGAGTCATTAGTGCTGCCAAGATCTTTAGGCAACGATATAATTATATATGATTATGAAAAAAAGTCAACCGCTTTTTGTAAAAACCGCAGTTTTGTTTAAATTAAGGGCGTAGACCTTTGAATGCGACTCGCAGGCGTTTTTGCAGGCTGGCATCGGAAGCAACATCCAGTCGATTAAGTTTTTCCATGATTGGTTCGTCGCCGTGTTTTTGTAAAATAGTGTTTTTGATGATGAGCGGCTGGATCAGGATGCTGTGCAAAGTCATATAGACTTCGTAGCTGTTAAGGTCACTGCAAATGTCGCCGTCCTGTTGGGCCTGCTCTATAAGCGTGCGGATGAAGATGAAATGCTGCACTCTGTAATCAGTAAAATAAGCAGCTGCTTTGTTTTTTTGCAGGGACGAGGTTAGGAAATAAGCCGTATTGAAATTATCAACAAAGTATTTAGCCATCAGGTAGAAAATTTTTTGCAGCTGAACGATGGCTTTTGCGTCTTTTTCAGTATAGCTTTGCAGATAATCAAGATACTCGCCGTAGATTTTATGAAAAAGAATCTTTATATATTCGTCTTTAAAACCAAAATAGTAAACGAACATACCCTGATTGACATTAGCTAAAGTACAAATCGTGCGGACCGTGGGATCAAAATTACCTTGTGCAATCAGTTCGACGCCAGCCTTAAGCAAGGCCTGATCTGTATTGCGTGATTTTCTGCCTATGATAATCGTCTCCTTCTAAAATTATTACTAAGTAAAAAGTTAAAAAAGATAGTTATAGCCAATAAAAGTTTTAGAATAAATATAGCTAATTATACCACTGTATAAATTATTGCGCAAGAAGGGTTTTATATAAAAAAGCAATAAAAGATGCACGAAAAGAACAAATGTGCATAATATGGCTCGAATAGTCTGTGGCGCTCGAAAAAGTTGTAAGTTTTACTTGACTTTAGTGTAAACTTTGCATACAATAAAGTTACTCTTTGGCCGTCCTCAATAGTGGACGTTTTTTATTGCCAAAAATCGGGAGGGGTATTTGTATGTCGGTTTCCTTAGTGATACTGGTACTTTACATCATTGCATTGTTCGGTATCAGTTGGTTTGCTAAAAAGCGCAGTGAGGGCAATGCCGAGAACTATGCTTTAGCAGGACGAAAGTTATCAGCGCCGCTGATTGCCGTTACCATTATTGGTTTGGCGGTAGGTGGAGCTTCAACGATCGGTGTGTCGGAGCATGCGTTCCGGGTCGGTTTGTCTGCCGGCTGGTATACTATTGCCTGGGCAATAGGCGCTATCGTGATGGGTATTTTTATGGCGAAAAAATACCGCGAGCAGAACATTACTACTATTTCTGAACTTATTGAACGTCATCATGGAACTAATGCCGTTATTTTTGGCGTGTTCTGCCAAATAGTTATTCAATTGGTCATCATTTCTCTGCAGTATATCGCAGGTGGCAGCATTTTGCACGCCATCATGCCTGAAATCTTCGATTTCAAAACAGGCATGCTGGTCAGTGCGATCACTTTTATCAGTATCACCTTTATCGGCGGTATGTGGTCGGCTTCCTTAACTAATGTACTGAATATTATTTTGATTTATTTTGGTATCGTGGTCGCTACCTTCATCCAACTGGATAAGGTGGGCGGACTGGATGCTTTGGCTAAAACTTTGCCGGCAAATGTGCCCTGGTTCAGCTTTACCGAGGGAGTAGGTTTAACGACTATCACCAGCTGGGTAATTACTTTGGTAACCGTTAACCTGTCGTTGCAAAGTATTTTGCAGATTTCACTGGGCGCTAAAGATGCGGCAACTGCCAGAAAAGGCTTTGTCTGGGGCGGCATACTTATGCTGCCGGTAGGCGTGCTGGCGGCGTTGCTTGGCATTTGCGCTAAATCTATGTATCCTGATGCTCAGGCTGCATTGGCTTTGCCGCAGGTCATAGTTGGTTTGCAGCCTGTTTTAGCAGGTATCACTCTGGCGGCTTTGTGGGCAGCTGATGTATCCACGGCCTGCAATCTGCTACTGTCAGCAGGAACGCTGTTTTCGCACGATATTTATAAACGCTTTATCAATCCGCAATGTTCGGATGCCAAACAGTTGGTCATGATGCGTTTGTGCATTGTTATTTCGGGCATTCTAACCTTGGGGATGGCGATGGGTGTTTCAAGTATTTTGGGTACGATCATGATCGGTCTCAGCTTGACTGCTGCCTTTAGTGTTATCGTTATCGTGGCATTGTTCTTTCCCAAGTACAGCTGTAAAGCAGCCGGATTCTGGACGCTATTGGTAGGTTTTGTGATGCTGGTACTGTGGCAGCTGGTGCCGTCAGTACGTATTTTCCCGAATGTTATTTATATGGAATGGTTTGCCTGTATTTTGACCTATGCTATCGTAGCTGTGCTAAAGCCCGGCAAAAAGGTAGCGGCATAATGACAAGCTGAATAAATTTTTTAGGAGGGCGCTTAGGCGTCCTCTTTTTTTGCAGGATTTATCATAAATTCAGCTAATTTTAATATAGACATGATATAAGTTCTCGAAAGAGGTGAACGCGATGAAAGTACTTTTGGCTGAGGATGATAAAAATTTAGGCAGGCTGCTGCAGAATTTATTAAAAAAAGAGAATATCAAAACAGATTGGGTAGAAGACGGAAAAGCGGCTTACGAACAATGCTATCGCGATGGCTATGACGTGTTGGTGTTGGATTGGATGATGCCTGAAATGGATGGTATAACTTTATGCAAACAACTGCGGGAGGAAGAATATCAGGGCAAGATATTGCTTTTAACCGCCCGCGATAGTGTAGAGGATAAAGTTACCGGTTTGAACGAAGGTGCCGATGATTATTTGGTTAAGCCCTTTGAAATGGCAGAGTTATTGGCTCGGCTGCATGCTTTGGCCCGGCGCCAGAGCAGCTACAAACAGGAAAGCTTTGAGCACAGCGGCGTGATTTTAGCGGTCAAGGACTATACTGTCAGTTATCAAAACAGTAAAGTCCAGCTGCGCCCGCGCGAATTTAAATTGATGGAGCTGCTGCTGATCAATGCGGGACAGATTTTACCACGCGAATTGCTGTTGGAACGGATATGGGGCATTGACGGTGAAGTTACTGAAAATAATCTTGATGTGCATATTCGTTCACTGCGATTAAAATTAGCCTCTATAGGGGCAGAAAGCCTGATCAAAACCATACGTGGAGTTGGTTACATGCTAGAGGAACATGATGTTTAATAAATTGCGCTTGAAATTGACGCTGATTTATACTGGGATATTCACTTTACTGGTGGTAATGATCGTCACCGGCTGCGTGGTTCTTTTGGGACATTCGGTGCTTACTCATGAAAAACAGCAGCTACGTGATCTTATTATCCATGAAGGGGAAGAATATGTATATAATCGGGAACTGCCGGTTTCCAACCATTCCATTGAAGTAGGGCGTGAACTGGCTTATATGCTGGACCCTGCTTCGGGAGAACTGCTGCACGATCAGATCAGTGGCAGCCCGCTGGCAGAGCAGCTGTTTGCAGTACGCAGTGAGTGGCCGCAAAATGATAAAAAGGTTAAGCTTTTAACGCTGCGTGATAGTCAAAATAAACTGTGGATATATCTTGGCGGACGGGATCAGGTTATGGATGGCGATAATAGCCTGGCAACCTTATATATGTTTAAGGATTTGAGTGATTACTACTACGAGGAACAGGATGAATTAGCCTGGCTTGTAGTAATGAGTTTGTTTTTTATCTGCTGCGGAGCAGGTGTGGGGTATTATTTAGCCGGACGCAGCATTAAGCCGATCCAGGAGATGTTCAAAAGGCAGCGTGAATTTGTAGCTGACGCTTCACATGAATTGCGCACGCCGCTGACGGTAATGGGAATTGCTGCCGAAGGTATTGAAAGTGACACCGACAGTACGTTCAGTGAATTTACCATGGATACATTGCAAACAATGCGGATAGAAATAAAGCGAATGAATAATCTGGTCTCAAGATTGCTGAATTTAGCGCGTAATGATGCCGGCGTACTGGATGTTAAAACGGAACTGGTAAACGTGCAGGACTTTATCGAAACTACTGCCAAGGCGTTGCAACCATTAGCATCACAAAAAGATTTGAAGCTGGAAATGCAGCTACCAACGGAACAGTTGCTCATTTGGGGCGACAAGGTGCGGTTAGAACAATTAATGACAATTTTGGTCGACAATGCTATCAAATACTCTTTGCATGGCAGGATAACGATAAGCGCAGAGCTGTATAAGCAGCAGTTGATCATTAAAGTAGATGACGAAGGGATTGGTATCAAACCGGAAGAGACGGAACGAATTTTTGAAAGATTTTACAGGGCGGATAAGGCAAGAACTCGCGCCGAAGGTGGCTTCGGCTTAGGGCTTCCCATTGCTAAACTGATCGTTCAGCAACATCGGGGAATGATAACTGTCCAAAATAAAAAAAGCGGCGGAACTTGCTTTACGATCGTACTGCCGTTGACAAATCAATAAATAATTATTCAAGCAACTTCTTACCTCAGGTTATTTTCATTCACATTTTTTATGATAAGACTGAAATGAGAGTAAGGAGTTGTTTTTATGAAACAGAAAAGTTGGCTCATCTTTTGGCTGGCCGCGATAGTTTTACTTTTTGGATTTAATGGGTCTTTGCTGATCACTGATAGCGTGGAAGCCAATTATGCACTAACGGCAAAAGAAATGGTTACGTCAGGCGATTGGCTGTCGCCGCAGATCTACGGACAGTATTGGTTTGATAAACCTGTGTTTTTTTATTGGGTGACAGCTTTAGGTTTTAAATTATTTGGTTTTACGGAGTTCGCCGCTCGGTTTTTTCCTGCCTGCTTTGGGCTGGCAGGGCTGGGGCTACTTGTCTGGGGCGCGGAAAAAATATTTGATAATAAAACTGCCTTTTATAGCGGGATAGTACTCTTGACTTCAGTTGAGTTTTTTCTTATCAGTAAATCGATTATCACTGATGCGATACTGTTTTTCTTTTTCAGCGGCACGTTGCTGTTTTTTTATCTTGGCTACAGCAGTGAGCAGAAAAATTATTATTATGGGATGTATGGCTGTGCAGCACTGGCGACGCTGACTAAAGGTCCGATTGGCTTTTTGTTGCCGGGGCTGATAATCTGCCTGTTCTTGAGTTTTGATAAGGGCTGGCGGTCTCTTAAACAGATGAAATTATTCAGCGGGACGCTGCTCTTTTTGGGCATAGGGGCGCCGTGGTATTTGGCAATGATAAGCTTGCATGGAGAGTCTTTTACAGAAACTTTTTTAGGAACGCATAATTTTTTAAGGGCAACAGTATCCGAGCATCCGCGCGATAATGTTATTTATTATTATATGCTGGTGAATTTGCTGGCTTTATTCCCCTGGAGCGGCTTTGTGCCCCAATGTTTGTGGCAAAGTTTTAGAAAGCAGGGCAGCTGGCAACGGCCGGATAGCCTGACAATATTTTTACTGATTTGGTCAGTGACTGTTTTTATATTTTTTCAAAATATGGCGACTAAATATATTACCTATACTTATCCGCTGCTCTTTCCTCTGGCTTTGATGCTGGGACGGTTTTTAGCAAAGAACGGTTCACGAGCCTTTAGCAAAGGTTACTTGTTTTTTCACGGCAGTTTTTACGTTTTATTGACGGGCGCTGTTTATTGGTGCCACCTTAATGGTGTGATACCGATGCGTCATGACTATTTGGTCTTGATAACGGTTCTTGCTGGGGCGGTGCTTGTTTACGCTATGGCAAGTTATCACAAAAAATATCTTACTATAGCAGTAGCTGCTATGGCACTGTTATTTAATCTGGCGCTGATACCGGTGGTGGCCGTGCCTTTCAGCGATGTGCGGTCAGGTAAACAGCTGGCGCTACAGCTTCAGGCTCAATACCCTGATAAGCAGGAGATAGGCCTTTATGGTAATTATCCTACGTCGTCAGTTTTTTATTCGGGGAAAAAAATAGTGAAATTACTGCCTCAGAATGAAATAGAAGGGTTCGTACCTAAAGCTTTCAGCTGGAGCAGCAAAAATGTCATGCCTTATGCTGAACTGAAAAATTATGCCAATGACAAAGGCAACGTAGTCGTAGTTCAAAAGAAAGAATGGCATGACTTTATGGATAATGCAGATACTTATTTATTATTAGCTGGTGAAAATAATGACTGGTATATTATGCATGGCTAAAAATTCTAATACTCTGGCTGCGGTCAGAGTATTTTTTTATAAAAATTTACGATTATAGCAGGGAAATGTGGTTTTATGGCCAATATATTATTTTAATAAGACAATTATGAGGTTTCTGAAAAGAAGGTGCTGGTTATGGCAAAAAAAGCAAATCAAAAAGTGAAATTGTTATATCTGCAGCAGATATTGCTGGAGGAAACTGACGAAAAGCATGTATTGACGGTGCAGGAACTGATCGAAAGATTAGCAGAGCTGGAGATACCGGCTGAACGTAAAAGCTTGTATGACGATATGGCTACCTTGCAGGCTTTCGGTTTAGATATAGTAACTACGCGCAGTAGAGCCAATATTTATAAAGTAGTCAGCAGACTGTTTACACCGCAGGAGCTGTTGGTATTGTCAGAGGCGGTGCTAAAATCGGCTGCTGTCAGTAAAAATAAAGCTACGCGTCTGGTTGAGAAACTAAGTAGCTTAGGAAGCAGGTATCAGGCGCAGAAATTGCAGGAGAGCCTGGCTGCGGAGAAATATGCTGCTGACGAATTGTTGTGTCCGGTAGAATTGCGCTGCAGCAATGAACTTGTTCCTGTTGTCCTTGAGTATCTACTGGACAGTAAGGTCAAAAAAAGCAAGGAAGATACTAGTGTGGTCGAGGGTACGGCTGTAGTGGATCAGGATTTTTACAGCTGGTTATTTGCTTTGGGCAGCAAAGTAAAAATAGTTGAACCGGCTAATGTCAAAAAAGATTTTATGAAGCATTGTAAAAAAGTTTTCAATCAATATAAATGACTTAGGAGAAGATTATGCAGGAAATAAAGTTCCCTATCCCCAATAGAAATGAATATATACCATCTCCCTATGAGCCTGACGCTGACGGCGTGTTGGATGTAGGCTATTATAAGGGTTCGATTACGGGCGGCAGGCCCTATGTGCTGGAATGCTGGCAAATGGACGATCTGATCGTGGCGACAGTATTTTTTTCAGATGAGGGCTTAGAGGCCTATGACCGCGACGATTTGGTGTTGCTTTTGGAATTGGAAGATATTATCAGATTTGTAGGCGAGCAAAGGTTGTTTCAATGTACTCATACTGTCGATGATGCAGATGTTCCTATGTGGGCAGTAAATATTACGCTGCAAAATGAGAAGGGCAAATATGCGGAAGTTCTGTGCCCTTTGCGCAGATACAGATAAAGTGTTCTTAAGGAGGAATGGAAATGACGAATTGCAATGAAGCTAACTGCAGTTGTAAAATGGTCAGCTGTGTGCGTCATGGTAAATGTTGTGAATGTATCAATCATCACCGGGCTAAAGGATCTTTGGTAGCGTGCATGAAAGAGGTTGCGGAAAACGCAAAAAAATAATACCTGCGTGCTGTAAAGCACGCAGGTATTATAAGCGGGCAAAGAGAAAACCGTTCGCTGGGGATGGTAGCGAACGGTTCCTCCATAGGAAAGCTGTTTATGATGAATTTGATGGGAAGGGTGTAGCAAGTTCATCACTTGCTATGTTTTAAGTATACAACAGACATTTGACAGAAAAAGGGCAAACCTTTGAACAGTTTGTGAAATGTACTTTGAGGTGATTTTGGGGAGGAAAAACAGATGTTAGCAAAATTTTTCAAGTTTTCAGAACGGCAGACAAGCTTGAGGCAGGAGACTGTCGGTGGCATTACGTCCTTCGTTACTATGGCCTATATTATTTTTGTCAATCCGCAGATCATGTCGGCGGCGGGGATGGATAAAGGCACGGTCATGATGGCGACCTGTTTGGCCGCCGCTGCGGGTACTTTACTGATGGCGCTGTATGCCAACGCACCTTTCGGTTTGGCTCCGGGCATGGGCATCAACGCGTTCTTTGCCTATACTTTGTGCGGTACTATGGGTTATACCTGGGAGCAGGGCTTAGGTGCCGTATTGCTTTCAGGAATAATTTTTATCGTTGTTTCTGTTACCGGTCTGCGGAGCAGGATCATCGCCGAAATACCGCTACATTTGAAGAAGGCGATAGGCATAGGCATCGGTCTGTTCATTCTGTATATTGGTTTGAAAAATGCTTCCTTACTAAGTTTTTCGGCTAACCCGGGCAGCTTCATTCCTTTGGGTGATAGTATGCGCCTGGATAGCAGCATTATCCCGACGCTGGATTTTGCTACCGACTCGGCTAAATTAGCTTTAGTAGGCATATTTCTGAATGTGGGGTTCCTGTTGCGTGGTACTAAGGGTGGTCTCCTGTTAAGCATTGTTTTAACTTCGGCGTTGGGCTGTTATTTACAATTTTTCAGCGGCTGGCAATTAGGCTTGCATCTTCCTGGGGCAATGCCCCTCGGTAATTTGGGCGATACCTTTGGTAAATGCCTAAGCGGCTTTGTACAGCTGTTCGATATTTCCAATGGTGTGGGCACAATGCTTTTCTCGTTGCTGTCGGTGATGATTACTATGACTATTGCCGATATGTTCGATACGATCGGTACAGTATTGGCTACGGCATCAAGAGCTAATCTTGTTGATGAAAATGGTAATATCATTGATGGCGAGCGTATTTTGCTGGCCGACGCGACGGCAACGGTCATGGGTGCTTTTCTGGGTACTTCAACTGTGACCACTTATGTTGAATCAAGTGCTGGTGTTGCGGCTGGTGCACGGACAGGTTTTGCTTCGGTGGTAACAGCGCTTTTATTTGCGGTAAGCGTAGTTTTGGCTCCGTTTTTAGGTATGGTGCCATCGGCGGCTACTGCACCCGTTCTGATCATTGTAGGTATTCTGATGGCGTCTGACATTGGTGATATTGACTGGCGTAATTTGGAAATGGCCATACCGGCATATTTTACAATGACGATCATGTGCTTTGGTTATAATATTGCCGACGGTATCGCGATTGGTTTTATTATGTATAGTTTTGTTAAAGTAGTGCTTGGCAAATGGCCGGAGGTAACTGGGCTGGTACGCTGCTTAACGGCGATGTTTTTACTGCGCTTCGCTTTTATGCTGATTTACTGATTTTGCTTACTAAACGTTGAGATTTATAAAAATGGCAGAACCTGAGGTTCTGCCATTTTTTAACGTTTGCGTTTATTTTGTTTTGGAGTTTCGATGCTTGGCTGTTCCGGCGGGCAATGTTTTTCGCGCCAGCCAAAGTAGATAAAAAAGCCCAAAGCGATCAAAAAGAAGAAAAGGCTCGTTGCCTGTGCTGATTTCAAGCCTAAGAAGAAAGGTTCTACATAATCGCCGCGCAGCATTTCCAGGCCAAAGCGCACGCCTGAGTACAACATTACATAAAGACAGAGAGCCTGACCTTTTGCGTGGTTGGTTGCCCTAAACAGAAGCAGGATGGCGAAGATGACCACATCAAGCTGGCCTTCCCAGACCTCTGCCGGCCATAAGGGTACTGCGCCGTAGGTTTTAAAGGCCAAAGTACCTTCTGGGTATAATAAGCCGAAGTTACCGCCTGTAGGCGTGCCAAAGGCATCGCCGTTGAGCAGGTTAGCCATGCGCCCGATTGCCTGGCCGATCAGGATGGCGGGGCAAACGATGTCGGCTAAAGCCAGCCAGTCGATTTGATGGCGCTTGCAGTAACAGATGCCGGCCAGCACGCCGGCGATAACACCGCCCTGAATGGCCATGCCACCTTGCCAAACGAAAGGTATCTCCAGCAGGTGGTGCTGGTAATAGTCCCAGTCGAAAAAGAATACATCCCAAAGCCGTCCGCCAACCAGTCCGGCAAAGCCACCGTAGATGCCTATATCAAGGATGTGCTGCTGCCAGCGCCCGTCTTGCTTTGCTAAAAAATAGGCAACGCCGGTCGCTAAAAAAATACTCATACATAAAACCAAGCCGTACATACGGATTGGAAAATCGACGATATGAAATAGATACTGGTGCATAGAACCTCCAAAGTTTAGACGATAAAATTTATTGTAGTGCAGAAGTGCGTCTGCGAATAAGATTATTTTAACACAGTGAAGTCGAAAATTCTATCTATCGCAGTAAATAGTACGTGTTAATTCCTACAGTTAAAGTATGGAATTTGAACGTATTGTATGTTATAATAAATCAGTATAAATTTCAGAAAGAGGGATCGCTATGTTAAAAATAGAAAATCTGTCCGTTGCCGTCCAAGGCCGGCAGATTCTTCACGATATTAATCTGCACATCAAGCCCGGTGAGGTACATGTTTTGTTCGGGCCTAATGGTACCGGCAAATCTACTTTGATTGGTACGATTATGGGTTTTGAACGCTATGAAGTTTTAAGCGGAAAAATTTATTTCAAAGGGCATGATATAACCGAAGCTCCCTGCTATGAAAGAGCACGTTTTGGTGTAGGCGTTATGATTCAGCGGCCACCGACTATCCGTGGCCTATCGTTGCGCCAGATGATCGAGATCTGCGGCGCTACGCCTCAGGAGACAGAACAAATGGCAAGATGGATGGGACTGGCTGATTTTCTTGACCGCAGTGTCAACGAAGGCTTTAGCGGCGGTGAGTTGAAACGCTCTGAGCTGCTGCAATTGATGGCACAGAAACCGGAACTACTGCTGCTTGACGAACCGGAATCGGGTGTCGATGTAGAAAACATTGCTTTGGTCGGACGTGCTGCTAACTATATTTTGCATAACGAGCCTTGCGGTGGAGCAGGCTGCGACCAGCCATGCTGTGCACACAGTTTGGACTGCGATAGCTATAACCCGCTCAACAGCCAGCGCAGTGGCCTGATTATTACTCATGTTGGCCATATTTTAAAATATGTGCCGGCTTCGCACGCACACATTTTATATCAGGGTACCTTAAGCTGTACCAGCGGTGACCCGTTAGATGTTTTAAGCTGCATCAGCAAAACAGGCTATGAGAAATGTGTGAATGGTGGCGCTTGCAGGAGGGGAATGAAATGACTGAACAAGTAAAATTGCAGGAGGCACTCTCCAAAAAAGCTGCTTTTGGTAATGATATCGATTTAGAAAAATTTGATGGTAACAATGAGCAGCATGTGCAAAGCACGGTCGAACTTTCCGACGAGGGCAAAGCACGATTGGAGCATGTAGGTATTGATTTGGATGGGGAGAACCGCAGCGCCAGCTTTATTCAGGTTGATAATGCGCCGATAGAAGTGGAAGTACAGGCTCAGCTACCGTTAGAACTGATGAATACCGGCGCGGCTGCCAAAAAATATCCTGAATTAGTAAAAAAATATTGGTGGAACGCTGTTAAGGCTGATACCGACAAATATACAGCTAAAACTGCTTTAGAGCAGGAACAAGGTTATTTTATCCGTGTTAAAGCGGGTCAAAAAATTGCGGCGCCGCTGCAGGCTTGTGTTTTTATTGGGCACGAGCAGCAGCTGCAGCGCGTGCATAATGTGGTGATCGTTGAAGAAGGCGCGGAACTGAATATTATTTCCGGCTGCGCCAGCGATCCTAGTGTCGAAAAAGGTGTGCATATCGGCATCAGCGAATTTTATGTCGAGAAAAATGCTAAGCTGACCTTTACCATGATCCATAGCTGGGGCGAAAATATTGCAGTGCGTCCCCGTAGCGTAACAATTATCGAAGAAGGAGCGCAATTTATTTCCAACTATGTCTGCATGGAAAAAGTAAGAGATGTGCAGATGTACCCAACGACAAAATTAGTCGGTGAAGGTGCCGTTGCCCGCTTAAATTCTATTCTGGTAGCGCCGGAAGGTTCGCATCTTGATATTGGCGGCAAGGCGCTGTTAGAAGTGCCTGGTACCCGTGCCGAGATCGTGACCCGTACTATTTCAACCGGCGGTGAGATTATCAATCGCGGTAATTTGACCGGACGTGCCGAAGGAATTCGGGCTCATTTGGAATGTAACGGCTTGATGCTCAGTGATAAAGGCTATATTTCGGCAATTCCCGAGCTGGACGCATTTACAGGTAATGCCGAGCTGAGCCACGAGGCAGCCGTAGGCCGCATCGCTCCCGAGGAGATCGAGTACCTGATGGCGCGCGGGATGGACGAAGAAGAAGCAACTGCTACTATCGTACGTGGCTTCCTCAACGTTAACATTGAGGGGCTGCCGGAAGCGTTGGCAAAAAAAATCAACGAGACCCTGGATACGTTCACTTATAATAAGGGAATGTAAGAAAAATAAAAAAATACTTGTCAAGCTGAATAAAGTGAGTTATAATAACCCTTGTGTTCAACACAATTCCGGGATGGTGTAATGGTAGCACAGGTGATTCTGGATCATCTTGTCTGGGTTCGAGCCCTAGTCCCGGAGCCAATGGCGCTATGGTCAAGCGGCTAAGACGTCGCCCTCTCAAGGCGAAATCACGGGTTCGATTCCCGTTAGCGCTACCAATCGATTCTAAAACCTCTGACTTTTAGTCAGAGGTTTTTTGAATTTTAGCAGCAGCTAAATTTTTTAGAACTGTATTGTTACAATACACCCCCAACTATTATATAATAGAAGAAAACGGGGTGAGGTGGTCTTTATGAGTACTTATATTTCCATAAGCGAAATGGCTAAATTACATGGTATTACCAGACAGACCCTGATCCATTACGATAGTATCGATTTGTTTAAGCCGGCTAAGGTCGATACCAATGGCTACAGGTATTATTGCAAGCACCAGATACCATATCTGCGTGAAATTTGTTTTTTAAAGTCCCTGGGGATCAATTTGAAAGATATCCAGCAGCATTTTCAAGAGCGGACACCACAAAATGAGATGTATCTTTTAGAAAAACAAAAGCAGTATATCATGAACCAGATAGCCAAGCTCAACACTTTGCGCGAGTATCTCAATCAAAGGATAGACTTGTATGAAGAAGCTGTAGATGCTGGGATGATGCGGATGTCGCTGCCTTTTGTGCGTTATATAGATGCCAGGCAGGCAATCTTTAAAGAGTGGCTGCAGCCTATTGACAAGGATAACCTGCATACGACGCTGATGAGCTTGTGGCAGCGGATATTTGAGCGGGAAATGGTGCCGTCCGGCGGTTTTGGCTCGATCATAAAAAAAGCTGCGGCACAAAGCGGCGACTGGCTCAGCGGAGCCGGGTCGTGCATTTTTCTGCCGGTCTGGAACAAAGAACATGAGAATACGCAAACTATCCCGGCTGGGGAATATGTGTGTATGTATAAATATGGCATGCCTTACGACACCGAGCATTTAGAAAAGCTGATGGGCTGGCTGGCAAAGAATAATTATGAGCTGAGCGGCGATATCATCGACGTGTGCTTGCTGGATACGACTTTTTATAAGCAGGAAACCGGCGTGGATTTTTGTATGCTGCAGGCTCCGGTAACCTTAAAAAAATAAATTTTAAAATTTTTTCAAAAACCTCTTGACTGTATTGTTACACCACGATTTAAGATCGAATTGTGAGGTAACACTCAACAAAAAGTCAGGAGGTTATTTTTATGACTAAAGAAGTTATTGATTTAAGATCTGCATTGGAATTGCTGGAAAGCATTCCCGGACAAATGGTACATACTGATGTAGAAGTTGACCCTGCTGCAGAATTGGCAGGAGTTTACCGCTATGTTGGTGCTGGCGGTACTGTCGCCCGTCCTACTAAAATCGGCCCTGCTATGACGTTTGAGAACATTAAAGGCCATCCCGGCGCTAAAGTTGTTATCGGACTTTTGGCCAGTCGCAAACGTGTTGGCTATCTTTTGAATACTGAACCCGAAAAATTAGGCTTTATGATGCGCGACGCTGTAAAAAACGCAATTGACCCTGTAGTTATCGACAGAGAAAAAGCACAATGCCAGGAAGTTGTGCATTTAGCTACCGAAGAAGGCTTCGATATTCGTAAATTGATCCCTGCACCGACTAATACGCCTGAGGATGCCGGTCCGTATGTAACCTTGGGTATGTGCTACGCTTCCGATGTTGAAACTGGCGAATCCGACGTTACTATCCACAGGCTCTGCCTGCAGAGCAAGGACGAAATATCTATGTTCTTTACTCCGGGCGCACGTCATTTGGGCGCGTTTCGTGAAAAAGCCGAGGCTCTTGGCAAACCGTTGCCAATCTCCATCAGCATCGGTGTCGACCCGGCTATCGAGATCGCTTCCTGCTTTGAACCGCCTACAACTCCTTTGGGCTTTGATGAATTGTCCATCGCCGGAGCTATTCGCGGCAAAGCGGTAGAACTGACTCCTTGCGTAACTATTGGCGAGAAATGTATCGCTAATGCCGAATACGTTATCGAAGGCGAACTTTTGGTTGGGGCACGTGTCCGCGAAGACCAAAATACCAACACTGGTAAAGCGATGCCTGAATTCCCCGGTTACACTGGTCCTGCCAATGCTGAATTGCCAATGATCAAAGTTAAGGCAGTTACCCATAGAACAAATCCCATCATGCAAACCTGTATCGGCCCTTCCGAAGAGCATGTCAGCATGGCTGGTATCCCTACCGAGGCTTCGATCCTCGATATGGTCGAAAGAGCAATGCCTGGCCGTGTGCAGAATGTTTATGCCCATTCTTCCGGCGGCGGTAAATTCGTAGCAGTTATCCAATTCAAAAAAAGCGTTCCCAGTGACGAAGGCCGTCAGCGCCAGGCTGCATTATTGGCTTTTTCGGCGTTTCCCGAATTGAAACAGGTGATTTTGGTTGACGAAGACGTTGATATTTTCGATACCAATGATGTTCTTTGGGCTATGACCACCAGGATGCAGGCTGATGTGGATATCGTAACTATCCCCGGTGTACGCTGCCATCCGCTTGATCCGTCCAATGACACAGCTTGTAGCTGGACGATCCGCGACCATGGTATTGCCTGCAAAACCATCTATGACGCGACTGCTCCGTTTAGCCAGAAAGCCAGATTCCAGCGTGCGAAATTCATGGACGTCGATGTAAAAAAATTCTTGCCTGATTTTGTCGAGCAGGATTGATCAAAGTTACTTGGTTGAGGCTCTGCGTGAGCCTTGACCTCAACTGATATTTTTGCTGAATATTTTAAGGAGGACGATTATGGGAAAGAATAAAGCGATCATCGGTTTTATTTTAGGCATTATCGTAGCAATTATTGTTTTTTTCGCTAATATCCCCGGTCTCGAACGTGCAGGGCAGATGTGTATGGCTTTTTCCTTGATGACCGTAATTTTTTGGGCTTTTGGTATTGCCCAGCCGGGATATGTATCCGGCCTTTATTTGCTGCTGCTGGCAGTTTTTAAAGTAGCTCCGACAACGTTAATTTTTTCAACTTGGACCACTTCTATGATGTATCTGATCATAGGCGCTTATCTTATTGCCGTTGCCGTTAAAGAATCAGGTTTGGGGGAGCGGATAGCGTACAAATTTATTGTGAAATATGTTTCTTCTTTCAGAAGTATCATTATTTCGATTTTTGCTTTGACTTTTATTCTGGCCCTGCTGATCCCGCATCCTTGGCCGCGGGCTTTCCTGATTATGTCAGTTATGGCCGTGGTTGTGAAAAGTGCCGATATTCCTTATGAAGATGCAGTGAAGATTGGTTTTACAGTTTTTACCGCTTCTATTCCTGTTTCGATGATTTTTCTGACCGGTGACGCTTCCATCAATCCGCTGGCAGCAGCCAGCTGTGATCCGGAACCGGTGGGCTGGCTGCGGTGGTTTGAGATAATGGGGCTGCCGATGATAGTTACCAGTCTGATCACGATGGTGATGATCCTGTTTATGTTTAAACCTGTTAAAGAAGTTAGAGTTGACAAAGCTGAGATATTAGCTAAACTAGAGGCAATGGGGTCGATGAGCGGTAAGGAAATACGCACCGCTGTCTGGGTGACCTTGGCAATAGTTTTGTGGATGACTGATACGCTGCACGGCATCGATATCGGCTGGGTAACTCTGTTTATCGCTATGGGGATGGCCATGCCGAAGATCGGTGGCATCCTGACTCCGCAAAGCTGGAGCGGCGTTCCCGTGCAGACCCTGATATTTTTGACTGCCGCTGTGGCAATAGGCCGTGTAGGCGGCGCGACCGGGATGAATACATGGATCGCTCAAACCGTACTGCCCAGCAGCGTACCTGAAAATATGTTTGTGCTGGCGGCATTTATTACCGCTGTATCCATTGCTATCCATATGCTTTTTGGCAGCGTTATCGCGGTTATGGGCATCGTTATCCCTGCCATGCTGGCTTTTACCAGCTCTATGGGTATCAGCACTATTATCCCAGTTATGATCGCTTATATCGCCATCAATGCCCACTTTATATTGCCGTTCCACAATTTGGCGATTTTGGTTGGCGTGGGCGAGGATAACGGTATGTATACTGAAAAAGAAACGATTAAGTTCGGAGTGCCGTTCACTATTGTCTTGTTCATCATCACTGTTGGTGTCGCCGTTCCCTGGTGGAAGCTGATCGGTTTATGGTGATTTAAATTGACGTAAGCAAGTTTTGAGAAAGGTGGATTATTATGCGGTTGATTGTAGGTGTTTCCGGCGCTAGTGGCGTTGTTATGGGCTATCAGATGCTCAAGGCATTAAGGCAATTGCCTGAGATAGAGATCCATTTGGTAATAACAGAGGGCGCGGTAAAGAATTTTGAATGTGAAACAAATATAAAAATCAGCCAACTCGTAGAATTGGCCGATTTCGCCCACAGCAACAAAAATCTGGCTGCCAGTATTTCCAGTGGTTCCTTTGTGACTGATGGGATGATTATTATCCCTGCCAGTATGAAAACCGTTGCCGGTATTGCTTCCGGGTTTGCCGAGAACCTGCTTTTAAGGGCGGCGGATGTTTGCCTGAAAGAAAACCGCAGGGTAGTTTTAGTGCCGCGCGAAATGCCTTTAAGCCGTATCCATCTGCGCAATATTAAAGAATGTGCCGACAATGGTTGCGTAATAGTACCGCCGATGCTTACCTTTTACAATGGCTCAGATTCGTTGGAACAGCAGATCGACCATATCATCGGGAAGATTTTGATGCAGTTCGGTATCGAGTATAAAAAGTTTGTTGCCTGGCGGGGAGAAGAAGCATGAAAACAGTAGTTTTAACAGCTGGACAAAATTCCTATACAGTTACTGCTTGCGTAGTTTTGTGCGGCAATGATGCTGCGGTAGTCATTGGCGGCGGTGAAACGCCGCATATTGGGGCGGTGGCATTAGGCTCGCCAAGGCCAAGCTTAAAGAATGCCGATGATATATCTGCCAGCGCTTCGGTATTGTGTAGGCTGGGGCATAAAGACGATTTGCCTGCCCGCGAAGCTGCTTTGCAACTGGCGGCTAAATTTAATGCTAATGTGGCTGTAACAGTCGGGCTGCATTTGGACAATGCAGACGCTGACGATATTGCTGAACTGCAGCAAAGCTTTAAAGCAATTCTGAAACAAATTGAAGCATGGCTGCTGGACAATAAATGAGCAGACATTTCTATCCTCCATATTAACTTGGGATATTTACACAACAACACAAAAAGCTCTGGCTTATGCCAGAGCTTTTTGTGTTGTTTAAATAAAAATTAAAGCTGTGGAGCAATGGTAACGTCAGTCAGACCGGCTAAAGCTAAAAGCAGTAAAAGTGATTTTTGTTCACAGATGTAAACGCCGGTAGGGTCGAACCACTCATCTACGGTATGGGTGCCATATTCTGCACCACCGCGCCCTAAGGTAACCGCTGGGATACCTAAAGCAATAGGCATATTACTGTTGGTACAACCACCTAAACGGGGCTGCGGCGTAATACCACAGGCTAAGGTTGCCAGCTTGGCAGCCTGGACCATGCGGCAGGTTTCAGACTGGCTGCCTGCAGGAACATCCATGATTTTATTAAAAGTAACTTTCACAGCATCCTGTTTGTGCCAGCGTGCATTTTCAGCATCAGCACCCTGCTGGAAGATGGCAAGAGCCTGCTGTTCCATTTGTGCCAGTACTTCTGCGCTGTCAGAACGCATATTGATTTTAAAATTAGCACTTTGAGCAATGCCATGAATTGCCTGTCCGCCGCTAACGAGGCTGACGGTAAAAGTAGTTTTGGGAATTTCAGGTACCTGTATATCACTTAAGGCGGCAATTGAGCGTCCCATAGCGTGTGTGGCGCTGGGAGTTCCAAAGGCCAGGTAAGCATGGCCACCGGGGCCGGTATAGGTAACGTCGTAGTTGATCATGCCTGTAGCGTTAAAATACATTACGTCATTGCTGGGGCCGTCGATAGAAATAGCAGCTAATATTTCGTCGGCTTTATTATTTACTAAATGTTTCATGCCGCTCATAGCGCCTAAACCTTCTTCGGCTACTGTGCCGGCGACTATAATGTCGTGATAGGGCTTTAGGGCGTTTGTAGTCAAGGCTCTGATAACTGAAAGGTTTGCAGCCAAGGCCTGGTGTCGTCACAGATACCAGGCGCATAAATTTTACCGTCTTTCTCAAGCACTTCGGTAACTGTACCAAAAGCGAAAACTGTATCTAAATGGCCTTCCAAAAGGATACTTTTTCCTGTTTGGCCGCTACCGTAGATTTTGCCGTAAACATTAAACTTCTCGTCGATGACTACATCTTGTAGACCGGCCTCTTTAAGCAGTTGCGCATAATGAAGGCTACGTTGCTCTTCGTGAAAGGTGGGGGCTTCGATAAGCACCAGTTCTTTTTGCTGAGTGATGGTGTTTGTTGCATCCTGTTTCAAAAAATTTAAAGCTTGCTTAACTTGCTGGTCAGAGGTTAATCTCTGAAAAATCAGTTCCAGATCTTTATCAAAAGTAGTTGTCATGGGTAAAGCCTCCTTAACGATATTGCCTAGATTATAGCAAAGAACTTTTACTCTGGGAACTAATTTATTATAATTTAGTTGGTAGTTGCTTGTAAGGGATTTTTTTAAACTAAAAGTGTAATGTTTTAACACTAAGCTTAATATAAAGCTTTGAGATAATTAACAGGCATAGATCATTTACAGTTCATTACGCTGCCTGTGCGCTTGACCCCCTTTTGTAAAAGGGTTATAATCAAATTAGTAAGAAAAGTACGAAAATTAAGAACAAAATCATTACAAGAGTCAAGAATGGAGGGCTTCTTATGAAAAAGTCAACGAAAATCATTTCAGCAATTTTGACGTCGCTGATGCTTGTCACCGCCGGCTGTGGCAGTGATAAACCGGCTGAGAAAAAGGCCGGAGGTCCTGAAGAAAAAGTGCTGACGGTGTATTCCGCACGTAGCGAGCAGCTGAACAACGCAGTTATCCCGCAGTTTGAAAAGGATACCGGCATCAAAGTCAATTTAGTAGTAGCAGGAACCGGTGAAGTGCTCAAACGTGCCAAATCTGAAAAAGATAACCCGCTGGGCGATATCCTGTGGGCAGCAGATGAAACGATGCTTTCTTCGTCTAAAGATCTGTTCATGGAATATACTTCTAAAGAAAACGATAATATGATGGACTCTTTCAAAAATAAAGCAGGCGTTTTTACTCCGGCTTTTGCTGATCCTACGGTAATGATTGTTAACACTGATCTGAAAGGCGATATGAAGATAGACGGATTTGAAGATCTGCTCAATCCCGCCTTAAAAGGCAAAATCGCTTTTGGTGATCCCGTTAATTCCAGTTCGGCCTTCCAAAGCCTGATGGCAATGCTGTACGGCATGGGTAAAAACGGCGATCCAATGTCTCCCGAAGCTTGGAATTATGTTGATAAATTTATCGCTAACCTGGGCGGTAAAATGTCTAACAGCTCCAGCCAGGTCTATAAAGGTGTAGCGGGCGGCGAATATGTAGTTGGCCTTACCTGGGAAGATCCTGCAGCTAATTTGGTGAAAAACGGTGCTAAAGTACAGGTAGTATTCCCGGTAGAGGGCGCTATTTTCCCCGGCGAATCCGTGCAGATCCTGAAAAATTGCAAACACCCTGAAAACGCTAAAAAATTCGTTGACTATATGCTTTCCGAAAAAGTACAGAACGCTGTTGGTATGAATCTTACCGTGCGTCCGCTGCGTAAAGGCGCTACTTTGGCTGAGTATATGACTCCTAATGATAAAATCAAACTGGCTCCTAACTATGATGAAAAATGGGTTTCCGAAAACAAAGCCAAGATTACCAAAATGTTCAGCGAGCATATGGAAAAATCTATGTAATCAATTTTAATAACAGCAAGCGGCAAAGGGGACTCGCAGGAGTCCCCTTTGCTTATCAAAATAAAAAGGCGGTTACTTTATGAGTGTAGCGATTACTATTGATAATGTTATCAAACGGTTTGGCAAGGATACTATTATCAACGGGCTATCGGTAGATGTTCGGCCCGGTGAGTTTTTTACATTGTTGGGTCCTTCCGGCTGTGGTAAAACAACCTTACTGAGGATGATCATTGGCTTTAATTCTATCGAAGGCGGTATTATTAAAATAGATGATCAGATCATTAACGATATACCTACGCATTTGCGAAACATGGGTATGGTTTTTCAAAACTATGCTATTTTTCCGCATATGTCAGTCAAAGATAATGTTGCCTTTGGCCTGAAAAACCGTAAGGTCCCCAAAGAAAAAATGAATGCTCTGGTAGATGAAATATTAGAGACTGTCAAGATCGCTCATCTGAAAGACAGGATGCCGACACAGCTTTCCGGCGGCCAGCAGCAGCGTGTTGCTTTGGCTCGCGCTATCGTTATCCATCCTCAAGTCCTTCTGATGGACGAGCCGCTGTCTAATCTTGACGCCAAGCTTAGAGTAGAGATGCGTAATGCGATCAAGCTGATCCAGCAGAAAATAGGCATTACGACAGTGTATGTAACTCATGACCAGGAAGAAGCACTGGCTGTTTCTGACAGGATAGCCGTTATGAATAATGGCATCATTCAGCAGATCGGTACGCCAAAAGAAATTTATCAGCGCCCTAACTGTGTGTTTGTGGCTACCTTTATTGGTTTATCTAACATTTTAGCAGCCAGTATCAAAAACAACAATGCTGAAAAGATGCTTGATTTTGGCGGTTATGAGGTGCCGATGGACAATCTGTCTCCGGAAGCTGCCGAAGGAGCCGTTGTAACTGTTTCGGTGCGTCCAGAAGAATTTGAGATCAAGCTGAGTGGCAATGAAGGTATCGGCGCTGTTGTAGAGCATAGTGTATTTTTAGGTGTCACTACGCATTATTTTATGCGGCTGGAAAACGGACAGGAAATAGAGGTCGTTCAAAACTCAGGGGTTGAAGATACTATACCTAATAATACTTCAGTACGTCTTGCAGTGCAGCCTGCAAAAATCAATGTTTTTACGGAGGACGGGAATGAAACCCTGATAGTTAGGGGGAATCAATAATGAATGCTTCCAAAAAATTCAATATTTGGATGGGCATTGCCCTGGTTATTCTATGTTTCTTTGTTATTTTTGTAGTTTATCCGTTGATCTTGATTTTGTATAAAAGTGTTATAGATTCTGAAACCTCTCAATTGACACTTGATTATTTTACAAAATTCTTTGCCCGCAAATATTATTGGAGCACTTTGGTCAACAGCTTTTATGTTACTGTCTGCTCGACGGTTATTGCAGCGCTTATCGGCCTGCCTATGGCTTATGTTTTGCGTAGTGTTAAAGTGCCCGGCAGTAAATATCTTAATATCCTGATCGTTATTTCGTATTTGTCGCCGCCGTTTATCGGTGCCTATGCCTGGATTCAGCTTTTAGGACGCAATGGCTTTATAACGCAAATAATTAATTCTCTGTTTGGTATCAAGCTGGGGGGGATCTATGGGTTTGCCGGCATCGTGCTGGTTTTTGCTCTGCAATCGTTCCCATTGATTTATATGTACGTTTCCGGGGCGATGAAAAATCTTGATAATTCCCTGAATGAGGCGGCGGAGAGCCTGGGACTGACAGCTTTTCAGCGAGTAAGGCAGATTATTCTGCCGTTGGTTATGCCTTCGCTTTTAGCAGGTGCACTCTTGGTGTTTATGCGCGTATTCTCTGACTTTGGTACGCCGATGCTGATTGGTGAAGGTTTCAAAACCTTTCCGGTTTTGATTTATACGCAATTTATGGGCGAGGTAAGTACTGACGATCACTTTGCCGCGTCGCTGTGTGTGATCGTAATAGTTATAACGTTGCTGCTTTTCTTCCTGCAGCGTTATATTGCCGGCCATTATTCTTATTCGATGACGGCGTTGAAACCGATGGAAGCAGTCGAAGCAAAGGGCAACAAAAAGCTGCTTGCCTATCTCTTTGTTTATGGCGTTACCTTATTAGCTATGCTGCCGCAGCTGACGGTTATTTTTACTTCTTTTTTGGAAGTCAGCGGCGGTGCAGTCTATACAGGAAATTTTTCCTTGCAAAACTATATGAATACTTTGTTTGCTAAAGATAATAATTCGATAACCAATACCTATCTTTTCGGCATCAGCGCAATCTTCATAGTCGTCTGCATGGGTATTTTCATTTCCTATCTTACAGTCCGCAAGCGTTCTTACGTTACAGAGGTTTTAGACACGGTGACAATGTTCCCGTATATTATTCCAGGGTCTGTGCTGGGTATTTCCTTCCTGTATGCGTTTAATAAACAGCCTTTGATATTAAGCGGCACGGCGTTGATTATAATTATTTCTCTGGCTATCCGCAGGATGCCTTATACTATAAGGTCCAGTACGGCTATTATCACGCAGATCAGTCCCAGTATGGAAGAGGCCGCAATTAGCTTGGGCGCAACGGAATTTAAATCGTTCAGGAAGATCACTGTGCCTATGATGTTGCCGGGCGTTTTGGCTGGCGCTATCATGAGCTGGATAACCCTGATCAGTGAACTCAGTTCCTCGATAATTTTATATACCAGTAAAACCAGTACTTTAACGGTCGCTATTTATACTGAAGTTATCCGCAGTAATTTCGGTAATGCGGCTGCTTATTCAACGGTGCTGACCTTGACTTCTATTATTTCCCTGCTGGTGTTTTTTAAGCTTACCAATAATAAGGATATTAGCGTTTAAACGCCAAAGTAAAAACTGCCAAGATTATTCTTGGCAGTTTTTTGTTGATGCACAATAAATTTTATAAAAGTAGATGCTTTTTGCGAAACAATCAATAAATTTTGATATTGTTTAAGTTCTTTTAATTTTAAAAATAACAATATCAATTTCTATTGTAATTGTTTAAATATTGTGCAATGCAGAAGTAGTGTGATTGATGGATAATGAAGGTGAAGAAAGAAGAACTTGATAATACTGCTTAGGCATTTATTATAAATGAGCTTTTGAAAGGAGGCGCACATCATGGGTGTTCATATGTTAAGTGCTAATATTTTCGGAAGTGGTTTGATAGTAGCTATTCTAGGCACTTGTTGGTGGCTTGTTAAACATTGAGCTTAGAAACGAATAATTTAAAGAAAATCAGAAAACGGCAAGTAAGTTTTAGTATAACTTACTTGCCGTTTTTCAAGTCAAGTCCAAAATCTTGTGTAAAATTATCGGCACAATATTTAATGGTCTTAC
>UQWM01000024.1 GCA_900544795.1 uncultured Phascolarctobacterium sp. | reverse complement strand
CTTAAAAAGGGTTTTGATGACTCTTTCTTTTTACACAATTATATGGACTTTATCTGCAAATGGCTTTTGTTACTTATATTGTAGCATTATATCACGTTGTTTATTTCAAATTTTTTGCAAAAAAATACTCCCGGCACATTGGCGCGGGAGCCCGAACTAAAGTTATTCTGCCATGTCTCAAAACACAATAACACAGTTCGCAAAAAAGGAGAAGGTATTTTGTTTATTTAAAGGGTAAGATTTAGTTTGTTAAGATTGCGCCGGAAAAAACGGCCACACTACCGGGATAACAATGATGGATACAATAAGGCAAACTGCCACCAGGCCAGAACCAGCTTTAACGTAGTCCATAAACTTATAGCCGCCGGGGCCAAGTACCAAGGTATTTGGTGGCGTGCCTACCGGAGAAGCAAACGCACAGGAGGAGGCAATAAGGATAGCCATGAGCACAGCTTTAGGCGAAGCGCCCATTTGTGCGGAAAGCGCAATGCCAACAGGGCAGAGCAATGCTTTAGACGCAGTATTTGACATAAACTGAGTAAGTAAAACTGCTAATACAAACAATACTGCTGTTACCATATATGGCGACGGATCGCCGCCCATCATATTTACAGTAGCTTCGGCGATCAATTTGCCTGCACCGCTGGTATTCATTGCGGTTGCTACCGGGATCATGCCTGCGAACAAAAATATGGTTACCCAATCAATAGAGTTATACGCTTGTTTTTCGGTTAAACAGCCTGTAAGCACGGCTACTACCGCACCTACTACTGCTGCTATTTCCAGAGGCACTACGCCTGTAGCCATGCTACCGATAACACCAACCATAATGATACCGCAGATGATTTGTTTTTGTTTGCTGGTTTCATTTTCCAGCAGTTCTTCCTCAAAATCAAGCTGAAGGTCAAGGTTTTCTTTAGGCAGCATATATTTACCAAGGAACATCATGTAAACGATACCGGCAACAGTGATAGGGATACCGATCCATGCATATTCAAAAAATCCAAATTGCATATCGGCCATACCCGCTGCTTTTAAAGCCACATTAGCCAAAATATTTGGCGGTGTACCGATAAGTGTGATGGTGCCGCCAAGTCCTGCTGCAAATGCTAAAGGCATAAGCTCGCGCGATGCAGAAATTTTAGCATTAGCGCAAATACCCATAACTACAGGCATCAGGCAGGCTGTAGTGCCTGTATTGGAAAGCACTGCCGACATCAGGGCCGCAATGATCATAATGCCAAACATCAGGCTGTTTTCGCCTTTACCAAACATACGCACTACACCGCCGCCTATTTTTTGAGCGAGACCTGTATAAAACATGGAAGCGCCAACAACGAACATACCACCAAAAAGAACTACGGTAGAATCGGCCAACCCCAAAAAGATTTGCTCTTCTGGTACTAAGCCTAAAGCGCAGCAGGCTATAGAAGCGCCCATAGCCGTCATTGCCAAAGGAATCATTTCAGTTACAAATAAAAGTGCGACTACCGCTAAAAGTATTAAACATTTGATTGCAGGTGTCATATTTTTCCCTCCTATTTCTCTTTAAACAGATTTACATATTGAAATGTATTTAAAAACAATCTGCCATCTTCACCCCGATGTGGAAAAACACTGCCTGAGGACTGCCTGTTTTGGATAGCCCGGTGGTAGTATTTTTTATCAACTTGTTTGAGGAACTCTCTGATTTTAGATATTTCTTGGTTATCTTCATTTGGCATTTGTACTATCCTCCTTCTGGCCAATTATTTAAGAGTGCCTTTCACTGAAAAAGAGTATATAATAAATTCCTAAATAATAAAAATACCCAATATTCATTAAAGTTATGCTAGATCTGCATATTCTAAATCCGGCAAACAAAATAAAACAGACCTACAACCGCAGGCCTGTTTTGCCTATTTACAGCTTCCCATTACATTCAGTGGTTAATATTATTAGATATTAAAGTAAGATAGTTTTAATATACTTTTGGTGAAAATCACTTTCAAAACTTTTACAGTAATTTAGCAGCACGTCTAAAATAGTGCAGTTCATTCTCTTTTAAGAGCCTTCAGCGAAGCAGCAGGAAGCTTGCAGCCCTGTACCCGGCGAATAAAACCGTAGCCATGTTCGCCACAGTGTGGAAAAACTTTTGCTGCCAGCTGACGCTGTTTGTATAGATGTGCAAACAGTTTTCCTTCACCTTCATTCGTAAGATTTACATGATTATTGGTCAATGTTGCTTCTGTCATCAAAATCACTCCTTAAAATTTTGTTTTATAAGTGCCGCCAGTTACTGCTTAAGACACCTAAAGTATATCCCAGGTTTTGAAATAATAAAAATACCTATTAGGAATTTAAGTTATAACTATTAGGAAAAACTCGCAATTATATTTTAAGACAAATGATATTCGGTATTGACATATAGCGGCTACCATAATAGAATTAAAAACAAACTACAACCTTATATCCGTAAACAGACTGGCCAAATCTGCTCAGGCAGAACGGTCCCGCCGCTGTAAAGTCAGCATAACCTGTCTGTTTATCTTTAGCTGCGAGTGACAGTATTGAAGATGATTGCTTGAAAGCATATCTTTTTTCTGCCCGCAAAGGGCTTTTTTTATTTTAGGAGGTCAATTTTTATGGAATTAGAAAGTTATAGAAATTTTTTAGCGATCATTGAAGCCGGAAGTTTTACCGGCGCTGCAGAGTGCGTACATGTAGCACAGCCTGCACTAAGCAAACAAATACGAGCGCTGGAGAATTATTTTGGAGCAAAGCTTATTATTACCACACGCGGCAGCCGCCAGCTTATTTTGACGGAAGCTGGACGTATTCTTTATCAAAAAGCCAAGTATATCTGTTCTTTAGAAGATTTAGCAAAAAATGAAATAGACAATGTTATTGGCGGAGCCGTAGGTACTTTGCGTATCAGCGCCACAAATTCCAGATCAGCTTTATTTATCAGTACTTCGCTCAAAAGTTTTTGCCAGTTGTATCCCAAAGTCACCTATGAAATTTATGAGGGCGGCATTGCCGAACAGGCACAGCAGCTTTTGAATGGCATCACTGAACTGGGAATTTTAAGTGTACCGATCACTCACGAAGACAGCTTCGAGGTTTTGTTTCAGCGACGTGAAGAGTTATCGGCAGTTTTTCATAAAGATGCTGTTTGGCTTGACAGAAATACCTCAGCAATAACTTTGAAAGAATTATCAGAAATGCCTTTAAGCGTTTCGGCAGGCTGCTGCGATATTCTAAAAAAATGCTGTGCCGAAAGTTCTCTTGCTCCTCAGATATTGAGTATCAGCACGACCAGAAATACTGCTTTACAATGGGCACTGGAAAAAACTGCCGTCGCTATTGTGCCGATCGAACCCAATGAATACCTGAGAGAAGAATTTGTAACAAAAAAAATAACCGATGCCCAAATCGATCTTTTTAAGACTATCGTAAAAGTTAAGGATCGACCGTTATCAGTTATTGCTCAAAAGTTTTTAAAATTCTACTCACAAAAACGTAACTCCCAGCAAGTATGTGATTTGGCAAAAATATTTAACAACAACTAACAAAAAAGACCGCATCTGCGGTCTTTTGGTTTTTTTATTTTGTTTTTTGCTGAATTCGTTTTTGTTCGTCTCTGAATGCAGCTTCCTGCCACAAATACCATACGCCCAATGATCGCCATGGCCGCCAGTTTACAGTTAACGTGGTTATTTGGGCACGTTTAGGAATATCCTTCAGCCCTCTCAGTTCCTGCAGGCCTTTCTTAAAAATAAAGTCGGCAGACGGCATTACATCTGTACGGCACAACGCCAGCAGTAAGAACATCTCGATGGTCCACTGTCCTAAACCACGCACCTGCATTAATTGTTTAGTTATTTCGGAATCTGTCATTTCGGTAAACTTCTCTATCGTGATGCTGCCCGAAACTGCTGCTTCGGCAAAATTCTTCAGATATTCGGCCTTTTGCAGCACCAAACCTTTTTCACATAAGGCTTCGACGCTGACGTCCATTACCGCTTGTGGTGTTAAGGGTGTGCCTAAAAGCTCGCCTAATTTTTTTAGCAATTGCAGGCTTACGTCCGGTGGCAATTGCTGTGAAACGATACCTGTGACCAACGTACCGAAATATTTGCTTTCCGGTTCAGGTTTCAATTCGCATACGGGAAACCTATCGATCAAGGGAATCAGCTCAGGCGCATGTTCACGCAGATATTCGGCTCCTGCAGCCCAATCTGGGGTTTTGAGCATGATACATCCTCCTTATTAATTTTATTTTTATAGCAGTCATTACTGACTACTGATATTACTTATGATTATACGCTAAAACATGTATTTTGCAAAGCCGCCAAAAAGTAATTTGCTAAATTAGCAGAAAATCCTTGCATCATTGACGGTTTTATGGTATTATTTATATCTGTCAGGACTACTGACAAATGGCCCGGTGGTTCAGTTGGTTAGAATGCCGCCCTGTCACGGCGGAGGTCGTGGGTTCGAGTCCCATCCGGGTCGCCATTTGCGGAAATAGCTCAGTGGTAGAGCACCTCCTTGCCAAGGAGGGGGTCGCGAGTTCGAATCTCGTTTTCCGCTCCATTTTTAGGGGTATAGCTCAACTGGTAGAGTAGCGGTCTCCAAAACCGTTGGTTGTGGGTTCGATTCCTACTGCCCCTGCCACGCAAAAGTAAGCTGCAGACAATGTCTGCAGCTTTTTTATTTGTGAGTTTTATTACAAAGCAAAAAGCATCTCGACAACATGCCGAGATACTTTAAACTACTCTAAAAACGGACTGTCTTTGCTCTGATAGTCGATTTTATATTTTTCAGGATCGCCCTTGACCAAAGCCACTAAGGCCTTACCGGCGCTGCCATAAGCTTCTGCCTGCTTTTTTACTTCTGTCTGTAAATCAAGCATCCACGGAACCAGCGGCGGCATCCATCTTAGTAAACAGGCTGCCATTTCCTCAATATTTTCTCCTTCTATGATGTGGTCTCTTAGTACAACAAACATTTTCCCTACCCCTTTCGCACACAAATTATATTATAGCAAAAATCACATAAAAATAAAGGCTGATCACATATTTTCTGTGATCAGCCTTTGTTTTTTATTTAAGAATTCAGGATTATTACTTATTTACCTGTACGTCCACGTTTAGTAAAAGGCTTCCCTTCTTTGCAAAGCGGGCAGTCCCCTTCTTTAAAGGTGGGTACGTCAAGATGCAGTAAGGCTTCGGTACGGATGCCAAAATCGACTTTGCCGCCACTGCGGTCGACTAAAAGGCCTACGCCTACAGGAATACCGCCGTGTTCTTTGACAACGTCCAGCACTTCCATAACACTACCGCCAGTAGTTACGATATCCTCTACGATCAGCACACGGGTACCTTCAGGTATCTCAAAACCACGTTTTAAAGTCATCTTACCATTGTCACGCTCGGTAAAGATAGCGCGGGTATCAAGGGCCTTACCAACTTCATGCGCCAGCAAAATGCCGCCGGTCATCGGTCCTACTACCAATTCTACATTATCGGCAGCATAACGCTCTGCCAGCTCCTGGCACAGTCTTTCGGTATATTTAGGATGCTGCAGCACATTAAATTTTTCTACATACATCGGGCTGTGCAAACCGCTGGTCAGTAAAAAATGACCGTGCAGCACTGCTTCGGTTTCTTCTAAAAGCTGCATTACTTCTTTCTCTTGCAACATATCAAACACCTCTGATTTCTGCTACGATACTTTGAGCCGCAGCGATTTTATCTTCTGCTTTAGTAATGGGGCGCCCTACTACGATGTGGCTGGAGCCATTTTTAAAGGCACCTGCCGGAGTAGCGATACGGCTTTGGTCATCAATAGACGCACCTGCCGGGCGCACACCGGGAGTAACGATCAAAAAGTCCTGTCCGCAAGCCTGACGAATAGCCGCAGCCTCCTGCGGCGAAGCAACAATGCCGTCCATACCGGCTTCCTGCGCCAGCTTAGCCAATGCGATAACCTGCTCGGCAATGGTATTTTTATAATTCAGGTCAGCAAACTGTTCGTCGTCCATACTGGTTAGAATGGTAACGGCAATCAGCTTCGGCGCCGGGCGGCCTGCTTTCTCAGCAGCCTCACGCACCGATTTTACAGCAGCCTGCATCATTTTTTTACCGCCGACGGCGTGTACATTCATCATATCGGCACCCAAGCCTGTTAGCACTGCTAAAGCACCGGCCACAGTATTGGGGATATCCTGCAATTTTAAATCAAGGAATACCTGCTTGTCATGCTCTTTTAAAAAGCTGATCATTTCGCTGCCTGCAGCGTAATAAAGCTCCATGCCTACCTTATAGTGGCTAACACTGTTGCCCAGCTCCAGCACCAAAGCTTTGGCCTGCTCCAGCGTGGGGAAATCCAAGGCTACGATCAAACGATCATCGTGGTTCATTCTGCACCCCCTTAGCGTTTTGCAGCGCGTTTCAGGTGTATCTTACCTTCCGGCAGCGCCAAACCGATCATGTCTTTAAGCTTTTTGATTCCGTGTCTGTCCATATATTCCAAAATACCATGTGAAATAGTTTCGGCGATACAGGGATTAGTAAAATTGGCAGTACCCACAGCAACCGCGCTGGCACCGGCCAGGAAAAACTCGATAGCGTCTTCTGCCGTCATAATGCCGCCCATACCAATAATAGGCACCTGCACCTTCTGCGCTACCTGATAGCACATCCGGACAGCCACAGGCCGTACGGCAGGGCCACTAAGGCCACCGATAACATTGCCTAAAACAGGTTTTTGACGCTCTATGTCGATCTTCATACCGATCAGGGTATTGATCAGCGAGATCGCATCAGTACCGGCAGCTTCTACCGCCTGCGCCATAGCTACGATATCCGTAACATTAGGTGAAAGCTTGGTGATGACCATTTTTGAAGTGTTAGCTTTGACTGCCTGCACTACTTCAGCAGCACTGTCGGGGCAAGTTCCAAAAACAAGGCCGCCCTCTTTGACGTTAGGACAGGAAATATTGATCTCCAAAGCATCTACGCCATCAACGTCCAGCTTTTTAGCTACCTTGCCGTAATCCTCGTAAGAATGGGCATAAATATTGACGATCACCGGTACGTCGTATTGACGCAGCTGCGGTAATGTTGTTTCCAAAAAGTAATCTACACCGGGGTTCTCCAAGCCGATGCAGTTCAGCATACCGGCAGGTGTCTCCACAGCACGCTGGCCTTTGTTGCCCGGCTGCGGTTCCAGTGAAGTGCCTTTGACGGTAACAGCACCAACTTTTTCCAGGTCCAGAAAATCGGTGAATTCCAAGCCAAAGCCAAAAGTTCCCGAGGCAGTAGTGATAGGTGTTTTCATTTTCAAGCCAGCGATATTAGTCGCTAAACGGCCATCATACAATGCTTTTACCATTCGCCTACCTCCTCGGCCCAAAATACGGGCCCATCAGCACACACTTTCAAGCGTTTGCCGATGCCGCTGCAAGAGCAGGACAGGCAAGCGCCCAAACCACAAGCCATATATTTTTCCAGTGAGACCTGGCATTTGATATTTTTAGCAGCAGCCACTTCAGCTACGGCTTTCATCATCGGCACCGGGCCGCAGACATAGACGCAGTCAAATTTGCCGCTGTCCAAAAGCTGGGGCAGCAGAGCGATAACTGTACCGTGAGTGCCGCAGCTGCCATCGTCCGTAGTGATATGCACATTTTCGCAGATATCTTCATACAGGTCAGTCCAGAACAGTTCTTCCTCACAGCGCCCGCCCATCAGGATCTCGATTTTTTTAGCCTGGCCGCAGAAACCTTCAGCCAGATATAACAGTGGTGCCAGCCCCAAGCCGCCGCCAACTAACAGCGGACGCTTGGCCTCCATAGCAAAACCATGGCCTAAAGGGCCTACGATGCTCAGCTTATCGCCGCTGCAAACTTCGGCCAAAATATGGGTGGCTTCGCCAATAATGCGGTAAATCATAATGAAGGTGCCGTTATCTGCATTAACTCCTGCCACGCCGAAAGGACGACGCAAAAGCGGCGCAGCGTTCTTGCAGACCTGCACATTCACGAATTGTCCCGGGACCGCCGTTTTGGCGATCTCGGGAGCATAAACTTCTATTAACTTCGTAGTGGCATTCAAAACACGCTGGCCGATAACGGTAGCGTTGACTATAGTTTTTGGCATGGGCTTATCCCTCCCAGGCTAAATCCTGCAAAGCAACAATGCTGACCACACGGCGGCGGCGCATTGCTGACATAACGTGCTGCAATTCGCGGGCAGTGTCCATCGAAGTCAGGCAGGCGATAGCATGCTCAACTGTTGAACGTCTGATCTTGAAGCCGTCACGTTCGGCATCGCGGCCGTGATTGGTGGTATTGATAACCATGCTGATACGGCCATCTTTGATATCGTCGAGGATATTAGGGCTGCCTTCGCTTACTTTTGTAGCAACGGTAACTTTAACGCCCTTCTCCTGCAAATATTCGGCAGTACCGCCGGTAGCCATGATCTCATAGCCAAGGTCTGCAAAGCCTGCCGCGATATCTGCAGCTTCAGGTTTGTCCATATCGGCAACGGTGATCAGGATAGCGCCTTCGTGCGGCACATTGATACCGGAAGCGATACAGGCTTTATAGAGCGCGCGGGAATATTGGTAATCGACACACATTACTTCGCCTGTAGATTTCATTTCAGGCCCTAAGGTGATATCGACATTGCTCATTTTGTTAAACGAGAACACCGGCGCTTTAACTGCATAATAGTCGGGGAAGAAGCCCAGACCAGGCTTGTAGCCCTGTTCGCGGATAGAATGTCCCATAGCGGCTTTGGTAGCTACATTGATCATTGGCACATTGGTGACCTTGCTCAGGAACGGAACCGTACGGGAAGAACGCGGGTTTACTTCGATAACGTAAACCTCGTTATTACGCACGATATATTGAATGTTGATCATACCCTTTACTTCCAGTCCCAAAGCCATACGGTTGCTATAATCGATGATGGTTTTGATAACGGACTCAGACAGGTTGCGCGGCGGATACACGGCGATAGAGTCGCCGGAGTGAACGCCGGCGCGTTCGATATGTTCCATGATACCAGGGATCAGTACGTCAGTACCATCGCAGATAGCATCGACTTCGACCTCTGTACCCTGCAGGTAATGGTCGACCAGTACAGGATGCTCGCGGGAAGCCTTAACCGCACTGGACATATAGTGTTTAAGCTCTTCGTCGTTGTAGACGATTTCCATTGCACGGCCGCCTAAAACATAGGATGGACGCACCATAACAGGATAACCTACATCGGCTGATGCTTTTAAAGCGCCTGCCGTATCAAAAACGGTATGCCCTTTCGGACGCGGGATATCACAATCAGTCAGCAGCTGTTCAAAGCGCTCTCTGTCTTCGGCACGGTCGATACTTTCGACGCTGGAACCAAGGATCTGCACACCAGCTTCAGCCAGCGGACCTGCCAGGTTGATAGCAGTTTGTCCACCAAACTGTACGATAACGCCTTCCGGCTGTTCTTTATCAAGAATGTTCAAGACATCTTCCAACGTCAGCGGTTCAAAATAAAGGCGGTCAGAAGTATCAAAGTCGGTACTTACTGTTTCAGGGTTATTGTTGATGATAATGGTTTCGTAGCCAAGCTCTTTCAATGCCCAGACAGAATGTACGGAGCAGTAGTCGAACTCGACGCCCTGACCGATACGGATCGGGCCGCTGCCCAGTACGGCAACCTTCTTTTTATCACTGACGCGCACTTCATCTTCAAGAGCATAAGTTGAATAGTAGTACGGAGTTTCTGCTTCAAACTCGGCGGCACAGGTATCGACCATTTTATAAGTCGGTATAATACCCCAGTCCTTACGCATAGCTCGTACTTCCATCATCGGCTTGCCAATATATTCGCCAATCACCACGTCGGCAAAACCCATTTTTTTAGCTTTACGCATGACGTCCGGGGTCATCGGTTCCGTTTTCAAAACAGTTTCCATCTTCACGATATTCACTATTTTTTGCAAGAACCATCTGTCGATCATCGTGATCTCGTGGATATCTTCCAGGGTCACACCACGGCGGAAAGCTTCGGCGATAACGAAAAGTCGTTCATCGTCGATCTTGGAAATGCGGGCGCGGATCTCTGCGTCGCTCAGTTCCTTCAGTTCAGGCATTTCCAAATGGGTCAGGCCGATCTCCAAAGAACGGATAGCTTTGAGCATTGCAGCTTCCAGATTGCGCTCGATAGCCATAACTTCGCCGGTCGCCTTCATTTGCGTACCCAGGGTACGGTCGGCAGTGACGAATTTATCAAAAGGCCAACGCGGGAATTTTAAGACCACATAGTCGATAGAAGGCTCGAAACAAGCAGTCGTCTTTTTGGTTACAGCGTTTTGGATCTCGTCCAGGTCGTAACCGATAGCGATTTTACTGGACACCTTAGCGATAGGATAGCCGGTCGCTTTGGAAGCCAGTGCCGAAGAACGGCTGACGCGCGGATTGACTTCGATTACATAATAGCGTTCAGAGTTAGGGTCCAGAGCCAGCTGTACGTTACAGCCGCCGCGAACGCCCAGCTCGCGTACGATATCGATAGAAGCCTGACGCAGCAGCTGTACTTCACGGTCGCTCAAGGTTTGTGCCGGAGCAACAACGATAGAGTCGCCGGTATGCACGCCTACAGGGTCAAGGTTTTCCATCGAGCAGACAGTGATGCAGTTATCTGAAGCATCACGCAGCACTTCAAATTCGATTTCTTTCCAACCTGCTACGCTGCGCTCTATCAAAGCCTGACCGATCAAACTGTATTTCAGGCCTCTATTAACGATCTCATCCAGCTCATCTTCGCTTTCAGCGATACCGCCGCCGGTGCCACCTAAAGTATAAGCAGGACGGACGATCAGCGGGAAGCCAACCTTGCGGGAAAATTCCTTAGCTGCTGCCATTGTTTCAACGATAGCGCTTTCAGGAATCGGCTGGTTGATTTTTTCCATAGTTTCTTTAAACAGTTCGCGGTCTTCCGCTCTCTTGATGCTGGAGATCTGAGTGCCCAAAAGCTGCACATTATATTCGCGCAGAATGCCTTTTTCTTCCAGATCGATAGCAAGATTCAGGCCAACCTGACCACCCAGGGTCGCCAGCAGGGAATCAGGACGCTCGCGTTTGATGACGCTCTCCAAAAACTCCACATTGACAGGTTCGATATAAACACGGTCAGCGATATGTACGTCAGTCATGATCGTAGCCGGGTTACTGTTGACCAGTACGACCTCCAGCCCTTCTTCCTTCAAAGAACGACAGGCCTGAGTGCCAGCGTAGTCAAACTCAGCAGCCTGACCGATAATGATCGGGCCGGAACCGATAACAAGAACTTTTTTGATATTTTGCAGCTTTGGCATCAGTTTTGGCCCCCCATCATTTTAACAAAGCGTTGGAATAAATATTCGTGGCCGCCGGGGCCGGGGCTTGCTTCTGGGTGATACTGTACTGCGAAGGAAGGATGATCGAGATAACGCAGGCCTTCGATAGTACCGTCGTTGAGCGATACATTGGTGATCTCTACGTTCAATCCTTCCAGCGATTTGGTATCAACAGCGTAGCCGTGGTTTTGCGAACTGATCAGCACTTTGTTTTCCAGCAGGTCTTTGACCGGATGGTTGACGCCGCGATGACCGAATTTCATTTTAAAAGTATCAGCGCCATTGGCCAAAGCCAGGATCTGATGCCCTAAGCAGATACCGAAGATCGGTTTTTTGCCGATAAGCTTTTTAACTTCCTCGATGATAGGCTGCAAATCCTTAGGGTCTCCGGGGCCGTTAGCCAGGAAAATACCGTCAGGCTGAGCCGCCATGATCTCCTCGGCTGTAGTATAAGCCGGGAAAACCGTTAAATGGCAATCAAAGCTGGCCAAATATTCAAGGATGTTCTGTTTGATACCAAAATCCATTACAGCAACGTGATATTTGCCGCTGCCAAGAGTATAGATTTCGGGAGTGGTAACTGTTGCTACCTGATTATGCATTTCAGGAGTAGCCAGCAGCTTTTCTACTTCGTCCTGCGGCATTTCCGCTGGTACGATAACACCCTGCAATACGCCGTAGTTACGCAGTTTACGAGTGATAGCTCGTGTATCGATGCCTACAAGCACCGGCACGTCCTGTTCATCTAAAAATTGTTCCAGTGTTTTTTCGCAGCGCCAGTTGCTGGGATGATCGCACAGCTCGCTGATCACATAGCCCTGGAAGAAAGAGCGGCGTCCTTGATTAAAAAGATCATTAACACCATAGTTACCGACCAGAGGATATGTCATAACGACGATCTGCCCGCAGAAGGACGGATCGGTCAGAGTTTCTTGATAACCGCTCATGCCGGTAGTGAAAACAACCTCACCTACCGCGTTGCGTTTACCGTAAAGGTCGCCTTCGTAAACACTGCCGTCTTTTAATACTAATTTACCTTTTCTTGCTACCGTTTGCATACTTCACCATCTCTCATCACGAATTTACCTGCTACCATCGTAGCTACGGCTTTGCCTTTGCATTGTTTGCCATTGAAAGGAGTTACCTTGCCGCGTGTATAAAATTTCGTATTATCAACAGTCCATTCTTTCTCAAGGTCGATAATAGTTACGTCTGCCGGATAGCCGACTTTTAAACTTCCAGCTTTTAATGCAAAAATATTCGCAGGTTCCGTACTCATTTTACCAATAATTTCGTTAATTGTGAAGATATTTTTGTGATAAAGATCTGTTAAAACTACACCGATGGAGGTTTCCAAGCCTGTAAACCCGCAGGGGGCATAGCGGAACTCAACATCTTTTTCTTCAGGAGCATGCGGTGCATGGTCGGTAACGATGGCATCCACCGTACCGTCTTTAACTGCTGCCCGCAGTGCTTCCACATGATCCATGCTGCGCAGCGGCGGTGAAACTCTGGTCGCACTGCTGTAAGTGGCACAGGCGTCGTCAGTCAGCGTCAAATGATGCACAGTTACCTCACTGGTCACGTTAACACCTTTTTTCTTAGCCTGACGAATGATATCGATAGCTCCTTTACTGGCGACGTGTGCGATATGCACATGCGCGCCGGTATATTCGGCGATCAGACAGTCGCGGGCAACCGCAATATCTTCTGCAACCGCAGGGATGCCCGGTACGCCGATGCGTGCGGAAACAGCGCCTTCGTGCATATAGCCTTCATGGCCCAGCTCCGGCTCGATAGCGTGTGAGATCAAAACTTTATCAAAAGCGCCGATATATTTAGCGGCCAGCGTGAAGAGACGCGGGCTGTTGACAAAATGGCCGTCGTCAGAAAAGGCCATAGCGCCTTTTTCAGACATATCTACCATCTCGGCCAGCTCTTTACCTTCTTCGCCTTTGCTGATAGCGCCGATAACTTCTACATTTACATAACCTTCACGGGCGGCACGTTCTTTAATGCCCGAAACAATGATGGAGTTGTCGATAACAGGTTTAGTATTAGGCATGCAGGCGATAGTAGTGATACCGCCGGCAGCGGCTGCCATAGTGCCTGTAACGATATCTTCTTTAGCTTCCAGTCCGGGCTCACGCAGATGTGTGTGCACATCTACCAGTCCGGGGGCTACAACAAGGCCCTTAGCGTCATATACTTCATCGGCAGCGGTTTTGATACCTGCCGCTAATTCTTTAACTACGCCATCTTCTACTAAAACGTCCATTACAGCGTCAATATTTTGGCTGGGGTCGATTACGCGACCGTTTTTAATCAATGTTTTCAATTTGCTTACCCCCTGTCAAAGTCAAGAATAAGAGCGCCATACGTACTGCCACACCGTTTTGCACTTCGTCACGAATTGCGGCGTTGTCGCAGTAGCCGACCTCCCAGGAAATTTCCAGGCCACGGTTCATCGGGCCGGGATGCAGGACCGTAACATCGGGTTTAGCCATAGCCAAACGTCTTTCGTTCAAACCAAAAACACGTGCATATTCACGCGGAGACGGGAACATGCCTTTTTGCTGGCGCTCTAACTGGATGCGTAGCACATCGATAACGTCAGCGTCCTCGATCGCGTCTTCAACACGCTTGTGCACAGTTACACCCAGGCTCTCGATATCGTGAGGCAGCAGTGTCATCGGTGCGGCTACGTGCACATCGGCACCCATTTTAGTCCAGGCAGCGATATTAGTGCGGGCTACGCGGCTGTAAAGCACGTCGCCTAAAATTGCCATTTTCAGGCCTTTCAAGTCTTTGCCCTTCTCGCGGATAGTGAACATATCCAGCAGGCCCTGTGAAGGATGCGCATGAGCACCGTCACCAGCATTGATGATGACCGGGTCAGCGATCTCGGCAGCGTAAGCAGCCGCGCCTTCAATAGGATGACGCATAACGATAGCGTCACAGGCCATCGACTGCACAGTAAGGATAGTATCGCGCAGGCATTCGCCTTTAACCACGCTGGAGCTGGCAGTAGTGATGTTGACCACGTCAGCGCCCAAATATTTACCAGCCAGCTCGAAAGACGTCCTCGTTCTGGTGCTGGGTTCATAAAAAAGGTTGATAATGGATTTGCCCCGCAGTGACGGCACCTTCTTGATATCACGTTTCATGATTTTTTTCATTTCTGCTGCTGTCTGCATAATCAGTTCATACTCCTCGATGGAAAGAGAATCCAGATCAAGGATATCTCTGCCACCCAGAGATGCGTTTGCTTTTGCCATTGTTCTACCTCCTATTTAATTACATAAAAAAGCCTTCTCTGCCTGTAAGATGGCAAAGAAGGCTTGTAGTACAAGTTACCTAAAAGTCTACCTTACAGTCTCACAGGACCGCTTTAAAGGTAATATTCTATTGGTAATATTTTACCACCGAATAGGTGTGACGTCAAACCCAAATCGTAATTTTTTACAAGAAAATTTGCCGGATTTTACCCCGCTTTTACCAACGCCTGCTGCTGCCATTCTTGCAATATCTGCCGCTTTAGTGTAAGATGAAGCCATAACCTAATTATTTGAAAGGGGGATTGTCTTATCAATCCTTTAATGAACAAGGACGGGGTATTCGTCAGGTAGCAAAGGCTATTTGGCATTGACCCGCTAAAATCCATAGCCTTTGCTCCTATCCTAGGCAACCTAAAGCTAGGAGGAAGAAATATGTGCTATCTGAACGGTAAAAAAGTATTACCGCAGCAGCTTTTAACTGCTATCCAGGAATATATCGACGGGGAATACATCTACATTCCCCGTAAAACAGACAGCAAACGTCCCTGGGGCACTGCCACCAGCAGTAAAATGCAGACACGGCAGCGTAACCAAGAAATTTATAGCCGTTATAACAACGGCACTTCTATCGGCGAGTTGGCCGCAGAATATTTTCTGGCACCAAAAACTGTTTATGGGATCGTAGCTAAATTAAAAAGCTAAACAGAGAACGTCATTTTTATGACGTTCTCTTTCTTTTTTCTTAAACAACTCCCCGAAACATTCTGCCGAGTATTATAGTATAATAATCTTAGCAGCAAAAGAAAGCAGGTGTTACTGATGAAATTTATCAAAAGCGCGCAATATGACAAGCAATTTCTGCTTGATAATATGATGGGCCCCAATGCCCTGAAAATTCTGGAAGAACTTACCGTAGGACTGGATCTGCATCCCGGCATGAAGGTTTTAGACCTGGGCTGCGGCAAAGGCCTCACTTCCATCTTTTTAGCTAAGGAATTCGGCGTGCAGGTTTACGCTACCGACCTTTGGATAACAGCGACCGAAAACTATGAGCGTTTTAAATCGCTTGGACTAGATGAACTTATTACCCCTATCCATGCCGACGCCACAGAGCTCCCCTATGCTGAAAATTATTTTGATGCTGTTATCAGTGTCGACTCCTACCATTATTTTGGGCATACACCCGAATTTATGGACGCCAAGCTGGCACCGTATGTTAAACCCGGCGGCTTTATTGCTTTGGCTGTCCCAGGTTTCAAAGAAGAATACCACAGTAATTTGCCCCCCGAATTCCTTATTTCCTGGGGTGCAGCCGACTTGGATACCTTCCACTGCTGCGACTGGTGGCAAACCTTACTTAGCCACGCCAGTACTATCAAGGTCGACAGTGTTGCCGAACTAACCTGTATGGACGAAGCCTGGCAGGATTGGCTGGCCTGTGATGAAGAACACGCCATCAATGACCGGGGCTCTATGAATGCCGGTGCCGGGAAATATATGAATCTGATCGCAATCAAAGCAACAAAAATTTAAACCGCTGCTACATAACAAAACAAAAAACCACTGCTCTTAGAGCAGTGGTTTTTATTATCAGTAATTATTTCCAATCCAGGTCTTCGACTTCTTTGCGGCCACGGCCGGTCAAAGCGTCAAGCATAACGCGTTGTTCCACTTGAGCGACCAGTTTCTTGGTAAATTTAACAGTATCAGGATTTACCGAGATGCTGTCGATGCCGCTCTTAATAAGGAATTCGCAGAATTCAGGATAAACACTGGGAGCCTGACCGCAGATAGAAACGGTCTTGCCTTCGCTGTGAGCGACCTCGATGAGGTGGCGTATCGCACGGCGAACTGCCAGGTTACGTTCGTCATAAATATGAGCAACGGTATCATTATCACGGTCACAGCCCAAAACCAGCATGGTCAAGTCATTAGAACCGATGGAATAACCGTCAACAAATTTATTGAACTGGTCAGCTAAAATAATGTTGGAAGGAATTTCAGCCATCAACCAGACTTTAAAGTCTTTGCTGCGAGCAAGGCCTTCGCCAGCCATGATGTTGATTACTTTTTCACATTCTTCCACATTGCGGCAGAATGGAATCATAACATTGAGGTTTTTCAGACCGAATTCTTCACGTACTTTAAGTACAGCCTGACATTCCAGTTTGAACGCTTCGATGTATTTAGGATCATAGTAGCGGGAAGCGCCACGCCAGCCCAGGAGTGCGGAAGGTTCGTAAGGTTCGAACTCATCGCCGCCTTTAAGGTCACGGTACTCGCTGGATTTAAAATCGCTGAAACGCAGGGTAACAGCTCTCGGAGCCATAGCCTGGCAAACCTGACGCATGCCTTCTGCCAGTTGGTCAACAACTTTTTCAGGATGGCCGGTTTTGATGAGATACAGCGGATGTTCATGGATGTAAGTAGTCCAGATGAACTCTTCGCGCATCAAACCGATACCGTCGCAGGGCAGGCTGGAATATTTTTCAGCCAGTTCAGGGTCGCCCAGGTTCATATAGACCTTAGTGCCAGTCGGCGGGAAGTATTCGGCAACGGCAACGCCGCCAGCCTGTTCCTGTTTTTTAGGTTCTTCAAGAATACCTTCGTAAACTACGCCATGAGTAGCGTCAACAGTTACATCGATGCCATCGGGGATAGTAGTAGTAGCAGCCTCGCCGCGGCTCTTAGTGCCAACGATACAGGGAATACCCAACTCGCGGCTGACGATGGAAGCGTGGCAGGTCATACCGCCGCTGTCAGTGATGATAGCTTTAGCTTTTTTCATAGCCGGAACCCAGTCGGGAGCGGTCATTTCAGTAACGAGGATCTCGCCCTCTTTGAATTCGTCAATGCGGGAAGGATCGAGGATAACGTGGACGTGACCGGAAACCTGACCCGGGCTTGCGGGCAAGCCTTTAACAATAACTTTACGGTCGGTAGTGATTTGAGATTTAGCCTCCACTTTTGCTCCTCCTTCTTTATTGCGACGGCTCCAAACTGTTTCAGGGCGGGCTTGCAGTATCCAGATCTTATTGGTGCGTTCATCTACGCCCCATTCCATATCCATATAGCAGCCATAATGTTTTTCGATTTGTTTAGCATATTCTGCCAGTTCCAAAATCTGCTCGTCAGTCAAAGTCTGAACCTTGCGCAGCTCTTCGGGAACCTCTACTTCTTCACAGTCGCCGCCTTTTTTGCGTACCAGCATAATATCCTGATCGTTTACGCAGCGGTCAATGATTTTATGGTCACTTTTAGAGATAGTATAATTGTCGGGAGTAACAGTGCCTTGTACAACATATTCGCCCAGACCAAAAGCAGCCTCGATCAAAATATTGTCGTCGTCGCCTGTAGCAACGTTAACAGTGAACATAACGCCTGCAGATTTTGAGAAAACCATCATCTGTACAACAGCGCTCAAAGCAACTTCGATATGATCGAAGCCTTGTTTTTCACGATAGTAAACAGCACGATCAGTAAAGCAGGAAGCATAACATTCCTTAACTTTAGCAATAATAGTTTCAGCACCCTGCACATTCAGGTAAGTGTCCTGCTGGCCGGCAAAGCTTGCATCCGGCAGATCTTCGGCAGTAGCACTGGAACGAACTGCTACATAAGGGTTTTCTTCACCAACGCGTTTGCCAAGCTCTACATAAGCCTCAGCAATAGCGTCCTGCAGGTCCTGCGGCATTTTTTCAGCCATAATGGCTTCGCGCAGGCGAGCGCAGACATCACGCAGCAAAGCGCTGTTTTCAACGTCAGTCAATTCAGCCAAAATAGCGCGCATCTTTTCTTCAAGACCGCTTTCTTTAATAAAGTATCTATAAGCGTAAGCCGTAGTAGCAAAACCATAAGGAACGGGAACATCTGTTTTTGCAGTCATTTCACCCAGAGAAGAGGATTTACCGCCAACAATATCGACGTCTTTTCTTTCTAATTGCTCAAACCAGAGAAGAAACTGTTCTTCTTTTTTCATGATTGTAGCACTCCTTTATATTATACTTTTTGGGCTGCGCCCTTAATATAGTGTATACTATATCACATTCGTACATCACATTCAAGAATTTTTTCGTTGTTTTTTAAATTTTTGTGTTAAATTTTACAAAAACGGCTTGTTTGCAGCACTTCCCCCTTTCTGTCCTAAAACAATCTTTTGACGACCATAAAAAACGATTATATATATTAGTATACACTAAATAAAGCCCAGAAAAAAGTAAAATCAGCAATGTAATATAAATCAACCAATTTGTCGTAAATACGCTGCCCGCAAATATGATAATCGCAGATTTTGCTCCGCTTCAACAGTAAAAACGGCATAGTTTAGTCCAGATATGCGAAAGGCCCGTTTTCGCAGCCGCTTGCGTACTAAATGTACGCAAACCAACCTTACTTGCAAATATAAATCAAACAGTTTGCCGCAGATACGCTGCCCGCAAATATGATAATCGCAGATTTTGCTCCGCTTCAACAGTAAAAACGGCATAGTTTAGTCCAGATATGTGAAAGACCCGGTTTGGCAGCCGCACCGCGTACTAAGTGTACGCAAGCGGGTGCCAAACCGGGTCTGACAAAATAGATGGGCTGAAATATGTCGTTTTACAAAACGATGCAGCTCAAATCGCCCACAGCATTAGTAACCTCCTTAGCCTGCTCCAGCATAGCTAAACGGTTATTCTTAACATCGACGTTTTCATCCATGACCATGACGCTGTCAAAGAACTTATTGACCGGATCAACAACTTGCTCGGCAAGCTTTAAGGCGGCTGCATAGTTGTAGGTCACGATATCGGGAATCAACTCTTTGTTAAGACGAATCAGTACATCGTGCAGCTCCTGTTCTGCCGGGTCGGCAAAAAGGGCGCTGCTGATAGCAACTTCAGTGTCGATTTTTTTGCAAAGGTTGCAGACACGGATGGAAGCCTGGATAACGGCTTCTGCTTCCGGCAGGGCAACATAAGCGTTGAGAGCCTGGCAACGGGTATAGATATCAACAAGGTCGTCGTTGCGTTCTTCAGCCAAAACAGCGTCGATAACGTCATAACGGATACCCTGCTCGATCATCATATTTTTCAGGCGCATTTTAAAGAATTCCAAAATCTGCGGAATCAGTTTGCCGGTGTCTTCCGGTTTGATATTGAGCAGATAAAGCGCGCCTGCCAAGATTTTGATCAGTGGCAGATGATAGTTGCTGTTGATGAGGATATTGATAATGCCGAGAGCCTGACGGCGCAGAGCATAAGGGTCCTGGGAGCCGGTCGGCGCAAGGCCGCGACTGAAGGTGGCTACGATGTTATCCATTTTATCGCTGATACCAACGATACGGCCTACGGTGCCTGCGGGCAGCTCGTCGCCGGCAAAGCGCGGCAGATAATGTTCGTAAATGCCTTGAGCCACTTCATCAGCTTCGCCGTCCAATTTGGCATATTCTCGGCCCATAACACCCTGCAGCTCGGTAAATTCAACAACCATACCGGCAACAAGATCAGTTTTAGCTAAAAGTGCGGCCCGTTTCAGATTTTCATCATTAGCTTTAACATTGATAGCAAATTTCACCATTTCTGCCAACTTAGCAAGGCGTTCACTCTTATCATACATATTGCCAAGGCCTTCCTGGAAAGAAACTGTTTTCAGTTTTTCCAAGCGGTCTACCAGTTTGATTTTGCGGTCTTCGTTGAAGAAGAATTCAGCATCGCTCAAACGTGCGCGCAGCACGCGTTCGTTACCATGGGTAACCACGTCGAGGAACTCTTTGCCGCCATTGCGGACGGTAATAAATTTATTCAGCAATTTAACGTCAGCGTCTACTACGGGGAAATAGCGTTGATGCTCACGCATCGGCGTGATGATGGCTTCCTTCGGTAGCGCTAAGAACTTCTCTTCAAATTTACCGCACAAAGCAGTTGGGTATTCAACGAGATAGTTTACTTCTTCCAGCAGATCTTCGTCTATCTGAGCAATGCCGCCTTCGGCTTCTGCCAATTCCAGCACCTGCTGCCGAATCAATTCGCGGCGCGCATCCTGATCTACAAGCACAAAATTATCGTTCAGCACCTGCACATAAGCGTCGGCGCTGGGTATCTCGATAGCGCCCTTCATACCCATAGCGGCAGAATGGACAGCGCTGCCAACTTTATCAAGAGCAGCGCTCAAAAGTCCTTTTGCTCCGACTGCGTCTTTGATGGATTGCTGCATAAAACGGTGCCCCAGGGAATATTTACCGGACTTAACGCCGGTGATCTCAACGGGAATAACTTTTTCGCCAAAAAGTGCGACCAGCCAGCGGATAGGACGTACGAAACGGAAATCGTAATCGGCCCAACGCATAGTTTTTGGGAAAGAGAGGGATTCAAGTATATCAAGCAACAGCGCCGGCAGCAAATCAGCAACAGGCTGGCCTGCCAAATGTTTGACAGCGTAAACATATTCGCCACGTACTTCCAGGTCGTTAACATCAACGCCCTGTCCACGGGCAAAGCCAATGGCGGCTTTGGAGGGAGAGCCACTCACAAAAGCAATCTTCACAGAAGGGCCTTTGGCTTCAACAGTGCTATCAGCCTGAGTCTCGGCCACACCTTCAGCAATAAAGGTCATGCGGCGTGGTGTGCCATAAACTTTGATTTCTTCAAAAGGGATACGCAGCTCCTGCATTTTTCCGGTAGCCAGTTCTTTTAATTGTTTAAGGATGCCCGGCATAAATTTTGCGGGGATCTCTTCGGTACCGATTTCAAATAATAATTTTTCCATTATTTATTCTCCCCTTTCAGTAACGGGAAGCCAAGGTTTTCCCTTTGTTCAACATAAGCGGCGGCACACAAACGTGCCATAGCGCGCACACGGCCAATGAAGGCAGTTCTTTCGCTGACGCTGATAGCGCCGCGTGAATCGAGCAGATTGAAGGTATGAGAGCATTTTAAAACGTAATCGTAAGCCGGGCGGATATAGCCAGCTTCAATAACGCGTTTCGCTTCGGCCTCATATTTGTCAAACAGGTCAAACAGCAAGGCTGTATCGGCCACTTGGAAATTGTAGAAGGACTGCTCTACTTCGTTAGTATGGAAAACATCGCCATAGGTCACGCCGTCCACCCATTCGATATCAAAAACATTCTCAACGCCCTGAATATACATGGCCAGACGTTCCAGCCCATACGTTATTTCAACGGTTACAGGTTTTACATCGATGCTGCCGACCTGTTGGAAATAGGTGAATTGGGTGATCTCCATACCATCCAGCCAAACCTCCCAGCCCAGACCCCAGGCGCCCAAAGTCGGAGATTCCCAGTTGTCTTCAACAAAGCGGATGTCATGCTCTTCCTGACGGATACCCAATTCAGCCAAGCTTTGCAGATAAAGCTCCTGAATATTATCGGGCGACGGTTTAATGATGACCTGATATTGATGATGTTGGAACAACCTGTTGGGGTTGTCACCATAGCGTCCGTCTGCCGGACGGCGTGACGGCTCCACATAAGCCATGCTCCAGGGTTCAGGTCCTAAAACGCGCAAAAAGGTGGACGGGTTCATAGTACCGGCGCCTTTTTCAACGTCGTAGGGCTGGCCCATGATGCAGTTTTGGTCTGCCCAGAATTTCTGGAGCTTCAAAATAATCGTTTGAAAATTCATGTTCTGCCTCCTATTTTATCAGTTACAGCTACAAAAACAAAAAGTCTCCGTCCCTGTAACAATTAAGTTACAGGGACGGAGACATAAATTACTCCGCGGTTCCACCCTGCTTGACCGCACTCGCGGCCCGCCTCGATGTTTATAAAATTGCAGCTCCCGGGTGCCTTGGTTTTCTAATCTGCCGGCTTCCACCCTCCCGGCTCGCTAAAACAGAAAACTACTTATCCCTTTCATCGCTTAAATGAAAATATATCAAATCAGACGGTCTTTGTCAATCTTTTACAGCCCTAATTGCGCCAAAAAGCTTAAACTTTTTAATGGCTTGTCGATCTGATAAACAATAAAGCGATACAATATCTGCTCCAGCTGCATCAAATCGCCGCCGCGCACCGTAAAAGGCTGCGGGTCGTTAAAGTCAAGTACCAGCAGTTCCTCCAGCATTTTTCGGGCACCGCTGTCAAAAAGCAGCTCTTCCCCTCCGTGGCAATCCTCACAAATCAAACCGCCCTGAACTACGCTGAAAAATGTGTTTCCAGTAACTTCTTTGCCACAGTTAACGCAAACATCATACACAGGCGCAAACCCCGTCAGCACCAGCAATTTGCATAAAGCCGACAAAGCAACCAGGCGCGGATTGTTGCGCACTAATAGATTTACCGCACTGACCAGCAGCTCATAAACATCCTCCTGCGGCTGGTGCTCCTCTGTCAAAGCTTCCGTTACCTCGGCGATCACCGAAGCATAGGCCATCTGCTTAATATCCAGCTGCTGCGGCAGCGCGATCAGTTCGCAGGTTTTAAGACTGTCTAAACGCTTGCCCGAATACAGCTGTACATCAAGTAGCGCAAAGGGCTGGATCAGCCTGCCGCCTGTAGTACGAGCATAGCGGGCGCCATAGGCGATAAACGGTACTTTGCCATGCGCACGCGAAAAGCAGACTGCGTATTTATCCGCAGTCTGCCAGTCTTTTACTTTTAAAATGATTACTTCGTCCTGATAAACAGTGCTACTCATTATTTTTTGCCGCAGTACCATCTTCCGGCAATCTGGTCGCCTTAACCCTCGTTACTCTGAAGCCTTCGGCTTCCATAACCTCAAAGCGCCAGCCACCGGCAGCGACCTTGTCGCCTTCTTCCGGTTTGCGCCCTAACAGGCCAAATACAAAACCGCCGATGGTATCTTCCTCCGGTTCTTCAAATTCAATATGTAAAAGCCCAGAAACCTCATCTAACAAAACCAGGCCGTCAAATTCATACGCATCGTCGCCCAAACGCAAAATCTCTTCTACTTCATCGGCATCATGCTCGTCCTGAATATCGCCAACGATCTCTTCTAAAAGATCTTCCATAGTTACCAGTCCTGCTGTACCACCGTATTCGTCGGCAACAACTGCGATCTGGATACGTTTATGCTGCATAGTCTGCAACACTTTGGCTGTTGACATCCCTTCGGGCACGACGACGATATTGCGCATCCTGGTCTGTAAATCAAAATTCGGATCGTCATCATCATCCAGGTCCATCAAATCACGAACATGGATAACGCCCAAAACATGATCCTTATCCTCCATACACAGAGGATAGCGGGTATGCCGGCTTTCGCGTACAGCCTGCAAATTTTCCTGCAAGGTATCGTCCGTGTACAAGCAAACCATATCCTGTCGCGGCACCATAACCTCACGGGCCACACGGTCAGCAAAATCAAAGACATTGTCGATCAGGCGGCTTTCCATATGGTCAAGCTTACCACCCCGTTCACTGGCACTGACAATCATCCGCAGTTCGTCTTCGCTGCGTGAGATATCTTCGTCAGGTACAGGATCGACACCCAAAAGGCATAATACCGCATGGGCGCTGCGATTAAAAAACACTACTAAAGGATATAAAAGATAATGGAAAAAGACCAATGGATAAGCAACCGCCATCGCCACTTGCTCTACCTTGCCCAAAGCGATGGTGCGCGGCACCAGTTCGCCAAAAACAACGTGCAGAAACACAATGATAAGAAAGGCGCAGGCAAAAACCAGCGAATGATCATACCAGCTGCCGCTGGAAACTCCCAGTATCTCTCGGAAAGCCTCAGCCAGCAGAGGGCCGCCAAACCAGCCCAATAACAGCGACGAAGCCGTTATGCCCAGCTGTGTGGCGCTCAAATAGGTATCCAGACGTTCGCTCATTTTCAAAACCGTATTAGCTCGGCTTTTGCCTTGCCGAATCAATTCATCCAGTCTGCTTTTTCTGATCCTGACCAAAGAATATTCGGCCATAACGAAAAAGCCGTTCAATAAAGTGATAAGTAATGCGATAGCCAGCTTTAATAAGCTTGTCATAGCGGGGTCGCCGTCGATAAGTCATCTCTCCTTATAAATAAACTCAATAGATCAATATTGGAATAAGCATACCATATCTCTCAAGTATGCGTCAATAAATCAGCCCCGATAGCCAAACTGCCGCAGAGCCTTGTCTTTATTGCGCCAGTCAGGTTTCACCTTCACCCACAGGTCAAGGAACACTTTATTGCCCAACAGCGCTTCGATGTCCCGGCGCGACTGTTCGCCGATTTTTTTGAGCAGACTGCCTTTAGCGCCGATAACTATACCCTTTTGGGATTCACGTTCCACAAAGATATTGGCGCGGATATAAATATCGTCGTTGTCGCGGACTTTAAATTCGTCCACTTCCACAGCGATGGAATGCGGGACTTCATCACGAGTGGCACGCAACACCTTTTCACGGATCATCTCCGCTGCGATCACCCTCTCCGGCTGATCGGTGATCATATCGTCGGGAAAATAAGCAGGCCCTTCGGGCAAATGCTTAATGATCTCGCCGACAAGTCCGGGGAACTCGATATCCTGCAAAGCAGAAACAGGCACTACTGCCACAAAGGTAAAATCCTTAGTATAGCTTTCAATGATGCTGAAAAGTTTGCCTTTGTCAGCCAGCTTATCGATTTTATTGGCGACGAGGATGACCGGTGTTTTTACCTTGCGCAGCTGCTCCAGGATATAATCTTCACCAGCACCACGTTTTTCCGAAACATCGACAACGAATAAGATCACGTCGACTTCATGCAACGTACTCTCAGCCGCACGCACCATATACTGCCCCAGCTTATGCTGCGGCTTGTGGATGCCCGGCGTATCTAAAAACATTATCTGGGCGTTTTCGGTGTTCATGATGCACATGATCTTATTACGCGTCGTCTGTGGCCTGTCGCTCATAATAGCGATTTTTTCGCCGATCAAACCGTTAGTCAATGTGGACTTACCTACATTAGGACGGCCAACAATAGCCGCAAATCCTGCATAATGCTTCTGTTCCTGCTTATCTATGGTAATCTCTCCTTTAATATAGCCTACTTATTTTTAGTTAAAGCATCAGCGCCAAAACCATACGGCAACAGCTCGTCTGCCGTAGTTATTTTGACCTGCCCTCGGCAATTTGCCAAAATTATTTTTTCAAAAGGGAACTCTGCCAGTACCTGTCGGCAGGCTCCGCATGGTGCAACAGGCGCATCGGTATCGGCAACTACGCACAAGGCTTTAAAACTACGCGCACCGCTGCTGACAGCAGCAAAAATTGCATTACGCTCAGCGCAGCAGGTCAATCCATACGAAGCGTTCTCAACATTACAGCCTGTAAAAATACGCCCGTCATCCGCGAGCACAGCAGCCCCAACCGTAAATTTTGAATACGGGGCGTAAGCATTCTCACGCGCCGCCAGTGCTGCTGCCAGCAATTTATCATCTATTTTTGCGTCCATACAGCAACTCCTTTTACTGTGCCAAGAATTCTTCCGAAAGCCTGATCTCCCGCAAAGCTTCTTCTTCTTTAGCCCGCATCACAGCTTTGTCAGCATCGTTCATATGGTCATAACCTAAAAGATGCAGCAATCCGTGTACTGCCAGATAAACTATTTCCCGTTCCAGGCCATGGCCAAATTCCTCGGCCTGCCTGGCAGCCGTTTCGGCACTGATAATGATATCGCCTAAAAGATGTTCTTCCGGTCCGCCTACAAGCTCGGGCTCCTCTTCGCTCTCTTCGTCAAGCGCAAAAGAAAGCACATCCGTAGACCTGTCCACATTGCGGTAATCCCTGTTCAAAGTATGTATTTCGGCGTCATCGACGATAGTTATATCGACCTCAGTCTGTACTGGCAGCTTATGCAGCCTGGCAACAACATTCAGACCCGCAGTTAAAAGTTTTTCCAGTTCTTCGCTGATCCGTAGTTTATCCTGATCATTTTCCAGCGTTATTATCATAGCCGTCCTCCCGTTGTTTCTGACGTTTGCTATCATAATTTTCATAAGCCCTGATAATAGCGCCCACGATCTCATGACGGACAACATCAGCTTCTCCGAAGCGAATAATGCCTACGCCAGGAGTTTTTTGCAGAACATAGGCCGCCTGTTTCAGTCCGCTGTTTTTGCCACTGGGCAAATCAATCTGCGTAATATCGCCGGTAATCACCATTTTCGAGCCAAAGCCAAACCGTGTCAGGAACATCTTCATCTGTTCCGGCGTCGTATTTTGTGCCTCGTCTAAAATGATAAACGAATCATTAAGCGTGCGGCCACGCATATACGCCAAAGGTGCAACTTCAATAGTACCGCGCGCCACATACTTTTGAAAGGTCTCGCTGCCCAGCATATCGTATAATGCGTCATATAATGGACGCAGGTAAGGATCGACCTTATCCTGCATATCACCGGGCAAAAAGCCCAGTTTTTCGCCGGCTTCTACGGCCGGGCGCGTCAAAACGATGCGTTCTACCTCTTTATTTTTGAGCGCTTTAACTGCCAAAGCCACAGCCAGATAGGTTTTACCAGTACCGGCAGGCCCGATACCAATAGTTATATTACTGCGTTTGATAGTCTCAACATAATCCCATTGTCCCAGCGTTTTAGCCTTTACCTGACGGCCACGGTTGGTAACGATGATAGTATCGGCATACATTCGGTGCAGGCTTTCCAGCCGTCCCTCTGCGATCATACTGATACTGTACCGTACATCGTGGGTAGTCAGCGGCATTCCCTGCCGATATAAAAAGAGCAGTTCTTTGAACAAGGTCTCGATCTGGCCGACCTCATTATCTTCACCGCTAAAAACAATCACATTGCCGCGGGCTACGATCATACTTCCGTAATGTTCTTTGATCACCCGCAGCAGCTCGTCGTTACGGCCTAAAACACCCACCATTTCCTGCTGGTCTTGTACCTCAATAATACGTTCACTTTGTAAAAAGGACAAATTAGTGCTCCTTTCTCCTATTACCCCTCTTTAATAATAATGGTTTTGATAGTCACAGGTTCTACCGGTTTATCATTACCGTCTGTTGCTACTTTACCGATTTTGTAAACTACGTCCATCCCTTTAGTCACCTTACCGAAAACGGCATGCTTGCCGTCAAGCCAAGGGCAAGCGCGCAGCGTGATAAAAAACTGGCTGCCGCCAGTATTAGGGCCAGCATTGGCCATAGACAAAATACCCGCACCCTCATGGGTCAATTTGCTGCTGAATTCATCTTTGATAGTATAACCGGGCCCACCTGTGCCAGTTCCAGTAGGATCGCCGCCCTGGATCATAAAGTTATCAATAACACGATGGAATACAACACCGTCGTAAAAACCTTTTTTGGCTAAAGTTATAAAATTCTCACAGGTCTTGGGCGCCAGATCCGTAGCCAGCTTTACCTCAAAGTTACCCATCGAAGTTTCAAAAACAGCAGTCGCCGGTTTTAGCGGCGTTGCCGCCGTTTCACTTTTAGTTTCGCTGCCGCAGGCCACAACGCTGACGCTGCATAAAATCAATAAACATAACAATAATAATTTTTTCAAAATATAAACCTCCTACTTCTGACTATATATATTATACCACAGTTAAATCTAACCAGTGGTTCAAACCATTCTTGCCTTCAGCCAGTTTACCACCTCGGCTGCTGCTTTATTGCCGTGGTTGGTAAAGCTGTGGTCACCGCCACTGATGATAACCAGCTTTTTAGGAACGCCAGCCAGCGCAAATGCCAGCCGCGCCTGCTCTAAAGCAACCGTTTCATCCTTTTCGCCGTGCAGTATCAATAGCGGCCGCTTTCTCCAGCCGCGCAATATACCCTGCAAGTCATATCTGGCAAAATCTGTCACAAAGTCAGGCGTTAATGTCAACTCTCCCCGCTCATCATTCAAATACAGTGTTTGCCCTGCCACCAACGCCTCGTAGCCTTCGCTGCCCAACGCCTTTTTAAAGGTCGACGGTAAATCGTTGGGCGTAGCCCATAAAACCAGCCCTGCAATATCCTCCCGCCGTGCCGCCGTTACCAGTGCAGCTGCACCGCCCATACTACGGCCCAGTAAAAATATCCTGCTGTCAGCAAATTTTTGTCCTACATAGGCAAGTACCGCTTCCAACTCTTCTATCTGCTTTGATAAAATTTGGCTGCTGCTAAAATTAAAACGAATAACATGACAGCATTCCGAAGCCAGTTCGGCCAAAACAGCCGCCCTGCCACCGCCTTCCATAGAGCCGCGAAAGCCATGCGCTAAAACCAGCACCGGCACCACAGTATTTTCTTCAACGCACGGAGTCAACACTCCTTGTATTAAGCCATAAGGCCCTTTCAACTGCCACTCTTCTTCAGGTTTGATTTTCATTTTCCTACCTCGTTATTAACAAAATATACCTATATTATAACAAGAAAAATTAAAATTGACGTAAAAAACAAAAAACCTGCCGACAAAATCAGCAGGTTTTTTTGAGAGATGATTCCTATGTTAAAAATTTCCGGCTTATTTGCCAGGGAAGAAAGGCCATATGATAGGAATTACAACCAGGGATACAACAAAGGATACGACAACGAGGCCAGTACCAGCTTTGACATAATCCATAAATTTGTAACCGCCAGGGCCAAGAACCAAAGTGTTCGGAGGGGTGCCTACCGGAGTTGCGAATGCACAGGATGCTGCAACTGCGATAGCCATAATAACAGCCTTCGGATCAGCGCCAAGCTGTTTAGCGATAGCAACACCGATCGGGCACAGCAGAGCTGCGGATGCAGTGTTGGACATAAATTGGGTCAAACCGCAAGACAGGATGAAGAGCACGGCAGTAACGATCAACGGAGAAGGAGAGCCGCCCATCAGGCCAACAGTCCATTCAGCGATCAATTTACCAGCGCCGGTTTTATCCATTGCAGTAGATACAGGCATCATACCTGCGAACAGGAAGATGGTTACCCAGTCGATAGAAGCATAAGCTTGTTTTTCAGTCAAGCAGCCGGTCAGTACGCAAACCAATGCGCCGATGATTGCTGCCATTTCCAAAGTAACGCCTTTGATATCCAAAGCCATTACCAAAACAACTACGAGCAAAATGATACCAGAAATCATTTGTTTGCTGGAAGAAGTAGAAGTAGCTTCAACTTCCTGCTCGATTTCCTGGTCGGCATCCAATTCTACTTTCGGGAGTAAATGTTTACCGATGAACATCATGTACAGCATGCCTGCGATAGATACAGGGATACCGATCCATGCGAATTCAAAGAAACCAAAACCTTGCAGACCGGCAGATGTTAAAGCACCGGTAGCAATAATGTTAGGCGGAGTACCAACCATAGTGATGATACCACCCCAACCGCAGGCAAATGCCAAAGGCATCAACTGGCGGGAAGCAGGGATCTTTGCAGCTGCGCAGATACCCAAAGCAACCGGCAGCAAGCAAGCTGCGGTACCGGTGTTAGAAAGCACCGAGGAGAGCACAGTACCTACGAGCATCAAGCCAAACATCAAACTGTTTTCACCAGTGCCGGAGAACTTAACTACGGTGTTACCAATTTTTTGGGCCAGGCCGGTGTAGAACATTGCTGCACCTACGATGAACATACCTGCAAACAAAACTACTGTAGAGTTGGACAAACCGGAAAATACCGTTTTGGCAGGGATGAAGCCCAAAAGGCCGCACGCAATAGCGCCGGCGGTAGCAGTGATTGCGAGAGGTATAAGTTCAGTAACAAAAAGCAAAGCAACCACAGCTAACAGAATTAAACATTGTACTGCTTGGGACATAATAAATTCCTCCTTTTTAAATTTTCTTGTATTGTTCGATTAACCGTACAACACCTTAAGAACTCAAAGGAATCACAACTTAGCAATCCCTTTATTAGTTACATTATAGCAATGGCAAATGCAAAATGATGTTGCCTGCGCAACACTATATTTCTAAATTTGTAATAAACAAAGCAAAAGCCGGAACCACGTGTGGTCCCGGCTTTTCATCACTTTAAATATAAAATAAAATTGTATTGTTATGTTATAAGTCCGTCAAAACTATTCAAACTGCAAAATTTTAAAATTCCGCTTTTCAAAATCTATCAGCCCACACTCTTTCATTCTTGCCAATTCACGTGTCAAAGCACTGCGGTCAGCATCCAAATAATTGGCCATGTCAGTTCTGTTAAAAGGTATTTCAAATTCAGCGCAACCATTGCGTTTTGATTCCTGTTCCAAGTAAGTCATAATTTTGCCGCGCAAGGTTTTTTTACATAGTATTTCTGTTTTCTCGATCAGCTGCGCATTATTACTGGCCATGATCGAAATCATATTCGTCAGCAATTTATTGCGGCACGGGTCGTCGTTATTTATATCACTCAGCACCTTGCCAAAAGGGACCATCAATACTTCACTGTCACTGGCAGCAAAATAACTGACATTAGTTTTTTCGTCAGGCTTATCATGACCCAAAAAGTTTTCCGCAAAGATGGAACCCGATCCCATGGTCGTAATAATGGATTTATCACCCATAATATCTTCTTTGATCATCTGCACTGTACCGGCTACAACAATGCCAATACTTTCTACTGCGTCACCGGCTAAATAGATATAGTCCGACTTTTCAAAATGCTTAACAAGGGCATTTACTTTTCCTAATATCTTATCGACTTCATCGCTGGCTAACCCTTTAAATAAAGGTAAGCTCAAAATGTTTTGCATTGCCGCTTTCATAACTGGCCTCCTTCTCATAAATTCCCAATCATCTAAATATAAAACACACAAGTTTCTTCCTATTTAATATATGCCCTTGATCTGTCTCTATTATAAGTTGTACTTTTAGTTTCTACCAGTTTACTTTATTTACTTTATTATGATAATATTTTCTAAATCATTTGCTGTTGCCTTAGCAACAACATTAATCCTTTTTTACTGATATAATTCAGACAAAGCAAACGAGACATTTGCTTGGGACATTAGTCTTCCTTTAATCTTTTTCCAATCATTTGACCGTCACTGAGAGGGTTCGGCTCTCATTGACGGTCACCTTTTTTTGCTCAAATATAAGTACAACTTCTTTACACACCACAGTCTTGTCAAAACAAATGTCCAATCAACCTGCTCGATCTTTACACTAACATCACAAACCCAGTTCCTTGATGGGCGGCACCAATAATAAAAACCTCCCGTTAATTATTCCTGGCACTGTGGTTAGCTATGACAGTCCAACCGGTTATGCACGCGGATTTATTATCAAAAATTCTTATTGCAATGAGAACCTGCTCAACTTTAATAAAATAATTAGAACAACGTTTTTTGTAATTTTTGACATCGCTGTTTTAAACTTCACTATCATATTATAGCACTTTTATCACTATTAGATTCAACTTTAATAATTAATTTTATTATTCTAGTCAAGTCCAAAATCTTGTGTAAAATTATCGGCACAATATTTAATGGTCTTA
>UQWM01000023.1 GCA_900544795.1 uncultured Phascolarctobacterium sp. | reverse complement strand
CGAGGGCTTGACTTAAAACTCAAAAAGTTTGTACTCTTCTATATAGTTTTGAAGGTTTGAATAGAACCTTTAAGGATATCGTAAAATTTCTTCCCGATTCGGTCAGGAATTTTGCGTTAGCCTGCGGCACTATTGTTAGCGTCGCAAAAGCTGCTCCTAAACAATAGGCGCAAGCGTCAATCCGGTGACGATAGCTAAGGGGATCCACCTGTTCTCATCTCGAACACAGAAGTTAAGCCCTTAAACGTCGAAAGTACTTGGCTGGAAGCGGCCTGGGAGGATAGAAAGTTGCCGGTTAGAAAGCAGACATACCAAATGGTATGTCTGCTTTTTTATTGTTAACTTTCTTTCTATCCGACTCAAAAGATGACATTTTCTTTTTATGGATAATTTTTATTTTTTAACACTTAGCGATAGTTTAAAAACTTATTAGCATTGATAAGTTCTTAAATCATATATTAATGTAAATATGGTCGTTTGTATCTCTTTTTCTAATATGATATCTTAGTCTTAGCAAGAGGATCCCTTGGCTGTAGTAAAAGATCTTTGAAATTAAATATAATATCATCGTTAAGGAGTGATCTATATGTCATTTAAATATAAGAGATTGGATAAAAATGATGCTGCCGTATTACTTATCGACCATCAAACTGGCTTGTTTAATTTAGTTCGGGATTTTGAGCCTATTCAATTTAAAAATAATGTTTTAGGATTGGCAGAAAGTGCTAAATTCTTTAATCTCCCTACCATTCTTACTACCAGTTTTGAAGATGGACCTAATGGTCCGTTGCTTCCTGAAATCGTAGAGATGTTCCCTAAAGCTCCATTTATCAGACGCCCTGGCCAAATCAATGCCTGGGATAACGAAGAATTTGTCGCAGCAGTAAAAAAGACCGGCAAGAAACAACTGATCATTGCTGGTATCGTAACCGATGTTTGTGTAGCATTTGCCGCTCTTTCGGCAGTTGAAGCAGGCTACGATGTATTTGTAGTAACTGATGCTTCCGGTACATTTAATGCCGAAGTGCGCGATGCAGCCTGGAGACGTATGGAAGCTGGCGGCGTTCAATTGTTAAACCTCTTTAGTGTAGCATGTGAGTTGCACCGTGACTGGAGAAACGATATGGAAGGTTTGGCAACATTGCTTGGCAAGTATATTCCAGCTTATCAAAACATTATGACAAGCTTCAATGCGAAATAATAGACACAAGAACAAAGCTAATAATTGTAAAAATTGATGAATACCTGAATTCTATTTTTGAATTCAGGTATTCTTTTTTATGGCCTATCGGAAAGCAGCTGCGACAGGCAATTTAGGTGTTTTTTATAATGATTTATGTTATAATGGCTCTAGTTATATAAATGGCAGAAATAAGGGTGAATTTACATGCGTATAGTAATAGTCGGCGCGGGTAAGCTTGGTTATAGCATTGCTCAGCTGCTGGCAGAAGATCAATATGACGTAGTCGTTGTCGAAATCGACGAGAAACGCCGAGAGGTAGTGAAAAACTCATTGGACGTTTTAACTATCGGCGGGAACGGATGTAGTCCGAACACCTTAGATGATCCTGATATTAGGTATGCTGATGTTTTGATTGCGTCTACCGACAGTGATGAAGTTAATATGGTTACCTGTATGATGGCTAAAAATTATGGCGTCAAGCACACTGTTGCCCGTATCAGAAATACGGAATATGCTCTGACGGCTAAGGATCTGCTTAATCAGGGTATGAATATCGATTTGATCTTAAATCCGGAACGTATTACTGCTACGGAAATAAATCACATTTTAATGACGCCTTCGGCCTTGGACGTAGATGATTTTGCAGAAGGCAAGGTACGTATGTTTGAAGCAAGGATGAGTGATGCTTCCCCTTATGTGGGCGTGCCGTTAAAAGACTTGGAGACACCTAAGCAGATTTTGATCGCGATGTTGTTCCGTAAGCATAAAATGATCATTCCACATGGCGATGATATGCTGGAGCCGGGGGATAATGTTTATTTTGTAGGGCGCCACGATGTTATCAAAGAGTTTGAAAACAGTTTTGTTAATACTTACGATAAAATAGAGCGGGTCATGATTATCGGCGCCGGCCGTACTGGCAGATTTTTAGCGCCGATGTTGGAAGAGCAGGGCCTGTTTGTTAAGGTCATAGAAAAAAATAAAGAGCGTTGCCAGCTGATTGCCCAAAAGCTGGAGCAGGGCATTGTTCTTTGCGGTGACGGTACTGATATCGATTTGCTGACAGAGGAAGGCATTGCTGAAGCTGACGTCGTTATCTGTATTACCGAGGATGATAAGCTTAACTTGCTGCTGGCATTGATGGCGAAACATTTAGGTGCCAAGAAAACCATTGTTCGCGTTGCCAGAAATGAGTATGTAGAGCTGATGGAAAAAGTCGGCGTTGATATCGTACTTTCTTCACGTCTTTTAAGTTCGGGCGAAGTACTGCGTTTTATTCGCAAAGGCGGTATAGTTTCGGTTTCCTTACTGGAAGGGGCAAAAGCAGAGGCTTTGGAGATAATTTTGCCGGAGGATTGCCAGGTCATTGGTAAAAGCCTCATGGATATCAAGCTTCCCCGTGCCTGCCTGGTCTGTGCGGTTGTTCACGATAATGAGGCTTTAGTGCCAAATGGACATACTGTCCTTCATGCCGGAGATAGAATAATAATTTTTGTTAAGAGTGATTATGTAAAACGCGTTATGCCGTTTTTTGAAAGTAGAGGATAATAAATGAATATCAGGCTTGTGATGTATCTGCTTGGTAAGCTGAGCATCGCTTGTGCCGCAGCAATGGTTGTGCCGCTGATAACGGCTCTGGTGCTGGAGGAATATATGTTCCTCGGCTTTGTTTTTTCCTTTTTGATCTGTGCGTTTATTGGCGCGGCGCTAATCGGCAATGGCGAAAAGAATACGCGTGCCCATCTCAATCTGCGTGAAGCTTTGGCCACCGTAGGCTGTGGCTGGCTGCTGGTTTGTTTTTTAGGTGCGATCCCGTATTACCTTTCCGGTCTGGTCAATCCGATCGGGGCTATTTTTGAAAGTACTTCCGGGTTTACTACGACGGGTGTAACTACGCTATCGTCATTAAACCATTTCCCCAATAGCCTGTTGGTGTGGCGTAGTATGACTCACTGGACCGGTGGCATTGGGGTAATCATGCTGTTTATAACCATTATGCCGCAGGTTGGCAGTGGTGCTAACTATTTGTTTAATGCAGAGATACCAGGTCCGGCAGCCGAGCGTACGCTGCCAAAAATAAAAGAATCTGCTTTTGTTATCTTTATTGTGTATATCTTTTTTACCTTGATCACGACGATTGCTTTGAAAGCGGCCGGAATGACTTGGTTTATGGCTGCCAATTTGGCGCTGGCTTCTGTTGCGACTGGTGGTTTTTCTTATCATTATGACAGTTTGATGGAGTTTGAAACACTTTATGTGGAGCTTATTGTTGTTATTGCAATGATTGCGGCTAGTTTGAACTTTGCTCTTTATTATAAGATTTACCAGCATAATTTTAAAGTGTTTTGGATGGATACGGAACGCAAGGCTTATTTTTGGATCATTGGTATCGCGACAGCTTTAATAACCTGGAATTTGTATTATACAGGCTATTTCGACGCTGCTACCAGCTTCAGGCATGCTTTGTTCCAAACGGTATCCATTGCCAGCACTACGGGTTTTGCATCAAGTGACTTCAATCTGTGGCCCGACTTTAGCCGTTATACGCTGCTGTTGTTAATGTTTGTTGGTGGCTGTTCTGGGTCTACTGCCGGTGGCATGAAGGTTTCACGGTTCGTGATCCTGTTAAAGGTCACTTGGGCAGAGCTGCGCCGTACTATTCATCCACGGCTTGTTTACAGCATCAAAATGGGTGGTCGTAATGTGCCGCCGGTCGTTGTCGGTAACGTTACCCGCTTTTTTTATTTGTATATGATAGTTTTTTCGACACTGACTTTACTGATTTCGCTGACTGGGCTTTCGATGCTTGATTCGATGGGTATAATAGCTGCCTGTATGAGTAGTGTTGGGCCGGCGTTCGGTATCGTAGGGCCAACTGCTACTTATGCCGATGTTTCGACATTTGGCCGTTTGGTGGTTATTGCGGCAATGATTTTAGGACGTTTAGAGATTTTTACATTACTCATTATTATGAGACCTGATTTTTGGCGTGTAAAACGCAACTGGTAATGACGGTTTTTGGAGGCTGTATTTTTTATGAATTTCAGTCTGATAGCTTTTTTATTGGGCAGGCTCAGTCTGGCGCTGAGCGCTATATTGCTGCTGCCGATAGGGTTGGCGCTTTTTTATAATGACGGCTCGGCGGTAGAATTTGCCATTGCGTCTTTTACGGCACTTTTTGTTGGCTTAGGGTTTGTTCAATACGGCCGGTTTGATGAAAAAGAGGATATCTCTTTGCGGGAAGGTTTTGCAACAGTGGTATTTTCCTGGATTTTGACCGGTGTTATCTGCGCTCTGCCGTATGCGTTTTTGCAGATTTTAGACCCGATGTCGGCTGTGTTTGAAAGTGTGTCTGGGTTAACGACTACAGGTGCTACGGCTATTACTAATTTAGCGGTAGTGCCTAAAACAGTTTTGTTCTGGCGCAGTTTTACGCACTGGCTGGGTGGTATAGGTATAATTGTTTTGTTCATTGCATTGCTGCCTCAGGTGGCAGGCGGGGCAGTACATCTTTTTAATGCCGAGGTCAGTGGTTTTGGACAGGAACGTCTGCTGCCCAGGATCAGGACGACGGCCGGAGCCTTATTTTTTATTTACTGCCTGTTCACTGTGATTGGTACGGGCTTTTTAGTTATCTGTGGAATGTCACGGTTCGATGCAGTGACTCATTCTATGTCGGCGATTGCTACCGGCGGATTTTCGACCTACGATAACAGTGTGATGCACTTTGACAGTATTTCTATCGAAGTGGTGCTGGCATTGATCATGTTTTTGGGCGGCGGTAACTTCGCTTTGTATTATGCCGTTACCCAAAGGGGTATCAAAAACCTGTGGCGTGACAGTGAATTTAAATCGTATATGATGATCATAGGTGTTTTAACGGGTTTAATTACTTTAAACCTGTTTTTTAGCAGTAACTTGCCGTTTTTTGAAGGACTTCGTTGCGCGTTCTTTCAGGTTATTTCTTTTGCGACTACAACAGGTTTTGTTTCGTATGACTATGACACCTGGCCGACTTTCTCCAAATTGCTGCTCTGCCTGCTGTATCTGGTCGGTGCCTGTGCCGGTTCAACGGCAGGTGGCATTAAAGTTGGGCGCTTCGTCGTTATGACCCGGGCTATAGCGGCCGAGCTGCGGCGTGCCATCCATCCGCAGATGCTGCTGACGGTAAATTTTAACGGCAGGGTAATGCCCATAGCGGTGGTAGCCGCTATCAGCAGATTTTTCTTCGTGTACATAATGACGATTGCAGTGATGGCGTTGTTGTTAGTATCTACAGGATTGGGCATCGAAGAATCTATCTTTGCTGTAGCATCATGTTTAAGCAGTGTAGGGCCTGCCTTTGGCAGTGTTGGTGCAACTGGTAATTATGCAGATATCAACAGCTTTGGTAAATTAGTATTATGTTTAACGATGCTGCTGGGTCGCCTGGAATTGTTTACGATGCTGGCGCTGCTGCGTTCGGAGTTTTGGAGTAATAACAGAAACTGGTAAAGACAGATGGCTATTAAACGTCTGTCTTTTATTTTTACTTAAATAGGAGTATAATAATTCTATTAATGCAAAACAGAGGAGGCACTCCGAGATGAAGAAATATCAACTTCCTTACGGAACCGGATTTCAGGAAGTGACTTTGCCGGAAGAGAAAGTTCTTTATGATATACATGGTAATAAAGCCATCGTGCAAGAAGACATTGCCGCCGCTACATTGGCTGCCGTGCGCAAGCCTATTGCCAGCAAACCACTGCAGGAGGTTGTGCAGCAGGGTGATAAAGTAGCTGTTATCGTCAGCGATGTCACCCGACTGGTGCGGACTGCTGAATTTTTGCCTGTAATTATCGGCGAGATCAACGCTGCCGGGGTGCCGGATGAGGATATTACCATTGTAGTAGCTACAGGTACTCACCGTGCCCATACACACGAAGAAGATGTTGCGGTGTGTGGCGCTGAGATCGTTAAGCGGATCAAGATACATCAGCACGATGCCCGCAGTAATGAGGAACTTGTGGATATGGGCGTAACCAGCTTCGGTACACCAATCCTGCTTGATACTTATGTGGCTGAGGCCGATAAAGTTATCATTACAGGAGCCGTATCCCTGCATCCGATGGCAGGCTTCGGCGGCGGCCGTAAGGCAGTGATGCCCGGCGTTGCCGGTCACGCTACGATCATGCATAATCATGCTATAGCTTTAGCGCCTCAGGTAGGTGACGGCTGCAATCCGCTTTGTGAAACAGGGCTTTTAGAAGGTAATCCTTTGCATGAGGATATGGTAGAAGTAACTGAAAAATTAGATCCGGCATTTTTGGTAAATATGGTTTTTACGCCTGAAGGGCAGCTGCACGAAGTAGTTGCCGGGCATTGGTATAAAGCCTGGGAAAAGGGCTGTAAGGACCTTGTAGCTATGGCTGGTGTGCCTATCAAAGAGCAGGCTGATGTAGTTTTTGCATCTGCCGGCGGCAGCCCCAAGGATATGAACTTGTACCAAAGCTGCAAAGCGCATATGAATGCTGTTTTTGCTGTCAAAAAAGGCGGCATTATGATACTTACTTTGGAATGTCCTGATATCAAAGAACCTGCTATTTTTACGGACTGGTTCTCCCAATCAGACGTGCTGCAATTTGAAAAAGACGTACGCGCCGATTTTTCCATCCCTGCTTTTGTAGCCTTTAAAACTCGTTGCATCGTCAATTCCTTGACCACGTACCTGGTAACGAAACCGGAAAACTTTGCGTTTGTCGAGCAAACCGGACAAATACCAGTGACAACCCTGGAAGAAGCCTGGCAGCTTGCACAGGCGGAACTGGCCAAACAGGGCAAGGAAGATTATACCATCACTATTATGGGGCATGCTTCGGCAACTATGCCGATAGTGGAAGATTAAACATTGCTTTTGAGGGGGAGCATAGATGGCATTTAAAAAATATGAGCTGAATATCGGCAAAAGAGTGGAAAGCATTGAATTGCCGGAGGAGCATGTCACGCAGGTCATCGACGGCGGCAGCGCTCCTAAAATAACCGATGTCAGGCAGGCAACGCTGGCTGCGGTGCGCGATCCTATTGGTAGCAAGCCTTTGGGCGAAATAGTCAAAACTGGCGACAGGATAGCGATTATCGTCAGCGATATTACACGTACCTGGTCACGTACCAAAGATTATTTGCCTGCTATCGTAGAAGAGCTTAATAATAACGGTGTGGCGGACAGCGATATTTTTGTGATTGTTGCGACTGGTACACACCGTGATAATAACGACGAGGAAAAACGCCTGATTTTAGGTGATACTTTATTTGAGCGGTTACAGGTATTCGACCACGACGCTTATGGTGAGGACGCCAATGTCTTTTTAGGCACTACCAGCAGGGGCACTCCGGTCTATATCGATAAAAGAGCAGTGGAAGCTGACAAGGTGATTTTAACCGGAGGGATCACGACGCATCTTTTTGCCGGTTTCGGCGGCGGGCGTAAAAGCGTGATGCCGGGCCTTGCCGGTGTGGAAACGATCAATCATAATCATTTATTGGCATTGACTGATGCTGTAGGCGGAGGGATCAATCAAGAAACCTGTTTGACAAAGATAGAAGGTAACAGGGTCAGCGAGGATATGTGCGAGGTATGTGCCTTTTTAAATCCCTGCTTCCTGGTGAATTCTATTATGGATGCTGAAGGCGATTTTGTACGCATCGTGGCAGGCCATTGGTATGACGCCTGGTATGCCGGTACAGAAGCTGTTATGGAGCTGCAGGGGGTAGAGGCAACGGCTAAAGCTGATGTTGTCATTGGTTCTTCCGGCGGCTATCCCATGGATATCAATCTCTATCAAGGAATGAAAGCCTATGCTCCGGCACAGATGGCTATGAAAGCTAACGGTATTTTTATCGCACTTTTAGATTGCCCTGATATTTATGAGCCGCCTTCATTTTTTGATTGCTTCCGTTTCAATGATGCGTTGACTATGGAAAAAGAACTGCGGGCAGGATTTACGATACCCTTTTACATAGCTTTTTATATGTACTGTATGTCACTGCAATTTACGGTTATCATGGTTACACGGCCCGAAAATTTTGACGCAGTACGCAAAACGGGGCAGATACCTGCGGCGACCTTAGGTGAGGCGTGGGCACTGGCCCAGGAGAAGCTGCGCATACAGGGCAAAGAAGCCGATTATACTGTTAACATTATGCCGCACGGTGTAAATACTGTGCCGATGTTTAAATAAGAACAAGTGAGGGAAAGAAAATGGCATTAAAAACATTTAAATTTGGTATAGGCGAGGGCTATCAGGAAATAGCTTTGCCGGAAGAACATATTTTGCAGGTCATAGAAGGCAATGAAGTACCGAAGCTGAAGGATATCAAAGCGGCTACTATTGAAGCGCTGCGCAATCCTATCAACAGTGAGCCTTTGCAGTCAGTAGTCAAGCAGGGTGACAAAGTGGCGATCATCGTCAGCGATATTACCCGCGGCTGGATCAGAACACCGGAATTTTTGAAATACGTGGTAGACGAAGTAAATCTGGGCGGTGTGGCTGATGAAGATATCTGCATCGTTATTGCTCAGGGGACGCACCGCGCACAAACTAAAGCAGAGGATATTGCTGTATGCGGACAAGAAGTTGTGGATCGCATTAAGGTTTACCAGCATGACTGTCTGGCTGACGATTTAGTGCATATTGGCGATACCAGCCGCGGCACGCCTGTCTGGATCAACAAACATGTTGCTGACGCCGACAAAGTTATAGTTACCGGCGGCATTACCGTACATTTAATGGCAGGCTTTGGTGGTGGCCGTAAAAGCATTTTACCGGGTGTTGCCGGTGATGCGACTATTCAAAAAAACCATGCGCTGGCTTTGGCTGACGAGGTCGGTGCCGGTATCAGTCAGGAAACACGCACCACTTTGATCGACCACAACCGTTTGAATGACGATATGTGCGAAGCGGCAGCGTTGTTGGCTCCGTGCTTTCTGGTAAACTCTGTTATGGATACCGACGGCGACTTTGCCCGGATCGTAGCAGGGCACTGGCATGATGCCTGGCTGGAAGGCACAAAAGAAGTTGTGAAGATCCAGGGCGTAAAAGTTAAAGGGCAGGCTGATGTGGTTATCGCTTCACCCGGCGGCTTCCCCAAAGATATCAATCTTTATCAGGGCTCGAAAACCTATGATACTGCTGAAATGGCATTAAAACCCGGCGGTATCGTAATTTCTCTGCTGGAAGCACGCGAGGTCAATGATCCGCCTGAATATATGCAGAGCTTCCGTTATGATGATTTGATCGAAATGGAAAAAGCGGTGCGTGCTAAATTTACCATACCGTTCTTTATTGCTTACCGTTTGTTCCTGCTGTGTCAGAAAAGCACCGTCTATATCGTTACTAAAAAAGAGAATTTTGAAGCTGTTAGAAAAACAGGCCAGATCCCGGTAGAAACCCTGGCTGAAGCTTGGACTTTGGCCCAGCAGCAGCTTGTGGAACGTGGCTTGCAGGATGATTATACCGTTAATATTATGCAGCATGCTGCCAATACTGTACCGATGATAGACTAAGCTGATTGTAAAATGTAAAACTCCCGCTCTTTTGAGCGGGAGTTTTTGTTTAGCAGTTGTAAAAGTTGCAAAAAGAAACCCCCGTAAGCAGCGAAGCCTACAGGGGTAGTTTGTTGGTTTTACAGTCTGTTAGAGCTGTTGAGTACGTCGCGCATTTTGTGAGCTACCATTTGTTTAATAGCTTCACGGGCAGGTTTTAAATATTGGCGCGGGTCAAAATCAGCAGGGTTAGTAGCTAAATGCTTGCGAATAGAAGCTGTCATTGCCAAGCGCAGATCAGTGTCGATATTGATCTTGCAGACGCCGTAAGTACCTGCCTGCAGCAGCATAGCCTCGGGAACGCCCTGAGCGCCATCAAGTTTGCCGCCGTATTTGTTACATTCTTCAACAAAAGAGGGGATAACGGTAGAAGCACCGTGCAATACCAGCGGGAAGCCGGGCAGCAATTTGGTGATTGTTTCCAAACGGGCAAAATCAAGCTCCGGATCGCCTTTGAATTTGTAAGCGCCGTGGCTGGTGCCGATAGCGATAGCCAAAGAGTCAACGCCGGTACGTTCAACAAATTCTACAGCCTGGTCAGGATCAGTGTAGGTGGCGTCTTTTGTATTTACCTTAACAGCGTCTTCAACGCCGGCTAAACGGCCCAGCTCGGCTTCAACAACAACGCCTTTGTTATGGGCGTAGTCAACAACACGTTTGGTAAGTTCGATATTTTCTTCAAAAGAATGTTTGGAGCCGTCGATCATAACGGAGGTGAAACCGCCGTCAACACAGGCTTTACAGATTTCAAAGTCTTCACCATGATCAAGATGCAGGCAGATAGGCAGGCCGGTATCTTCGATAGCGGCTTCAACCAGTTTCATCAGATAAATATGATTGGCATATTTGCGGGCACCGGCTGAAACCTGTAAAATCAAAGGAGATTTTTCATTACGTGCAGCTTCGACGATACCTTGAATGATTTCCATGTTGTTAACGTTGAAAGCACCTACAGCATAATGGCCTTCATAAGCTTTTTTGAACATTTCGGTAGATGTTACTAGTGGCATAGGATAGCCTCCTTTTTGTCTGTTATTGTGTTTTAATTATAGCATACTCTATACTTTAATAGTATATAATTTTTAAAAGATCGTTGGGCAAAGCGCAGGAAATTTCTAAAAAATTATCTGTTACCGGATGCCTAAATCCCAAGTAAAAAGCATGTAGAGCATGGCGGCTTTGAGGCCCCGGCGTTCCGTAAAGATTATCATTACAGAGGGGACAGCCGATGTGGGCCATATGGACGCGTATTTGATGGGTGCGGCCTGTATGGAGCTGTACTTCCAGTAAACTTAAATCACCGTGATGGCTGATCAGTTTATAATCGGTGCGGGCATATTTGCCGCTTGGGTCTACGCAGCGTTCGATGATGCTGCCTTCCTTGCGGGCTATCGGCGCTTCGATACAGCCGCTGTCAGATGGTAAGATGCCTGTAACGACAGCTAAATATTTTTTGCAGACCTCTTGTTTAGACAGCAAAAATTGGATCTGTGGTTCTTTGGCAAAAATAACAAGGCCCGAAGTATTGCGATCCAAGCGCGACACAGGGTGGATATTATGCGCAAGTCCTTGCTTGGCATAGTAACGGCCCACATAATTATAAAGTGTACTGCCATCTTCTTTAACAGTGGGATGGACCAGCATACCGGCCGGTTTATTAACGATCAGCAGATACGCGTCTTCATAGAATATGGTTGCTTTAAAATCAAATGCCATATCAGTGCTGGGGCGGCAGTTCGTCGACAATTTCTATCTTATCAAGCTGCTGCTTGACCTGCCCTCGGATAAAGCCCAGATATTCTTTATATAATGTTTTCTGCTCGCACTCTTCTGCCTCAGTTAAACCTTCGCTGCGTTTTTTTTGAGCCAGAACATTGATACGGGCAATCAATTCATTTATTATCATACAATAAAACCTCCGTTTCCTCTTTGCATTATAACAAAGTAAATGGCGCTTAACAAGCGAACTTCCTTGACGCTGGTAGTAATATATGCTATTATGAAACGGTAATCAATAAGACGTTACGAGTGCCTCTGACGATAACTGACGTTAGGAGGCTTTCTTAATTTTTCAGGGAGAGAGCGATGAAAAAAATCTTAAAAGCGGCACTTGTATCTGCATTGTGCCTGACTATATTCAGTGGCTGTGGCCCAGCAGCAGATACTGCCAAACCAGCTGCTAATGATAAAGCATTTTTGACTGTTGTTGACGATACAGGACGTACCGTCGTTTTGGAAAAACGGCCTGAACGTGTTGTGAGCCTTGCTACTTCGTATTTGAATATGATCGACGCTGTCGGCGGTAAAATTGTTGGCCGCGCGTCTTCAAAAATCGGCGAGATGCCGGAAGCTATGAAAAACGTGCCTGAAGTGGGATTTGTTTATAATATCAATATGGAAAGCCTGATCGGATTAAAGCCTGATTTGGTGATCGCCAATAAAAATCAGCACGAGAAATTTTTACCTCTTTTAGAATCAAATAAGATCCCCGTTATCGCCATCAATCCTAAAACTTACGATGAAGTAAAGGAAAAGCTGGTTTTGATGGGTAAGATTTACGGTGTGCCGGAAAAAGGTGAAGCCGTTGCGGCCAAGCTGGATCAACAGGTAAAAGCCGTTACTGATAAACTGCCGCGCGAAGAAAAACACGTGGTTATCATGCACGCTACCCCGTCCAGCGTTACGGTAGAGCTGGATAACAGTATAGCAGGCTGCATCGCTAAAATGCTGGGGTTTAAAAATGTGGCCGTGGGCGCTACGCCTATCAAGGGTAAACCCGAAAAAACGCCCTATAGTATGGAAGCTCTGGTTGAGAAAAACCCGGAAATCATTTTTATTACTTTTATGGGCGACAGTGAAGAGATCGAAAACCGTCTGCGTGCCGATGTCAAAAGCAATCCTGCCTGGGCTGCGTTGGAAGCAGTGAGGAATGATAAGGTTTATCTGCTGCCCGAAAGATTATTTTTATTGAATCCCGGGCTGAATTATCCGGACGCTGTAAAATATATGGCAAAAACTGTATACCCCGAGGTCTATAAGGATGACAAATAAGCAGGCAGACGCTTTAGAAAGAATTGAAAGATTTGGCATTTCACGTACAGCCTGGCGGCTTATCGTCATGGCTGCTTTTGCCATGCTGGCGTTTATCGGCGCATTTTTGAGCCTTACCAAAGGTTCTGCCGATATCAGTCTGGCGCAGATCATTAACATATTGTCTAATCCGACTTTAGAGCCGCAAAGCCAGATCATTTGGAATATCAGGATGCCACGGACGATAGTTGGTGCCTTGGTAGGTGTTAATCTTGCCATTGCCGGCGCTGTTTTACAGGCTGTTATGCGTAATCCGCTGGCCGATCCGCATATTATTGGTATTTCCAGTGGCGCAGGCTTGGCAGGTGTCACGATCATGATCCTGTTCCCGACTTTAGAATATTTGATTACACCGGCAGCCTTTATAGGCGCGATGTTGGCTGCAGTATGTATTTATATTTTAGCCTGGAAAAACGGCATCAAACCGGTGCGTATTATTTTGGCCGGTGTTGCCGTATCGGCATTTTTAAGCGCAGGTATCTCGGGCTTAATGATTTTTTACAGCGACCGTGTCCATGGCGCTTTAATGTGGATGGTGGGCGGGTTAGCTGCCCGCAGTTGGCCGCATGTTGGTATTATTTTGCCTTATGCGATAGTCGGAGTGCTGCTGGCCTTTGTCGGTGCGTCTTATCTTAATATTTTGCAGCTGGGTGACGAAATGGCTCGTGGCTTAGGCGTCAACGTAGAGGTAACACGGATCGCTATGACAGCGGTGGCGGCTTTACTGGCGGCAAGCGCGGTCAGCGTTGTAGGCCTGCTAGGCTTTGTTGGCCTGATCGTTCCACATGCGGCACGGCTGATAATAGGGTCTGACTACAGGTTTCTGATGCCAGCGTCAGGCCTTTTGGGCATTGCCGTGGTCACCCTAAGTGACACCTTTGCCCGTGTGGTTTTTTCCCCGGTCGAGCTGCCTGTAGGCATCATCATGGCCTTTGTTGGCGCTCCTTTCTTCCTGTTTTTGTTAAGGAGGGAGATCTGATGAGTATTTTACAGGCTAACGGCATAACTATCCGTATTATTGATAAAATTATTATTGAAGAGCTGAGCCTGTCGGTGCCGGAAGGCAAGGTAACTGCTATCATTGGGCCTAACGGCTGTGGTAAAAGCACTACCTTAAAGGCTTTGGCACGTATTTTGCCTTGTTATCGGGGTAACGTCACCTTTAATGGTGAGGATATAAAAAAGTTCAGTCACCGCGAATTTGCTCAAAAACTGGCTATCTTGACGCAGGCGCCACAATCACCGGCCGATCTGACAGTTAAAGACCTGGTGGAAATGGGGCGCTTCCCCCACCGCAGTTGGTTTGGCGGTAAAAGCACCGAAGATGACGCTCATGTAGAATGGGCGCTAGGGCAGACTAATATGCTGGAAATGCAGCATCGTTTGCTCAGCACTCTGTCAGGCGGTGAGCGTCAGCGGGCCTGGATAGCCATGGCGCTGGCACAACGGCCACAGGTACTGCTGCTGGACGAGCCTACTACTTATCTGGATATCTGCCACCAGTTAGAGGTAATGCAGCTGCTGGATAAGTTGAACCGTGAATTGCAGCTGACGGTAGTGATGGTGATCCACGATATCAATCACGCCGTACAGTATTCCGATCATATAGCCGTCATTAAAGAAGGGCGTATGGTAACGGAAGGTAACCCGCAGGAGATAGTGACGGCTAAGCTGCTAAAAGAAGTTTTTAAAGTGGAAGCCGACGAATTTGTTTGCAGTAATGGTATGCCGGCGCTGCTGCCGGTAGACTTGGTAAAATAAAAATTTCATATAGTTGGATCTGGTGCGCTTGCGCATAATAGAGAAATCGGTGTAAACCCGATACGATCCCGTCGCTGTAATGATGAGCGAACCTTAAAACACCACTGGGCAAACGCCTGGGAAGGTAAGGCCAGCAATGAATCAGAGTCAGAAGAACTGCCAGATCTTTGTACGTTCCCCACGAGAGATGGGAAGGCGGCGATAAAGTATTTGGCTTTTTATAAATATTTTTAAGAACAGCTTTCCTTGTAAGGGGAAGTCTGTTCTTTTTTAGTTGCAATTAAAATGGAGGTAATGATGATGAAAAAAATTGCGTTTTATGGTAAAGGCGGTATCGGTAAATCCACAACGGCAGCTAATGTTTCTGCAGCATTCAGTAAAATGGGTAAAAAAGTGTGCCAAATAGGCTGCGATCCCAAAAATGATTCAACAAGACTGCTTTTGGGACAAATCTGCCGCCAAACGGTACTAGATCTGGTTCGTGACTCAGAAGACGATATCAAAGCAGAACAGATCGTACACGAAGGTTTTAACGGCATAAAATGTGTTGAAGCAGGTGGTCCGGAACCAGGTGTTGGTTGTGCTGGCCGCGGCATTATTGTGGCATTAGAAAAATTAAAAGAACTGGATGTTTTAGAAGATGAAGATTTGATTTTGTATGACGTGCTTGGTGATGTTGTTTGCGGCGGTTTTGCAGTGCCGATCAGAGAAGGTTATGCGACCGATATTTATATAGTATCCTCAGGTGAATTGATGGCGCTTTATGCCGCCAACAATATAGCCAAAGGTGTTAAGCGTTTTGCAGCCAGAGGTGAAGTAAGGCTGGGCGGTATTATCGGTAACAGCCGTAATACTCCTAATGAACACGCATTGCTGACAGAGTTTGCGAAACGTCTTAATACAAAATTGATCGCTTTTATTCCACGTAACGTAATCGTCAATAAGGCCGAGAATAACAGGCAGACTGTTATCGAATATGCTCCGGACTGCGAACAGGCGGAAGTTTATAGAACGCTGGCACAGGATATTTTTGGTAATCAGGAATTATCAATACCTACACCGCTGACGTTTGAAGAATTGGAGGAACTGGTGGCAAGTTATGGCAATCAAGACTAAAAGGATGTTATCTAAAACCAAAAGCTGCAGTTGCAGTATGCCGGGTGTTTGGCGGGCGGTTGCTTACAGTAATGGTGCTGTCGTCATTTTTCATAGCCCCAGAGCTTGCGCGCATGTAGCCCGCAGTATGGATATCAATTCGCAGTATCGGGCGCTGGCAAATGGTGTCCATGAAAATATTTCTTCTATCCCGGTAGTTTCCAGCTTATTACAGGAAAAACATTCTATTTTTGGTGGCGCCGACAGGCTGCGCGCCTGCATTGATGATGTAATCAATACTTATCAGCCACAATGTCTGGTAATAGCAAATTCCTGTGTTGCCGGTGTTATTGGCGATGATGTTGAAGCTGTTGGTAAAGAAACGGAAGAAAAATATGCTGTGCCTGTGATAACGGTACCTTGCTATGGTTTTTTGGATGGAGAATATTACCAGGGGTATTTTTCTGTAGCGAAGCAACTGGTAGAAAGGTTTTTAAAACCACAGCCGAAAGAGGAAAATACAGTGCTGCTTTTAGGCGATAATGGTGGCCCCTGGGGTCATTATGCCAAAGAAGTAACGCGTTTACTGGAAGGGTTTTCGCTGCGTGTCATTGGGCAGTTTCCCGGGTATGTCGCTATTTACGATTTGCCTAAATTAACGGCAGCTTCATTTAGTATTATCTTGGGTGGCCGTGGGCAAACATTTACCGGGTTAACTAAAATAGCGCAGCTATTGCAAGAGCGCTTTTCGGTACCATATCTGCAAGGCAGTTATCCAGTTGGTTGGGATAATACCATTTGCTGGCTACAGAATTTAGGCAAATTTCTACAACAGGAAGCTTTGGCTGAGCAGATTATCGCCAATGAGAAAAAGCGGTTGGAGGATTTTGCCACTCAAGTAAAGCGTGTTACTAAAGGGAAGCGCTGCGTAGTTTGTATCGGCAGAATGTTGATGTATTTTCATCCGGGTGGAGTATTGGAAACATTACAGCGACTTGGTTTAGAGGTAGAAGCTATCATTTTATTTGACAATTATAGTGCTAAAGAAAAAAAGCTTATGACAGAAGCGATCCAAGCGCAATGTCAGCTGCCCATTATAAGTGCTGACGAAGGACAGCAGCTTTTAGAAAGCACAGACCTGGTTTTAACGACGCATGAAATCACGAATAATCAGGAACTGCGGCAAATATTTTTGCCAATGCTGCCTTTGGTAGGGGTCAGCGGTGAAATAGAATTTATGGATTGTATTTATAAAACGTTATGCCGCCGCGGGCAAAAAGGGGGTATCGTCTATGTCTGAAAAAGCAGAATGGGGCAATGTGTGCAGCAGAGTAGACACCTGTGCGCTTACTGGCGCAGCCGCTTTTTTTACAGGGATCAAAGGAGCTGAAGTATTAGTAAATGGGCCGTTATGGTGTTATTTTTATGCTTTGCGGCATTTAGAAAAATCTAACGGCAGGTTAGGTGAACGTTTCCATGGTTCGCAGCCAGATAACAACGCAGTTGTTTATGGAACGGAAGAATGCCTGACTGAAGCTTTAGAATATATTTGCGAAAACAGGCAGCCTTCTATTTTATTGATAGAAAACAGCTGCAGCGTTAGTTTGATTGGTGATGATATTGAGGGGATCGCTGCTAAAGCAGACTTACCCTTTCCTGTAGTTGGGATGGACAGCGGTGGCTTGAATGGAGGGTTTGCAGAAGGATACAGTAAGGCCAGCCTTAGATTATGGCAGTATCTGGATTTACCTGTAATCAAAACAAAATGTCGTTTAGGTGTCAATTTGTTGGGATGTACTACGGCATATTTTAATGGAAAAAACGATATTGAAGAAGTAAAAAGGATTTTAGAAACGGTTGATTATAGGATTATAGCTGTACCGGGAGCCAATAGTGATTTTGACACGTTACAAAAAGTGCCGGCAGCGCAGCTTAATATAGTTATCAATGAAGAACTGGGTCTGGAAACGGCAAAATATTTAAAGGAACGTTATGATATTCCTTATGTTGTAGCAGGTATGCCCTATGGGATCAAAGGAACATTGCGCTGGCTGGAAAAAATTACAGCAGTATTGCCGACTGATATTAGTAGTATATATGAAGAATGTGCCAAAATGGCGGAAGAACTTGTATCTGCCAGCAATGAAGCCAGAGTTACCTGGGGAGAATTATGGTTTGATAAAATCATTGTAGCGGCACCGGGGAGTACTGCGGTGTGTATAGCACAGGCCCTGCGGGAAGAATGGGCTGATACAGAAAAGCTGACAGTTATTTGTCAAAATCAGGTTAAACGGTTACCAATGCCACAGGAAGCTGATGAAATATTGATCGCTGCTCAGGATAGTAAAAAAATTGAACAATTATTGCATCAGGCGGATAATGCGCTGATTCTTGGCAGCAGTAGCGAAAGTTCGGTTTTGATGCGCGAGAATAAACATTTTTATGCCTGCAATATTGCTTATCCGGTACAGGATGAATTGTTGCTTGCGGCGGTACCATTTGCCGGTATCCGTGGTGCCGGGCATATGTTGCAGCGGCTGTGGAACCTGAAAATAAGATCACATTTACTGTATTAGGAGTGCCTTGTGATGAAAAGATTAACAGCTATTTTATTAGTGGCAGCGTTATTTTTGCTTAACGGCTGCATGGCCAAAAATGAAACAATAACTAAAAATAATGCAACTTCCTATAGTGTGACTGATGATAAAGGGCGACAGGTAAATTTACCCAAAAAGCCTGTACGTATCGTTTCGGCGACTTATGGGACTGACGAGATTTTAGCTGAGGTGGTTGCCTTAGACCGTATTAAAGCTTTTAGTAAATGGGCGGGTGATCCCGAAATAACATTTATTACGAAGGAGCAGGCGTCAGTAGTAGGCAGCAAGGTGGGTGAAAACACCGAAGCGATAGTTGCCCTGCGACCAGATTTAGTGTTCGTGTCAGTAGCTACTGCTGATTCTTTAGTAAAAAACCTGGAGGATATGGGTATACCGGTTTATGTTGCCGGTAGTCCTAAAACAGTTACTGCCATGCGGCAAAAGGTGTTGGGCGTTGCGGCTGCAGCAGGCGAAGCCGAAAAGGGACAGGCACTGGTGGCTAAAATGGATAAAAAATTGGCAGTACTGGAAAACAAGCTGCAAGCTATCCCTAAAGAGCAGGAAAAAGTAGTAATGGCGTTCTCTTTTATTGGTGCGATTGGTCGCAAAGATAATCTGCTGGATGATATCTTTAAATATGCCCATGTACGCAATGGTGCTGCTGAAGCAGGTCTTGACCAGGGCAGCAATTCTTTATCCAAAGAAAGAATCATCGAGATCGACCCTGATGTGTTTTTATTGCCTACCTGGAATTTTGAATCCAATAACGATGTACAGGAATACGCGGCTCAGGTAGCTAATGATCCTGCTTTTAAAAATATTAAAGCAGTAAAAAATAAGCGCTTGGAATTTGTTTCTGACAGATACCGTTACGTAGCGTCGCAGCATGTTGCAGATAGCATAGAAGCTGTGGCCAAAGCTGTTTATCCGGAACTGTTTGCCAAGGGGGAATGATTTTGTTTAACAAAAAATCTGGCAAAAAATTTATCTTTTTAATGATGATCGTATTATTAGTAGTAGCGGGGCTATCGTTGACGTGCGGCCAAATAAAAATACCGCTGCATAATACTTTATCGGCTATAGGTTATCAAATGGGATTACCATTTATTGATAAAGCCGACTTTACGCAGGAACAGATGGCAGTTGTCTGGTATATCAGAATGCCACGTATGGTAGTAGGCCTTTTGGTTGGTGCGGCTTTAGGTATATCGGGTGCTGTTATGCAGGGTATATTCAGCAACCCTCTGGCAGAGCCGGGCATCATAGGCGTTTCCAGCGGTGCTGCTACAGGCGCGGTGCTTTCGATTGCTTTAGGCTGGGCGACAGAAAGTATGTTTGTGATGCCGGCATTCGCCTTTTGCGGATCGGTATGTGCTGTTGCTTTAACGGTGTTTTTGGCCATGCGCAACGGCAAAATACCTGTTATGACTTTGCTGCTGGCCGGTGTGGCGGTAGGTATGCTGCTTGGTGCGGTAACCTCAGGCTTGCTCACTTTTATGAACGAGCAGAAGTTGCAGCAATATTTATTCTGGATGGTGGGCGGGCTTGATTACCGCCGCTGGGAGCACGTTTATATGGCCATAGGTCCGGTTAGCATCGGTATAGTTGTAATGCTGGCTTTAGCTCGGCATTTAAATGTTCTGGTGCTTGGTGAAACGGAAGCGAAAGCCGTTGGTATGCCGGTTTTACCGTTTCGAATGGGGCTATTGTTTGTAGCGGCGATGACAACTGCTACATCAGTTTGCGTTAGTGGTAATATAGGTTTCGTCGGTTTGGTAGTACCGCATATGATGCGGATGATCGTTGGACCTGACCATCGTGTGTTATTGCTAGCCAGCGCGCTGGCCGGAGCTGCATTTCTGGTTATCTGCGATTCGCTTGGACGTATCATTATTCCGCCGGCAGAAGTCAGAGTCGGCATTATGACAGCGCTTTTAGGCACACCATATTTCCTGTATTTATTGCGGCGCATGCAAAAACAGGTTTTTTAATGATATGAGCAGGGAGGAAAAATATGAGTAAAGTAGTATTTTTAAGCAATGTTGATAGACGCTGGGCGATGATGCAGGCAGCGTTGGAACAGCTGCAACAGGAAAAATTGTTGGGCAGCGATTCGGCTTGTGTAAAACTTACGGATAGTACAGTTTGGAATGAGGACTGGCAGAAGCTGTTGGCTGATGCCGATATCCTCTTGGTCAAGTGGATGGGGGCAGGCCTGGATACGCCATTCTTTAAAAAACTGCTGCAATTTCTCAAAAAAAGTAAACTGCGCCATTATATAGATGCGGCAGGTACTGATGAAAATGAGATCGTAAGCGGTATTTCTGTAGATGATGTAGCGAAATTGAAGGCCTACGCTTTATACAGCGGTATGAAAAATTACCGCAATCTACTTTTGTGTGCTGACGGCGTTATAAATAGCCGCACTGATTATGAAGTGCCTGACTCTATGCACTGGAGCGCTATCTATCACCCTGAAGCAAAACTGGTTTATACTGATTTAACCGCCTATAAAAAAGACTTCTGTGACCCGCAAAAACCTACGGTCGGTGTTTTATTCTATCGCGACGAATGGGTGTGGGGTGATCTTACTTATCAAACCGCCCTAATCAAAGAAATCGAAAATCAGGGAATGAACGCGATTTGTGTTTTTAGTAATGGTATGCCTGTGCTGGAGCTGGGGATGCCAAGCCTGATCAAGATTTTTGAAGACTATTTCTGTGAAAATGGCGTAGCGGCAATTGATGCTTTCATAAATACGATGAAATTTTCTTTAACAGGCGCGCGGTCCATGACACTTGAGTTTTTGAAAAAATGGAATGTGCCTGTATTGCAAGCCTATACTTTACTTACACCCTATGAAGAATGGCGCGATAATCTGGAAGGTATGAATGATATGGAAATTTCCATAAGCGTTACAATGCCCGAGTTTGACGGCGCTATACATGGTGTTCCCATTGCTAACAAGAAACTGCTTGAAAACGGTGACGTACGCTATTTGCCTATTAACGAACGTATCGTACGCATGGTCAATAAAGCTCGCAAGTGGGCGTCTTTGCGCCGCAAAAAGAATGCCGATAAAAAAGTTGCGATCATTTTCCACAATTATCCGCCCCGAAACTCCAATATTGGCAGCGCGGTAGGCCTTGATACCATCGAGAGTATCAGATTAGTGCTGCAGGCGCTGCAGGAACGCGGTTATAAAGTAGATACTATCCCCGATGACGGTAAGGCTTTTATCAACGAACTGACGGCAAATGCAACTAATGACAGAGCGATGTTGACGGAAAAACAATTGGCCGCAGCTAATAAATTGAGCGGCAGTGCGTATAAAAAGTTCTTTGAACAGCAAGAGCCTGAGATCCAGGCACAGCTGATAAAAGATTGGGGGGAAGCTCCTGGTCAGGTTATGAACTATGATGGTGATTTGCTGGTTCCGGGAACTATGAACGGCAATGTTTTTGTAACAGTACAGCCTCCGCGTGGTTTTGGCGAAGACCCCAGCAAAATATACCATTCTCCGTTCTGTGCCCCTACACATCATTATCTTGGCTTTTACCATTGGATCCGGGATATTTGGCAAGTCGATGCAGTAGTTCATGTCGGCACGCACGGTTCGCTGGAATGGCTGCCAGGTAAAAACGCAGGTCTCAATAATACCTGCTATTCCGATATCGCGTTAGGGGATCTGCCCAATATTTATCCTTACCTCATCACTATTACAGGTGAAGGTATACAGGCTAAAAGGCGCGGTGCAGCTTGCCTGATCGAGCACCTGCCGCCACCGATGACTGATGCCGGCGTCTATGATGAAGTGGAAGAACTTGAAAAATTGATGGATGAATATTGTCATTTTGAAACTACTCAACCAGAAAATTTGGAAAAGCTGCAAACTCTTATTATAGAAAAAGTTGAGCAGGCCAATTTGCAGGATGAAGTGCTATATGATGCAGAAAATCCCTTTAGTGATTATGTACTTGCTCTGCATAACTATATTACTGATTTAAAAAATATGCAGGTACGTATCGGTTTGCATATTTTAGGGCAGCCCCCTCAGGATGATAATCTGCTGGAATATCTGCTGCTGTTGACGAGGCTTGAAAACGGTGATGTACCGTCGCTGATGCAGGTGCTGGCAAGCTGCTACGGCTTTGATTATTATGAATTGCTTGAAAACAGCAGCCTTATCTATGAGCCGCTCAATATTACTTATGGCGCTTTAATAGATAAGCTGCGTGAACGCTGCCGGGAAGTGATCAGACTTTTGATTGCCAACGATTTTACGGTAGAACGATTTGAAGCCATAGAAACTCTTACATGGGTTCAGGAAAGCAGCATAGAGTTCAAAAATGATCTTCGGCAAATTTGCGGTTATATTTGCCAGAGTATTTATCCCAATTTGATGCTGACGACGCAGGAGCGGGAAAACCTGCTGCGGGGACTGGAAGGACAGTATATAGAACCGGGCCCGTCTGGTGCACCCAGCAGTGGCGGTGCCGACCTTTTGCCTACCGGCCGCAATTTTTATGGTATCGATCCACGCAACCTGCCAACACCGGCTGCCTGGGAACTTGGTAAAACCCTAGGTGATCAGGTCGTCGAGCGCTATATTGACGAGGAAGGTCGTTATCCTGAAAGCGTAGGTATAGTTTTGTGGTCGGGTGCCAATATGCGCAGCCACGGCCAGTGTGTGGCTGAATTTTTATATCTTTTAGGTGTGCGTCCGCAGTGGCAGCATGGCAGTCAGAGGGTCATTGGCTTGGAAGTCATTCCGCTGATGGAATTAAAACGCCCGCGCATCGATGTTACTGCAAGGATCAGTGGCTTGTTCAGAGATACTATGCCCAGCGTTATGGAGCTGCTTGATAAAGCTGTGTTATTAGTCGGTGAACTTGATGAGGATATTGAACAAAACTATGTACGCAAACATTTACTTAGCGACAGCCAGGAACTTGAGGCGGAAGGCATGACCCGGGAAGACGCCTGGAGGCAGGCATCATTTCGTATTTTTGGCGACGAACAAGGTGTATACGGTGCCGGAGTAGCGGCGCTTTTAGAAGCGAAAAACTGGGAAAGTATCGACGATATTGCCGATGTCTATGTTCGTTGGGGAGCGCACGCTTACGGCGGCAAAACAAGAGGTGAATTTTTACCACAGCAGTTCCGTAAACGTATGGGTAGCTTGGATGTCACTATCAAAAATGAAGATAATCACGAAACCAATATGCTTAGTTCTGACGACTATAATGCTTATCATGGCGGCATGATCGCGGCTGTACGCAGCATTAAGGGCTTGGCACCTCGTTCATATTGTGGTGACAGCACCGATAAAAGCAAGGTAGTGATGCACAGTGTACAGGAAGAGGCAAAACGTATCTTCCGCAGTGAAGCTGTCAATCCTAAGTTTATCGAAGGAATGATGAAACACGGCTATAAAGGAGCTGCCGATATGGCAAATTATATAGCACACAGCTTCCAATGGGATGCCACCAGTGCGGTGATGGAAGATTGGATGTACGAAAAATATGCAGAAAAATATACCTTCGATCCAAAAGTTCAGGAGTGGCTGCGCGATGTTAACCCCTGGGCCTTGCAGCGTATGGCCGAAATATTGTTGGAAGCAGAACAGCGTGGTTTATGGAACGCCAAAGCTGAAACCAAAACTGAATTGCAGAAACTATATTTATCGGTTGAAGGTGAATTAGAGGAACGCGGTGATGAACAATCCTAAAATAAAAATGCTGGTTTTAAGTTTAACAGGCCAGTGTAATTTTGCCTGTAAATACTGCTACGCTTCTGAACATAATGAAGGTAAAATGTCAGAAGCCACTGCCATCATGGCGGTAAAGCTGGCGGCACAAAGCGGTGAAAAATTTGTCATTCAATTCAGCGGCGGGGAGCCGCTGCTGAACTTTGAATGCCTTAAAGCAGTAGTAAGCTATGTGCAGCAAAACAGTTTGCCGGCGGTGATGCAGATCCAAACCAATGGATCATTGTTGACAGATGATATAGCCAGATATTTATTTAAAGACAAAGTAGCTATCGGTGTCAGCTTAGACGGCAGACCTAAAGTGAATGATAAACTGCGGCTGACAAAAACTGGTGAAGGTGCTACTGATAGTATCTTACAGGGGCTTGAAGTTTTAAAGCGCAATAATATCGCTGCCGGTATCACATGTGTGGTAACAGATGAAAACGTCAGTGAACTGGCTGGAATCGTAGAGTTCGCCTACTTCATAGGCAATATTCGCAGGATCGGCTTTGACCTTCTGCGTGGTCAGGGGCGTGGGTCTTCCTTGCAGCCGCCTTCTGAAGTCGCTATGCTGCAGGCGATGGAGCAGGTTTATGAGCGGGGTAAGCAACTGGCCAGGTTGACAGGTTATAAAATCCATTTTGCTCAGCAGGAACGCGTTAAAATACTTTGTGCCGACTCCTCTCATGAATTTGGCCATTGTTATGCCATGAACGGAGAAGCAGCTTTTGTAGATGCTAAAGGCGATATTTATGCCTGTTCTTCGCTTGTGGGACACAGCGATTTTTACATTGGCAATGTTGCTGAGGGATTAGAGATTCTTTTAGTAAAAAAAGTTCAGGAGCAAATCAGAGACTCAATGGATTTTTGCAAAAAGTGCGATGATTTTAAGCTGTGCGGAGGTGGCTGCTTTGCCCGTTGGTATGGCAGTGGCGTTAAAGAGGCCTATCTAAGCGAATGTGCTTTGAAAAGAGCATCGATCGCACAAATAAAAAGTAACTAAAACACTTGACTATATGACAGGTATATAGTCTAAAATAATAACAAAGTCCAATAAGAATTTATTAAGAGGTGATTGAAATGACTTGTAAAGAACATCCGAAATACGAATTGCCCGATACTCCTCATGCTAAACATCGTTATGAAAGCGCTATGAAACATGTTGAGGCGGCTAAAGCTGCAGGCAAGTCTACTGAAGAGATCCATGCCATTTTTAAAAAAGTAATGGAATTTGACATTAAAGATGTCGAAAAATTACCGACTGATGGCCCGCATGCCAAATACCGTAGTGCAGTTATCCATGCACAAAAAGCTTTGGCCGCAGGTAAAAGCAGCGAAGAAGCACATGAACTGTACAGAAAAATTATGGCTGGTGAAGCAACTGGCGGTTGCGGACATCACTAAAATTGAATAATAGGCTGTAAAGTGTTTATTTTAAACCGCGATCCCGTCGCCTGGGGGTGTTGACCCCTAAAAGCAGCTATTTACGATCTCTAAAGACCCTACGAGCGATAGGATTGAGATTAATGGCCGATGAAATCGGAATTAAAAACATTAGTGTCTTCCTGCTTATGCAGGAAGACACTTTTTTTATAGGAGTTGTGTTGAAATGAAATTATATACGGTATCAACAGGCGATATAGCATATCGCTATGAAAAAAGCATTGTACTATTTTTTAAAGGCGCCAGAAAAGTTCTCAGTACATCGGTATTTAATGGTGGCTATCACGAAAATTTTCAGGCTGTTTTTAACCATGATGGCAAAGTAGGTTCAGGTATGCCCTGTGAAATGCTGGCTGACACTTATACCGAGCATATGCAGATATTAGCCAAAAGAATAGGTCTAGATCCGGATATGGTTACAGGTATGGGTACTGCTGCCGATATGGAAAACGTAGCGATCGAGTCGTTGAAGTATAAAGAACTGACTGTAACAGCTATCGTGACCGGCGGCATCGAAACTAATGGTGGCAGAGTAGGTGATCCGGCGGATTATTATAAACCTATCGAGAAGCCCGATAAACTTGGCACCATCAACATTATATTGGTACTTGATGCCGATATGCCGCCTGGAACTCTTGCAAGAGCACTCGTTACCTGTACGGAAGCAAAAACTGCCGCTATTCAGGAATTGCTTGCCGGCAGTAATTATTCTACTGGGTTGGCTACTGGTTCAGGTACAGACCAAACGATCATTATTGCCAATACTGAAGCAGAGATTTATCTTGAAGGTGCTGGGAAACATTCTAAAATGGGAGAACTGATCGGTAAAACAGTTACCAAGGCCGTAAAAGCCGCACTGTCAAAACAATCGGGACTAAATCCCGAAGCACAGCATAATGTTTTTAAACGCTTAAAAAGATTTAAGGTAACCACGCAAAGCGTCTGGCAATTATACCAGGAGCAGGCTGCTGTTACGGTGCTGAAACCGGAATTTTTAGAAACAGCTGAATCGCTGGCTAAAGAGCCGTTAATGCTTACTGCTACATCGTTGTATGTACATTTATTGGATCAATTTTTATGGGGACTGTTGGGTAAAGATGAAGTGCTGGTTGCGGCAGAAAAAATATTGGCCGATATTGCTGCTGGATATGATGCCGAAAGCAGAGTTTTACGTTCAATTGCAGTGGAATCCATGATGGAAGCATGGAGTGAGCTGTTTGTTAATATAGTTAACGATAAAGTTAAAAAGGACTGAAAATTATGTCAGGAAAGTTTTTAAATAACTTTTGTCTGCTAAGTTTGATGCTTTTGGTTACTTTAGTTTGCGGCTGCAGCAGAGAAAGTGGTCCCAACATTCAAGCTGGTGCTTATGAAGTAATCGATGATCAGGGGACAAGAGTTATGTTGGCGCATAAGCCTACACGTATACTGACACTTGCTATGGGACTGGATAGTATTGTGCTGGGGATGCTGCCGGAAGATAGATTGATTGCTGTTAATGCATTGGCAGATGATCCTGCAAGTTCTAATATAGTTACAAAAGCGCAAAAAATACAACGAAAAATAAAAAATCCTTCAGCGGAAGAAGTTTTAGCATTAAAACCGGATCTTGTTTTTGTTTATAATTGGGGCAAAGCTGAAATTGTAGATAATCTACGTGAATTAGGGATTAAAACAATAGTTGTTAAGGGTCCCAAAAGTATAAACGATGTCAAAGATAACATCAAAACAATTGCCGGGGGTATAGGAGAAGCGGCTAAAGGAACGCAGCTTATTGCCATGATGGACACTAAATTATCAGAAATAAAAACTAAAATAGATAACATCAAACCCGAAGAACGTAAAAAAATAGTTTTGATATCTTTAATGACGTCTTATGGCGGCAAAGGCTGTACTTTTGATGATATCTGTCAATATGCCGGTGTCATAAACGGTGTATCAGCAGTTGGTTTGCATAATGGGCAGCAGCTTACTAAAGAGATGCTGGTTGCTATCAATCCTGATATTTTGATTATGCCTGTCTATAATGATCATAATACTTTTGATATCAATAAATATAACCGGGAATTTTTAGAAGATCCAGCGCTGCAAACGCTGACTGCGGTCAAAGAAAAACAGCTTTTTTATCCACAGGAGGGCTATATTTATAACTCGTCACAGGACATAGTATTTGGAGTTCAGGAAGTGGCTCGTGCTGCTTACGGTGCGTTATTTAAACAACCAGAAAACTGCCATATTTCAGTGGCAGGTATGTAAGAAAAATATAAATAAAAAAGAGTAAAGGTACTTTTTAAAATAAGCACATTTACTCTTCATATTTAACTTGTAATAAAATTTGGTTTATATATTCTTCTGGATCAGATGTTAGCCAATGGTTTTTTAAAGGCAGAACATAAATATTGCTTAAAGGTTGTAACTGATTACGCGAGAGGAAGGAAGCAATTTTCTCTGAAATAAATAATGCGTTTTTATGATAAGTTCCTTTAAAATAAATACTTAAGTAAAGACCTTGTGGAAGGATGACATGATCCTTGCTAATATTTTCTGGATGTCCTACAGTTGTAAAAAATGCCAGTGAATTACTTGCTTCACCTTTTAAAAATTTTTTTTGATCTACGATCCAACCAACAGACTTTTCTTTGAAATGCTTTTTGCCAAAAGCTTTTTGGTTATGTTTTGCCATTGTTTCGAGACGTTGTTTACCAATCTTTATTGACGACAAGTCGCTGATGAAAAGAGTTTTTTCATCTTGTATTTCTAATGTTATATTGTTTAAATGAACATCTTCAATATTACTTAAAAGCTTATTAACAAATCGGAGACTATGTTTGATTTTAAGGTTTTTATTGATAATTTCATCACATTCACGACTTCGTTTGTCAATAAGGTTTTTAAAACTCACTGAATTTTTGTGATCAAGATAATATTTAATTTCAGAAATTGGTATATCTAATTTCCTTAAATTAACCACAATTTCTAAAATCAAATATTGTGTCAAAGAATAATGACGGTAGCCGTTTTCGGCTATAAATTCAGGTACTAAAAGCCCAATTCGATCATAATAGAGTAACGTTTGTTTAGGAATATTAAAAAGTGTTGCTAATTCACCGGCAGTAAAAAAATCTTGTGTTGTTTTAAACATTTACATACTCCTTGGCAATAATTATATATAAATTAATATAACGAAATTGTTGACAATATAGCCACTATATAGTTTATTATATGGGCATGTAAGATATTATATCATATAAGCAAGGTAATAAGTAGTATTTAATTTTAATAACTGAATAATAAAAACAGGTGCGTAAGCTTAATAGATAAATCGGTATAAGCCGATGCGGTCCCGCCGCTGTAAAGACGAGCTAACTGCGAATGCCACTGAGGAAAGACCTTGGGAAGGTGCAGTAATGCAATGAATCTGAGCCAGAAGAACTGCCTGTTTTAGTAAAGTAGTATTCCTGCGAGTGATGGGAAGGTTACGCCTAAGCTTTTTAACTTTGGTGTTTTTTGCCTTTCTCCTTTGCAGGAGGAAGGCATTTTTGTTTGTTAGATCAATTATTTGCGTGACCATGAGAGATTGGACGCAGATGATTTTTCTATAAAATAATAAAAGTTGGAAGGGAATGTTGAGGATGTTGAAAAAGAGTTTGAGTAAAAGTGCACTGATGACAGCACTTATAACTGGGAGTGTCATCTGGGGGGGCACTACAGTACATGCTGAAGAACCGCAGCAGTTTATGTTGGACGAATATGTTGTAACGGCTACGCGTATAGAAAATAAGTTGGTGGATACTCCAGCTAATGTATCTGTGATAACGGCCGAAGAATTTGAAAAGAGAAATTATCAAAGTGTTAGTGAAGCTTTGGAAAATGTTCCTGGGGTAATAGTGAAACGTAGTGGTTTCTTAGGTGGGGATCAACATGTTTATTTAAATGGTGATGATAGAGTATTGATTATGGTTGACGGTCGCCGACTCAATCAAGATAAGGGAACATCTGGAAGATCAGGGTTTGACATGACTAATTTACCAGCTCCTGATTTTATTGAGAAAGTTGAGATTTTAAAGGGAGCAGGTTCGTCATTATACGGTTCTGATGCAGTTGGTGGCGTCATCAACATTATTACTAAAAGTGCTCGCAAAAATTATGCTAAAATCAATGTAAATACAGGATCATGGGGAACACAAAACTACAGTGCTTTGGTAAGTGCCAAAGAAGGTAAAACTGGTGTTATTGCAACAGTAAATAAACAAAAACAAAATTATACAAAATATAAAGAGGCTGATTCTGGAGACAATGTAAAATGGCCTAATTCTTCAAATATTATAACTGGCGCCACAATAAAAGTTGATCAGGAAATTGGAGATGATAAATTAGCAACTTTATATTTTGAACATTCGTTTAAAGACGGCGGAAAACCGTATTATGCTCCAGGATTAGGTGGATGGAATAGCGTATATACAAAAGCTTTCGGTACTGATTTAAATAATAATATTTCTGGTAAGTTTGAATGGGGACGCGGAGAAAAAAATCCTGGGTTTATTCAAGTATATAGAAATTATTACAACGGACATCATTATGACAATAATAGTGATAGCAACTATTACGAAACAAAAGATGGTGTTGAAATTCAACAAACTTGGGAATTATCAAAGAATAATAAATTAGTCGTTGGTGCTGATTGGCGAGAATCTGAGGTAAATAATCCTGGTACATATGGCGGCAAAATTGCCAAAATCCATAATAAAGCTGTTTATGTACAAGATAGCTGGGCTTTTGCTGATTCATGGCTTCTAAATGCCGGTATTAGATATGATAAACATAATTATTTTGGAAATAAGACTACTGCAAGCCTGGCTATTAATAAAAAATTTGATGAAGATAGTCATGCCTATATTTCTTGGGGGCAAGTATTTAATGCTCCACAGGCCAATGACTTATTCTATTACTCTCCTCCTAGTGCTTGGTCAGGAGCTATGGTAGGAAATCCAAATTTAAAACCTGAAACAGGTGATGTTTGGACAATTGGCTATGATACTAAAATCAATGATAAAACTCAAGTTGGCATAAATGCTTTTTATAGTGCATTAGATGATGCTATTAAATGGGCGGCTGTTGATTCTAATAATAGTAGCGGTGACTGGGCTGTATCCAATGTTGCTAAGCAGAAAAAACGCGGGATGGAGTTTAATGTCAAACATAAGCTAACAGATGAGTTCTCAATTAACGGCAGTTATACTTATGTAAAAGTCGAAGAAGATAATAAAGATGGTAGTGGATTTAAACGTGATGTTAATGTTCCGCCTAATCAGTACAAAATAGGTGTAGGCTTTAATAAAGATAAATGGGATGTAGAATTGTATGGGCGTGGTGCGAGTGGTGCTGATAAAAGTAAATATGTAGATTCTAAGTATTTGACTTTGGATTTTTCCTTGCAATATGAAGTTCAAAAAGATTATAAGATATATGCTAAAGCATATAATCTAACTAATGTTTCTTATGCTGAAACGGGTGGTATTTCTAATGGTAAGTATTCTTTTTCAATGGCAGGACGCTCCTTCCTTGTAGGTATGGAATATACTTTCTAACATAATTAAAAACACAGCATATGAACCGAAGTGCATCCTTCGGTTCATATGCAATTTTAAAGGTTGATGTTAATTGATGAAAAAATATTTTGAACAAGATGAAAATATTATTTTAAAAGTAATTTGCCTGTTACTATTGTTGTTTGTCTATTTCGCAATATACTGTTGATGCTGTAGAAGGTTTAGCAAAAGCTATGTATCCCCAAAAATCTAGTGAGGAGTAACTATGAAAATTGCATTATGTCATTTAGAGATCAGCCAAGGGCCTGAGAGCAGGAATATAAAACTTTTGGAAAAAGCAGTACGTATTGCGGCCGACAATGGCGCGCAGTGGGTAATTACTCCTGAAACAGCTGTGCAGGGATATTACTTTTATAAGCTCAATCCTGCTGCGCAAGTAGAGCAGCAACCTTCGGTAAAGCTTAATAAATTGTTGGCGCTGGTAAAGGCCTACGGTTTATTTTTATTTTTAGGAAGCGGTGAGTATGATAGTGAATTGAAGTGTAATTTTAATTCCTGCATTGTTTTTGCTCCGGATGGTAGTATTTGTGGCAAACATCGTAAACTCATTTCGCATGGTATAGGGGCCGAAGCATGGGCACAAAAGGCTAGTGCTTTAGAGCCTGTAAATTGCGGAACTATTAAAGTAGGGGCTCTTGTATGCGCTGACGCCTGGTATAGTGATCATGCACAGGAAATGCAGAAAAAAGGTGCACAGATAATTATTGACATTGCTGCTTGGCCACCGACAGAAGTTTGCGGAAACCCTTTAGGAGCGTGGGAAAAATGTTCTGAGGTTACTGGGTTGCCAATGCTGGTTTGCAATCAAACAGGAGCAACTGAATGGATGGATATGACTATAGGACAAAGCGTCGCCATCGAAAAAGGAAAAACGAAACTAAGCTATAGTGGTGAACAGGCTGTTTTATTGCTGGACTGGGACGAACGATCGGGCGAAATTTTGTCAGATGAGTTTGAAATTATAAAAATCTAAAATTTGACTATATACGTAGTATATGGTTTAGTATAATATAGTAAATTAATTGTAATTTTTTTCTTATGGATACAAATTACTGATATTTAGGATTTTAGGAGGAATCATAGTGAAGAGAGCAGCAGTATATCCGTTTACAGCGATTGTAGGACAAGAAGATATGAAGATGTCACTGATTTTGAACGTTATTAATCCGGCCTTAGGCGGCGTTTTGATAAAGGGTGAAAAAGGTACTGCTAAATCGACTGCAGTACGTGCTTTGGCAGAATTACTACCGGCGATGGAAACAGTTCATGGCTGTAAATTTCATTGTGATCCAGTGCAGCCGAATTTGTTATGTGAAGATTGTTCTTTAAAATATAGCAAGGAAAATATTTTTGCGGCCGACTCGGTAAAAATGCGCGTTGTAGAGTTGCCTGTAAGTGCGACTGAAGATCGTGTTGTGGGGACCTTGGATATTGAACATGCCATTAAGCATGGTGAGAAAAAATTTGAGGCCGGCATTTTAGCGCAGGCTAATCGTAATATTTTATATGTTGATGAAATAAATCTGCTTGATGATCATGTTGTAGACGTTTTGCTGGACGCTGCCGCTATGGGTATCAATACAGTTGAACGTGAAGGCGTATCCTATTCGCATCCGGCACGCTTTATTTTAGTTGGAACGATGAATCCTGAAGAAGGCGATATCCGTCCCCAGCTTTTAGACCGGTTTGGCCTTTCGGTAGTTGTAACTGGCGAGCACGATCCGCAGCAACGTGTCGAGGTTATCAAACGGCGCCTTGCTTATGAACAGGATGCTGATAGTTTTATTGCCAGATACCAGGATGAGCAGAACGATTTGGCAGTTAAAATTACACAGGCCAGCAAGCTGCTGCCGCAGGTGAAGATCAGTGATAAACTGTTAGAAACAGTTGCAGAACTGGCAGTAGAATTGGGCGTGGATGGACACCGCGCTGATATTACCGTTATTAAGACAGCTTTGACCATTGCTGCGTTTAACGGGCGTAATGAAGTTGAGCTGGAAGACGTAAAAGCCGCTGCAAAATTGGTGCTGCCGCATCGTATGCGCCGTCGTCCTTTTGAAGAAGGGCAGCTTGATTGGGAAAAAGTTGAGAGTATACTTGCAGAAAAAGCATGAAGGGGGCCTTGTAAATGCTGATTCATGCTATTTATCCGTTTGTCGCAGTAGTTGGTCAGGTACAGGTTAAAAAGGCTCTTGAGATCGCTTTAGTTAACCAAAAAGCTGGCGGGCTTTTGATCGGTGGCGAAAAAGGCACGGCCAAATCTACTTTAGTCCGTGCAGCAAAAGAAATTATTGGTGAACAAAAAATAATAGATCTGCCGCTTAATGCTACTGAAGATATGCTGTTCGGCAGTATTGATATCGAATATGCTGTAAGTAAAGGTGAACGTCGCTTTTCGCCGGGCATTTTAAGCAGGGCAACTAATAATATTTTATACATCGATGAAGCAAATTTGCTGCGTCAAGAACTTTTAACTGCCGTATTGGATGCTAATGCTTCCGGTATAAACCAGGTCGAGCGTGATGGAATTTCTTTTACTCATACTGCCAGTTATACAGTACTTGGCACGATGAACCCGGAAGAGGGGGTTTTACCAAACCATATACTTGACCGCTTTGGAATGTATGTTGAAGCTCAAAGCGAAAAAGATATTGAGCAGCGTGTAGAAGTTATCAAAAGATCACTGGACTATTATGCAGATATACAAAAATTTAAAGACAGCTATGCAGAGGATACGCAAAGCTTAGCCGCTAAAATAGCTTCGGCTCGTATGCTTATTGCCAGTGTAGATGTTTCGGAAGCTATGATGCAGCTAGCTGCGCAAATGTGTGCACAAGCCTTTTGTGCAGGGCACAGAGCCGAAATTTATTTGCTGGAAGCTGCTAAAGCCATAGCTGCTTTAAGCGAGCGCAGTTATGTTTTACCTAAAGATGTAGAAGAAGCCGCTGTATTTGTGTTGCCGCATCGTATGCGTAAGCCACCTGAACAACAGCAGGAAGAACAGAATCAGCAGGAAGAAGAGCAATCATATCAAAATGACGAGCCAAATCAGGATCAGAATGATGAAGATGAAGAGCAATCTGATGAATCTCCGCTTACGCCGCCTCCTTTTGAAGATAATGAAGAAGATGGCGAAGATGAAGATGATAACAATAACGAAGATAATGAAGATGATAAAAATAAAGAGGAGCAGGCTCCTGATAATGATAAAAATCAATTAGCTCCGGAAGAACAGATTGCTGATATTGATAAAAATTTCCGCTTGCCTAAAATGGTACTGGATTTGGGTAAAGATCGTAATACCCGTCGTGGCAGCGGCAAACGCAGCACAACTAAGACTGATTTGAAGCAGGGGCGCTATGTAAGGGCTGAGATACCCAAGGTGAAAGTTGAAGATCTTGCATTTGACGCTACTATAAGAGCAGCCGCGCCGTTTCAAAGAATGAGGGAAGATAACGGCTGTGCTTTAAATATTAAAAGTGAGGATTTACGGCAGAAAGTACGAGAAAAACGTATTGGCAATACTTTTTTATTTGCAGTTGATGCCAGCGGCTCGATGGGAGCGCGCGAAAGGATGCGGGCTGTCAAAGGAGCAATTTTTTATATGCTGCAGGAAGCCTATCAAAAACGCGATCGCGTAGGTATGGTATCATTCAGAAGGCAAAAAGCAGAATTGCTGCTGCCTGTTACACGTAGTGTTGATTTGGCACAGAAATGCTTAGCCGAAATGCCCACAGGCGGTAAAACTCCGTTGGCAGACGGATTAGCGACGGCGCTTTTAACATTAGGGATGTTGAATAAAAAAGATAGCGAATTGGAACCAATCTTAATTTTAGTGACTGACGGCAGGGCCAATGCAGTAGAAGAAAATGGTAATGACCCGGTGGAAAGCGCTTTGAAAATTGCGGAAAAGATTCGCAAAGCAAAAATAACCTCGGTCGTAATAGACACTGAAACAGATTTTATTAAACTTGGAGTTGCGAAAAGTGTAGCTAAGGCTATGGGAGCGACCTACTATAGTCTGCGCAGTTTATCGCAAGAACAGATTTTACGTATCGTACGTAATTTAGATGTGTGATTGGAGGATATGATCTATGAAAAAAATAATGTTGTTGGCGGTTCTTTGTATGCTGTGTCTATCTACACTGACAGTAAATGCAGCTGAAAGCAAGATAGAGGAGCCAATAAATTGGGAAATAAGCATGATGCCGAAACCAAGTGCGGAAGAGATTGAAGCGGCTCGTTGGTCTATCGTTTTAGAAAATAATATGGGTGTATATGCATATGATATGGACTCGCTACATTTTGGCGATGTGAAGAACGGTATAGTCAATAAAGATTTGGTTAATGTTGTTGTAAAAACAGTTTTTACTGATAAAGAAATGCTGAAAAAAATGAATAAAACTTATGCTGAAAAATTGGCAAAAAAAGAGAAGACCCAATACTGTGAAATGTTGATGCAGTTTAATGTTGCTGATAAAACTTATGCGGTTAAAACACTTGATGTTTACGGTAGCAAGGGTACGAAGCTTGAAAGCAGGCAAAGTGATGCACAGCTTGTTCCAGTTCCGGAGAAGACCTTTGCTGAAGCAATGCTGGAAATTTGTGTGCAGGCAGTGAATAACACCAATAACGTTGCGAACAAATAAAAACACGAAGTTAACGATAACTAAAATCAAAAATAAAATACAACTATTTGCTTGCTTGTCTTGAAATAGGAATTAGTTTCATGTATAATCTAATCATAATTGCATATGCATTATCAGGTGACGCAGGTCTTAATAGAGAAGCTGGGTGTAAAGCCCACACGATCCCGTCGCTGTAAAAGTGAGTTTGTCCAAAATATGCCACTGGAATTTATCTGGGAAGGCTTGGACAAGTGATGAACTTAAGTCAGAAGAACTGCCTGATAATTACTTTACTACTGCGTGAGACAGTTAGGTAATGTTGATGGCTTTTTTATTTCTATTAAGCTGTTTTATACCTTTTGCCTTAGGCGAAAGGTATTTTTTATTTTACGGTTGTAAATAAATGTAAAGTACTGTGCGGCCATACGGAATGGGTGCAGGAACCGCCTTTATTTCAATAATATAAAAAAGTTGTGAAAGGAAGTTGAGTATGTTGAAAAAGAGTTTGAGCAAAAGTGCACTGATGGTAGCGATTCTAACTACCAATGTCATCTGGGGG
>UQWM01000022.1 GCA_900544795.1 uncultured Phascolarctobacterium sp. | reverse complement strand
GAGTAATCGATGGTTTTTCCTTTTTTTACTTTTGCGAACTTAATTGTACTCTATCTTGACAGAAGCTCTGACCAATTAACTTGTGGGTTAAATCGCAGGCTGCGCTTTTGTCTTTGCGCCCGGTGTAGTATAATAAGAGCATACTATTGCAGCAGTTATTGTTGAGAAAATGAGGTAACTATGCGTTATCAGGAAATAAAGCAGGGGTATTTTATAGCGCGTCCGAATCGTTTTATTGCCCATATTGAGATCGATGGGCAGGTTGAGGTGTGCCATGTGAAGAATACGGGCCGCTGCCGTGAGCTTTTGACGCCGCGGGCGGTGGTTTATGTAGAGTGTCATCACGACCCCAAGCGCAAGACGAAGTATTCGCTGATCGCTGTAGAAAAGAGCGACCTGCTGATCAATATGGATTCGCAGGCTCCGAACAATGTAGTAGGTGAATGGCTGCAGGCTGGTGGTTTGGTGCCTGAAATAACGCTTTTGAAGCCGGAATGTAAGCATGGTGCTTCGCGTTTTGATTTCTATTTAGAAACGCAGCAGCAGCGGATGTTTATTGAGGTGAAGGGCGTGACGCTGGAGGAAAACGGTGTCGCTATGTTCCCTGATGCGCCTACGGAGCGTGGCATTAAGCATTTGGATGAGCTGGCGCAGGCGGTGCGGGATGGTTACGCAGCAGCGGTTATTTTTGTAGTACAGATGCGGGGTGTTACCAGTTTTACGCCTAACCGTCGTACCCATGCGGCTTTTGCCGAGGCTTTGCAGCGGGCGCAGCAGGCAGGGGTGCAGGTGTTGGCCTATGATTGCCTGGTGACGCCTGACAGTTTAACTTTAGGTGAGGCTGTACCCTGCCGCATTTAAAGCGGCCAGATTATTGGCAAAGTTTAGGCACAGTGTAATATGAAAGCCTATGGGTAAGGCAGCAGCAGATGATAATTATACGAAAATTGAACTTGTCGTAATTTATGATATGTTCGATTGCCAGGAAATGGTGCGGTTTCTCGTAATATTTCGTAGTATAATTTAGTTATAATAAAAATTGTCAGTAGTTTGGCATATAAGAACGGAGCAAAATATGAGAGCATACACGAAGTTTTACATCACGCCGAAGGGCGAAAGGGCTACCCGCAGCGGCCATCCCTGGGTCTATGCCGAGGAGATAACCAACATCGAAGGCGAATATGTCAATGGTGACCTTGTGGATGTTGTTACCAACAAGGGCAAATATTTGGGCACTGGTTTCGTCAACAACAATTCCAAAATCAGGGTGCGCCTGATTTCGACCAATACTAATGATAAATTTGACGCCGAATTTTGGGAACGTCGCCTGCGTTATGCTATCGATTATCGTCGCACGGTTATGCCGGGTGACGATTTTAAATGCTGTCGTTTGATTTTTGGTGAGGCCGATCATTTCCCGGGGCTGACTGTGGACCGGTTTAACGATATTCTGGTGACGCAGACTTTATCGCTGGGCATTGAGGTGCGCAAAGAGCTGATTTTTAACCTACTGTATAAAATACTACGTGAGCAGGGTGAGGACATTAAAGGGATATATGAACGCAATGACGTGAAGATACGCCTGCTGGAAGGCATGGAAGAAAGCAAGGGCTGGTTTGCACTGGACGGCGTGGCTGAGCCTACTATTACTATGACTGCGATCGTGGAGAACGGCATCAAATACAATGTTGATGTGGAGAACGGGCAGAAAACAGGCTTCTTTTTAGATCAGAAGTATAACCGTCAGGCTATTGCTAAAATTGCCCAGGGCAAGCACGTTTTAGATTGTTTTACGCATACCGGCGCTTTTGCGCTTAACGCTGCGGCAGGCGGTGCAGCTTCCGTAACGGCGGTGGATGTTTCGGCCGAGGCGGTACAGATGACCGACAGCAACGCAATGAAAAACGGTTTGGACAGCGTTGTGAAGGGCTTAAAAGCCAATGTGTTCGACCTGTTGTCGGAGCTGGTGAACAGCAAATCGAAGGAATATGATTTTATTATTTTAGACCCGCCGGCCTTTACCAAGTCGGGTAGCACGGTAAAAAATGCTATCCGTGGCTATAAAGAGATCAATTTAAAAGCGATGAAGCTGCTGCCTCGCGGCGGTTATCTGGCGACTTGTTCCTGCTCGCATTTTATGAAGGAAGAGCTGTTTGTGCAGATGCTGCATGATGCTGCGGCCGACGCCAATGTACAGTTGCGGCAGATCGAGGCTCGGCAGCAGTCGCCTGACCATCCGATTTTATGGAATGTCCCGGAGACGTATTATTTGAAATTTTATATTTTCCAGGTAGTTTAAGTTGTGATTTGGAGGGGATAAGATGCAGCTGCAAAAATTGACAGAAGCGATGATCGACTATATGGGCGGCGATGCCCGCCGCATCCAGCATTTTACCAAGGTGCATGCTTTCGCCAACCTTATTGGCAAGCAGGAGGGGCTGGACGCTGCTACGCAGTTTATTTTGGAAGCTGCGGCGCTGACCCACGATATTGGCATCAAAAACGGTGAGGCAAAATTTGGCGCAGGTAAGTGCAGTGGCCAGACGCAGGAGATAGAAGGGCCGCCTGTGGCGGCAGAGCTGCTGGCTCGGTTAGGCTTTACAGATGCTGTACGCGAACGGATCTGTTACCTGATCGGTCATCATCATAGCTATGATAATATTGATGGCCTTGATTACCAGATTTTGGTGGAAGCCGATTTTTTAGTTAACTTTTACGAGGATGGTTTGAGCCAGGCGGCTATTAAAACTGCCTGCGCACGGATCTTTAAAACAGAGTCCGGATTAAAGTTATGCCGGCAGATGTATGGTATTGAAGTATGAAAGCGTAAAGAGAAGCCGCTGCCCCCAATTTTAGGGCAGCGGCTTTTTTGCAGGTGTATGCAACAGCTATAAACCACCACGACAAATAGCGGTGTAGCGTACCAAATAAACAGATCCCCACACATAACAAAAAATGGAACAGACCCTTACGGCAGCGGTAAAACCGACTGGCCTGTAAGGGTCTGTTCACTATGTTAAGGAGAGGGGAAGCTTATTTAGCTGTCGTCAGGTATTTATCAATGGCGGCTGCGGCTCCGCGTCCCTCGGCAATGGCCCAGACTACCAGGCTTTGGCCGCGGCGGGCGTCGCCAGCCGCAAAAATACCGGGGATCGAGGTCATATAATCATTATCATTGGCCGCAATAGTATTGGCCTCTGATCTGGCAAATTTAAATTCGTCAAATAACTGTGTTTCAGTGCCTATAAAACCCATTGCCAGAAGCACCAGCTGAGCTGAGACTATTTGTTCTGTTCCGGCGATCTCGACAGGAATTAAACGCCCGGCTTCCTTCTGCCAGTCAATCTGGCAGAGCCGCAGCTTATCGACTTTCCCATTTTTGCCGATAAATTCCTTGCTCATGATACAGTAGTCTCGCGGATCTTCGTGATACAGCTCGAAGGCTTCTTCCTGCCCGTAATCAGTTTTGAAAACACGGGGCATTTCGGGCCAGGGGTTATCGGACGTGCGTGAATGGGGCAGGCAGGGCATGATCTCGATCTGCTTGACGCTTTTGCAGCCCTGACGGATAGCGGCAGCCACGCAGTCGGTGCCCGTATCGCCGCCGCCAATGACGATAACGTCCTTACCCTTGGCAGAAATTGCTTTTTTATCCTGCAGGCTGCTGTCTAAAAAGCTTTTAGTGACGCTGTGCAGATAATCCTTGGCAAAGTGGATGCCCTGCAGCTCGCGGCCGGGGATGGTCAGATCACGCGGTACGGTACTGCCGGTACAAAGGGCGATCGCATCGAACTGTTTCAGCAGTGTTTCCGAAGAAATTTTGTGGCCGATCTCACTGTTCAGTTCAAAGGTGACCCCGGCCTCTTCCAGAAGCTTGATACGTCGTTCTACCAGATGCTTGTCCAGCTTCATATTGGGGATGCCATATATCAGCAGCCCGCCGGCGCGGTCGGCACGTTCGTAAACGGTGACGTTGTGGCCGGTTTTGTTCAGTTGGTCGGCACAGGCCAGCCCGGCAGGGCCACTGCCGATAACGGCCACTTTTTTACCGCTGCGGGTTTTGGGAGTATTGGGCTTCACATAGCCCTCGGCAAAGGCCGTTTCGATGATATATTGCTCGATATTGCGGATGCTGACCGCACTGTTCACCAGACTGGCGCTGCAGGCACCCTCGCAGGGAGCAGGGCAAACATGAGAGGTGAATTCGGGAAAGTTGTTGGTTTTATTCAGGCGGGCGTAGGCGAAATGCTCCAGCCCCTGATAAACAAAATCGTTGAATTCGGGCATCAGGTTATGCAGAGGGCAGCCCGATAAGGCCCGCCCCAGCATAACGCCGCTGTGGCAGAAGGGAATGCCGCAATCCATACAGCGCGCCGCCTGCTGTTTTAATTCATCCTTGTGAGGCAGGCTGCTGGTTTTGATCTCTTCCCAGTCCTTGATGCGTTCCTGAGGCGGGCGCAGCGCAAGTTCCTGCCGTTTATAATCCATAAATCCGGTCGGTTTACCCATTATGCCTGCACCTCCTCAAATACTTTGATCGTCGCTTCTTCTTCGCTCATACCACTTTGCAGGTAGGCGGCAACTTTTTCGGTAACGTGTTTATAGTCCCGGGGAATGACCTTAACGAATTTTTTAACGTAGCTGTCCCAATCGGCCAGCACCTGTTTGGCGATGCTGCTGCCGGTATAGGTTGCATGTTTTAAAATCATCTTTTGCAGCTGCATAGTGTCGTTGATCTCTTTTAGCGGCTCCAGCAGTACGATCTCTTTGTTACAGTAGCTGGCAAAGGTGCCTTCCTCGTCCAGAATGTAGGCGATGCCGCCGCTCATGCCTGCGGCGAAGTTACGGCCGGTTTTGCCCAAAATAACTACGGTGCCGCCGGTCATATATTCGCAGCCGTGGTCGCCTACGCCTTCAATAACGGCATGCACACCGCTGTTGCGGATGCAGAAGCGTTCGCCGGCGATGCCGGAAATATAAGCCTCGCCGCTGGTGGCGCCGTAAAAGGCCACGTTGCCGATAATAATGTTTTCGTGCGGGTTAAAAGGAGCTTCGGCAAAGGGATGGATGATGAGCTTGCCGCCGGAAAGGCCCTTGCCGACATGGTCGTTGGCGTCGCCTTCCAGACGCAGGGTGACGCCGGGCGGTAAGAACGCGCCGAAGCTTTGCCCTGCCGTGCCTTTAAAGTGCAGCTTGATAGTATCTTCTGGCAGCCCGTCCAGTCCATATTGGCGGGTGATCTCGCTGCCCAGGATCGTACCGACGACGCGGTCGGTATTTTTGATAGGCAGGGTGATAGCCACCTGTTTTTTGCTGGCCAGCGCTGTTTTACAGATCGCCAACAGTTCGCGGCAATCCAGCGATTTATCAAGCTGATGGTTCTGTTCGGTAGTGCAGACCTGGCTGGTGCCCGGTTCTACTTCCGGCTTATACAGCAGCGGCCCAAGGTCCAGGTTTTTGTTTTTCCAGTTGCGTTCCGGCTTAGCCAGCAACACTTCAGTGCGGCCCACCATTTCGTCGATAGTGCGGAAGCCCAGTTCGGCCATATATTCGCGTACTTCCTGTGCAATAAAATGCATAAAGTTGACGACGTATTCCGGTTTGCCCTGGAACTTTTTACGCAGCTCCGGGTCCTGGGTAGCAACGCCCATAGGGCAGGTATTAAGGTTGCAGACGCGCATCATCACGCAGCCCAGTGCGACAAGTGGTGCGGTGGCAAAGCCAAATTCTTCGGCGCCCAGCAAAGCGGCGATGATCACATCACGACCGGTCATCAGCTTGCCGTCAGTCTCTAAAGTGACACGGTTCCGCAGGTTGTTGAGCAACAGGGTCTGATGGGTCTCCATCAAGCCCAGCTCCCAGGGCAGCCCGGCGTGGTTGATGCTGGTGCGTGGCGAAGCGCCGGTGCCGCCGTCATAGCCGGAAATCAGCACTACATCGGCACAGGCCTTAACTACACCTGCCGCAATGGTGCCAACACCCACCTCGGATACCAGCTTGACGCTGATGCGGGCTCGGGGATTGGCGTTCTTCAGATCATGGATCAATTCTGCTAAATCTTCAATAGAATAGATGTCGTGATGGGGTGGCGGCGAGATCAGTCCGATACCTGCCGTTGTGCCGCGGCATTCTGCTATCCAGGGATAGACCTTGCCGCCGGGCAGCTGGCCGCCTTCGCCGGGCTTAGCGCCCTGGGCGATCTTGATTTGGATCTCGTCGGCGTTGACCAGGTAATTGCTGGTAACGCCAAAGCGCCCTGACGCTACCTGTTTGATGGAACTGCGCTTACTGTCGCCGTCAGGCAGCGGCTGGAAGCGGGAAGGATGCTCGCCGCCCTCGCCCGTGTTAGACCTGCCGCCGATACGGTTCATGGCTACAGCTAAACATTCGTGGGCTTCCTGGCTAAGCGAGCCGTAGCTCATAGCACCGGTTTTAAAGCGCTTGCAAATGCTGTCCACCGACTCTACCTGTTCGATAGGAATGGGCAGGCGCTGGGGCGAAAAGGTCAGCATACTGCGCAGATTCTGATTGGCAAAAGCGCTGCTGTTCAGTTCGTCGGCAAAGCGCTTAAACATACTGTAATCGTTCTCGCGGCAGGCCTGCTGCAAAGCAAAAATCGTTTGCGGGTTAAACATATGGCGCTCGCCGCCGCTGCGCCATTGGTAAACGCTGCCCGATTCGTAGCTGCACAGGTCTAAAGCCGTGGTTTTAAAAGCAGGTATATGGCGCAATTCCACTTCTTTGGCGATCTCATCCAGGCCGATGCCTTCCAACCGTGAAGGGGTGCCGGTGAAGTATTTTTCGGTAACGCAGCTGCTGATGCCAATAGCTTCAAAAATCTGCGCACCACGATAGGACTGCACGGTAGAAATACCCATTTTGGAAAGTATTTTGGCGATGCCGTGGGTGCAGGCGTCGATGTAGTTAGCCGTAGCCTCTTCAAAGGTGACGCCGGTGATCATGCCGTTAGCGCACATGGTCTCGATGGTCTCGAAGGCCAGATACGGGTTGATGCCGCTGACGCCGTAGCCCAGCAGCAGGGCAAAATGATGCACCTCGCGTGGCTCGGCCGACTCGATTATAATGGAAGCTTTAAGGCGGGTGCCATTGCGAATAAGGTGATGATGCAGACAGGCACCAGCTAAAAGGGCCGGAATGCCAGCCATTTCCTCACTCATTTCCCGGTCGGACAGGATCAAAATACATTTATCCTGCGCGATCATGGCATCGGCCTGCTCGCACAAAGCGTCCAGCGCCTTTTTTAAGCCGTCGCCGCCTGCGGCAACCGGGTACAGCATGGGTATAGTGGCCGCCTGGAATTTAGGCTGCTGGATATTTTTTAACTTGGCCAGCTCGATATTGCTCAAAACAGGCGATTCGGCCGAGATCTGACGGCAGCTGTTGGGCTGCGGGTCGATCAGGTTCTTTTCCGGCCCGATGCCGCTGGTGGTATCCGTAAACACTTCCTCGCGAATAGCGTCGATAGGTGGATTGGTGACCTGGGCGAAAAGCTGTTTAAAATAGTTGTACAAAAGCTGCGGTTCTTCCGAAAGCACTGCCAGCGGCGCGTCGTTGCCCATTGCTCCCAAGGGGTCGATGCCTTTGGTAGCCATCGGCTTCAAAAACTTGGTCAGATCCTCCAGCGTGTAGCCAAAGGCCAGCTGACGGCGCAGCAAGGTTTTGGGGTCAGTTTTAGGCAGCTCCGTGTTCAGCTCGATATTATTCAATTTAATGAGGTTTTCATCAAGCCATTGGCGGTAAGGCTGCTCGGTGGCTATTTGGCGCTTGATCTCGTCGTTGCCGATGATGCGGCCTGCTACGGTGTCGATTACCAGCATCCGTCCCGGACGCAAACGGTCTTTTTTTACGATGGTGGCCGGGTCAAGGTCGACCACGCCTACCTCGGACGCCAACACGATAGTATCGTCCTGAGTGATGTAGTAGCGTGAGGGGCGCAGGCCGTTGCGGTCGAGGGCGGCGCAGATAGTGCGGCCGTCGGTAAATGCCATGGCAGCAGGGCCGTCCCAGGCTTCGATCAAAGAATTATGATATTCAAAAAAAGCTTTCAAATCAGGGTCGATATGGGGATTTTTGCCCCAGGGCTCCGGTATCATCATCATTACGGCATGGGGCAGGCTGCGCCCCGACAGAACAAGAAACTCCAGGCAGTTATCGAACATCCCGGAATCTGAGCCTGTTTCGTCGATAATGGGCATGATGTCATTGATCTTGCTGCCCCACAGGCTGTTGCCGCACATGGTCTGGCGGGCGCGCATCCAGTTGATGTTGCCGCGCAGGGTGTTGATCTCGCCATTGTGCATCAAATAACGGTACGGATGGGCACGTTCCCAGCTGGGGAACGTATTGGTGCTGAAACGTGAATGGACCAGCGCCATAGCTGTTTCCATCGAGCTGTCCTGCAGATCAAGATAGAAAGAGCTTAGCTGCTCGGTGGTCAGCATCCCTTTATAAACGATGGTGCGTGAGGACAGGCTGGAGATATAAAAATATTTACCGCCGCGCAGCTTGCCGTAGCGGATATGGTTTTCGGATTGACGGCGGATGCTGTATAGCTGCCGTTCAAAAGCGTTGTCGTCGATGCTCATGCGGTCGATGACCTGCGGCCCGGCCTTAATAAAAACGTGGGCCATAAAGGGCTGGCTCTGGCGCGATTTTTCGCCCAGAACCTCGGGGTCAACGGGGATATCGCGCCAGCCTAAAACCTGCTGGCCGTTTGCGGCAACTATCTTTTCAAAATGACGCTGGGTGTTTTCTCTCTCTACAGCGTCAGGGGGCAGGAACATAAAGCCTACCGCATAATGCTCGGGCTGTGGCAGCTGGATATCCAGCTTGGCACATTCCTTGGCAAAAAAGGTGTGCGGTAATTGCAGCAGGATACCCGCGCCGTCGCCGGAATTCATATCGGCGCCCTGGCCGCCGCGGTGATCCATGTTGCGCAGCACTACTAAGGCCTGCCGCAGGATCTTGTTGGATTTACGGCCTTTGATGTTGGCGACGACGCCCAGACCGCAGGCATCGTGCTCGAACCAGGGGTCATAAAGCCCTTGCTTGGGCGGTAATGAAGTATACATGTGATCTTCCCCTCTCAAACCAAGTGATATTATATACAAAATTGCAAGATTAATTATAAAATATGCAAAAAAGAATTGCAAATTGTATACATTATTATTTTTAGTCTTTATATAATGGAATAAAATACTGTAAAATTTAAACAAAAAATGCAGATAAGTATGCCAGCACTGTAAAAAGACAGAAAGTTGAAATATTTGTGAAAAATCAGGCGAAATGGCTTTTGCACTATACAAAATTTATTTAATAGTGTAATATTAAATACTGTAAGGCAATGAAACTAATTGCAGATAGGGGAGAATAATATGAATAAAGCAGGAAAGTTTGATGAATTTTTAAGTTCCAATAATATCAATTGCTTCGCTAAGGAAGAAATCGGCAACGAAATGCACAGCATCGTTTACCGTGCGCATATGGAAGTAAGCGGACAGAACCTGCCGACGATGGTGGTTTTGGACGACAGCATCTATACAATGATCCAGGTACGCGTTGCAGTAGGCGTAGTAAACACCGGCAACCGCGAAAACGTCTTGGGTCACCTTAACGAACTCAATAAAAAATACAAAGTCTTCAAATATTATGAAGGCGATAATGGCGATATTTGCCTCGACAGCTGTATCACTACTACTGATGAAGGTTTTGAAGCGCCCGTTATCCACACAGTGATCGATGTCATTTTAAAACATCTTGTAGAAGAATATCCTGTCCTGATGGGTAAAGTCTGGGGCAAATAATATTTGTAATATTAAGCTGTGAGGCCATTGGTCCCGCAGCTTTTTTATAAGGAGGAACACAGTATCGTGAACAAGTTTGGCTTGACTACTGAAGAAGCAAGCAAAGCATTAACCGAGCACGGCAACAACGCTTTAACGCAGCCGCCGCGCGAAACCTTTTGGGATAAGTTACTGGAAAATTTTAAAGATCCGATCATCCGTATCCTGATTTTGGCGCTATTGGTCAACGTGGTATTTGTTTATATGGGCCACGGCGACTGGATAGAAACGGCGGGTATTTTCCTCGCTATTATCCTGGCGACCTTCGTATCCACTTATTCGGAATACAGCAACGAAAACGCTTTCCAAAAATTGCAGGAGGAAGCCAGCAAGATTCGCTGTAAGGTGTGGCGTGACGGCGAGCCTGTAGAGCTGCATATCGACGATATCGTCGTCGGTGACGCGGTTATTTTGGAAGCCGGTGACAAGGTGCCTGTAGATGGTATTTTGCTGGCCGGCGATGTTAAGTTGGATCAGGCGGCTTTAAACGGCGAAAGCAAGGAAGCCCATAAGCTGATCGCGCCACCTACCTTTACATGGGGCGACGGCAGTATCGACTTCTTAGATGAGCATAAACTGTTCCGCGGCAGCGTCGTAGTTGAAGGCCAGGGCATCATGCAGGCCGTTAAGACCGGCGATGCCTCTATCTACGGGCAACTGACCCAGGAATTGAAAGACGACGAGCGTGACAGCCCGCTGAAATTGAAGCTGAAGGGCTTGGCTAACCAGATCAGTAAATTCGGTTATGCCGGAGGTGTGTTGATCGCTCTCGCGGTGATGCTGCATAAAGCCTATCTGTATGGTGACTTCGGCGCTTATTTTGCCAATACGACGCTGCTGTTGTCCGATCTGGTGCAGGCCGTTATTTTGGGTATCATCATCATCGTTATGGCAGTACCTGAGGGACTGCCTCTGATGATCGCTATCGTTTCGTCGCTGAACATGAAAAAAATGCTGCGCGACAACGTACTGGTGCGCAAGCTGGTAGGTATTGAGACTGCTGGCAGTCTGAACCTGCTTTTTACCGATAAAACAGGCACTATCACTAAAGGTAAGCTGGAGGTGGTGCGCTTCATTACCGGCGACCGTCAGGAATACCCGGCCTTCGACGTGCTGCCTGCCAAGCTAAAAGAGCTGACCTATCAAAACGTGGTGCTCAACACCTCGGCCGCCGTTTCGGACGGCGCCATGGTGGGCGGCAATATGACCGAGCGCGCCCTTAGCAATTATGTGGGCAGCTACCGTATGGCCGACGTGCTGCACCGGGATAAATTCATCCCCTTCAACAGTGCTAATAAATACTCGTGGGCCGCAGTCAGCGGCGAAGGTAAGCGTTATTGCCTGGCCAAAGGCGCCCCCGAAAAACTTATTTTACAAACCAGCCATTATTGGGATGCGGAAGGTAACCGCCAGCCGCTGACCGAAGCGATGAAAAAAACGTTGGATGACAGAATGTTGGAACTGGCCGCAGGCGCTATCAGGATGCTGGCCCTTTGCACCTATGAAAGCGATATTGCTGGCGACGAGCTGCCTGCCGATGGCCTGACATTAGTCGGCGTGCTGGGCATTCGCGACGAAGTACGCCCAGAAGCTGTCGAAGCGATAGCCGAGGTGCAGGACGCAGGCGTGCAAATCGTGATGATCACCGGCGACCGCCGCGAAACGGCAGTAGCTATCGCCAAGGACGCCGGACTTTTACAGCGGCCTAACGAACTTGTTTGGACCTCGGCCGAACTGGCCGAAATGAGCGACGAACAGGTGAAGCTGGAGCTGCACAAACTGCGCGTGGTAGCCCGCGCTTTGCCTATGGATAAATCGCGCCTGGTACGCCTGGCACAGGAAATGAACCTGGTCGTAGGTATGACCGGTGACGGCGTCAACGATTCGCCCGCGCTCAAAAAAGCCGATGTAGGCTTTGCTATGGGCAGCGGTACCGAGGTAGCCAAGGAAGCCGGAGATATCGTTATACTCGACGATAACTTTCTAAGCATCAAGCAGGCTATTTTGTACGGACGCACTATTTACAATTCTATTTGTAAATTTATCGTCTTTCAGCTCACTATCAATTTCTCGGCGGTAGCCATAAACTTTATCGCCCCCTTTATCGGCATCGATAAGCCGCTCACCATCACCCAGATACTCTGGATCAATCTGGTAATGGATACGCTGGCGGCACTGGCTTTCGGCGGCGAGCCGGCGCTGGAAAAATATCTGCGCGAAAAGCCCAAAGACCGCAGCGCCCCCATCGTCAGCCAAAAGATGCTGACAACAATCAGCATGGGTGGCATCTATATGACCTTTATCGCTATCCTGTTCTATAAAAGCAGCTATGTGGACCATCTGTTCCGCAACGCACCCGACCACATCTACACCTATACAGGCTTCTTCTGCACCTACATCTTTATGGCGGTGGCGAACGGCTTTAACGTGCGTGTTTCGGGGCTCAACCTGTTAGAGAACATCGATAAGAACAAAGGCTTCCTCAACGTCATGGCGCTTATCATCGGTATCCAGATCCTGCTGACCTATGTAGGCGGCCGTATTTTGCGCATGACGCCGCTCAATCTGCACGAATGGGGGATCGTCGTACTCTTCGGCGTTTCTATCATCGTAGTCGATTTAGCGCGTAAAAGTGTTTGCCAAATGCTGGATAAAAAATAAAATTTAGAGAACTCACGCAAAAATAGGAGTGATGATCGTATGGATCCTCTTGGGTCTATTAAAGAAGTATTGATTGTTGTTATTTTGATTTTAATGAACGGTTTGCTGTCCATGCTGGAAATGGCGCTGGTATCTTCGCGCAAAAGCCGTCTGGAACAGCTGGCCGATGAGGGCAATGCCAAGGCATCGTATGTTTTACAGCTGGCCGAGGAACCCACTGAATTTTTGTCGACGGTGCAGATAGGTATTACGCTGGTTGGCATTGGCACCGGCGTCTACAGCGGCGCGATGCTGGCTGCTCCGCTGGAAGCACTGCTGCGCGAAATAAGTGCTCTGCGTCCTTATGCGGGCGTGGTGTCGTATACCTTTGTTGTAGCGCTGGTTACTTACCTGAGCCTGGTGCTGGGCGAGCTGATACCTAAAAAACTGGCTCTCAATAACCCGGAAAAAGTTATTATGAGCTTCGCCAGCTTTATTAAGGTCATTATTACCGCCTTCAAGCCGATTACCATATTTTTAAGCGTTTCGACCAAGTTCTTTTTAAAAGTGCTGGGGCTAAAACCCAGCGACGAGCCGCCCGTTACCGAAGAAGAAGTGCGGGTACTCCTGGAGCAGGGCCGCCTGCACGGCGTTTTTAACGTAGACGAGCAGAAGATGATCGAAAACGTATTTGAGCTGGACGACCTGCGTGTCAGCGAGATCATGACCCCGCGTACCAAAATAACCTGGCTTGATGCCAACGACCCGCTGCATGTGCATTTGGAAACTATTGCCGAAAAGCAGTATTCCTGCTATGTAGTGGCCGAAGAGGATCTGGAGCATGTGCTGGGCGTGGTCTATACCAAAAGCTTTCTGGCCAACGTGCTTGCCGCTACCGGATCGTCTTTAAAAAGCTCGGTGCAGCAGCCCTTGTACGTTCCCGAAGCCATGCACACCCAAAAGCTGCTGGATATGTTTAAAGATACCCGCATCAAAGTGGCGCTGGTGATGGATGAATTTGGCGGGCTGGCCGGTATGGTCACCTTGCGCGATATCATCGAGCATCTGGTGGGTGATCTGCCTTCCTATGACGAGGACATCAAGCAGGAGATCGTGCAGCGTGAGGACGGTAGCTGGCTGGTAGATGGCTTACTGCCCATCAGCGAGTTTAAGGACTTTTTAGACCTGGACGAGCTGCCGCTGGAAGAGAAAAACGGCTTTAACACAGTGGCCGGTTTTGTTGTTACCAATATCGGACATATACCCACTGCGGGCAACTACTTTGAGTGGAACGGTTTCCGTTTCGAGGTGGTGGATATGGACGGTACCCGGATCGACAAAATACTGGTCGCCAAGCGGCCCGCAAAGGAATCAGAAAAAGCTGAATAAACACAACAAAGCCCCTGCTGTTCAACGAACAGCAGGGGCTTTACTATTTTCTGCCAATGCTGGCAGCAGCTTATTTAGAATTTTAAAGTGGCGGCACGTTCTAAAAAGCCGCGCAAAATATCGCAGGAGGCATCAAATTTAGCCTGTTCCTCTGCGGTGATCTCCATTTCCAAAATTTCTTCCACACCATTTTTACCGATAACGCAGGGCACGCCTGCTGCTACATCGCGCTGTCCGTATTCGCCGTGCAAAGCCACCGAGCAGGGCCAAACCAGCTTCTGGTCGTGGAAAATGGCGCTGATAAGCATTTTCGCCACATTGGCGATACCAAATTCCGTGCAGCCCTTGCCGTCGATCTCAATATCACCGGCCTTTTTGACCTGGGTCTGCAAGTCATCCAGGCTAAGCTCGGCCAGCACCGGTCGCTCGCTGCGCAGCTGCAAAAAGGGTTTGCCACCAATCAAAATACGCGACCAGACGATAAAGCTGGAGTTACCGTGCTCGCCCATGCAAAAGCCCTGGATCGAACGGCGGCTGTAGCCGGTGACCTTGCTGAGTACCCGCAGCAGGCGATAGGTTTCCAGGCTGGTGCCTGTACAGAAGCAGCGGGAAGGCTGCCAGTCCATCTGCCGGCGGATGTATTCGCAGATGATGTCCGCAGGATTGGAAATACTTATCATGATACCGCGAAAATCGACCTGTTTTAAATGTGAAACAACTTCGTTGGCCATTTTGATCGAATCGTCGAACATATCCAGCCGGGTCTCTCCGGGTCGACGGCTGCGGCCAAAGGCCATGACCATGATATCGGCATCGTGCAGCTCTTCATAGGAGCCGGCGCGGATACTGACATCTTTGCCGCACAGCGAGCCGCTGACACAGTCATCCAGGTCCAGCGCCTGACCGATAGCTTTTTCTTTCAGGATATCTATCAGGACGATATCGTCGGCTTCACCGGATTGGATCAGTGCCAAAGCTACATGGGAACCAACGTGGCCTGCACCGACGATAACAACTTTACGGGTCTTGAACATACATATTCCTCCTAGGTCGTAATTTTTAGGGAGTTACTATTAACTATAGTATACAGCGGCGCGGCAGGAATAACAATCGCAAAAAAAGAACGGCAGCCTAAGCTGCCGTTCTTTGATAATTATTTAAGCTGTTTACGTTATTGGATAACGCCGCCGGAAACAGTACCGATGATTTCTATATCCTTCATCGTAGCCTTATTGGCTTCAGTAACTTCTTCGGCCAGGACGGTGAAGTCTGCCCATTTTCCGGTCTCGATCGAACCGAGCCTGTCTTCCAGATGCAGCAGCCAGGCGGCATCTAAAGTAATGCAGTGCATAGCCTCGTCGGCAGTCAGGCATTGGTCTTCGCCGTACACTTTGCCGCTGATGCCCGATTTGCGGTTACAGGCGCACCAGGCGGAAAAGAGTGGATTGACCTCGGTGATGGGGTCGTCGGAATGGACACCAAAGCGGACGCCGTGATTAATAGCGCTGCGCATCGGCTCCATGCGTTTTACTTCGTAGGGACCAACAGTGTATTCGGCATGGACGTCGCCCCAGTAGTACAAATGGTTGGCGAAGAAGTTGGCGCCGATGTTCAAAGCCTGTAGGCGCTCCAGTTGGTTTTCGGTAGCCAGCTGCACATGCTCTACCGTATGCCGGTAAATACTGGTGGGATTATCGTCGCGCAAACGTTGTACTACCCGCAGTACCTGCTCGGTAGCGCCGTTGCCGTTAGTGTGGATAGAAGCAGAATAGCCGTGGGTTTCGCAGTCTTGCAGCATTTCGCATAAAGCATCGTCGCTGTAGATCAGCTTGCCGTTTTTAGCGCCACTGTAATATTCCTTGCTTAGCAAATTAGCCGTGTAGCCCTGGATAGAACCGTCCGCCAAAAGTTTGGCGTGGTTGTAAATAAAGCGGTCGCTTTCAGTCTGGCGGCGCAGCTCCTGCAAACCATCCCAGCCGTTAAAGGGGCCGGCCATATTTTTGCTGTAAAAAGGCTCTACTACCAGCCGTACCGGCAAAGTTTCGTTTTGCAGCACGCCGGTGTAGCCTTCAATAGCTTTTGGGGTCAGGATAAAGCCAAAGGCCTTATCGGCGATAGTTGTGCAGCCGTTGTGTTTAGCCAGCTTGGCCACATAGCGGGTCGCATTTTTAGCAGCCTCCACAGCGTCGCCGTCGATGCGCATCCCGCCAGCCTTTAAAATGTAGGCCAAAAATTCCGGCTCGGCCACATTGCCGTTGCAGGTGCCATCGGCGTAGCGGCCAATATTATCGTCGTGTACGGCGTCGATACCGGCCAGCGCGATAGCGCGGCTGTTAACAGTCATCAAATGTCCGGAAGCATGGTTCAGGCAAATGGGGATCGTACTGGAAACCTGGTCCAGCCACTTGCTGTTGATATTTTCCAGCTTGGCGTCGCCTAAAATCAGCGGGTCGATGCCAAAGGCGCTCAGCCAGTGCTGGTCATCGTACTTACCGGCGTTTTTGGCAAATACCTCGCGCAGCTTGGCGATGATCTCGTCCGGCGTGTGGCAGCCCTTCGATACTTCGCCGTCGGCAGTATGGCGGTCAAAATAACCAACGTAAGCATAATTCATATTATACAGCCCGCTTTGCTGGGCGTGCATATGCGCCTCAATAAAGCCCGGATAAATAACATCGTTGATAAAAGTATCGTTGATCTGGTATGTCATAGCGCGGGTCTTAAAAAACGCCTCCATATCGGTAAAATCACCAACAGCGATGATCGTGCCGTCAGCAACGGCAACACATTCGGCCCAGGGCATAGCGGTGTTCATAGTCACGATTTTTTTAGCACGGTACACAGTGACCTTTTGATCCTGAAATTTTTTTAGATCGGCAACAACCTCAAAATTTTTTGACATATACATAAGCTCACCTCATTTAATTTTTTATTTATCTGGTAATTTTTTCGTTAGGCAGTGGGCCTGTGCTAAGCCAGAACAGAGCGCAGATGCCGCCTAAAACGTACAAACCTAATTGAGTGGAATTCTGCCGGGTACTGCGGTTGATTGCAACTAAGGCCGCTTCATCAGTGGGAGTCGCAGTTTTATCGGCGATATATTTGCTAAAAGCCGCATCCGGCATAAAGCCGATGGAAGCCTGCTGGCTGATAGCCGCTTTAGCCGTAGGGCTCAAATCAGAGCTGCCTAAAGCCGCGTCCTTAAAAGTGCCCGTTACCGAAAACAGCATCACCACACCCAAAATCGCTACACCAATAGCCTGCCCCATATTGCGGGTAGCAGTCTGGATACCGCTGGACTGCTGGGCATCGCGGGCATTGACCGCACCGGCGATGATATTGGAAGACTGGGAAGCCACAAAGCCCTGTCCGGCGCCAAAGAAGAACAAACCGAAATACATCAGCCAGCTTACGCCGTCAGGCCGTAGCGACAAAGCCATCGGTACAGTCGACAAGGCGACCATGACGATGCCAAGGCGGCACACCTTTTTTGGCGAAGCATTGGGGCGCAGCTTGGGGATACCCATCGAAAAGAAGATCATGGGCACTGCCATCGCGCTCATGGCCACACCGGTCATAATAGCGCTGAAGCCGGCCACTAATTGCAGGTAAGTGATAACGAGGAAGAACGACCCACCGAAGCAGAGGAACAGCATCGCTGTCAGATACAGCCCACTGCGTACCTGCGGCGTCGTTAAAAAGGAGGAAGGAATAAGACAGGAACCATAGGCTTTTTCAACATTACGTTCAATGCGTACCAAAAGACCTAAAGTTATCAGTCCCAAAATTGCAATAAATAAAGCCGGTGACAGGCCAAACACCGTCAGGGCAGTACCGCCGATAACAGGCGGGGAGATAGGGTCAAGCAAGCCCCAGACAGGGATCTTGCTGATGCCGATGATCAAAAGGAACAGTCCGGCCACCGCTACTAACGAACCCTTCAGGTCAAAACGCACCTTTTGCTCGGGCAGTGGCACATCGCCCACTAAAGCCGAACCGGCCAGCACGATGGCAAAATAAACTGCCATACAGGTAAACGCAACGCGCCAGTCAAAAGTGTCGATCAAAAAGCCCGAAGCGATAGGACCCAAACAAGACGCGATGCCGGTAGCAGCGCCGATAGCGCCAAAAGCGAAGGCCCGGTCGTTGCCCTGGTACAAGCCGGGGATGAGCCCCAGCACCGAAGGGATAAGGAAGCTGGCGCCAATACCGACCAGTAACCGCCCGCCCCAGGTAAAAATAAAAATATTACTCGAAAAAGCCACGGTCACCTCGCCCACGATACACAGCAAAGCGCCGACACGGAAAGTTTTTTTCCAGCCCACGATCAGGCCTACCATGCCACCGACGATCATCAAACAACCGGCACACAAAGAATAAATGATATTGGCCAGCTGGATATCGGCCATAGTTGCATTAAGGCTGGCCAGTAAAGAAGCGGTGGCAACGGTCAGCACCGAATTGTCGCCCGACGTTCCTATCTGGGCCATAACAAGGGGAATGAGTCCGAGAAACTTGGATTTGCTAAGAGCAGTGTTAGTAGCCATAATAACCTCCCAAAAAATTAGTTTTCATCATGTAAGACTTTTTCTGTCTTTATTGTAAAACTTAGGGTAAAATAAGTATAATACTAGTTCCAGTATGAACTCATAAGCCAGAGGTTATGAAAGAGGTGCTGTTATGGACCTGTTACAGCTGAAATATTTTAAAGTAGTTGCCGAACAAGAGCACATCACCAAATCCGCTAAGCTGCTGATGGTATCGCAGCCTTATTTAAGCGCGCTGGTAGCCAGGCTGGAAGAAGAACTGGGCGGCCAGCTGTTTAATCGCGACGGACGTCGCGTCGTGCTGAACGAATACGGCAAGATCCTGCTGCATCATGCCAACGAAGCCCTGCAGCATCTGGAGGACGCCAAAAAGGAAATCGCCGACATGCGCTCGCGCGATACTAAATACATACGTCTTGGCAGCAGCAGTACCATGCTTTCCAAACGCTGGCTGGTGGATTTTCTTAAAGAACATGACGATATCAGGCTGGCGCATCTGCTGGCAGCGCATAACGAGATCATGGACGGACTTCTGAGCGGCCGCTTTGACTTTGGGCTGACAACTGGCAGGCTCGATCATCCTAAAATCATTTCAGTGCCGCTGTGGAAAGACCGTTATACACTGCTGGTCGGAGCCAGGCACCATATGGCCCGCCGCCGGAAGATCTATCTGCAGGATATCCAAAACGAAAAGATCTGCGCCCTGCCGGAGGATCAAAGCAAGCTGCGGATCGTTGACGAGCTGTGTAAAAAAGCCGGCTTCGAGCCGGACTTTGTCCTGGAAGGCAATGTTGAGCTGCTGAGCGACTATATGCGTGAAGGAGTAGGGGTATCTTTCGGTCTGGCCAGCGTAGAGGCCGCTTATTCTGATATGCGTTCCATTCCTTTGGCCGACGAGATAGGCGCAGTAAGCATTTACCTGTCGTGGTGCGGCGACCGCTACCTTACCAACTCCATGCTCACCCTGCAGCGTTATTTAAATGAGGTTGGCAAAAATATCGAAGCCGAACAAAAATAAATAAAAAATACACAGCCCAAGGTAAAAGCCTGTGGTTGTGTGTTTTTTTATTTGACTAAGACTATTAACAATTTCAAAACGGAGATTTTTTATTTACCAGTAATTTATATTAAAAAAAGATTGACAATAATAGGATTGTGTATTATATTAGAACTAGAATAATCCCCGAAGCAAAATTACTACCAGCAGCTGCTGGCAAAATGCGTGTATGCGGGGCGGTGCCTCGCAAATATAAATCATCAGGAGGAATAAGAATATGAGAAGTATCACAACATTAGACCTGCAATATGCTCACAGATTTTATGGCTTTAAAGGTGAAGCCCAATACCTGCACGGACATTCCGGCATTCTCACTATTGAAGTAGAAGATTCCGTTGAACCCGGTGTCAACATGGTATTCCCGTGTAATGAGATCCAAAAAACTGCCTGGGATCTGTTAAAGAATTTTGACCATGCCCTGATCTTGAGAGAAGATGACCCGCTGCTGCCGGCTGTACTTGACGTTTATGAAAAACAGGGTATCCGCAACGGTGCGCCGCAGAACCAGATGAAAGGCGTGGCTTTTAAAACAGAACTGGCAACTGCCTATCCCGACTGCCGCCTGGTTGTTACCAAAGAAACCATGACTGTCGAAGGCATGATCAAAATCGTCTACGAACTGCTTAAAGACAAACTGAACATTGCCAAAATTACTTTTGTCAGCGGTGTCAATACCGCTTCGGCAGAATTCGTTACTAAAAATAAAATCGACCGCTGCCCGCTGTGCGGCATTGCCTTGAATGAAAACGGCATTTGCCCGAAATGCGGTTATATCAAAGATTAAGCCCTGCCTGTAAAACATTCTCTGATTTAAAGGTAAAAACAAAAAAGCAACAGCTATTATAGCTGTTGCTTTTTATTTGCGATTTACAGGTTTACATTTGCCAAAAGACAAGGAGCAGCTTAAGGGCATAGCCCAGGATGACAAGTCCGCAGAGACGATTGATCCAAAGCATATGCACTGGTTGCAGCTTACTACAGCAGGTTTTAAAAACGCCGACCAGGCCGAAGAACCAAAGCATGGAAGCGATGGCTACGCCGCCGATAAAGCAGGTGGCGCTACCGTCGGGCAGCGAGGATCGAAAGGCGCCCAGCATCAGGGTGCCGTCAATAACGGCCTGGGGGTTGAACCAGGTAACGGTGAAGCCCAGCGAAACTGTTTGCCAAAGGGTGGGGGCATAGGTTGCTGAAGTTTGAGTGTTTACTTTGGCCCGTAGCAGTTGCCAGCCGATATAGATGAGGATGAGACCACCGCCGCACAAGATGGCCTTTTGCAGCAGCAGGCTGCTGCCGATGATAAGGCCGATGCCCCAAAAGCAGGCCAGTGCCAGGCTGATGTCGAAAAAGGTGACGATGCCGGCGGTAGCAAGGGCGGTGCTTAAAGGCGCGGTGAGGGCCGTGTTGATGACGAAAAGGTTTTGGGCGCCGATGGGAGCCAGATAGGCCAGGCCCATAGTGAGCCCTTGCAAAAAAATATCCAAGGCAGGCTCCTTTCGGTGGTGGGTTATAACAGGGTTTGCAGCAGGCCGAAGACGACGGCGCCGCTGATGATGGCAAGACCCAGTGATTTTGTTTTGTAGACCAGGGGCAGAATGATGACAGTGGACCACAGGTAAAGATTGTGCAGGCCCAGGTCAAGGCTGCCTGCGGGCATAAAAACGTCGGGCAGTACCAGTGCGCCAAAGATGGCTGTGGGTACATAGGTGAGCCAGGTTTTGAACCAGCGTGGCATGGGTTTACCGGCCAGCAGCAAAAAGGGTACGATGCGCGAGACGTAGGTGACGCCCATCATAATGAAGATGGCGCCCCAGATGTATTCAGCGGACATGGCTGTCACCTCCTGCGTGGCGTTCGGTGATATAGCAGGCGGCGCCGGAGGCGGCCAGTGTTGCCAGTACTATGTGCAGCTTGTAGGGCACTATCTGGGAAAGCAGCAGCGCCAAAAGGCCGGATACCAGCCCGGTGATGACCATTTTGCGGTCGGTAAGGTAGTTGACCCAGATGCCAAGGAACATGGCGATGAGCAGGTAGGAGACCAGCTCGGTAGGCGGGTTAAGATAGGCAGCGGCATAGCAGCCCAGGCCGTTGCTGAGCGACCAGACGGCGCAGGAGGTCATGTTCAGTCCCAGAGCTTCTTCACAGCTCCAGGGCGGGTTTGTCTCGCCCTCAAAGGCGTTCAGGTTGACGGCGAAGGTTTCGTCGGTGATGCCGTGGGCATAGGTGCATAAAAATCCTTTACCGCGTCCGTTAAAAAAATTCATCAGCGTAGAGCTGAATAATAAATGGCGTAAATTAACGATAAAAATAGTTAGGCCAATGGAAACCAGCGCCGCACCTTGGGCCAACATGGCGATGCCAATGAACTGGCCGCTGCCGGCGAATACTAATACGCTCATGCCAAAGGCTTCGAGGGGTGACAGGCCCGATTGCTGGGCGAGGATGCCGCAGGCTATGCCCAGGGCGATGTAGCCGATGGCGATGGGGATAAGTTTTTGCAGAACACGTTTGTTGATTGTTATATAAGGCACGAATGCACACTCTCCTTGTTTAAACGAACTTCTATATATTATAGCGTATTTTGTGTGGATAAGAAACCGTAAAAAGTGTTATATTTATTACGCCGTAGAAAAATATTTTGGGGCTGGGTGGTGGTTGCTGCGGCGACGCTTGCGTTTTTGCGGAGAACTGAGTAAAATAATATAGATAAGGACTAATTTGATTTTAGCATGTCTTTGTATATACATACGAATAGCAAGAGGAGGTTTTTTAGATGACACAGATCAGACCGTTTTGCGGGCTGCGTCCGGTGCCGGAATATGCTGCCGAAATAGCGGCTTTGCCTTATGACGTGATGGATACCGAAGAGGCGCGGGCGATACTTAATAAGAACCCGTTGAGTTTTTTGCGGGTGACTAAGTCGGAAGCGACTATGTCGGACTGCATCGACCCGCATAGCCAAGCCGTTTACAAAACGGCGAAGGTGAACCTTGACCGTTATCTGGCTGACGGGCAGATGAAGAAAGATACTACACCCTGTTATTATATTTACCGCCAGCAGATGGGCCAGCATATCCAGATAGGGCTGGTGGCAGCGGCTTCGGTAGATGAATACCGCGAGAATATTATTAAAAAGCACGAGCTGACCCGTCACGATAAGGAGCAGGACAGGGTAAACCATATTATGGCTACCGAGGCGCAGACGGGAGCTGTTTTTTTAACTTATAAGGGTAAGCCCGAGATCAACAGCTGCATTTTGAGCCTGATGGGACAGAAAAAGCCGGTGTATGATTTTACGTCGGAGGATGGCGTACAGCATACTTTGTATGTGGTCGATAACTTGATGGAGATCGCCGAGCTGACCCGCTTGTTTGAGGATGTGCCGACGCTTTACATTGCCGATGGACATCACCGCAGTGCTGCTGCTATGCGCGTTGCTGATGAGATGGGCAAAACGCCGCAGCACGGCTCGAACGAAGAATATAACACCTTTTTGGCAGTTATTTTTCCCGATAATATGATGCAGATCATGGATTATAACCGTTTGGTCAAGGATTTGAACGGCCTTTCGGTAGATGAGTTTTTGAAGCAGGTGGAGGAGAAGTTTGAGATCAGCGAGATCGAGGGCGGACCCAAACCGGAAGCGCGCCATCAGTTTAGTATGTACCTGACCGGCAAATGGCGTCGCCTGACGGCGAAGGAGGGGACCTTTGCCGCTGACGACGTGATCGAAGCACTTGATGTTTCGATTTTGCAGAATAATTTACTGGCGCCGGTTTTAGGTATCAAAGACCCGCGTACGGATGAGCGTATCAATTTTATGGGCGGTATACGCGGGCTTGATGCTTTGGCTACTAAAGTGAACGAGGGTGCGTATAGTGTGGCCTTTGCCATGTACCCAACTTCGATGGAAGAGCTGATCAAGGTTGCCGACGCAGGCAAGATCATGCCGCCGAAATCGACCTGGTTTGAGCCAAAACTGCGCGACGCAATGGTTGTGCATTTGATCGGAGACGATGAATAATGAACCGTATCTATAATTTTAATGCTGGGCCTGCCATGCTGCCGCTTGAGGTTTTGCAGGAGGTTCAGGCCGAGCTGCTGGATTTACAGGGTAGTGGGATGTCGATATTGGAGATGAGCCATCGCGCGCCGATCTATGAAAAGATCAACGCTGAGGCGGAGGCCGATATCAAAGAGCTGCTGGGTTTGGGTGACGATTACCGGGTACTGTTTATGGGCGGCGGTGCCAGTTTGCAATTTTCGATGGTGCCGATGAACTTTTTAGGCGCGGGGCAGACTGCTGCTTATGCGGTGACCAGTAATTTTTCGGATAAGGCCGTGCAAGAGGCTGAAAAGGTGGGACAGGTAGTTGTTCCCTTTAGCAGCAAGGCTGAAAAATATGACCGGGTGCCGCAGCCGGGTGAGATAAAACTGCCGGAAAACTGTGCTTATTTACATATCACTGCTAACAATACTATTGAGGGCACCGAATACAGCGTATACCCGGAAACGGGCGACGTACCGCTGATCGCGGATATGTCGTCGGATATTTTGAGCAGGCCCATACCGGCAAATAAGTTTTCGCTGATCTATGCTGGTGTGCAGAAGAACATCGGCCCGGCGGGTGCTGTGGCGATCATTGGGCGCAAAAGCTTTATCGAGGGCCGTTCTAAAGAGCTGCACAGTATGCTCAATTACGAAACGCATTTAAAAAACGATTCACTGTATAACACACCGCCTGCCTTTGCGGTGTATATTGTGGGTAAGGTCGCCAAGTGGCTGAAGGCCCAAGGCGGGCTGGTGATGATGGAGCAGCGTAACCTGGCGAAGGCGAAGATCGTTTATGATGTGATCGACCAGTACCCTGATTTCTTCCGTGGGTTTGCCAAAAAAGACAGCCGTTCGCTGATGAACGTTACCTTTGGGCTACCGACCGAGGAGCTGGAAAAACGCTTTGCAGTGGAAGCTGAGGAGCTGGGTATGGGAGGCTTGAAGGGGCATCGCAGTGTTGGTGGCCTGCGGGCTTCCATCTATAACGCCATGCCTTTGGCTGGCTGCGAGAAGCTTGCCGAATTTATGGAGACTTTTTACAAAATACATAAATAATATTGACCGGGAAATATTTGACGCTGCTGGAGCTTGTTGCCGGCAGCGTTGATTTTTACCTGATTTTATTGGAGGGGTAAGGATGCAATACGATTTACTGATCAAGGGCGGTTATGTAGTTGATTATGCGGCTAAATTGGAGGGCTATTTTGACGTGGCCGTACAGGAGGGCACGGTGGTTTTAGTCGAGCCTGCTATCAGCGCCGGGGCAAAGCTGGTCATCAACGCCGAGGGCAAGCTGGTGCTGCCGGGGTTGGTCGATTCACATGTGCACGCCTCAAGCTGGCTTGGTGGCAGCTATGCCCATGCGATGCTGGTTAGGGCTGGCGTTACCAGTGCACTGGATATGTCGGGGCCGGGCGAGACTGTGCTGGCTTTGGCGCGCGAGCATGGCGTGGGGCTGAACCTGGCGACGATAGAGTATGTGCGGCCGGGGCATACAGTAAGCAGTGATGACCCTGCGGCAGCGGAATTGAAGGATTTGGTGGCAAAGGTGCAGCGGCAGGGTTCGCTGGGCATCAAGCTTTTGGGCGGGCATTATCCGCTGACGGTGGCGGCGACGGCCAGGGCGATCAAGGCTGCGGCCCAGCTGGGCGCTTATACGGCTTTTCATGCCGGGTCAGTCGAGCATGGGTCTAATATCGAGGGGATGCTGGAGGCGGTGGAGCTGGCGGACGGTAATCCGCTGCATTTAGCGCATATCAACGCTTATTGCCGTGGTACGGTGCGCCCGGAAATGGAAGAAACGGAGCTGGCGTTACAGGCGTTGTGTGCCAATCCCAATATTTCCTGCGAGTCGTACTTGTCGCCGCTCAATGGCACCAGCGCCGAGATCGTGGACGGCTTGCCGGGCAGCATGGTGACGCGCCGCTGTTTAAAAACAGGTGGCTTCAGTGAGGACGAGGCCGGTATGGAAGAGGCGATTTTAGCAGGCTGGGCACAGGTCAATTACCCGCAGGGCAAGGAGATGACCCTGTTGACAGGCGAGGCTGCACGCGCTTACTGGCGTCAGCAGCAGACGCTGGTTTCTGTTAGCTTTGCTGTGAATCCTGTTACGCCGCGGGTGCGCTTGGCAACGGCCAAGCGCAGTGACGGCAGCTTTGTGGTGGACGCTGTCAGCACCGACGGCGGCGGTATCCCCCGCAATGTGTTGCTGCCTGCCGGACTGGCTTTAGTAGATCTGGGGGGCTTGTCACTGCCGGAGCTGGTGGCGAAGATCAGCTATAATCCGGCGCAGATGCTGGGACTGGTAAATAAGGGCAGCCTGGCAGTGGGCAGGGACGCCGATATAACTGTTGTTGATCGTGAGCAGCGGGCGGCCTTTGCTACCATCATTGGCGGGCAGGTGTGTTATTTGGACGGGCAGGTGCTTGGTCGAGGCGGCAAAATAATCACTACAGCCGCCGGTGCGGACAATGTGCGCCAGCAGGGGCTTGAGCCGCTGGTAGTTGACCTGGCAGACAGCATCCTGATGCAGAAGGCGCAAAAATAAAAAGGTGCAAGCGGGCATAATAAAAGCCGGTACGATAATGATCGTACCGGCTTTAGTATTTTACTTGAAACAGTTTGAAGAAGGGGCGGCCTATGCAATATGCTTTTTATTACATGGATATAAAACTATATTACTAAAAATTATATTGTAGCCCTAAAGCCAGGGAAGCTGTTTTTGATTTGTTGGTCATGGGACTGTCTTTGATTTCACTGCTTAAAAAATTTAAGCGTCCGGCAATGAAAACATCGAATTTCTTAGAAAGATTATAATTGGCTTCTAAAAATATATACGGAGAAAAGCCGCTGTCCGCACGGTATTGAGGCAGACCACTTTTTAGTGCTTCGTGTTGGGAGATACTATAGTAATAATCATTTTGTTTTTTATTTGCCCATTCTATACCCAGACCGGGATTAAATTGAAAACGTTTATTTATTTTTAAAGGATGACAGTAAGATAGATCCAGAAGCAGTCCGTTGCTGTGGTTTAAGATATCAAAGGAGGTTTTTAGCCTGGCAATGCCTGACGGGCTTATAAAAGAATAAGCAACATCAGCTGTTAACGTAGATTTTCTGTTATCCAGCATTTTAGTTTGATCGTTACTGGTATTTTTGTTTTTAAACTCAAGGTCATAATAGGAAAGGCTTAAGTCCATTTTATGGGAACCTTTTTTAAAAATTTCAAAACCGGCTTCTTTACCGCGTATAAAAAATTTATTCTGTTTATAATTGAGGAGCGGATAAGGTTTGATACGGTTATCATATGCTTTATATGGGGATTGAGAATAGGCTGCGGCAAAACCTGCACGTATCGGCATATTATTGCTGCCAGAGGATGCCTCAGCCGTTGCAAATGTTACTGTAGCTATGGATAAGATGGATAGTAGGACTTTTTTATTCATTTTTAAGAACTCCTTTTTCCAGTGCCTGATAAACTTCCAGGACAAATTCATCAAGCTTTTTTTCATTTTCTTTATAATCATTCTTTGTATGGATCATTGAAAGTGCTGTTTCGATCAGATTAACGATAGTTTTAAAATTTTTTATCTTTGCAGATAATTCGATATGTTTGCATGATAATATTTCTCGGTTTATTTTGTTACAATCATCTGTAGGTTCCTTCCCAAAAGAGTTAAGGATCAATTTTATTTCGGCCAGGGAAAATTGAGCATATTTCATTACCGTTGTATATTTTAGTAATATCAAGTCCCTTTCATCATAGTAGCGATATCCGTTTTCTTTGCGTTTTGGAGATATTATCCCCATTTTATCGTAATAGCGTAAAGAATCAGTCGAGATTTTAGATAGTTTAGATATTTGATTTACGGTCCAGCCCATGCAGTAATCCTCCTTTATGATTTTAATTTAAGTTTAGCATTGAAGCGTACTCCAAAGTCAATCAATAAATTGTGATAATTAAATAAATCAAGCGAAAATATCTAACTAAAACAGTATTGCTGTTTTTTATGAAAAGTTAGTTGATGATAAAAAATCCACTTTCCCTGCGATATGTAACGCCAGGAAAATTGGGGCATGGGAGTGCTTGATAAGTAGTGTTATTATTACCATACTGCTTGAGACGTTGCTTGCTTAACAATAATAAAGGCGCCGGCAAATATTTGCCGGCGCCTTAGGGTTAAATTTTATTATATTTCGTCTACGATCTGGCCGTCGGTGCTGATGGTGACTACCTGCCAGGGAATAAACTTGCCGCTTTGCTGGAGGGCTGTTTTGGCGGCCTGCTCGATACCGCCGCAGCAGGGTACTTCCATGCGGACTACGGTGAGGCTTTTGATGTCGTTATGGGTGAGGATCTCGGTCAGCTTACGGCTGTAATCTTCGTTATCCAGCTTGGGGCAGCCGATGAGGGTGATGTGGTTTTTAATAAAGCGGCGGTGAAAATCGCCGTAGGCAAAGGCGGTGCAGTCGGCGGCTATCAGCAGCTTGCAGCCCTGCAAATACTGGGCGTGCGGGTTGACCAGTTTGATTTGTACTGGCCATTGGCGCAGCTGGCTGCCGGTAGTGATAGTATCGGCAGTTGAAGATGCCTCAGTTGTAGCCGGTTGGTGCAGTAGCTTGGCCTGGGTGCCGGGGCAGCCGCAGGGCAGCGCTTCCTGCTGCCGGGCCTGGTTGGCTAAAACAGCTGCTTCGTCGTAGGCAGCGGCTTCGCGCAGTTCAAAGCTGATGGCGTTAGTGGGGCAGACGGGCAGGCAGTCGCCCAGGCCGTCGCAGTAATCATCACGCAGCAGGGTGGCCTTGCCGTCTATCATGCCGATGGCCTGTTCGTGGCAAGCAGCGGCGCAGAGACCGCAGCCGTTACATTTTTCTTGGTCTATGGTAATTATTTTGCGTAACATAATGAACCTCCTGTTGTGTTTCTAGGTTTATTATAGTAGGATAGTGGTAAGAAAGCTGTTGTTTTTCCAACGGAGGTAAAGAAGATGGAAAAATATTTACAGATCGTGGGTGCGTCGCCTTTGCTGCGAGGCATAGCTCAAACCGAGTTAAAAGCACTTTTGCAAAGCCTGGGTGTGCAGATGAAGGTTTATCCTAAAAACAGTTTTATCTGGCAGGTGGGCGAGCAGGTGCATCTGGCCGGGGTCGTGGTAGCAGGCAGCGTACATATTCTGCGCGAGGATTATTGGGGGCGCCAGAATATTTTGGCGCAGCTGGGGTGTGGTAATGTTTTTGGCGAGGTATATGCTTGTTTACAGCAGGTGCCGCTGACGGTTAGAGTGGCTGCCCCTAACGGAGCAACGGTACTGTTTTTGGACGTTAGACGCTTGCTGGTCAGCAATAGCCGCAGCGCTGCCGAAAATCGCCTGCTGCATAATTTGCTGATGCTAATGGCCGAACGCAACCTGCTGTTGACCCAGAAGATGGAATACCTGACCAAGCGGACGACGCGGGAAAAGCTGCTGGCTTACCTGTCGGAGCAGGCGCGCCTGCAGCAAAGTAACAGGTTCACCATACCTTTTAACAGGCAGCAGCTGGCTGATTTTTTGGCGGTCGACCGCAGCGCTATGTCCAGCGAGCTGGGCAAGATGCAAGCCGACGGGCTGATAGTTTATAAAAAGAATAATTTTGAATTGCTGTAAAATAAAAACGCACCCCTGCGTGGCTGTTGCCACATAAGGGTGCGTTTGGTTATGTGCTTACATATACAAAAATTGCAGACAGGTAGCGAATAAAGCTGCTGTCAAAATTTTGATGACGGCGCCGATGATGGCTGCAGTCATGGCTTCACGTTCTGTAAGGTCGGTACAGCCGCTCCAGATGGCTGGGATCTGACCGAAGATGACTTGCAGAGGAAAGCCTGAGGAAGCAAGGATATAAGAGCCTACGACCAGCGGCGGTGCGATGGTGGCGGCGATCTCTTTTAACTGGGCCATAGCCAGCGAGCCGCCTACTAGAATAGAGACGGAACCGGTAGCGGCATCGATGTTAAAAGCAGTGAGCATAGTATTGATACCGGCCTGGATACCGGCCCACAAGCCGAAGTGATCAAGGGCGCCAATAGTTGCAAAAACCACTGCGCAGGAAGGGATTATGAGCAAAAACAGCAGCTCAGCGCCTTCTTTAGCCGCGTTGAAGATGGTCGGCAAAAAGCCGGTAGTGGGGGTGAACTTGGGCAGCTCGTCGATAGAGACTGCTTTGGTATCACGCCAGATAGTAAGCTTTAGGAGTAGCGGCGTTAAAAGTACAGGCAAAAAGATAGCCAGGAACACGACTACCCAAACTGAGACCTTGGCGGCATTCAGGGCGATCAGGCCAAAAACGAAGATCGCGAAGGAAGACTGGGACTGCATCATGGTCGCAATGGCGATTTTTTGCTCGTCTTTGGTAGCGCCGGATTTTTTTAGGATGGGGCCGCCGATACGGCCTGCGGCGTTGACATCGCCCAGAATGTTGTAAACGGACGGTACGGCAACGGCGGCGTTGACTCCGATGACCTTCATCAGGGGGACGAAGATGCGCATCAGGGCGTCGGTAAAGCCAAGGCGTTCCAGCAAGCGGCCCATGGTGACACTGATGATTATTGCGATGCCGATGGAGCCGGTGATATAGACTTTAATGATAATGGGGGCCGCATGGTTGAACATATTGTTGAAAAGATTACCGATGCCGCCGGGATTGACTACTAACATCAAAAAAGAAAAGGCAACTAAAAACAGACCTACATATTCGATAAATTCGATCTTTCTTTTTCCACCATTCATCATAAACCCCTCCGTTATTCTGTTTTTGGCTTAGGCAGATAATTGCGTGCCATAGTCTCGCCGTAGTTTTCGATATGTGTACAGCCGCAGTGGTCTAAAGGCAGGCTGACCATGCGTTCGCGGAAGATATGGATGTCCAGGTCGGGGATCTGCAGACGCAGGGCCCAGGCCAGCGGGATACCATTTTCCAAAATCTCTAGCGCGTGGGAGTTACCCGCGATCAGGTTCAGCCCCAGTTCTTCGGCTTTTTTGACCAGTGGGTCGCCAGGCAGTGGGCGGCTGATAGTGCAGACTACGGTGTTGGCTTCGGGGTATTCGGCGTAGGCTTTTTCCAGGTCGTCGGCCGAGAAACCAGTGTGCGGGAACACGGTGATGGTTTTGCCCAGCTTGTTATCGGGACTGCCTACAAAAATTTTAGCGCGGGCTGCGATGGAGGTCTCGTGGATCTCGGTGCAGCCGCGGATCTGACGTTCGGAAGTGAGCACGCGGGATTCGATGTCGGTGCCCATGATAGTGTCGATGCGGTTCAGCAAATCACCCAATGTTTCGACCTCGGGCAGGGCGTTGCCGTACCACACGATTTTACCGGGGATGCCGCCGAAGCGGATGTTGACGTGTTTGGCGCAGCTGCCGTGGATCCAGGCGATGCCGGGGTGCAGGCCATGGAAAGCTTCGTGCAGCTCAAAAACCGCCAAATGGTAAAGGTTGAAGTAGTCGCGGGCGGTAACGCCGCCGGTGTTGCTGCCTTCGGCAATGGGGTGATGGGCGATCAGGCAGTCGATGCCTGTGGCGCCGGCCAGCTCGATAGCGCTTTCGGTAAGGGTCATCATGACCGCTACTTTTTTGACTGGCATCTCGGGGTCGCCCCAAACCAGGCCCGGAAGCTCGGTAACGGCCTTGCCGGGGATACCTGAGGTTTTGGTAACGACGAAGGGATTGCCGCCGGCGTAATCGAAGGGCTTGGTAATGACGCGGCCGCCGGTGATGGTGTCGAGGGCTTTCAGGATATCGCGTACAGTTGCCATCAGTTGATCACATCTTTCTTATAATTTTGCGAAAATACCGGTGCAGCCTGCTGCTGCTACCCGGGCTTTGATTGCTGCATTGTCGGTACTGTAAAGGCCTTTTTCCTGCATCCGTTCAAAGTAGACGGAGCCGGAGAAGGTGTATTTTTTGTTTCTGGTTTCGGCATCAAGCATTTGCTTGACCACGTAGCCGATAAATTCGCCCAGGGCGGTGCTGTCAGGCAGCACTACCGGTTCCAGGCCACTGGCTGCGCGGGCTGCATTGTGGCCGGCCAGCGAGCCGCTGACGATGGCTTCTGTGTGACCTACCATTGCGCCGGCACGTTCGCCGCCGCAGAAAAGGTTGGTTTTGCCGTCGGCTTTTAAAGCGGCGTCTACATGGGCAAAGTTAAAGTAGCGCATAGAGTTGCCCTTGCCGCCAGAGAGCGGGTCTTCAAAACGGGCCCGTTCAAAACCGGGGATCATACGCAGCTCTTCCAGCGGGTAGTAAGGTGTCATCAGCTTGGCCGAGCCGGTGTCCAATAGGACGATGTTATCGGCGTAGGCATCGAGTGCATATTGCTGACAGGCCTTCATGGCCAGCTTTTCTTTATGTTTTTTGATCGCTTCGGGAATAGGTACGACGCAGCAGCCGGTTGCTTCCAGCTGCGATATGATCTCGGGGGCCAGCGATTCTTTAAACAGTTTACAGGAGCCGCTCATAGCGCCAAGGCCGGTAGGTTTTTCGGCAGTCCATTCTTCAACGCCGGCTTGGGTAGTAACGCTGACGCGGGGGCCAAAGCTATGGCAGCGCAGGATGCACATGGCGCAGCCGTTGCCGTGCTTGTTACAGTTCAGTGGCATGGCCGAGGAGCCGCTGACATCGACGAAGGCGTCAGCTTCGAGACGCAGGCCGCTTTTAGTGGTGACGGCGATGATCCTGTCGCCGTCAAAATCGGTCTTGACGGCCGGGGCGGCCATTAAAAGCTTGATGCCGCGGTCTAAGAGCAGTTGTTTAACGGAGGGCTCGATTTTATAGATATTGTAAAGAGTAGCGTGTTTATGACCGGGAAATTCCATGTTTTTGTGGGTTGCGGTGGCTTCCATAACTTCAAACAGGTCGCCTGCGCCCATGGCGATACATTCTTCGGCAGCAGTGTAGCGGCCGTTGTTGCGAAAAATGCCGCCTACCAGGCCCGTACCTAAAAGCATATCGGTACGTTCGAGCAATGTTACGTCGGCACCGGCTTTTTTGGCAGTGAGGGCAGCTGCACAGCCAGCCCAGCCACCACCGATAACGACGATTTTTTTGTTGGTCATCCTGATTCCTCCAAACGGGATAAAAATTTATTTAATTATACCCCTTTAGTATAACAAATTCACTGTTAATTAACAATTACAGAGTGCTGTTAAGCTGATGTATACATAAAATTTGCAGCTATACGCTGGCAGCGGCTTGTGGTACAATAAAGCAATAAAAAGGCTTTGCTGATGGAGGGACAAGGATGACTAAGTATAAGAAAAATGGTAAAAAACTGGGTGTGCTGGGTGGTATGGGGCCTGCTGCTGCGGCAGAATTTTTGCGCCAGCTGGCGGCTAGATGCCCTGCGGCCAGCGACCAGGAGCACCCGGTAGTATATATGATAGGCGATTGCGAACTGCCCGACCGCAGCACGGCGATCTTTGGCGAGGGCGAAAGCCCGGCGGCGCTGCTGGAGGCACATTTAAACAAGCTGTGCGAGCTGGGGGCCGATGTTTTGGCAGTGCCCTGCAATACGGCTCATTATTTTATCGATGATTTTAGAGAGCGGCTGCCGCAGCCTTTGGTGCATATCATCGAAGAGACTGTTTTGGCGGCGCAGCGGCTGAATCCGGGCGGAGCCTGGATGCTTTCGACCCACGGAACCCGTGCCAGCGGCCTGTACCAAAAGTATGCTGATAAGTACGGCTATACTTTATTTTTGCCGAGTGACGAGCAGGCTGAAAAAGCGCAGCAGGCGATTTTATATGTAAAGTCGGGCGACTTGGCCAGTGCCGGAGCGTTGACGCGAGAGTTGGTAGAGGAGCTGTGGCGCGAGCGCGACATTCCGGTGATGACGGCCTGCACCGAGCTGCCTTTAGGCTATGCGGCGTCGGGCTTGCCACTGGCTAAAGAGGTTTCCAGTATCGGCGCACTGGTAGATGCCTGCATCAAAGCCTTGTATGACGAGGTTAAATAAGCTTCCGGCACATAATTGACTGCATAAAAAAGAGGACTATCTCAAGAGAGATAGTCCTTGTTTTTGTTTTACCAGCGTCTGCTGGAACCACCGCCGCCACCGCTGCCTCCTCCGAAGCCGCCGCCACCGCCTCCACGTCCACCACCGCGCAAAAGTGCGAGTAAGATGAACTGGGTGATGACACCGCCGAAGAACATGTGGTCAATGATGATGAGGACGATAACTGCGACTGCGAGCAGAGACTTCATCCAACCCGGCATGGGCGTATCGCCTGTGCCCTGCTGGGCGCCGCCGTTATAGCGTACTCCTTCCAGCTTGACGTTGTTGCTGTTGGCTACGGTAGTCGCCACGGCCAGGTAACCCTGCACGATGCCTTTTTCGTATTGACCCTGCTTGAAGTAGGGCAGCATCTGCTGGTCTTGGATCCGTCCTGTCATACCGTCCGGCAGGACGCCTTCCAGGCCGTAGCCGACCTCGATCCGTGATTGTCTGTCATCGACAGCGACCAGGATCAGCGCGCCGTTATTCTTTTCTTTATTGCCAAGGCCCCATTGCCGCAGCAGGGTCAGTCCGTATTCATCAATGGGCTGGCCGTCGATGGTTTTTACCGTGACGACAGCGACCTGCGCGGTGGTTTTATTATCCAGATCCTGGCCGATAGCATTGAGGGCCTGGCGAGTCTGGGGCGATAAAACACCGGCATAGTCCTGCACATAGATGCCGGAAGCGGTGCTGGGCTTTGGCGGTACCTGGATCGCTGCTTCCGCACCGACGGCGAAAACCGTCTGGATGAGCAGCAGCAAAAGGACGAGCCAACGTTTCATAATCAGTGAGCTCCGTTATCGATTAAAATTGTACTTGCGGAACAGCTTTAGCGCTTTCGTCTGCTTTAAAGTAGTCACGGGCGTCAAAGCCGAACATACCTGCATACAGCACAGTGGGGAAGGATTTGATCTTGGCGTTGTAGCCTTGGACTGCGTTATTGTAGTCCATGCGGGCCACGGCGATTCGGTTTTCGGTGCCGGCCAGTTCATCTTGCAGTTGGGTGAAGTTGGCATTGGCTTTCAGGTCAGGATAGTTTTCGGCAACCATCAGCAAACGCGAGAGCGCGCCGCTAAGTTCACCATTAGCCTGACTGGTTTCGGCAACAGTTTTAGCGCCGCCCAGTTTGGCGCGGGCATCAGCGACTGCTTTAAAGACGTCGCTTTCGTGTGCAGCATAGCCTTTAACGGTATTGACCAGGTTGGGGATCAAATCGTTACGGCGTTGCAGTTGATTTTCGATCTGCGACCATTTGCCGGTCACGTTTTCGTTCATTGATACCAGGCTGTTGTAGCCGCTCATGATAATGCCGACGAAAAGGACAACGACGGCGATAATAATCATTAAGGTTTTGTTCATTTTTTATACTACCTCCAAATGTTTTTTTGCTTAACGCTTATCTTCCATTGTAACGAAAGGCAGCCTTGCTGTCAAATGCGTCGGGGCGTGCAATTGTAAAATATCTGTGTTATCTGCCACGCCTGTAGGGGAAGGTGCTGCTTGATAGATATTGAACCGCTGTGGCGAGCCCGGTGAGAATATGTGATATAATGATGTCATCAAGCATAAAGGCGGTGTTAGCGTGGGAGCACTTGACGGCATGAGGATTTTAGATTTATCACGGCTGCTGCCGGGGCCATATTGCAGTATGATTTTGGCCGATTTTGGGGCCGAGGTCATCAAAATAGAAGAGCCGGGAAGCGGCGATTATTCGCGCAGCTTTCCCCCTTTTCAAAACGGTTTTGGTTACTGGCATTTGCAGCTGAACCGCAATAAAAAAAGTGTGGCTATCGACTTAAAAAGCGAGGTAGGGCGGTTAGCATTTTTAAAGCTGGCCCAAACGGCGGACGTGGTGCTGGAAAGTTATAGGCCCGGGGTTTTAAAGCGCTTGGGTATCGACTACGAAACTGTGAGCAAGCTGAATCCTAAAATAGTTTACTGTGCTATTACCGGCTACGGTAAGCAGGGGCCTTTGGTCAAACAGGCTGATCATGACATTGGTTACGTAAGCCTGGCGGGCATAGTTTCTATGAGCGGCGAGCCTGCTGGCAGGCCTGCTATACCGGGTGTGTTGATGGCCGATATGAATGCGGCGCTGATGGCAGGCATGAGTATTATGATGGCAGTGCGTCATGCCGAGCAGAGCGGGCAGGGTCAGGAGATAGATATTGCACTGTATAATACGGCGTTGACCTTGATGCCTGGTGCAGCGAGCCTGTATTTTGGCAGCGGTTTTGTGGCCGAACGGGGCAACAACTGGCTGACTGGTGCCTACGCCAATTATAATATTTATGAGACACGGGACGGGCGCTACGTTTCGGTAGGCTGCCTGGAAAAGAAGTTTTGGAGCAATTTGTGCGTGGCTTTGGAACGTGCCGACCTGACAGATGCTTTGGACGAGGAAAACAACCACAGCAAAGTGCAGCAGGAGCTGGCAGCTATTTTTAAAACCAAAACCATGCAGGAATGGACGGACTTTTTGGCGGGCAAGGATACCTGCGTGACGCCGGTGCTGAATTTTGACGAGGCTATGGCGGCAGAGCAGACAACGGCTAACGAGATGGTGCTGACTGCTTGCGACGACGAGGTGGGTACCTATAAGCAAATAGGCTTTGCTATGAAAATGTCGGCTACGCCGGGGCAGCTGCAAAAGCGTGCACCTAAGCTGGGCGAGGATACGGAAGCTGTGCTGCGCGGCTGTGGACTGGACGAGGATGCAGTGCGGCAGTTGCTGGCAAAAGAATAGACAAATAATTAAGAACCCCGCACCGTTTAGATGCGGGGTTCTTTTTAGAGGGATGTGGCTTAGCTGACCTGATATTTAAGTTCTTTTTCGATCAGCGCGCCGTTTTCAGGATTGAATTTCATTTCGCCGCGTAATTCGGGAGTGTAGAATTTCAATTCGTATTCGTACAGGCCATCGTCACGGTCGAGTTTTACTTTAGTAAAGGTTGCGTTCGGGAATTCCTTGAGGACAAGGTTTTGTACATCGGCTGCGGAAAGTACGACCTGGGTGCTGCCGATAACGGTTTGCGCGTCCATTTTGAATTCTTTAACTGCGCCACCGTTTTTGAGTACTTCAACTTCGTATTCGGTGTTAGTGGCATTGTCATAGAATTTTACTTCATAATAGGAAGCGTATTTATGGCTTTCATCTTTAGTCACAAGATGAGTGCTGCCTGCGGGTACCCACTGGGCTGCGATGCTGCGGGCCTGCTCGGGGCTGATGAATTCGGCGGCGAAAGCCGTAGCGGTGATCGCCAGGGTGCAGATAGCTGCTGCCAGTATACTGAAGAATTTTTTAGTGATAGTGTTTGTCATGTTTTTTACCTCCTTGAGCCGTTTTATTGTTGCGGCTTGTTCTTTGTCTTTATTATAGCGCGCTAAGATTAAAATTAGATTAAAAGTAACTTCATAAAAAAAATTTTAAAAAATTTTATTCCCAAAGGTCATTTTTATTGTAGAATTTGAGTAGGACGTTGAACGGATTATTTTAGTATTAGCAAAGAAAGCAGAGGCGAAACTATGAAAGGGCAGGCAAACTGGCAGAAACAAATAGCGTGGTTCATGATCAGCCAGAACTTGTCTATTTTTGGTTCGTCGGTAGTGGGCTTTTCGATTATTTGGTATATCACCGTCACTACCTCGTCGGGCTTTTGGATAACGATTTCCACCTTGGCGACGCTGGTGCCGCAGGTGTTGGTTTCACTGTGGGCTGGGGTATTTGCTGACAGGTATAATAAAAAAACTATCATTATGCTGGCGGATGGTTTTACGGCGCTGGCAACGCTGCTGGCGTTTGTTGCCTTCCATTGTGGTTACGAAAGCCTGCCATTTTTGATTTTTATCGCTTGCCTAAGGTCCATTGGTGGGGGTTTTCAAGCACCGGCGGTAAATTCACTCTATCCCGAGATCGTGCCTCGTGAGCATTTAGTGCGTGTTAACGGCATCAACCAGATGGCTAATAATGTGCTGCTGCTTTCACCGGCGGCGGGAGGCGCTATTTTAGGGTTATTTGGCATGAAATGGACTTTTTTAGTCGATCTGATAACAGCTGCAATCGCTATCGGCATTATGTTTCGGCTGAAGATAGTTAAGTCTATGGCAACGAAGGCAACGGGTTCGGTAATGGCTGAGCTGCGCGAAGGTGTACGCTATACCTGGGGGCAGCCGCTTTTGCGGGTGATGCTGTTTTGCTATGCGGTGACTTTTATTTTGATTACGCCAGCGGCTTTTTTATCACCGCTGATGGTGGTAAGGAATTTTGGCAGCGAGGTGTGGAAGGTGACGGCCAATGAAATGGTCTGGTAGTCAAGTCCAAAATCTTGTGTAAAATTATCGGCACAATATTTAATGGTCTTAC
>UQWM01000021.1 GCA_900544795.1 uncultured Phascolarctobacterium sp. | reverse complement strand
CCCAGCTGAGCTACGTCCCCACTACATAAAATATCTTACTCCTGCCGACGCAAAATTACAAGTACATTTTTGCGTTCAGGCCCGGCGCTATGTATACACGCCCGCTTATTGACAACTTTTGCCGCTGGTGCTACACTTTAAAGTAATTTCATATGTATTTGATCGATGACGAGGAAGAGTAGCTTTGCCAAGCGAACCTTAGCGAGCCGGTGACAGTGCAAGTCCGGCGTTTGGCGGCAGAGTGAATGGACCTTTAAGATACGGCTTGAGCCTGCAAGGGGGTAGACGCCGTCGGGATGCTTCGCCCGTTACCAATGAAGGGGATATCGGCCATGGCCTGTATCTTAGCGAGCGGACTGATTATTCAGTCAAGCAGGGTGGTACCGCGAAAGTTGTGTCTTTCGTCCCTACATGGGGATGAAGGGCTTTTTTTATTGCCCGATTTGAAGGAGGCTTTATTTATGGAGAAAGAAAAAAATACCAAGCTGCCGCTGGTAGACTTGATCGAAGTTAAACCGATGCAGGACGGTTACCGCTGGGTGGCGATCACGGCGATGCTGTTTGCTATCGGCATTATTCTGCATACGGTTAGCCCTAATGTGGGCGGCGTGACACCGAACTGGACTATCGCCATGTATTCCATCGTCATCAACTTGACGAACCCTACTTTGTCGCAGGCTGTGGGCATCGGCTTTATTGCCGGTATCACGCTGGTGCCGTCGTCGAAGTCGGCGTTCCCTTTGGGCAATATCGCCAGCGAGCTTTCGGGCGCCATCACCTGCTGCATTTTGGTAAAGGCCATGCTGCGCTGCGGTTTGGGCAAGTGGAAGCTGCGCCCCCTGGTGACGGGCTTTTTGGCTACGATGGCCAGCGGCGGCGTGTTTACCTTCATTTTAAAAATAGTTTTAGACTTGCCGCTGCACGTATGGCTGTATGCCATGCTGCCCGTGGTGGCGGTAGTGGGCGCGCTGAATGGCATGATCACCTTTTTGCTGTTCGGGCCGGTGCGGAAGCTGTTTTTTGTGCAGGAGGACGATGAATGATGGAGAGCGTTATCAAGCTGGAAAACTTTTATTTTGCTTATAATAAATCGGAGCTGGTTTTGCAGGATATCGACCTGGAGATCAAAAAAGGCTCGTTTACGGTGATCGCCGGGCCCAGTGGTGCCGGTAAAACTACTTTGTGCAAGGCGATGACGGGCATTGTGCCTTTTTATATGGGCGGCCGTTATAACGGCGATGTGCAGGTGCTGGGCGAATCTACCAAGGGGCGCCGGGTATCAGACATTGCCATGCGGGTTGGCCTGATGCTGGAGGATTACGAAAGCCAGCTGGTTTCGCTGACGGCAGGCGAGGAAGTGTCTTTTAGCTTGCTGAACCACGGTTTTGCGCCGGAGGAAGTTGCCGAGCGCACCCGGAAGGCTTTAGAGGACGTGGGTTTGCCTGGGCGCGAAAGCTACCAGTTGGATGAGCTTTCGGGCGGTCAGCGTCAGCGGTTGCTGCTGGCGGCTACACTGGCGGTACACCCGGAGATAATTGTTTTGGACGAGCCTGTATCGGCTATGGACCCTGATGGTGCCCATTCGCTGTACGAGCTGTTATATGCTATCCACAAGCGCTACGGCACGACCATAGTGGTGGTGGAGCACAGGGTGGATTATTTGCTGCCTTATGTGACGGACCTGGTGGTGCTGAAGGAAGGCCAGTTGGTGACGGCGGCTGCTTTTGAAACGGCGGCGCGCACCATGTATGAGGACGAGGAATTGCGTCCGTTGGTGCCTGCTTTGTGGCAGGTGAAGCTGGGCGTGGAGCACCGTTTTGGCGTGGAGCTGGGCGAGTGGCGCACAGAGGCGGAAGCAGTGCGGGAATTGCAGGAACTTGGTTTTGAAGGGGGGAACGCCTGATGCTGGAGGCTAAAGAGGTCAATTTTGCTTACCAACGCGGTGTGCCGGTGCTTAACGACATTGGCTGCACGGTAGCTGACGGCGAGTTTGTGGCGCTGTTGGGACATAATGGCAGCGGCAAAACTACTTTGAGCCGTTTGTTTATGGCGCTTTTGCATCCCCGCAGCGGGCAGGTTTTGGTGGATGGCGAGGATATCGTCAATTACGAACCGGCCGATCTGGCCGATAAGATCGGTTATGTGTTCCAAAACCCTGATTTGCAAATTTTAGAAGATACGGTCTTCGACGAGGTGGCTTATGGGCCGAAGGCGAAGAAGCTGACCGACGAGACTATCAAAAAGCAGGTGGACGCTGCTTTGGCGGCCACGGGGCTGACGGAGCTGGCGCAGGCTTATCCCCGTTTATTATCCTTTGGGCAGAAACGCCGTTTGGGTGTGGCATCGGCGCTGGCGCTGAACCCCCGCACTTTGATTTTGGACGAGATCACTAACGGTCAGGACGCTATCGAAAAAGAGCGCATGATGCAGTATTTGCAGAAGCTGAACGAGGAGAAGGGGATCACCATCGTGCTGATATCTCACGATATGGACGTGGTGCGCCGTTATGCCAAGCGGGCCATTGTTTTGAAGGACGGCGATCTGGTGTATGACGGTACGCCGACAGAGCTTTTTAGCGGCCGCTTCGAGGTAGAGGAATGGGGGCTGCGCCGCCCCACGGCGGCAGCTTTGGCGGGCGCGCTGGGCTTCACGGCGGCAACGCCAGCAGAGTTTTGCAGCAAGCTGATGCGGAAAGGGGCTGAGGGATGATGCGGATCAGTGCATTTACACAAATCATCGTAACTGTGGCTGTGACGGCGTGGGTCTTTATCCTGCCGGTGCAGGCTGTAGCGACGATTTTAGTTTTAGAGCTGGCACTGTTGTTGTCGATCAAGCGCGACCGCATGACGATGGCGGCTATCGGCGGCCTGGCGGTGTTCACTGGTTTGATGATCTTATTCCAGCTGCTGTTTGGTTCGCCGCTGGAGGTTGCTTTGACTGGCGGACTGCGGATGCTGGTGATGACCATGGCGTTTTTATGTATGCTGGCGGCGACGCGCATCCAGGATATCGCTCAGACGCTGGTAGACAGGTTCCACCTGCCCTGCGAATATGCTTTTATGCTGACGACGGCGCTGCGTTTTGTGCCTAACTTTTTGGCCGACAGTGAGATCACGCTGGACGCTCAGTCCTGCCGTGGTTATTCCAACCGGGGCAACTGTGTTAAACGGCTGTTGTCTTATGTGGTGGTCATCAGGCCGCTGGTGATGCGGGCGGTGGCCAAGTCGGAGACTTTGGCGCTGAGCATGGAGCTGAAGGGCTTTGGCAGCAACACTTATAAGAATATGCCGCGCGAGCCGCTGGGCATCGCCGATTTTATTGTGCTGGCACTGGTGGTGGCTCTTAGCAGCTATCCCTTTTGGAAATAAGCTGACTGACAAGTTAAAAACTACGTTAAAAACAGTATCTGCCTTATGGGGCAGATACTGTTTTTGTTTCAAAGATGTCATAATTTATTATACAAAACGAATATAAAATAGAGTTGATAAAAACGATGTGTATGATAAAATAAAATTAGCAAGTTGTATAACTTTAATATATCCGAAATATGAAAAATAGAAGGGGATTGCGGTGGAACAAGCAGGTGATGCTCTCGTTTTGTCCTTGGCGGAGCTTTTGGGCGGCAAGCAGGTGGATAGCAATGTTATCGGCCAGGCACTGGCAGTGATCTGTGCTGCTTTTGATTTTGACGGCGGGTTGATTTATGAATTGGATCAGTACAACCATCTGAATTTAAAAGAACGTTGCGTAAGTGGTGCTTTGACTTTGCGGGAGAGTTTTTCGATCGATGCTATTGACCCCGCTTACCGCAGCCATCTGGCGATGGAGACTTTTGTCCGGATCGATAAAAGTGCAGAAAATGGTGCCGCAGAGGATGCTTTGCTGGAATTGTTTGCGGCGCAGGCTTTGGTAGTAGTTTCTGTGGTCGACGAAACGCTGCGTATCTATGGCTTGCTTGCTTTTGTGCAGCAGGAAGCACGGCCTTCGCCGACTGCGGTTTCGCAGCAGCTTTTGATGACGGTCTTATCGATGTTTGGCCGTTATATCGGGGTGCGGATCTACCAGAACAAGCTGACCTTTGCCAAAAGTTCGTTGGAAAGTATTTTGGATAATACCGGTATAGATATTTACGTCAACGATTTTTATACCCATGAGATTTTATATGTTAATCGTTCGATGGCGACTCCTTACGGTGGCGTTGAGCAGTTTTTTGGGCGCAAATGCTGGGAGGTGCTGTTTCCGGAACAAAACGGAGTTTGTTCCTTCTGCCCGCAGCAAAAATTGATCGATGAGAACGGCGAGCCGACAAAGATTTATTCGTGGGATTATCAGCGGCCCTTTGACGGTTCCTGGTTCAGGGTGTTCAGCGCGGCTTTTCGCTGGGTAGACGGCCGGCTGGCACATGTGGTGAGCAGTGCCGACATCACTGATAATAAGCGCAGCGAAGCTTTGGTAGAGTATTTGGCCAATTATGATTCGCTCACTAATCTGCCGAACCGCAGGATGCTGGTGAAGGAATGTGAGCGCCGGATCGATGAAGCGCAGGGCGGTGCCGAAGGCTACTTGCTGTTTTTCGATATCGACGGTTTTAAAAATATCAATGATACCCTTTGGGCATGAGGACGGCGATGAGTTTTTAGTGCAGCTGGGCCAGTTCTTTTCGGGGATACCTTTGCTGCATGAGGCTATTTACAGAAATGGCGGCGATGAGTTCGTTGCCATTATTGATGGAGATAAAACTGAAGCTAATATTCGGAATTTAGCCAAGTTCATCCATCAGCGTTTTGCCGCAGCCTGGGAGTTAAAAAGAGGCGACGCCTTCTGCAATGTCAGTATCGGCGTAGCGCGTTACCCTGAAGATGGGCGGACGGCTGAGGAGCTGCTGCTTAAAGCTGACCAGGCCATGTATAAGGTAAAAAAAGCTGGTGGCAGGGGTGTTTTGTTTGGTTACGAGCTGTAAGTTGAACACAAGTAAAGCCGCTATGACTAAGTCATAACGGCTTTTTTGCTACGTGCGTAAGTGACAGTTTATTTGTTTTTGGCAGTGCTTGGGCACAGCTCCAGATAAAAGTCTACAAAGAGTTTGGCTGTTGGCGACAGTTTTTCTTTGGCCGACCAGAAGAGTGTCTGCTCGAAGTACAGGCCCTCGTCGTCGATTTTTCGCCCCAGCAGTCCGGGCGGAAAGTCGCTTGTGCCGCTGGCCGAGACGATGGCGATGCCGTTGCCGCCTTGCACAAAGTCGAGGGCGGCGGTGTTTGTGGTGGCGATGAAGCGTATTTTGGGGTTGAAGCCGTGGCTGCGGCAGGTTTTGCGCAGCAGGCTGTAGCAGCCGAAGTTGCAGCAGACAGGGATATTTTGCAGCTGTGCGGGCTTCAGCGGCAGTAGGGGCTGCAAGCTGCTGTCCGCATCGGGGCTGTAGACGGCGTAAAAATATTCCTTCTGTGATTTATGGTAGTTGAACATCTGCGGCGAGGGGAGGGGCGCGTTGGCAAAAGCCAGGTCGCTGCTGTTTTCGTTGATGTGCTTGATTTGGGAGCTGACTGCTTCTTCGCGGAACTGGTAATCGATTTCGGGATAGGCACTGGCGAAGGGGCGCAGGTAGGTATTGATGAAGAAGGTGCTTTTGGCGGGCGAAACGCTAAACCGCAGGGGCCCCGAAGCTTTTTTATTGAAGTTTTGCATATCCAGTAAAATAGTTTCTTCGGTGCGGCAGATCTGCCGTGCTTTGCTTAAAAAGGCTGCTCCTGCTTCGGTCAGGTCAAGCTGCCGTTTGCCGCGGGCTGTTTTGATGAGCTTGGTACCGTAGTACTGCTCTAAGGTTTTGATTTGGGCGCTGAGGGCGGGCTGGGCCAGCGACAGTTTTTTTGAGGCCGTGGTCAGGTTGCCCGTTTCGGCGACAGTGATAAAATTGCGGTAAAATTCAAAATCCATAACAACCTCCTGAGTTATAAGAATTTCTTATAATATTAACAAAGAAATAGTATTTTACTTTTTTATACTCACATTCTACAATAAAAACAGCTGTAGAGCAAGGAAGGGATGGATGGGTATATGTACGGAAGCAAACGTAAGCGTCGGCTGCATTTTTTAGCGGTGGTGCTGGGGCCGCTCAGCTTTGGGCTGACGATAGTTTTATTGGAATGGTTCTTTGGCTTTAAGCAGGCCGCGGCGCTGGGGACGGCGGTGTGGATGGGTCTGTGGTGGATACTGCGCCCGGTGAATATTTCGGTAACGGCCTTTGTGCCCATTGGTATCAACGCCTTATTTGATTTGGTGCCCATGCAGCATATCATCAGTCAGTATTTTTCTGAGATAATCGTGCTGCTGTTCGGCGCCGACCTGGTGTGTCTGACCTGGGCGACGACAGGGCTGGACAAGCGGCTGGCCATCAAGACTTTGTGCTGTATCGGCACGTCGATGAAGCAGCAGATAGCAGTCTGGCTGGTAGTATCGACGCTGCTGTCTATTTTTCTGCCTAATGTGGTGGTCTGCACGATCATGGTGCCGGTGGCGGTATCCATGCTGCAATTTTTAGGCGAAGGCAACATCAAGGGCAGCAAGCTGGCAGTGCCTATCCTGCTGGCCATCGTCTGGGGTGCCGGTATCGGCGGCTTCGGCTCGCCTTTAGGCGGTGCGGCCAACCTGGTGGCGATCAGCTATCTGGAAAAGCTGACGGGTCAGGAATTTATGTATATCGATTGGGTAGTGCGTTTTCTGCCCTTTTTGGTGTTGGTACTGCTGCTCAATCTATTGTTTTTATTCCATCTGCCGATGCCGGTCAAACATTTATCCGGGTCGAAGGAATATTTTACCAAAATGTATGCAGAGCTGGGTACGATGCGCTTAGGCGAGAAGATCAGCCTGGTACTGTTTGTGACGGCCACGGTGCTGGCCTTTATCCGGCCCGTTTATGCAGCCTGGCTGCCAGCACTAAAACCAGCTTATGCCTTTTTGATCATCGGACTGCTGGCCTTTACCTTTGAGGACGAAGATGGCAAGGCCCTGCTGACTTGGGAATTTGCCGAAAAAGGCGTGATGTGGGGCATGCTGTTTTTATTTGCCGGTGGTTTGGCGCTGGGCAGCCTGGTAACGGAAACCGGTGCGGCCCTGCGCATGGCGGAAGCGATCGCGCTGCTGCCGTTGACTGGAGGGCTGGAAACAGTATTTGCCTTTACGGCCTTTTCCGTACTGCTGACCGAGATATCCAGCAATACGGCGGCCGCGGCCATTGCCGTGCCTGTGGTGCAAAGCATCGCCCAGGCCTTGGGGCTGAACCCGATACCCTATTTGTTTGTAGCCATCGTCGCTTTTAACAGCGCTTATGTGCTGCCCGTATCCATCAGGGCGATCCCGGTCAGCTATGGCCTGGACCCGGCGGAGCTGTTTAAAAACGGTTTGCTGCTGTCGCTGTGCAGCGTGGTGCTGATCACGGTGGTGGGTTATTTGTTCATCCGCTATTGGCCGCTCTTTTCGACGGTGTGAACGTAAATGCTTTCCCCTTATCAAACTTTGATAAGGGGATTTTTTATTATTGCTATTTATGCGTTGCCAGCGTAAATCTTTTGGATTATAATGAAATATACAATTGTCTGCAATATATATAATCGAAAATTTAATATTATGATAAAAGGAAGCGCATAGTGAAAAATAATATCCTTTTCAGAACGAATTTGCTCGTTAGCGTGATCTTGTTGATTGGTTTTACTTTGATTGCCGTTTTGAGCTATCGGGCTAACTATAACGCCTATTTGATAAAGACCGAGCAGGTGGCTTCGCTGGCTAACGAAGGTATTTTTTACCAGTTTTCCACGCTGCTGACCAGGCCGGTGAACGTATCGCAGACCATGGCGCACGACAGCTTGCTGATAGAACTGCTGGGCAGCGAAGGCTCGCGCTGGCAGGACGGTGATTTTCAAGATACTATCAGCAACTACTTACGCGCTTATAAAGAAAAATATCATTATGATTCTGTTTTTCTGGTTTCAACGGTCACTAATAATTACTATAACTTTAATGGTCTGGACAGGAACCTGCTGCCTGGCGAGGATTAAAACGTCTGGTATTATGAGTTTTTGCAAAACGGCGAGGAATACACCCTCAATGTGGATAATGACGAGGTGACCGGCGCCGATAATAAGATCACCCTGTTTGTGAACTGCAAAATAAAAAATCCTCAGGGGCAGGTGATAGGCGTTGTTGGCGTAGGTGTGAACATTGATTATTTACAGGAGCTTTTGCGGCAGTATGAAAACAAATATAATGTTGGCACCTTCCTGATCGACAGCACGGGCGCGATCCAGGTATCGGGAACCTATAACGGCCATACACAGGTGGACTGGTTCAAGGTCAACGAAAGTGAAAATATCCGCCAGGAAGTTTTGGAATGGAAAAACGGCAAGACTAATTGGGAAGTTTGGATGCCCAGCAGCGTACAGAGCAGCGAAAAAAGTTATCTGGTGGTACGCTATATCCCCGATTTGGACTGGTACTTACTGGTCAAGCAGGATACGGGCGCTTTGGTAGAAGAGCTGAATGCCAAAATTTTGCAGACGGCGCTTTTGATCGGGCTCGTTATCCTGAGTATTATTCTGATCATTACCTCGGTCATTAAAAAATTCAATTTAAAGATGACCAAGCTGCTGGAGGAACGGCAGGAACTGTTTAAAGAAGCGACGGAGCAGATCTACGATAATATTTACGAGCTTAACATTACTAAAAATTGTGCTGCCAGCAGAAAGACGCAGTTGTATTTTGAAGCTTTGGGAGCTAAAGATCTGCCTTATGAGGAGTTTTTGCGGGTAGTGACGGTCAAGCAGATCAAAGAAGAGTTTCGGGCCGGTTATATTTCTACGTTTAGTATCGATAACGTGAAGCGGCAGTTTGAAGAAGGCAATAATTACCTGCAATACGAGTTTATGCTTACTGAGGACGGCAGCAATTATTTTTGGATGCGTATCGACGCTTATATCTTCTATTCCAAGATGGACGATTCCTTGCATATGTTTACTTATCGCAATAATATCAACGATGAAAAGTGTAAGGAAATGGAGATCAAGAAAAAAGCTTCTCTGGACGAGATGACCGGAGCATATACGAAAAACGCTACGGAAAGGATCATTGACAAGGTGCTGGCAGGTGAGCTTAAGGGCAGCTACAGCTTGTTTATTATTGATCTGGACGATTTTAAGCAGGCTAACGATAGTTATGGGCACCAGTTTGGTGATTTCTGCATCAAGGAGTTCGTGCGTTTGCTGCGCAGCAATTTCCGCGAAAGCGATATCGTCGGCCGTGTCGGCGGCGACGAGTTTGTAGTGTTCATACCGTCGCAAAACCTGGAGTGGGTGCGGCAGAAGGCTGAGCAGCTGTGTCGGGTACTGGACACGGTGTGTCAGAAAAACGGTAGCGTCTGGAAGATGTCGGTGAGCATCGGTATCGCCGTGGCGCCGAAAGATGGCAAGTCCTTTGAGATGTTGTACGAAAAAGCCGATAAGGCGCTGTACGAAACTAAGAAAAGCGGTAAGAACGGTTATACTTTGTACGAAGAAGGTATGTAAAAAATAAACAGCCTGTGCATAAGCACAGGCTGTTTTGCGTGAGGAAAGGAAGTTTTTATAGCTTGCTGGTTTTATTTACCAGGGGCAATTGGGTGTTGGGCATTCGGTACGTCCGTCACCGTAATAGCCTTGGCGGTGTTGACCACGATATTCACCTTTGTGGTGGCGCATTTTGCGGTGGCCTTCACCTTCATAGTAGTGGCCTTTGTCGCCGTGGTAATAGCTGCGGTAATGCTGGCGTGCAGCGTCTTTTTCGGCATCACTCATGCTGTCCCATTTTGCGCGAGCTGCTTCGCGTGCTTTCTGGCGTTCTTCAGGAGTCATTTTACGCCACTCTTCACGTTGTTTTTCACGCTGTTCGAAGCGTTCTTTTTCTTCAGGTGTCATATTTTTGACGCGTTCTTCACGCCATTTAGCATGGGCCGCTTGGCGCTCCTCGGGAGTCATATTTTCCCATTCGGCGCGTCTTGCTTCACGGGTTTTGGCCTGATCTTCAGTCAACTGCGGACCGGGATGCATGGGGCCGCGCCAGTGGCCGGGCATACGTCCGGGATGGCCGTCGTCGTGTAAAATTGTGTCTACACGGTCGCGCATGCTTGGTTTAGCGGGAGCGGTCTGCTCGGCTGCAAAAGCAGCAGAGGCACATAGTGCGGTGAGGACACCGGCAATAACAAGGGATTTTTTCCAGGAAGTTTTTATCATAACGACATCTCCTTTAAGGTGTAGTTTTAGGTTTGTTTGACCTTGTAAGCTTATTGTAAAGTATATTTATGACGAAATTATGACAATTTGCGGACTTTTTTAAGACATTTTTATTTTATCATGTTTATCTGTATTAAAGCAATCAGCAGCATAAAAGCATATTTTTATTGATGGATATGGCTGGCTGATAAAAAATCAAAGCGGTGCAGCCCTTGCCGGCAGCGGCGCAAAGCTGACTGGATAATATTTATGGATTAAGTAAATAAAGTAATTGATAATTAAAATCAATTTAGACTTGTTTTTATCAAAAGCGTAGTGTATAATCAAAACAAAGGTTAGCCAAAGCTAACCAAAACGAAAAATAATCTATACTGTGCCGGCCTAACCGGCCCAAGGAGGATCAAGATGTATATACAATATCAATTACCTTATGCTTACGAGGCCTTAGAACCCCATATCGACGCTTTGACCATGGAGACCCATTATGCCAAGCATCATGCGGCCTACACTAAAAATTTAAATGACGCCGCTGCTAAAGCTGGCGTCAGCGGCAAGGAAATAGCCGAACTGCTTGGCTCGCTGGCAGATATTACTGACAGCGGACTGCGTCAAACGATCAGAAACAATGGCGGCGGGTTTTATAACCACAACCTGTATTTCGCCACTATTAGCCCTCAAGGCGGCGGGACGCCAGACGATGCTTTAGCTCAAGCAATGGAGCAGGAATTTGGCAGCTTTGAAGCTTTCAAAGAGAAGTTCAGCGCACTGGCTTTGGGGCAATTCGGTTCCGGCTGGGCCTGGTTGTCGGCCGATGCCAGCGGCAAGCTGCTACTTTCGGCAAGCCCCAATCAGGATAATCCGTTGATGGAAGGGTACGGCTTTGTTCCGATCCTTGGCATCGATGTATGGGAACATGCTTACTACCTGAAATATAAAAATCTGCGCGCCGATTATGTGAAGGCTTTCTACAATGTTATCGATTGGAAAGCAGTAGCGGCAAATTATGACCGTGTAAAAAATGGCTGAACCTTCGGCCTGCAAATAAACAAAAAACGAAAATAAAATCTCAGGAGGAATATATCATGTCTAAAAAATTATACGAAAAAATGAATCTTTATCTTGCCAATCAGGAAGTTGCTTATATCAAACTCCATAATCTGCACTGGTATGTGAAGGGACGCAGCTTCTTCACTCTGCATGCCAAACTGGAAGAACTGTACGATCAAACTGCCGAGATCATCGACGCGGTAGCGGAACGCTTGCTGGCAGTTGGGCAGGCCCCGGTCGCCAATATGAAGGATGCTTTGGCTCTGGCTACTGTCAAAGAGCTGGCAGATAAGCCCATCTCTTCCGAGGAAACCGTCAAAGCCCTTTTGGCTGATGTCGAATACTGGATCAGGGATACCAAAGAGGTGGTAGACCTGGCGGACGCTGCCGGTGACGGCGTGACTGCCGACCAGTTCAACGACTATTTAGGGTAATATCAAAAATTGGCGTGGATGCTTAAATCCTATATCGCCTAAAACGCTGCTGCGGCGTACCGCACAGCTTGGCCCACGCTGCTTTCGAGCAGCGTGGGCTTTTTATTTTTCCTGCTGTGTATTTTTTGTCTTAAACATTTTTTTGACACATCTTGCTGTTAATATTGCTTGTAGAATAGTCTGCCCTTTATAATAGAAAGAGAAAGAGCAGCTTTTGACATGGAAATAAGTATATAATAGATAGTAAGAATTGTGGTGAGGTGCAGCTATGGGTAAAATTTTGATCGTTGACGATAATCAGCAGATAACTTCTATACTGGCCAACTATGCCCGCAAAGAGGGACTGGAGCCGGTGATCGCCCTGGACGGGCAGCAGGCTTTGGAGCTGTTTAGCCAGCATGAGCAAGACGTGGATGTAGTGCTTTTAGACGTGATGATGCCTAAACTGGACGGGTTTGAGGTCTGCCGTGAGCTGCGTCGGCAGTCCATGGTGCCGATCATTATGGTCACTGCCAGAGGCGAAGATTTTGAACGTATCATGGGCCTTGATATCGGTGCGGACGATTATATTTTGAAGCCGTTTTCGGCTGGCGAGGTGATGGCGCGGGTACGGGCCGTGTTGCGCCGGGTGCAGCCCCGTAATGGCGGGCAGCAGAATTTGTACAGCGTAGGCAATCTGGTTATTGACCTGGATAAATACCTAGTGACTATCGGCGGCGCCGATGTGGCTTTGACGAAAAAGGAGGTAGAGCTGCTATGGACGCTGGCGAAAAACAGCACTAAGGTATTTTCGCGCGAGAATCTGCTGGACAGTATTTGGGGTTATGATTATTTCGGAGACAGCCGTACTGTTGATTCGCATATTAAGCGCCTGCGGGCTAAGGTGGATAAATTTGAGCACGAGGAGTGGGAGATCAAAACCATCTGGGGCGTAGGTTACCGTTTTGAGGAGAAAGACCATGCGCAATAAGATCGCCTGGAAACTAACGCTATATTTTGCAGCGGTACTTTTGGTATTTGCCTTGGTAGTAGGCGGCACCTTTATGCATTTTTTCGGCAAGCATACGCTGGACTTAAAAAAGCAGGAAATGCAGGTACGGGCCACGAAGATCGCCGAGGTACTGCAGGACAATATGTCGCAGCTGCAAAAGCGCTACGGCGGCATCGGCAGCAGCCGTTTTATTCGTTACATCGACAATATCACTATGGAAAACGTGTGGGTAGTCGATGAAAATAAAAATGTTAAAATGCACATCGAAGATAAAACGCCGCTGCCCAACCAGCATGGCATGATGCAGCACGGCCACCGCCGGATGCTGCGTCAGCAGGAGGACGCGCCTGAGCCGGCCAGTGATTTTGATTATAATGCTTTGTCGCCGGAGATCAAAAAAGCAGTGGAGCAGGGCTTCAGCGGCCGTGATTTTGTGCTGGAGGAGTTTAACCCGGTTTTAGAAGAACTGGTGGTTACGGTCGGAGTGCCCGTCAGCGACGCCAGCGGCAAGGTGCGGGCAGTAGTGCTACTGCATTCGCCGGTACAGGGTATGCGCGAGGCTGCATGGCAGGGGATCAGGATCTTGATTTTATCCTGCGTGGTAGCGATGGTGCTGGTATTTGTTTTAAGTATGCTTTTTTCGTGGAAGTTTACCAATCCGCTTAACAAAATGCGGCTGGTGGCCGAAAAGATGGCTGAGCATGATTATACGGAGCGCTGCAATATCGAGCAGAAGGACGAGATAGGCCAGCTGGCCAAAACGTTGGACGGACTTGGCGAGAGGCTTTTAGAAGCTGACCAGGCCAACAGGAAGTTGGAGCAGCTGCGGCGCGATTTTATCGCTAATATCTCCCACGAGCTGCGGACGCCGGTAACTGTGATCCGTGGGTCGCTGGAGGCCTTGTGCGATAAGGTGGTCACCGAACCGGGCGAGGTGGAGGACTACCATCGTCAGATGTTGTCGGAAACGCTGTTTTTGCAGCGGCTGATCAACGATCTGCTGGATCTGTCGCGTTTGCAGAATACAGATTTTCCTATTGAAAAAGAGCCTGTGAATTTATGTGATGTGGTGCAGGATGCTGTACGCAGCAGCCAGCACTTGGGCTTGCAGAAGAATATCAGGATCGAAGCAGAGCTGGATACGCCGATGTATGTACTGGAAGGCGATTACGGGCGGCTGCGGCAGATGCTGCTGATCTTTTTAGACAATAGCATTAAGTTTTCTCAGGTCAGCGGCCAGGTCGAGGTTACGCTGCACCACGATCGACTGATGGTGACTGACCATGGCTGCGGTGTGAAGCAGACTGACCTGCCCCATGTGTTCGACCGTTTTTACAAAACACGGGGTGAAAGTAATAAGAGCGGTTCGGGGCTGGGCCTTGCGATCTCGAAGCAGATCGCCGAGCGTCACGGCATTGAGCTGGAAATGACCAGTAGTCCGGGCGAGGCGACCAGTGTAATTATGAAGCTGCCGCCCGCTTTGAAGAAAGGAAGTATAGAGCAATGAATTATGGCTGTGAAGGTAAGGTCGCATTTATCAGCGGCGGCACGTCGGGAATCGGTAAGGCTGTAGCCGAGTTGCTTTTAAAGGACGGCGCAGAGGTATGGTTGCTGGGACGTGATGCAGAAAAAGGCACGGCTGCCGCTATCGCTCTCAGCGCTTATGGTAAGGTGCATTATCTGCAGGGCGACGTGAAGGATTTGGAGGCTTGCCGCAGGGCGGCGCAGAACGTGCGTGAGCAGCGGGGGCGGATCGATTTTATAGTCAATTCGGCGGGTATTTATCACGAACGCCGTTTGGAGAACGTTAGTGAATATGAATTTTTCACGATCATGGATATCAATGTCAAAGGAACGATTTTTTTGACGCAGGCTTTACTGCCGCTGCTGGCACAGGAAGGCGCTAGTATCGTGAATATTGCTTCCGACGCGGGCATCAACGGCAATTATGGCTGCCCGCTGTATTGCGCCTCTAAAGGAGCGGTAGTGGCTTTTACCAAGGCTCTGGCTTTAGATTTGGCGCCACGGGTGCGGGTGAATTGCATTTGTCCTGGCGATGTGGCTACGCCCATGTTGGGCAGGCAGCTGCAGGAAGCTGATGGCGGTTATATGCTGGAAGACGTTGAGCAGGCCTATCCGCTGGAGCGGGTGGGCGAACCGCTGGAGATCGCCCACGTCATCTGTTCGGTACTGTCGCCGGCCAACAGCTTTATGACGGGCAGCATCATTCCGGTAGACGGTGGCCTATCGGCAAAATAAACACAGAAAAGCGCGTACTGTAATCAGTACGCGCTTTTCTGTGTTAGTAAGAGTTATTTATTAGTTTTGGGCTAGGCCCTGCAAAAAGACTTCGTAATTACCGATGGCGGCGAACAGCAGGAAAAAGGCGACGCCGAACAGCACATAGCGTAGCCTGCCTACTTCTTCAGCTTCTACATGAGTGCCGCAGGCCTGATCCCAAATAGTTGAACCGCTGTCACGCAGCACCTGCCGCGAAAACCAGGCGGGGACAAACATCATAAGAGGGATACCCAGCCAAAGACCTTTGACATAGGCCCAAAAGGTGCGTTTCCAGGCCAGGTTAAAATCAAGTGGTGCGGTAGGCGATACTACCCTCAGCCCTAAAAAGTTTTTGCCGATAGTGGTGCCTGTGCGGGCCAGTAGCAGGGCTTCCACGCTGATGACGACGATCAGTTGCAAAGCCGAATAAAGAAAAATATTGTGCAGGGCAAAAATAGAATTGCGGCTTAAGAGTAAAAATAAAAAGCCAATAAGGAAATAATCAAACATCCGTGCCCAAAAGCGGCGCCAGCTATGGTAATTGACAGTAGCGGTCAAATGTAACACATCCTTCTGCAAGCGTTAGTAACAAGCTTGCCCTCTTATTGTAACATAGAATTATTTGCAGATATAGTGTGCTATTTTGCAAAAAAGGGAATATAATATAAGTGATATCTATTGGTAGCCGATTAAGTTAGTTTATTTGCTTGGTTTACCTGATGATTATGAGCGGCTCAAGTGTGGATGGAGGTATAATTATGCAGAAAAATGCACCTATCGGAGTTCTTGATTCAGGCGTTGGCGGGCTGTCAGTTTTAAAATGCCTGCATGCGGCACTGCCGCAGGAGGATTTTATTTATGTGGGCGACACAGCCCGCACACCCTATGGACCTCGCAGTGAAGCTGAGGTTCGTCGTTTCGTCGGCGAGATCATCGACTATCTGGCTGGGCGCGGCGTGAAGCTGGTAGTAGTTGCCTGCAATACCCTGACGGTTTTAGGCGTGGAAACGCTGAAGGGGGGGCATCCTTTTGAGATAGTAGGCATGTCTAAGGGCGCCGAATTAGTTCTTGCGGCCAGCCCCAGTAAAAAAATCGGTGTTTTCGCTACCGAGTTCACTATTAACAGTGGCGCGCATAAGGCGGCTATTTTAGCCAAAGATGCCGGCGCTGACGTTTATCCCAAAGCCTGCCCCAAGTTTGTGCCGCTGATCGAAGGCGAGCAATTTGGCAGCGCCGCTGTGCGTGAGGCTGTGGCAGAGTATGCTGCGCCGCTTAAAGCAGCGGGCATCGACACCTTGATTTTGTCCTGCACCCACTATCCCTTGATCCAGCAGGAGATAGAAGCTGAATTTGGCAGCGGTGTTACCGTTATTGACCCGGCCGACGCTACGGCCCAGGATACGCAAGCTGCTTTGGCGGCACAGGAGCTGCTGCGTACTGATGGAGTGGGCTATCTGGAAGTGTGCTTTACTGCCGACATGAAGCGGGGAGCGCGGATCGCAAGCAGGGTTTTGCCTGCTGCTGACTGTAAGTTTGCCGAAATAAAACTATAGACTGTAGAGAAAAAATCCTGCTATTACAGTGATTTTACTGAACGATAGCAGGAATTATGCAATTTTTGTCTAATATTAATTAACAATATAAATATAGAATAAGGGCAGAGTTTTGCTTTTGCCAGGGATGCTGCAAACTTCAATTAGCAGACCAGTGTCTCAGGAGGTTCTGTTTCCGGTGCTTTGCAACTCAATCGACGGTACGGTAAAGATGGTCGAGGACGGCGCAAACGGCGACACCGGTTCATTCCGACCCGTCTTGAAACTGTTGCTATCTATGCAAATTGTATAGAGGATTCGACAATACCGGTTTCAAAAGGGCGTGGAAGCGGTATTTCTGTTGTTAAAATATGAGGGTTATTTATAAGAAGGGTGGTTGCTGTGGAGAAACAAAGCATTTTAAAAGATCAGACGATAGTAGGTTCGCCGGTGGTGCATCTGGTGTGCCTGACGCTGCTGATGTTTGCTTTTTGGCTGTCGCTTTCGGGCGAATTAGGCGCTAAGCTCGTGTCCTACGGTTTTGTTACCAGCGTGGTAGTGGCGTGGATCTGTTATCCGCTGCTGCTGTTACCTAATGCTGATGGCAGAAGAAAATATTTCGTGTTGGGGATTTCACCCCTGGCGCTGTGCGGTTATGTCATCTGGCTACTTAAAGAAGTGGTCAAGGCCAATGTCGAAGTAGTGCGGGCAACGGTGCGGCCCGAGGTGCGTATCGACCCGAAAATAGTCCGCTTTATTTTCAGAGCCGACAATCCGGTGGCGATCGTGGTTTTGGCCAATTCGATCACGTTGACGCCCGGCACGGTAACGATCAACGTGACGCCGGAAGGCATCTACGAAGTACACGCTTTGACGAAAGGCTCTGCCGCAGGCCTGCTGAACGGCAGTATGCAGCGCCGGGTAGCTGACCTTTTTGGCGAAAAACTTGATTTTATGGTACTGAAAGGAGAGTAGCGTATGCATTATATGATTATTGCGATAATAGTGGCGGTGATCGGCGTTATAGGCATTATGCTGCAACGAGTCTTTCAGGGCCCCACTGTTTATGACAGAATGAATGGTTTAGGCGTTACTGGAACCGCTACGATCCTTTTGATCATTTTGTTCGGCTATCTGGACGGACGCCCGGAAATGTATGTGGACATAGCTCTTGCTTATGCGATTTTAGGCTTTGTCGGCTCGGTGATCATTGCCAAATATCTGGGAGGTAAGGACGTATGATATTTGATCTTACTGCACGCGAGTTAGTCGCCGAGATATTTCTGGTTGGCGGAGCGTTCTTTTTATTGGCGTCGGCGATCGGTATGTTGCGTCTGCCCGACTTTTACTGCCGGCTGCATGCCAGCGGTAACAGTGAGACCCTTGGCATTATGTTTTCCTTCATCGGGCTGATGATTTATGAAGGTATGACGGTAGTTTCGGTGAAGCTGCTGCTGATTTCCCTGCTGATCGTTTTAGGTAATCCGATCGGCACCCATATTTTGAGTAAGGCGGCCTATAAGTCGGGCCACCATGTCTGGACTCTGGAAGAAGACGCAAAGGAGGATGAGGAAGATGCAGATCTACACCATTGAAGCACTGTTATTGGTATTCCTTATAATTACTACTATCTGCGTTATTTTCTGCAAAGATATCCTGTGTGCGGCGGTCGTTTACAGTGAATTCAGTTTTTGCGCCGTGTTGTTGTATTTAATGATGGGCGCGCCTGACGTTGCTTTTACAGAGGCCGTTATCGGTACGGTATCGACCATTTACTTTGTAGCTTCGCTGAAGAAGATCGATAGGTGGTGTAAATAATGCGTGGTCTTGTTACGGTTTTACTGGCAGTCATCACGGGGATGTTCTGTTCTTTTGTAACGTATCTGCCACCGGTCGGCGATATCAATTCGGCGCCGAACCAGCATGTTTCGCCTGTTTACATCGAACGCGGACTGCAGGATACGGGCTCGCCGAACATTGTAACGGCGCTTTTGGCAGATTACAGGGGCTTTGATACGATGTGGGAAACCACAGTCATGTTCTTAGCCGGTGTGACGGTGGTACTGCTTTTGAGCAGCAGCACTATGGGGCGCCGACCGGAAAAGGAGGATGAAGACGCATGAAAAAAGGTTTCGGCGGCATCGTTCTTGATACGGCGTTTCGCATCATTGTTCCCTTTTCGCTGGTCTACGGTGTTTATGTTTTGATTTTTGGCGAGGCTGGGCCGGGCGGTGGCTTTCAGGCCGGCGCGCTGCTCTCGATCGGGGTCGTTTTGTCCAGGCTCATTATGGGGGTCGATGCTCCTTTCAATGTTTCGGGCAAGAATGCCTTGATCCTTGCCGGTGTTGGTACTTTTATTTATACGGCTACAGGCTGGGTAACGATATTTTTCGGCGGTAATTTTCTTGATTACAGCTATCTGCCCTTTAAAGCAGAACACGCCAACCAGCTGCATGCCTTAGGTATTTTATTTATTGAGATCGGCGTTACCATGTGTGTTACGATGACGATCATCAACATTCTTGATGCGATGGTGGAAAGGGGGGACGGAGATGGAAGCGTTAAATGAGTTTTTGCGGGCGCAGGGGATTTATACCCTAATCATGATTTTGTTCTTTTTGGGCGTCTATGGTATGGTGCTCTGTAAAAATTACATGAAAAAACTGATGGCGATGAACGTCATGCAGGTCGCAGTCATCTTCTTCTACCTGTGTCTGGCGCAGAAGGACGGGGCGATGATCCCTGTTTTGGACCCTAATGTTACGGGTGCTGCCGCCTATATCAATCCGTTGCCCCATTGCCTGATGCTGACGGCCATCGTTGTCAGCCTTGGTACCACTGGTGTAGCGATCGCTTTGCTGATGCGAATCAAGGAAATTTACGGCTCTGTTGAAGAGGTTGAGGTTATAAGGAGGGCCAGCAAATGATCCAGCATTTTCCTGTAATGATCGTGCTGCTGCCCTTATCAGCAGCCTTATTGTGTCTTTTGTTCAGCCGGCTCAATAAAAGTGTGGGCTCCTGGTTGGTCATTGGCTCTATTGGCGCTTCGCTGCTTTGCTCGCTGCAAGTGCTGCACCAGACGCTAACTAACGGCGGCGCTGCTATCCACTACTGGATGGGTAACTGGGAACCGCCTTTGGGCATTGAATTTGTCATCGACCCGCTGAGTGCGACAATGGCGGTTTTGATAACCTTTATCTCGCTGATGGTTGCTGTTTACAGTAAACCCTTTATGCGTGAAGAGGACTGGATCCGCAGCGGCGCTTTCTACACATTGTACGCACTTTTAACAGTTGGACTGTGTGGTATGGTTATTACCGGCGACGTGTTCAACCTCTATGTTTACCTTGAGGTCATGTCCCTGTCCGGCTATGGTATGATCGCTATGGGTGGCCGTAAATCCATGCTGGCCGCGTTCCGTTATATGCTGATCGGTACGATCGGCGCGTCTTTATACCTGCTGGCAGTGGCGTATCTGTACGCTATGACCGGCACTTTGAACATGGCTGATCTGGGCGTGCGGATCATGCCTTTCCTTCATACGCCGCCCTTTGCTTTGGCGGTGGCCTGTCTGTTTATTGGTTTCGGTATTAAAATGGCATTGTTCCCGCTGCATGGCTGGCAGCCCGATGCTTACAACTATGCCCATCCTGGCTCGGCGGCTTTTATTGCCGGCGTTATGAGTAAGGTGCCGGCTTACGCTATCATTCGTTTCTTCTTTTATATTTTCGGTGTCAATAATCCCATTATCGGTACGGCCTTAAACGTGCTCGGTATTTTGGGTATCGGCGGCGTGCTGATCGGTTCGATTATGGCGCTGGCTCAATATGATTTCCGCCGCATGTTGGCCTATTCCAGCGTGGCGCAGATCGGTTACATCGCTATCGGCCTGGCTATCGGTAATATGTACGGCTTCATTGGCGCTGTGCTGCATATCATTAACCATGCTTTTATGAAGAGTGCTTTGTTTCTTGTTATCGGCGGCATCCAATACCGTTTCGGCGAGATCAATTTGTACCGTTTGGGTGGTTTGAATAAAAAAATGACCCTGAGTACGATCACCGTAATCCTGGCGGCCTTATCCATGGTCGGCATCCCGCCGACTGCAGGCTTCTTCAGTAAATGGTACCTGATGCTGGGTGCCTATCAGGGCGGACAGTATTTTTACATCGTCGTCCTGGTCATCAGCAGTCTGCTCAACGCTATCTATTTCTTCCGTATTTTAGAGCAGATGTTTGTGCAACACGAGGCTTCTTTGACCGAAGTGCACAGGCATGAAGGCAAACTGGGACTTCCGGCAGAAATGGCTATCCCCATTTTCTGTGCCGGTATCGGTATTCTGGTGCTGGGCTTCTACAGTGTGGATATCGTCAATGATATCCTGAAATCTGGGCTGCCGGAGGTGTTTCTGAGATGACGATCATGGATTGCAGACCCTTCCTGGCAGTGGGCGTATCTTTTTTAGCAGCGATCCTGATCTCTTTCTGTCGCCGCTATCCCAACCTGCGTGAAAGCTGGAGCGTTATCGCTTCTTTTATAAAATTTGGTTTGATCGTGTCGATGATCCCTGGCGTACTGGCCGGTGTGACATATGAATGGACCTTGTTCCAGGTCACTGATACCATTGGCTTTACCCTGCGGGCTGACAGTGCGGGGCTTTTGTTCGCCTGTCTGGCTGCTTTGCTGTGGATACCGATCAATTTTTATTCCATTGGTTATATGCGCTGTAACAACGAGCACGAGCAAACCGGCTATTTCGCCGCCTTTGCGATTTGTATGAGTGCTGTTATGGGAGTAGCCATGGCTTCTAACCTGCTGACATTCTTCTTCTTTTACGAATTGCTGACAATCGCCAGCTACCCTCTGGTGCTGCACAAGCGTAACGAAGAAGCCCTGTTGGCCAGCCGCAAGTATTTGATCTACACCCTGATTTCCGGCCAGCTGTTTTTGGCAGGCCTGGTAGCAGTGTATTGTATCTCCGGTACTATGGACTTTAAAGCTGGCGGCATTTTAACGGCTGATATGGCGCCGACCTGGCAGTTACAGCTGGTCTTCGTCATCATGATCCTGGCAGGCTCTGTAAAAGCGGCTGTGATGCCGCTGCATGGCTGGCTGCCTGCGGCCATGATCGCGCCGACTCCTGTCAGTGCTTTGCTGCATGCGGTTGCCGTTGTGAAGACCGGTGTTTTCGCAGTTCTGCGCATCATTGGTTTCGTTTTCGGGCCTAAGCTGTTGTCCGAGATCGGTATGGCCGATGTGTTGGCTTGGTTTGCCACTATCAGTATTTTGTTGTCGTCGCTGATCGCCTTGCAGCAGGATAACCTGAAACGTCGGTTAGCTTATTCGACGATCGGCCAGTTATCTTACATCGTTTTAGGCGCTGCTCTTTTGACGCCGCTCAGCATTAAGGGTGCATACCTGCATCTTGTGGCGCATGCTGTCATGAAGATCACACTCTTTATGTGTGCGGGCGTCATCATCGTTAGGACGCATCTGAAAAATATCAGCGAGCTGAACGGTATCGGTAAAAAAATGCCGATCACCATGAGCTGTTTTACTATTGCTTCGTTGGGTATAGCCGGGATGCCGTTCTTAGTCGGGTTTATCAGTAAATGGAACCTGGCTTTGGGTGCATTGCAGGCCAACAAACCCCTGTATGTAGCAGTGCTGATCGCCAGTGCTATGCTGGCTTTGTCCTATCTGATGCCAGTCTGCCGCATCGCTTTCTTTAAAAGAGACCCGCAGGAAGGCTTCAGGACTTACGGTGAGGTCAGCTACAGAATGCTGCTCCCCATTTGCTTTACTACTATTTTAGCTGTGGTTTTGGGCATTGTGCCGGAAATCGCGCCGAATTTCTATGATATGGCTTCTCAGGCGGCAGATAGTATCTGCAAAGGCTGGACCGGAGGTGGCTGGTGATGAAATTGCAAAAAAAACATGTCTATTGGCTCGTAGGGGCAGTAGTAGCCCTTTCAGTGATCGTAGAATTTTTCTTTGCGCACCCGCACTACCACGAATGGTATCACGAAACGATCGGCTTTAACGTTGCCTTTGGTTTTCTGGGTGGCTGGCTGCTGATCATCGTCTCTAAAATGCTTATGATGCCGCTGCTGCAAAAGAAAGAAGATTATTATGATGAAGATGATGACGGAGGTGATGATAATGAGTAATCTGCACCCCGGACTGATTCTTCTTTTAGTAGGCTTTTTGGCGCTTCTGGCGCCAAAACCACTGCGCCGGTTCGTTATCGGCATAGGCCCGCTGGCTGCTTTGGCCGCGTTTTGCCAGTTGCGGCTGGGCACTGATTTGACGGTGTCTTTCAGCGACAATACGTATATCCTGCATTACTTGCATGTGGATGAATTGAGCTGGCTTTTTGGGTTGGTCTTCTGCATGATCGCCGCTATTGGCGGCATTTATGCCATGCACAACGACAATCGGATGGAGGCCCTGTGTTCCATGGCTTATGCCTGCGGCGCGCTGGGAGTGACCTTCGCTAACGATTGGCTGACGTTGATCTTTTTTTGGGAGCTGATGGCTGCAACTTCGTTGTTTTTAATTTGGTGCAACGACACAAAAGCGGCTCGCCAGGCTGGCTATCGTTACCTGTTAGTGCATATGTTTGGCGGCAATCTTTTGCTGGCAGGCATTTTCCTGAAGGTGCGTTCCGGTGATCTGATGATAACTAATTTGGCTGCCGGTCCCCATGACGCGGCTTTCTGGCTGATCTTAACCGGTATCGCCATTAATACGGCAATACCGCCGCTGCACGCCTGGCTGGTCGACAGTTATCCCGAAGGCACTGTTACGGGCAGCGTGTTCCTCAGTTCTTTCACGACGAAAGTCGGTGTTTTATGCCTGATCCGCATCTTTGCCGGTACGGAAATGTTGATTTGGGCTGGTGCGGTAATGGTGCTGTACGGCGCCTGCTACGCGATCATGGAAAATGATATGCGGCGGTTGCTTTCTTACCACATCATCAGTCAGGTAGGCTTCATGGTTGCCGTGGTAGGCTTGGGAACAGGTATGGGATCAAACGGCGCGGCCGCTCACGCCTTTGGTAATATCCTTTTTAAATCCATCCTCTTCATGGCTACAGGGGCTATCATTTATGCTACAGGCGTGCGCCGCATCAACGAATTGGGTGGCATGGCGAAAAAGCTGCCCTGGGTCTTCCTGTTCTTCGTTATCGCGGCGTTGTCTATTTCCGGCGTACCGGGCTTTATCGGCTTCGTTACCAAATCAATGACTATTTCCGCAGCTGCCGACGCGCATAATTCCACATTGGAATTGATTTTACAGTTGGGCAGTATCGGTACATTTTTATCGATCACTTTAAAAATGATCTACTTCATTTTCCTGGCGCCCGACCGTGGCGTCGAGATCAAGCAAACAGTCCCTTTCAATATGTATGTGGCTATGGGTATTGGCTCAGTGCTCTGCATCGCCTACGGCGTTTATCCTGAGCTGCTGTATCGTTATCTGCCCTATCAGATGGCGCCCTTCCAGCCCTATACTCTCGACCATGCGGCACAATATCTGCAAATGGTAGGCATGGCGATGATCCCCTTTATGATGTATTTGCCGAAGATGGAACCGCATACAGCTTTATCGCTGGATACCGACTGGTTCTATCGCAAGCCTTTTGCCAGCATCGTCGAAGGGATCTCTTATCTGGGCTGTGCTATTACGAACGCTTTAGGCTCTGCCTGGGAAGCACTCTACGAAAAATCCATGGATATCAGTCACAACCCAATGGAATTTTTGGATGCTAAACCCTTACGCAACAGCCCTAAATACAACCCGGAAAACTACCGTACTTCTATTGCTGATCCAATCATGATCACCTTGACGGTACTGTTCTGCTCGCTGTGTTATTTTATGGCGATTATCTGACAACAACATATGACCGCATCAGTTCTTTAGAACTGGTGCGGTTTTTAGTGGCAGTAGCGTCCTGCGGGCAGACGAATAAATTAACTAAAACTAAAAGGAGCTTTTTATGCAGATCTAGTTTCGTCTGGGCGTAGTGCTTATTTTGCTGGCTGCTGCAGCTTGGGGTTTAGGCGGCGTGGCCGGGCAATTTTTATTTCAATTTTATGACGTGGGCGCTCCCTGGCTCATCACCGTGCGGCAGGTCATTGCCGGTGTAGTCTTTCTTGGTTATCTGCTCTGTCGCGGCGAAAATATCTTCGGAGTGCTGCGGGATAAGGAAGATCGCAGGGATTTGCTGGCTTTTGCCTTTTTGGGGCTTTTAGGGGCGCAGTTCGGTTTTTATTACACCATTTCCCTGTGTAATGCGGCTACGGCTACGGTGCTGCAATATACGGCGCCTATCTTCGTTATGCTGTGGATGGCGTGGAAAAGCCGCAGCTTGCCGGAGGGCAGGGAGATGGTCGGTATTTTTTTCGCTTTAGTGGGTGTATTTTTGATCGCTACTCACGGCAGTCTTGATTCGGTGGTTTTATCGCCGGCAGCTTTGGGTATGGGCATTATTTCCGCTATCTCACTGGCCTTTTATACGGTTATGCCTTTTCGGCTGCTAAAAAAATATTCGACTACGCTGATCATCGGCTGGGGCCAACTGCTATCCGGTGGTTTTCTGTGCCTGTTCGTCAATCCCTTCGAGCCAAGCGGTCACTGGGATGTTGCCGCTGTGGCGGCGATGGCCTATCTTATCTTGGGGGCCACGGTGCTTAGCTACACGGTTTTTCTGGTAGGTCTTAAGGTAGTAGGGGCCACCAAAGCCAGCCTTATTTCCTGTGCCGAGCCTCTGGCGTCTATCGTCGCCGTAGTATTGTGGCTCAAAACGCCATTGACGGTGGAGGACCTGGTTGGTATGGCCTGCATCATTATGACGGTGGTTTTATTGTCACTGCCTAAAAAATAAATTAAAAAAATACATGGACGGAGGCTTCCGTCCTTTTTTATTTACTGAGGTCTATGGTACAATATAATTAATCAAAATAAAGGAGTTGATCGTATGAGCATAAATCACTATTCCTATAAATATGGTCATGGCAGCAAAGAATTTTCTTTGGACGCTGACCGTGTTATCAAAGAGGTAAAAGTTGCCCAAATGCCGTTGCTAGAAGATGTCAAAGCAGCAGTTTTAGATGCTATTTATCATCCTATCGGCATGGAACCCATCAACGAGCTGGTCAAGCCGGGACAGAAGATCGCTTTCATCTGTAACGATCCCACGCGCGTAGCCAACAGCTTTGTCTTTATGCCCATCTTAGTCAACGAAATGAATAAATTGGGTGTCAAAGATGAAGATATGCACATCGTTTTCGCTTTGGGTACCCACCGCAATATGACTCACGAAGAAATGGTTGAAGCAGTCGGCGAAGAAGTTGCGGGTCGCTTGAAAATGTATAACAGCGACGCCAAGGTCAGCGAAGACTTCGAATATTTCGGCGATACTTCCCGTGGTACGCCTGTCTGGCTCAACAAGCATATCTGCCATGTTGACCACATCATTATGACCGGTACTATCGTGCACCATTATTTCAGTGGCTACGGTGGCGGCCGCAAAGCAGTTCTGCCGGGCGTAGCTGCTATGGAGACCGTGCGTGTCAACCACAGCTTTATGCTGGACCCTAACGCAGGCCTTGGCAAAACAGTGGGTAACCCTGTTTACGAAGACCAGATGGAAGGTGTGGCTATATTTGCCAAAGACCATTCCTTATTCCTTTTTAACGCCATTTTGAATGCCCAACATGAATTTTTAAAAATTTTTGCCGGCCATTATGTGGAAGCACATCAGGAAGCCTGCAAATTTGTCGATGCTGTTTACGGCGTAGATATCCCTCGGGCTGCGGATCTGGTCATTGCCAGCTGCGGCGGTTATCCGAAAGATATCAATGTCTACCAGCTGCAAAAAACTATGGATAACGCCTGGTGTGCTGTGCGCGAAGGCGGTGTAGTCATCATCATCGGCGAATGTGAGGAAGGCAGCGGCTCTAAAGTGCTGGAAGAAACCTGCAAGCGCCTTGGCTCGGCAGATGCTATTCAGGCTGAATTGGAAAAACGCTTTGAGATCGGCGCTAATAAAGCCTTTGCCGTTACCCGTCTGACCAAGAAAGCTAAATTTATTTTAGTCTCTTCACTGGATAAAGAACTGGCTCATAATCTACTGTTTGAATCGGTGGAAACGGTAGAAGAAGCCTTGGCCGAAGCGGAGAAAATTGTCGGCGGCGACTACAAAGTTATTTTGATGCCGGAAGGCAGTTTAACGGTGCCACTGCTTCCTTCTTGAAGACAATAGTTTAAATATCAATTTACTTTGTATTTTTATAACTTATAGCTATATTTTAGAAGCGAATGTAAATATTTTTATACAAGAAAGTATTGCTTTAGCCTGAGGTTTAAGTTATAATAAATTCTACGAATAGTTAATGTTGTATTCGTAGATATTAACTAAACTATCGTCTGATGTATCTGCGAGTATATAATGCAGATTAATTAAAAGGAGTTGTGAAGAAATGAACATTGATTACAAAGCTATTGGTGTTAGAATTAAAGCAGCCCGTGCCCGTAAAGGCGTTACTCAAGGCTATATAGCCGAAGTAACCGGTCTCTCCACACCGCATATCAGTAATATCGAAACTGGCAACACTAAATTAGGCCTGCCCACTATCATCCATCTGGCTAACGTTCTTGATGTGTCTGTGGACGAGCTGCTTTGCGATAACATTCATCGCAGCGAAAAGATCTTCCAAAACGAGCTGGCAGAATTATTGCAGGGCTGTGACGCTCACGACCTGCATTTGATTACCGAGCTGGCTAAAGTCGTTAAGAAAAACAGCTTGGACGGCGTAAAAAAAACCAGAGGCCGCAAGCCTAAAAACAAAGCTTAAATAAAACTTTTATGATACAACAAAAAGATAAACATTGTTAAAAGTTTGAGCTGAAAAGGTGGCCGAAACCTATGGACGAAATTCTTAAAAAAGATATGATCGATGCTGGTATCAATGTGGATGAAACCATGAACCGTTTTATGAATAACGAAGCTTTACTGATGAAGTTTTTGAAGAAATTTGCCGATGATGATAATATGAATGCTTTAGGCACGATTATTGCCAGCAAAAATTATCAGGAAGTGCTGCCTGTGGCGCATACGCTGAAAGGCGTTTGTGGTAATTTGGGTTTCACTAATCTATACGACATTTTCTCTAACATGTGTCAGGAATGCCGTAAAGAACGGTTTGATGACATGGATAGGTTGTTTGCTGAAGCGAAAAAAGAATATCCGAAGATCATAGCGGTTATCCAAAAGCTGTAAAGATAAAGCCTGGAATAAATTCCAGGCTTTTTTATTTAACAATGATTTTTGGTTAAAGCTATTGCCAATTATACTTTGATAAAGTATAATTGGCAATAACAATATCGAAAAATATAAAGACGCTAAAAAGAATTATTATTGAAAAGTGGTTTTATTTGGAGGAAGAGTATGCAGCTGAATGTTACTACCGACTATGCAATAAGGATTATTTTATATTTGGCTTTAAGGAAAGAGATTACTACTTCCAAAGAAATAGCCGCGGCCATGAGCATACCTCAGAATTATGTCTTGAAAATAACTCATAAGCTGGTTGAAGCAGGGCTTATCAAAAGGCTTGTTGGCGTTCAGGGAGGCTTCTCGCTTGATAAAACTGTCGACGAGATAACTTTATTAGATATCATCAGCATTATGGAGCCGACGACGCGGGTCAACCGTTGTTTGGAAGAAGACCGTTTCTGTAGCCGTTATGCTACCGAGAACTGTCCGGTAAGAAGTTTTTACTGCACGCTGCAAAATGAACTGGAAAAAAATCTGGGCCAAATGACAGTGAAAAAACTGATGGAAGGTACCGGTTAAAGCCCGTAGGGACAACATTAAAATAGTTTGTAAATACCCCCGTTCTGCTTAATAGCAGGATGGGGGTATTTTTTATGCCCCAAACTTTCAGGGCTGAAGGATTTAGATAGGTCGGCGGTAATTTTACAGCGGCACTGCTAAGGTTTTTAGATTGATTTTGTAGCGTAACTACAGAAAATAGCAGTTAGGAAGCTTGCGCCTGACTGCGTACTAAATTAACGCGGCGCGCAAAGTACTACTAGAAAAAATTCACCGTGTCTTGTGGGGGTACACAAGTGTTATAATAGACTTGGACATATGTGATAGTTTAAAAATATTTGCAAACGATGACTTGATATTTGCTTTGCACATATTTTGACAAAATAAGGAATGAGGAGAATTGTTGATGAAAACAAAATTTTTGAGTTTAGCGGTAGCCCTAAGCTGCACCACAGCATATGCGGCCCCTGCTTTACCAAGCAGCAGTGGTGATTTGCGTGCGCTGGAGCAAAACAGGGCAACCCAAGGTGAAGCGGCAGTCGTAACCAACGAAGATCAGGCAACAACTCTGGCAGGCACCAAAAAATTCTATTTGGAGCAATTTGTTTTTTCCGGCGCCGATGAGTTAGATAAAAATATTTTAACGGAGCTGGTACAAGGTTATTATCAGCGTGAGGTAGATTTTAACGAAGTCCAGCAGGCCGTCAATACAATCACCGCCTATCTGCGCGGCCAGGGTTATGCGGTAGCGACGGCATTTTTGCCACCACAGCAAATAACCGAGCATACTGTGGAGATACGGATAGTATTGGGGCGGTTGGGACAAGTAGAAGTAAATAATAATTCCAAGCTGACCGAGAACCAGGCCCAAAAATTTACCGCCAGTCTGCAGGCAGGCCAGCTGCTGCAAACTACTAAGCTGGAAACTGTTTTAAATAATATCAACGACCTGGCCGGTGTTGCGGCGGTAGGGCTTTTACGAGCCGGCGACCAACCGGGTACCAGTAATTTTATTGTAGATGTCGAAAACACTAAGGCCTTCGATACAGTGCTTTATACAGATAACTATGGTAATAAATACAGCGGCAGATACCGATATGGCTTTCAGACGACGCTTAATAATCCCGGCAGGATCGGCGACAAGCTTTTTGTCGGCGGTATGCTCTCTAACGACGACTTGCACAATTATAATTTTGGCTACGAAACACCTTTGGGCAACAGAGGTACAAAATTAGGCGTCAGCTATAGCCTGATGGATTACACCCTAGGTGATTTTTATAATGTGCTGGACGCAGTGGGCAGGGCTAAAACCTTTAGCATTTATGGTAGCACGCCTCTTGTAAATACCTCGGCTAATTATCTGGCGGCCATTTACGGTTATGATAACCGCCAGCTGCAAGATGAACTGCGCCTATTTGGCATCGATACTAAAAAACACAGCAACGCTTTGCACGCAGGTGTTGTGGGCAATGTTAAAGCCAGCGGCAGCTACACAGGCTACAGTGCCTTGTACTATGTTGGGTGGCTTACTTACGATGATTTCAGCAATTATACGGAAGGTACTTATCATAAATTCAATACGGATATCAACCATATCCGCAGGCTGGGCAAAGTTACCAATCTGCATCTTAATTTCCATGGCCAGCTGGCCAGTAAAGACCTGGACGGCAGCGAACAGTTCAGCTTAGGCGGCGCGACAGGGGTGAGGGCCTATCCACAGGGCGAAGCCAGCGGTGACAGTGGCTACCAGGCTATAGCCGAACTGCGCTATACTACGCCACTGCCTAACCTTACTTTGGCGGCGTACATCGACTGGGGTGAGGTCAACCTGTCTAAAAGCTACGGTCAGCACCGCGACTTGGCTGGTTGGGGTTTAGGTATGCAATATGCCCAGGCCAACAATTATTATCTGCGGCTTGATTATGCCCGCAAAATCAACGGTGAAGAATTCCAAAGCGAAGAACAAGATAAAAATGGCCGCTTATGGTTTTTAGCGTATAAATTGTTTTAACAAGATAAGGAAAAGTGCACAGGGAGAGGTGTAAAGATGAAGAGTACAAAACAGTTATTATATAAAAAGATCATGCTCACAGTTTTAAGCAGTGGTATGTTGCTGTTGCCTAATTGGAGCTTTGCGTTGCCCCAGGGCGGTACTATCGTGGGAGGCAGCGGCAGTATAGCCGCACCCGGCAACGGTGTGCTGGATATCATTGGCAACAATGGCAATCTGGCTATCGACTGGAACAGTTTTAATATAGCGGCAGGCGAAACGGTCAATTTTAAACAAATGGCTGCCGTTTTAAATTACGTTACAGGCAATCAGCGCAGCGAAATTTTTGGCAGATTGAACAGCGACCCGGGGACTCATGTGTTTTTACTCAATCCTAACGGCATTTTGTTCGGTGCCGGGGCGCAGGTAAACGTGGGCAGCCTAACGGCGTCGACGCGTAGCCTTGCAGCAACTGAACGCCAGGGCTTCAACGGCAGCTTGGGCAATTTAACGGCTGACGCTATCGGCAAAGTGCAGGCTGATATCGTTAATTTGGGCAGCATCGCCGCCGATAAAATAACCTTTGAAGGCAACAATATCTCTATCGTCAAAGCCGATACATTAAAAGTAAATGGCGGTGACTATGGCAAAGTAACGTTAAAAGCGAAAAATGCGGTCAATATCGGCTATGAGGTTACTGATACAACTCAAATAGATGTAGGTGACGGGCAAGGCAAGCATACTGTCAGTGATTATAAAAAGGGCGGCGGTACTAAAGCCAGCACAACAGCTATTCAAGCGACTGATTTGAGTGGTACAAAAAAAGACATTACTGACTGTATGCTGATAAAAGATGTTTATGACTTGCAGGCTGTTAATAATAATTTTGAGGAAAAACCGAGTGGTTATTTTACCCCATATAAATATGTTAATGGTAATTATATGCTGGCCGGCGATATTGATGCTTCGGTAACCAGCAGCTGGAATAGCGGCAAAGGCTTTGTAAGCATTGGTAAACTTGATACTGGTCTGTCTGGTTTTAAAGGTGGTTTAACCGGGACTTTTGATGGTGCAGCACACACCATTAAGGCTCTGTATATCAATCGCACTGATGAAACTTTTGTGGGGTTGTTTGGTGGCTTAACGGATACTGCTGCTGTAATGAATTTAAAACTTACAGGTTCTGTTACGGGTAAGAGCAGCGTTGGAGGGATTGCAGGTAAAAATGCAGGCTTGATCAGTAATGTAACTAATGGGGCAATAGTTGTTGGTGAAACGCAACTAGGCGGAATTACCAGTAGTAATGAGGGGAGGTTGGAATTTGTCAGGAATACCGGTAATGTCACTGGGCTGGGAAATGAATTTAACAGTGGAGGTTCTAGTATTGGGGGGATTGCTGGCACCAATCAGACTTCGGGAACAATAAGCAATGCTGAAAACACTGGTACTATTGTTGGTTGGAGCACGATAGGTGGTATTGTTGGTGATAATGCCGCAGGTGCCAGCATCGAACAAGCAACTAATAAAGGTCTTATCCAAAATAATCATGCTGGAACAAAGTTTGGTGGTATCAGCGGTCTTAATCGCGGCAGCATCAAAGATGTTGTTAATGCAGGCGAAGTAAAAATTGAAAGAAAAGGCAGCGAGTTGGTAAGTGTGATTGCTGGAATTAGCGGCGTTAATTTTGGAGAAATAAAGAACGCAATAAATACAGGCAATATACATGGTATGAACAATATAGGTGGCATTGTGGGTGAGCATCGAGGAGGCAGTATCAGTAATGCTTATAATACTGGCAATATCAAGGGAACGTTCGAGATCATAGGTGGTATTGTTGGCTATCTAGCATCTTCCAATGTCAATATAACTAATATCTATAACACAGGTAAAGTCAGCGGCCCCGACGGTGTTGGTGGACTTGTAGGTTACGTATTTACTAACTCAAACACTATTACTATTACTAATGGCTATAATTTGGGTGTAGTTGAGTATCCGGTGGAACCCGAGATTGACGGTGGCAGCATTGTTGGTGGTGGGTATGCTATTACTATCAATAATGTCTATTTTAAAACCGATACCGGCTATCAAAAATATGGTGATGGCACCGTCTATGCCACTGCGGCGGAATTTAATGCTGCCTTTGCCGCAGGCTTGGACGAGGCGGGTAAGGCGGCCTGGAAAGTAGATAACAGACAGGATACGCCTTATTTACAGGCCTTTTTAGAAAAAGTAAGCGGTGATGTGGGCGTGGTGGAAGCTGCGCCGGGTGCTGACCTGAAAGCACTGCTGCTGGCTCAACTACAGGCACAGGGAATAACATTGGATGCTGACAAACTGCTGGGGCTGGATAACTTGCAGGCGGGAGAATATGATTTAAGCACACTGCTGTATTCCACTCAGGACGGTTATGACCTGGCGCTTACAGGTAGATTGGTTATTAAAGACCAAAGTGATGAACCTGCGCCTATGCCAGTTCCTGATGCGACGGATGCGCAATATTCCAGCGCCTTGAGCTATGTACAGCAAAAAGAAAAGCACAGCTGGGAACGCGGCAAAACGGCAGATGACACTTTGCACCTGCAAGAAGCACGTCGGATACAGATAGACGGCAGTGGCATCAATTTAGAAGAGGAGCAGGAGCTGGCAGAGTAATAACTAAGCCCTGTACGGTAGTAAAAATGCCGCACTGCAAATATTGACAGTACTTACTACAGTGCGTTATACTATATGGCAGAGCTTATTGATGTTTGCAGTCGCTACTGTAGCTCAGCTGGTAGAGCATCTCATTCGTAATGAGAGGGTCGCAGGTTCAAATCCTGTCAGTAGCTCCAATTTGTAATGTTGCCGGATAAGAGAATTTCTCTTATCCGGCTTTTTATTTTTTTCTAAGCAAGGCTTAAGGTGAAGTCCATAAAAGCATGTCCGAAAATAGCGAGAATTATTCAATGAGTATGGTATAATTAAGCTGTTTAAAGCAAGGGGGTGGCAGTAGTGTTAGAAAATATCAACAGTTTGTATGCAGCGTTTAAGGCAAAGGACGCACGTTTTGACGGTCGCTTTTTTGTAGGGATATCGTCTACAGGTATATACTGCCGCCCTATCTGCAAAGCCAGGCAGCCGAAGCAGGAAAATTGCACATTTTTTAAAACTGCTGCTGAAGCAGAACAAGCGGGTTATCGACCTTGCCTTTTATGCAGGCCAGAGCTGGCCCCCGGTACTTCGATAGCTGATGCCACCGCTAATTTAGTCCATCGAGCAGCAAGAATGTTGGAGGAAAGCTGTGGCAGTGGGCAAAATATAGAAGCAATAGCCGCTCGACTTGGCTGTACTGACAGGCATTTGCGCCGCGCGTTTACGACTGAATATAATGTATCGCCTGTTAAATATCTGCAAACCTGCCGCTTGCTGCTTGCTAAAAATTTGTTGACGGATACTGATTTATCGGTACTGAATGTGGCCATGGCCGCCGGATTTGGCAGCTTACGCCGCTTTAACGATGTGTTTAAAAAATATTATAACCTTGCGCCAACTGCTTTACGAAAAAAGCGTGCAGATGCTAAAAAGACTGGCGGAGACATTACCCTGGCCTTAGGCTACCGTCCGCCTTACGATTGGGATAAAATACTGAACTTTCTTGCTGGGCGTGCCATAACAGGAACAGAGGTCGTAAAAAATGGTGAATACCTGCGGACGGTGTATTTACAAAGCACCGATGGTAAGGAATTATACGGCTGGGTGCGGGTTGGACATAAACCAGAAAAAAATGCTTTAAGAGTTACCGTTAGTGAAAGACTGCTGCCCGTGCTTCCGCAAGTGTTGGCACGCATCAAGCACTTATTTGACTTGTACTGCGACCCTGACGCAGTATATGAAACCCTACAGGTAATGAATAAGCTGCAGCCAGGGTTATGTGTGTTGGGGACTCAGGTTCCGGGCTGCTTCAATGCTTTGGAAATGTCGGTGCGGGCCGTGTTGGGACAGCAAATCACTGTGAAAGCAGCAAGCACTTTAGCGGCAAGGCTCGTACAGGCTTACGGCATTCCTGTGCAGACGGGGATCGACGGCTTGACCCATATTTTTCCGACGCCGGAAATTATTCTGGACATGGGCGCAGCTATTACAGATAAATTGGGTGTGTTAGGTGTCACTTCGGCCCGTTCACAGACTATTTACCAGTTGGCACAAGCTTTAGCCGCGGGAGAAATAGACTTTGGCCTTTGCCATAGCCCGGAAGAAGAAATGAAAAAATTGCTGGCTATCCGTGGCATTGGCGGCTGGACGGCACAATATATAGCAATGCGTGCTATGGAATGGCCGGATGCGTTTTTAGAGACGGATGCGGGCGTAAAAAAGGCACTGCTGGGCTATACAGCAAAAGAATTATTGGCTTTAGCGGAAGCCTGGCGCCCCTGGCGCAGCTATGCTACCTTTAATTTGTGGAATTCGTTATAAGGAGGTCTGTAGATGTACTATGCAACAGAATATATATCACCCCTGGGTAAGATTACCCTGGCCTGTGACGGCAAAGGGGAAAAGCTGGTGGGGCTTTGGCTGGAGGGACAAAAGTATCACGGCGGCACCCTCCCTGAAGCCCTGCGTGAAAAGAACGAGCTGCCTTTATTTGATTTGACGAAAAAATGGCTGGACAGATATTTTGACGGGCAGAAGCCTGATCTTCTTGAATTGCCGTTAGCCCCTATAGGAGGGGAATTCAGACAAGAGGTCTGGAAGATTTTATGTGAGATACCTTATGGTGAAGTTATTACTTATGGCAGCATTGCTAAAAAAATGGCAGGCAGGATGAATAAGGAAACTATGTCCAGCCAGGCTGTAGGCGGTGCGGTGGGGCATAACCCCATCTCTATCATTATTCCGTGCCATAGAGTAGTGGGTGCAAATGGCAGCTTAACTGGTTATGCCGGAGGCATTAACACTAAGATCAAGCTGCTGGAGCTGGAAGGTGTAGATATGTCTGCACTGTTTATCCCCAAAAAAGGCACGGCGCTCTAAAATACCTGCATCAACAAGGGGGCAGTAAAATGATTTCGTATAACGGTGAAAGAATAGTGGATGCGGCCTTTGCGCAGCAGGTATATGCGGTGGTCGCCCAGATACCGACCGGCAAGGTGGCGACTTATGGCCAGATCGCAGAGATGGTTGGTGATGTTTTGGCGGCGCGTGAGGTTGGGCATATTATGAGCTGTGTTCCGGCTGAACTAAAGCTGCCCTGCCACAGGGTCGTGAACCGCACAGGGGTTTTGGCGCCTGAATATGCTTTTGGCGGGCAAGACAGGCAGCGGGCTTTGCTGGAAGCGGAGGGTGTGACCTTTTTGGCTGATGGGCGGATAGACATGGTGCTACATTTATGGGGCAAGTATGAACAATTTGATATTTTTAATATGCCCTAGCAGATAGGTAAAAAGCTTTATTACCAATCAACCTGTATTGGAAATGTTGACAAATGTTTAAACAGATGCTAGAATAACCTTGTTTTTAGGTAATACCTCGGAGGGCAGTAGTGCCGGATAAGAGATTTTCTCTTATCCGGCTTTTTTGTTATCAAAAGGAGGCCAAATAATGTTTACAGAAAACAGTCAGTTAGCAAAACAAAAATATTTGGGGAGCAAGGGTTTGATCGTTATGATTGCCGTGATGAATATGTTCGTACCGCTGTCGATAGATCTTTACCTGCCGGCCTTGCCAACGATCGGCGCCGAATTTGCCGCCACGCCGCTGCTGGTAAATTTGACTTTAGTCAGCTTCTTTTTCTTTTTTGCCGTCGGCATTTTGTTGTTTGGACCTTTAAGCGATAAATACGGACGACGTAGGATATTGCTGTTGGGCATAGTGGTTTATACCGTCGCCAGCGCCCTGTGTGCCGCTGCTGGCAGCATTTACACCCTGATAGCTTACCGGATAGTGCAGGCCTTGGGTGCAGGCAGTATGGTAGCTGTATCGATGGCTGTGGTCAAAGATGCTTTTTACGGTACAACGAAAAACCGTGTGTTGGCTCTGGTGCAGGCAATGGCAGTTATCGCGCCTATGGTCGCGCCGGTAGTCGGCGCTTTTCTGCTACAATTCGTCAGTTGGCGTGGTACTTTCGTCGTTTTGATTGCTGCCGGTGCTGTCAATTTACTGGCCAGCTTCTTTTTTGAAGAAACTCTGCCGGTGCAGGAGCGCTATCAGGGCAGTTTTTGGAGCACCTTCGGCAGGTTGGCGGTGGTTGGTAAAAATGTGGGCTTTACCGGGTTTTTAACGGTTTTTTCTTTACTGGCCGCGCCTTATATGGCCTATGTGGCAGTATCGTCCTATGTTTATGTGCAGCATTTTGGCCTTAGTGAGCAGACCTATAGTTATTTTTTCGCCGCCAATTCGTTTTTTGCCGTTGTCGGCCCCTTCCTTTATATGAAGCTGATCGGCGTTGTGACGCCGCGCCAGTTTACTTATGGTTGTTTCGTTCTGACTGTGATTGCCGCTGTGGCCTTGCTGACTGTCGGTAAGCTTTCGCCCTGGTGGTTTTTAGCTGCCTTCCTGCCGGTGACGGTTATGGAAAGCGCTGCCCGCCCGTTTAGCACGGCTATTTTACTTGATCAGCAAAAAACAGATATTGGTTCCGCTTCCTCGCTTATCAACGCCGTCAACACTGTTTTTGGAAGCCTGGGTATGCTGCTGGGGGCTTTAAATTGGAGCAATTTTATCGAAGGGTTGGGTATTATCACTGCCGTATGTGCCCTGCTGGCCATAGGTGGCTGGTATGGACTGCTGCGTCTGCAGGTAAAAATAGAAGGCTTATAAAGCCAGAGGTATACTTAATAAATTTCTTCATCGTTGCTTTACAGCATAAAATTCAAGCTTAATGAATTTGAGCTGCTGCCCTTAAAAATGCGTAAATAAAAATACCTGCCGTTAAAAACGGCAGGTATTTTTGCGTGCGGCTGTGGTCGCGCCCACGCTTGATAGGGGGGGAACTGTCCCAACAGTTTATTTTTTGACGATCAGTACGGGTATTTCGGCATACATGGAAACCTTGGAACTGACGCTGCCGAGAATAAATTCGGCGACGGCGTTCATGCCGCGGCTACCAATAACGATCATACTGCAATCAAGTTCTTTAGCCGCTGCCAAAATCTGTTCGGCGGCGTTGCCCATTCTGATCTGGTAGCTGATAGGCACGGAAGCACCTTGCATGGCGGATTGCGCATGGGCAACTACTTCTTTGCCTACGGCTTCAAATAATTCGTCAGTATGTTTAACCATTTCGGCTTTAAACTGGGAAAGGATAGTTGGGTTTTTGCTGTAAGGCTCGATAACATGCAGGGCGATTACAGTACTGTTCAACTTTTGGGCCAAATCGGCACCATACTTTAAAACCTCTAAAGCTACTTCGGAGCTGTCGATAGGAATCAAAATCTTGTTTGTCATATAAATCCCTCCATTTTATTGATACATGCCAGAGGCTTGACTTTACTACCTTTCTTCACTATTATTATAACAAGAGCAAAGGCATACTTGAAATACTTGTTTGTCAATAAAATATACTTAAAAAGTATGAGGTGAACGTGATGGAATTACAGCAGATGCGCTACTTTTTAGCCGTGGCGGAAACGGGAAATATCACAGCTGCTGCCAAGCTGTTGCACATGGCCCAGCCGCCGCTCAGCCGGCAGATCAAGCAGATAGAAAATGATTTGCAGGTGCAGCTTTTTGACCGCAGCGGCCGCCGCCTGAGGTTGACGGAAGCGGGGCTGATCCTGGTTCAGCGGGTACGGGAGATATTGAGCCTAGCGGACAGGTCTATGCAGGAGGTGCGCAGTTCGGAGCAGGGCAGTGAAGGCAGTTTGTCGCTGGGGACAGTGGCTTCGGCAAGCTCCGTTTTATTGCCCAAGCTGATCGCCGCCTTTAAAGACCAGTATCCTAAGACTCAGTTTCAGCTGTGGATAGGTGAAACCAGCCGCATCACCGAGTTGCTGGAAAAGGGCATTATTGAAGTGGGCGTAGTGCGGCCCCCCTTCGACGATGAATATTTTGAAAGCTGCAGCCTGCCCGAGGAAAAGCTGGTGGTCGCTTATGATGCCGAGCGCTTTCCCCAGCTGCAGGGTAAAGCGATGCTGACGGTTAGGGAAATGGCGTCGGCGCCGCTTTTGATCCATCGCAAATACGAAATGATGCTGAAACGGATCTTACGCCGTCACGGATGTAAGGGTGATTTTTTCTGCCGCTGCGACGATATCATTCCCACCCTGGCCTGGGCCGGTGCTGGTTTGGGCCTGGCAGTAGTGCCTGATTCGGCGATGGGGTTGGCGCAAAAACAACATTTGCAGTGCAGCTTTATCGACGATCCGGAAATGACTACTGGCAGCGCCCTGATCTGGGCGCGTAAGCATTACCGCAGCGGTATGGCCACCAACTTTATCCGCTTTTTTACAGAAGCATTAAGTAAAAAATAAAACTGGTAAAAATAAAAGGACTGAGAATTTTCTCAGTCCTTTTTTCTATACTCATTTTCAGGCTACGAAGATGGTGTCTTTGAAATACTTCAACAGTAATTTTTTTCAGAAAGGATAGAGTACAATTAAGTTCGCAAAAGTAAAAAAAGGAAAAACCATCGATTACT
>UQWM01000020.1 GCA_900544795.1 uncultured Phascolarctobacterium sp. | reverse complement strand
GAGTAATCGATGGTTTTTCCTTTTTTTACTTTTGCGAACTTAATTGTACTCTATCACATAAGAGTCATACAATTATCTAACTAATTTTTATAAATATGTTATAATATATCTTAATCTTCATTAAGGAGGACTTGGTGTGGAATTTTTTGTAGAGTGGGCATTTGGAGCTTTGATAATCGTTTTAGGGCCCTTGCTGACCCTGCTCGACCTGCCGGGCAACACAGTTATGTTAGCTGCAGGCATAGGTTATGCTTTTTTTGATGAAGCCAGATACTTTGATGGGCGCTTATTATCGGCGTTAGTACTGGTTTATGCTTTTGGTGAGATATGGGAATTTATAGTTTCCTTTTTTGGTATACGCCGACACAAGGTATCGTGGGGTGCGGTATTTTTGATTGCTGTTGGCACTTTTATTGGCGCTGTTATCGGCACAGGCTTTTTCCCGGTGCTGGGTTCTGTTTTGGGTGGTGCCATTTGTTCATATCTGGTGGCCTTTGGCTACGAATATCTGCGGACCCGCAGCAAAAGCAATGCTTTTGAGTTGGCCTGGAAGGCTGCTAAAACCCAGTTTGTTGCCATGCTGGGCAAAATAGTGGCTTCATTTGCCATGGCGTTGCTGCTCTTAAAACAGATTTTTTTGAATAACTAAGGTAGTTGATTTTTATAAACAAAGGAGGCTTGAACAATGGCATTCAAGTTTTTGCACAACAATTTTAATGTGCTGGATCTGGAGAAAAGCTTAAAATTTTATGAAGAGGCACTGGGTTTAAAAGAGGTGCGCCGCAAAGTTGCCGGTGACGGCAGCTTTATTCTTGTGTATCTGGGAGATGGTGCTACTACGCATCAGTTAGAGCTGACCTGGCTTAAGGGGCGCACCGAGCCTTATAATTTGGGCGAGAACGAATTCCACCTGGCTTTTGAGGCTGAGGATTATGCAGTTGCCCATAAAAAACACGAAGAAATGGGTTGCATCGTTTACGAAAATCCGGCCATGGGTATCTATTTTATTACCGACCCGGATAACTACTGGCTGGAGATCATTCCCAAACGGTAAAGGTTGAGGTATTTTAAGGAGAGGTGAAAGCAATGACCGATCTGAAAAAAATGACTGTGGCTGCCAGCGGGAAGCTGCGTCAGGTAGCCTATGACATATTAAACGAAAATACAAAGCTGCTGTCCTGGCAGCAGGGCGGCAGAGTTCCAGCGGAGCAGTTTGACGCTTGGCTGGCGGAAGCGGAAGGATTATATTCCATCGGCAACATCAAAGTTGATGAAGCGCTGCTGGCAAAAGCACCTAAATTGAAGGTTATTGCCCAGGCTTCTGTCGGCTACGATAACATTGATATCGCTGCCTGCACTGCCCGTGGTATTGCTGTTGGCAATACGCCGGGAGTATTGGTGGACGCTGTGGCAGACCTGGCTTATGGACTGATCTTGGACAGCGCTAGAAGCATCGCCCGCGGCTGGCAGCATGTGGAAAGCGGCAAGTGGGGCGAGCATAAGGGTCTCGGCTTTGGCGTCGATCTGGCAGGCAAGATCCTTGGTATCGTGGGGTTAGGTGACATCGGCAGCGCTGTAGTGCCACGGGCCCAGGCCAGTAAAATGCAGGTGATTTACCATAATCGTCATCAGCGTGCTGATGAGGCCGAGTTGGGTGTACGCTATGCCAGCTTTGACGAACTTTTACAAACGTCGGATTTTGTGCTGGTCACTGTTAATTTAAGCCCTGCTACGGCTGGTATGTTTAATAGTGAAGCCTTCACCAAAATGAAACCGACGGCCCGTTTTGTAAATATATCCCGGGGCCAGGTAGTCGATACCATGGCACTGCACGATGCGCTGCGGGACGGGCAGATCGCCTATGCGGCTATCGACGTGGTGGAGCCGGAACCACTGCCGGGTGACCATCCGTTGCTGACGTTGCCAAATATTACGGTGACGCCGCATATCGCCGCTTCGACTGTGGAGACCCGCGACGCTATGGCCAAACTGGCTGCCGCCAATATTTTGGCTGGTCTGGCAGGCGAGCCTTTGCCGGCGCAGGTAAAACCAAAAGATTAATAAATTACCGAACTATATAAAAGCTATGCGATAAAAAATATTAGGTTAAAGGCTGACGAAAGGAGGGAGTCCCTTGAAGAAAAAACTTTGTTTGCAGGATGTTTCGGGTATTAGCGAGATCGACTTGTCTGAAAGGCTGCGTGCCATAACTGGCTGGAAAAACGGTAAAACAGAAGAACGTGAGCAATGGTTTGATCTGGATGGCGAGGAAGTGGTGCTGCGCTGTCGCGAGACCGAATTGCTGCCTGTTGCCAAAAGCAGCGAACTGCGCCTGTTTGCCCGCGAAGGCATTATCATCACTGCTACCAAGCTGCTCCCCCTGCGTGAGCTGACTATTGTTTACACCAGTAAGGAAGTAACTAAGCTGAACGCGTTGGTCGAAAAGCTGTGCTGCCGGATGTCGCTGATTTTGGCGGAGCCGGATTTGGAGCAGCGTTTGGCGCAGGAAAGCGGCACTTATAATTTTATGAAGCTGCCCGTTTACAAAAAAGGTGATCTCCAGGCTATGGCCGTCTGCCATCTGCCCTGGCAGTTGTATGTGGTCAGCAAGGCCTGGCAGCAATTTTTGCAGCGTCCGGAAGAAAAGCTTTTTGTCCGTCAGCTGCGTGTGAAGCTGCGCCGCTTGCGTTCGACCCTCAGCTTTTTTAAGCCGGTATTGCAGCGTAACAGCTGCGCTGCCTGGCAAAACGCCTTGCGGCAACAGGGTGAGCTGCTGTCGCGGCTGCGCGAGCTGGACGTGGCGTTGATGACCTGCGAAAAGATCAGGTTGCAGGCAGCTGCCTCCAGCGGCAAGTTGACCGTGCCGGAACAGGTGGAAACACTGCTGCAGAAGTTGCGCGGTGAGGAATTGGACGCCTGCCTGCGCAAGGCTGATTTGAGCGTAGTGACCAAAACGCTGGCTCAGCTTAATGTCTGGTTGCACGAAAGACCGTTGGCGCCTAACCTGGCCGATAAAAAGATCAGGAAGTTTATTGGCAAAAGGTTGTGCGAATGGAGCCAAAAGCTGGAAAACATCGACCGCAAATATCCTGATTTCCATAATATGTTGGAGCTGCATCAGATCAGGATCAAGGTCAAGCGCTTCCGGTATGCTTTGCAGACCCTGCCCGAGGTACCGCGCGACAGTAATCTGCTGCGACGCCTGAAAAGGTTGCAGGATATGCTGGGCTTTTTGCACGATGATTTTATCAATGCCAAATTAGTGCAGTGCTTTTTGGAAGACTCTGGCAACGTGGAGCTGCGTTACGAAGCTGGGCTTTTTGCCGGTTGGGAGCGTGCCAAAGCCGAGGCTGCGGTAGAACTGCTGCCCCAGCTGTGGGAAGATTTCTGCGGCGCGTTAAGCAGCTGGCGTAAAGAAAACTTGTAACAGGAGAACTGTATGACGGAGTGGGAAGATTTTTTGAAGGGCTATGGCTTTGAGCCCTGGTCGGACGGAGGTATGCAGGGCTGGTACCGTAAGACGGCCTTTGTCAAAGACTGCCTGGCAGGTGAAATTGCCCGCTATTATGCGGATGATTATATAATTATCAGTCACGAAGGCGATCGATCGGTACGCTGGCTGCAAGGCCATTGGCGGGGCCAGGAAGATGTGATGAAGCATCGGTTCCTGCTACTGGATTGCCCGGCGAGCCGCTTGACGAAAAAAGCTTTTTGGCTTGGGATACGCGGTTGGCTGGAAGTTTTACAATATCGGGAGGGGGATGTGGAAAAGCGTTTTGAGGATTTGATTTATTTAGCGCAGCAACGGCGCTGCGGCAGGTAAGGCCTGCAAAAAATAACAAAGGGGATATTTTATGTTACTGACCATTTTTGTGATCACTATCGTTTGTTTTGCCATTGCTTATAAATTTTACGGCGATTTTCAAAGCCGCTTTTATGATTTAGACCCAAATCGTAAAACTCCGGCTACCGAATTACAGGACGATATCGACTACTGTCCTGCTCACCCGGCCGTGCTGATGGGCCATCATTTTGCTTCTATCGCCGGTGCCGGACCTGTTGTAGGCCCCATCGCGGCAGCAGCTGCACTTGGCTGGCTGCCCACTTTGATCTGGATCATCGTTGGCTGTATCTTCTTCGGCGGCGTACATGATATGGGCGCTTTAGTCGCTTCTATCCGCCATAAAGGTATGTCCATCGGCGAAGTAGTTCGTCAATGGATCGGCGCTCGCGGCCATAAGCTGTTCCTGGCTTTTACCTGGCTCAGCCTGACGCTGGTCATCGCTGTATTTTTAGAACTGGCTGCACAGACCTTTGCTGCCGACCCGGCAGTTGCCTTTACCGCTACCCTGTATATTTTCCTGGCAATGATTTTCGGTGTAGGTATCTATCACTATGGTATTTCCTTGAAAATCAGCACTGTAGTTATGCTGCCGGTTTTATTCGGCTCTTTGATCTTCGGTATCGACAGCGCCTGGGTGCAAAGCACCTTTGCTTTGAGCCTTGACACCTGGCGTTTTGCCCTGATCGGTTATATTTTTGCGGCTTCCGTACTGCCTGTCTGGCTGCTGCTGCAACCGCGCGATTACCTGGCATCTTATATGTTATATTTCTCCGTCTTTATTGGCGGTGTAGGCATGATCTTTGGCGGCGCTAATTATGAGGTAAAGCTGCCAGCTTTCAAAGGCTTCGTTACAGCTTCCGGCGACTGGCTTTGGCCTTTACTTTTTATTACAGTAGCCTGCGGCGCTATTTCCGGATTCCATTCTCTGGTAGCTTCCGGCACCACTTCCAAACAGCTCAAACGCGAAACTGATGCTGTTCCCGTAGGTTACGGAGCAATGCTGCTGGAAGGCGTGGTTGGCGTTATTGCGCTTGGCACCATTATGATGAGCGGTGAAATGCTGAAGGGTGGCCCTACTGTTGTTTACGGTCACGGCTTAGGCCAATTTGCTTCCCTGCTGGGCATCGCTCCCCGCGTCGGCACTGCTTTAGGCCTGCTGGCGCTCAACTCTTTTATTTTGACTTCCCTTGATACTGCCACCCGTTTGGCGCGTTATCAATTACAGGAATTCACCGGCATGAGCCTGAACAAATATTTGGCGACCGCTATCAGCGTTGGTGTGGCTTTGGCGTTGATCTTTGTTAAGACCGGTAAAGTCGCTGCCTGGCAGATGATTTGGCCTGTTTTTGGCGCTACCAACCAGCTGGTTGCCGCTATCGCTTTACTGGCGATGGGTGTTTGGGTCATTCGTTCTTTGAAAAAGAGCGCCGGCTTCATCATGTACCCAATGGCCTTTATGCTGGTCACTACTATCGTAGCCTTGGTACAGATGATCGCTACCAACTTGAACAATTATATCGTATCCGGTATTTCCACCGTTTTGCTGGTACTGACCGTGTTACTGCTTAAAGAAGCCTATGCAGCCCTGAAAGCTGCCAAAACAGAATAGAAAGGACGGCGAACCATGGCAAGAATACCTTATAAAATCAATTTATCTGAAGACGAGATGCCAAAATACTGGCAGAATGTGCGCCCCTATATGAAAGAGGTGCCAGACCCGTTCATCAATCCGGCCACTGGCAAGCCCTGCAGTGCCGACGATTTGCGCCCTGTTTTCTGCGATGCGCTTATCGAGCAGGAGTTGGACAACACCAACAAATTCGTCGAGATCCCGGAAGAGATCCGCGACTTTTATAAAATGTACCGTCCCTCGCCGCTGACCAGAGCCTATAACCTGGAAAAGGCCTTAGGCACACCAGCAGAGATCTACTACAAATTCGAGGGTACTAATACATCCGGTTCACATAAGCTGAACTCGGCTGTGGCCCAGGTCTATTATGCCAAACAGCAGGGACTGACTCACCTGACTACCGAAACCGGTGCCGGTCAATGGGGTACAGCACTATCCATGGCCTGCGGTTATTTTGGCATCGACCTTTCCGTTTATATGGTCAAGGTTTCGGCCGAGCAGAAGCCCTACCGTAAAGCTGTTATGGAAACCTATGGCGCCCGCGTTATCCCGTCGCCCTCCGATACTACGGAGGTAGGCCGCAGGATACTGGCTGAAAATCCAGGCACCGGCGGTTCCTTAGGCTGCGCGATCTCTGAGGCTTTGGAAGTTTCCATGAAAACCGACAATTGCCGTTACGTTTTGGGCAGCGTGCTCAACCATGTAGTGCTGCATCAAAGCATCATCGGTCTGGAAACTAAGATAGGCCTCGATAAATACGGCATCCAGCCTGATATCATTATCGGCTGTGCTGGTGGCGGCTCTAATCTGGGCGGCCTGATCACGCCGTTTATGGCGGATAAGCTGGAAGGTAAGAATGATATCCACTTTATTGCTGTTGAGCCTGCTTCCTGCCCGTCATTGACCCGCGGCAAATATGCCTTCGATTTTGGCGATACAGGACAAACTACCCCGCTGATGCGGATGTATACCTTAGGCAGCGGCTTTATGCCGTCGCCCAACCATTCCGGCGGCCTGCGCTATCACGGTATGTCGCCCATCGTTTCCAAGCTGTATCACGACGGTATGATGGAAGCACGCAGCGTCGAACAGACCAAGGTTTTTGAAGCTGCTACCATGTTCTGCCGCTGTGAAGGCACCCTGCCCGCACCGGAAAGCGCTCATGCTATCCGTACAGCTATGGACGAGGCTATTAAATGCCGTGAAAGCGGCGAGAAAAAAGTTATCGTTTTTGGCCTGACCGGTACCGGCTATTTTGATCTGGCTGCTTATCAGGCTTATAACCAGGGTAACATGGTAGATTATGTTCCTACTGATGAAGACCTGGAAAAAGGTTTTGCGACCCTGCCTAAAGTAGAATACTAATAAAAACAAATACCCTGCCGCTGATTCAGCGTCAGGGTATTTTTGTACTTGTAAGGGTCCTATAGTAATAAAAAACCCGCTTTCTTTTTAAGAAAGCGGGTTTGCAGTAAGCTTTATTCTTCGCAGCAGTCTTCCAGCAGTTTTTTTGCGTCGATATATTGCGCGATACCGGCCGCTACTTTTTTAGATTCCTTCATTGCCAGTACTACGGTGGCCGGGCCGTGCACCACGTCGCCGCTGCTGAATACACCAGCGCGGGTAGTCATGCCGTAGGGACGTTCGCGGGTCATAACAAAGCCCCGGTCATCTACTTGGATACCCTTGGTAGTCGATACGATGCGGGCTGCCGGGCGCTGTCCGATAGCCAGGATCACGCAGTCGCAGGGTATAACTTCCTGGCCGCCTTCGGTGATGAATTGGCCATCGTCGGTTTTACTGATGTTCTGTACCAGCAGGCCAGCCAGCTCTGTTTCGTCGGAGCGGGAAGGTTGACGGCGGACATTGTTCAAAGCGCGCATCTGTTTTTTGTTCAGATAGGCGATAGGCTGCTTCAAAAAGTTAAATTGGACGCCTTCTTTTACAGCGGCCTCATATTCAGAAGGGAAGCTGGAAATTTCGGCTTCGGTTTTATGGTAAACGATAGTCACATTTTCAGCACCGCGGCGTACGGCAGTGCGGGCCGCATCCATAGCCACGTTACCTGCGCCGATGACCACCACGTTGTCGCCGTCGTGGAGCAGGGTCTCGCTTTCGTCCAGTTTGCCCGAATCGGAAAGGACGACCATGCGCAGGAAGTAGGTAGCAGTCAAAATTCCGGTCAGATCGTGGCCGGGAATATCCAAAGTGCGGGGCAGGGAAGTGCCGGTACCCATAAAAATAGCGTCGTAGCCGTCCGTAAACAGGTCGTCAACGGTGAAATCGGGGCCGACCAGCATATTGGTCTTGATCTCGACGCCCAAGTGCAGCAGCTCGGTGATCTCACGTCGCACCACCTCTTTTTGCAGGCGGAATTCTGGGATGCCGAACAGCAGGATGCCGCCGGGTTCTGATTGACCTTCAAAAATAGTTACAGCAAAATTCATCTTGGCCAGGTCGCCGGCCACCGTCAGTCCGGCAGGGCCGCTGCCGATAACGGCTACCTTGCCACGCTTGCCCGTAGAAGGAGGCAGTGGTTTCAGGTTATTTTCGTGGGCAAAATCAGCGATAAACATTTCCAAACTGCCGATTTCAATGCCATGCTTGTTCTTTGTCAAAACGCAATGAGCCTCGCACTGGCGTTCATGAGGACAGACCCGGCCGCAGATAGCGGGCAGGTTGCTGCGCTCGGCAATGGTCTCGTAGGCCAGGCCTATGTTGCCCTCGGCGAGGGCGCGGATGAACTGAGGGATATTGTTGGCGATAGGACAGCCTGTGCGACAGGTTGGGCGCGCACAATTCAAACAGCGGCGTGCTTCATTGATAGCCTCGGACATAGTCATAGTTCTGCTCATTCGTTGTTACCTCGCTTTTCGTTTTGCTCGCGGTAATGCTTGATAATAAGCTCGATTTCTTCCAGCCGGCTGTCCAGACGTACCATATAGTCGGCCAGACGGTCTTCGTATTCTGCTACCGGGTCGGGCAGTCTGTCGTGGTTCAGGTCGATCATACTGTCGGGGTTACCCATGTTATCGGCATCCACTCGCACCCCGTTGCGGGTGACGATGCGCCCAGGCACGCCTACTACTACCGAATTAGGCGGTACTTCCTTCAGCACTACTGAGCCGGAACCTATTTTGGAATTGGCGCCGACGGTAAAGGAACCCAGTACTTTAGCGCCGCTGGAAACAACTACATTGTCGCCGATAGTTGGATGGCGTTTGCCTTTTTCTTTACCGGTGCCACCCAGGGTAACGCCCTGATAAAGTGTGACGTTAGAGCCTAATTCGGCAGTTTCGCCGATGACCAGGCCCATACCGTGGTCGATAAACAGGCCCGAGCCCAGCGTAGCGCCGGGATGGATGTCGATCCCTGTCATAAACCTTGAAAAAGTGTTGAGCAGGCGAGGAATCAGTACCCAGCCCTTTAAATATAATGTATGTGCAATACGGTGGAGCCAGATGGCATGCAGACCGGGATAACAAAGTGCAACCTCCAGCCTGGTTTTGGCCGCAGGATCACGGTGCATAACTGCATCAATGTCGGTTTTGATTTGGTCGAACATGACAGACTCCTTTCGTAAGTTAGATTTTAATATACCTTCTTAACTTATATATTTTAGCACAGGCTATTTTCCAATGCAAATAAATGTGGTGTTGCAGATAATAGTGAGAAGTTAAGAATATGAATAAAGTATACAGAAAATAATGGAATTGTAAAAAAATGTAAGTAGTGGTAAACTTTAAAGAAATAAAAGTTCATAAGCAAACAAAAACACTATGATTTAAGCCTGTACCACCGATATTATTTATGCTATAATAAAAACCGATTTGTAAAAATAAAGTATACACTATTTAAAGTGAGGTGTTTATTACGGACAAAGAGATGATGAAAGCTAAAGTCTGCGCCGCTATCGACGCCTGTGCCGAGAAAATCGAGGCTCTAGCGCAGGATATCGAGCGCGAGCCGGAGCTTGGCTTTAAAGAGACTAAAACGGCAGCCAAGGTAGTTGCCTTCTTAAAGGACCTGGGTCTGGAGCCGCAAACAGGTCTGGCGATCACCGGTGTTAAGGCCCGTGCTCAAAGCGGACGCCCCGGTCCGACTGTAGCCGTACTGGGTGAGCTTGACGCTATCGGCTGTCCCGACAGCTGCAAAGCTGATCCGCTTACAGGAGCTGCCCATGCCTGCGGCCATAACCTGCAGATCGCCACTATGGCTGCCGCTGCCTGCGGCATCATGCAGTCCGGCGTTTTAAGTGAATTGTCAGGCGATGCTGTTTTCTTCGGCGTACCTGCCGAGGAATATGTGGAGCTGGCTTACCGCAACAAGCTGATTAAAGAAGGTAAGCTACACTTTTTGACTGGCAAGGGCCAGCTTATTTATGAAGGTGCCTTTGACGATATCGATATGGCCATGCAGATGCACGCCGACAAAAATATGCCGGAGGCGACTATTTCTATCGGCGAGAGCAGCAACGGCTTCATTGGCAAAACTATTCAGTATGTAGGTAAAACCGCCCACGCTGCCGATGCTCCCGATCAGGGCATCAACGCTCTTAACGCTGCCATGCTGGGACTGATGGGCATCAACGCTCTGCGCGAGACCTTTCGTGAAGCTGATGTCATACGCGTCCATCCCATTATTACCAAAGGCGGCGACCTGGTCAACTCTGTTCCGGCTGACGTCAGGATCGAGACCTATGTACGCGCCAAAACCATGGAAGCCATCGAAGCGACACATACTAAGGTGGACGCAGCCCTTAAAGCTGGCGGCGACGCCGTAGGTGCCGAGACTGTTATAGCTACCATGCCCGGCCAACTGCCGCTGGCATGCAGCGCCACGCTCAACGAGCTGTTCGTTGCTAACTCCAAACTGGCTGAACCGAAGGTGACCGTTAAAAACGCCGGACATTTCAGCGCTTCTACCGACATGGGTGACGTATCGCACCTGCTGCCCGTTATTCACCCCTTTATCGGTGGTGTGGACGGCTTCCTGCATACGGCCGATTTCCATGTAATTGATTTTAAGGATGCCGTATTATTACCTGCTAAAGCTTTCGCGATGATGATCATTGATTTGCTGGCCGACGACGCCCAACTGGCGCGTCAGGTAAAAGCGGAGCACCGCCCGCTGCTGACAAAAGCTGAATACATCGCCAAGCTTGATAAATATTTTCAATAATCACCAGCAGTAACAAATGATGGAAAAGGGAAGGTGGATTTTGTGAAAAACATTAAAGTTCATGCCATTGTTTTAGCATTGATCATCATTGCGGAAATGATCGGTAACGTTTCTTTCAAAATCGGTGTAGGCACTATCGTCCTGCTGCCGATGCTGTATGCCCTAATTATGGGTATTTTTATGGCACCTAAATTTTTAAAAGTAGTCAACCAAAAAGATATGCTGGATGCCAGTTCACTCATCGGCATTACACTGATGCTGCTGATGGCCCGCTATGGTACTCTGGTAGGGCCAACCCTGCCCAAGATTTTGGCCGCTTCACCGGCGCTGATCTTACAGGAATTTGGTAACCTGGGCACTATTTTCATCGGTGTTCCTATCGCTATCTACCTGGGCCTCAAACGCGAAACTATTGGCGCTGCACACTCCATTTCCCGCGAGCCTAACGTAGCACTGATCGGCGAACGTTATGGGCTGGATTCGGCCGAAGGCCGCGGCGTTATGGGCGTTTATATCGCCGGTACCGTTTTCGGCACCATTTTCTTCGGTATCATGGCCAGTTTTGCGGCTGCTTATCTGCCCTTCCATCCCTATGCTTTAGCGATGGCAGCAGGCGTTGGCTCGGCCAGTATGATGACTGCGGCAGTAGGCTCCTTAAGCGTTATGTATCCGCAGATGGCTGATCAGATCGCAGCCTTCGGTGCCGCCAGCAATATGCTTTCCGGCCTGGACGGGCTGTATATGTGTATCTGGATGGCGTTGCCCCTGACGGAATGGCTGTACAAAAAAATCTATCGCTTAAAATACGGTGTTGAACCTACAGGGGAGGATGCTGCAAAATGAAAATCAAAGATACCTTGATCGTTTTATTTATCGTCGGCGCTATGTCCTTGGTGGCTAACGCTATCGGTACAAAATATTCTATCGTTGAAGCCATTCCTGGCTTGCTGTTTTTGATCTTTTTAGCGATCGCAGGCGTCATCCTGGCAAAATATCTGCCCGGCCGTATCCCTGCCGTTGCCTACATCGTTACCCTGGGCTGCCTCCTTACTTATCCGGCTATGCCCGGCAGCGACGTTATCAACGAAGCTGTTAAAAAAGTAGGCTTCCTGCAACTTTGTACCCCTATCCTGGCCTATGCCGGTATCGCTATCGGTAAAGACCTGGACGCTTTTGCCAAAAGCGGCTGGCGTATCGTCGTTGTTGCCTGCGTAGTTTTTACAGGTACCTACATCGGCAGCGCCATCATTGCCCAATCTGTCTTAAAAGCTTTGGGACAGATCTGACAACTGCAAATTAAACTCTGTGCAAGGCGCCCTGTATAGCGGCGCCTTGTTTTTTATTGCAAAATAATTTGCACCGTAGCAGGCGAAAAAGTTGAATTTCTTGCCGAGATAAAGTACAATAGAAATTAGAAGTTTACCATATTGGAGGTATTATCATGGCTGAAGTTTTAGCAAAAACAACATTTTCCAGCGTTATTCACAACAACGAAGTTTGTGATGAAATAGTAAAATGGGGCAACGCTAACGGTTACCCGCTGCACAAAGCAAAATTGCACAACAAATTAGATGCCTACGTTGGCTTTTCGCCTAAATATATGATTCTGGCCAAACGGCTGCCGCCTATTCCCGGCGGCTGGGACGTTACCGTCGAAAGCTACGAGCCTGAAGAACGCATCATCCCGCTCAACGTCAAACCGGAAACCGGTGAGATCAATCGCTTTATCGTCAAAATGATAGATGAGTATGTTAAAGAAGGTCTGGAAATGGAGCTGTCCGACAAAATCTACGAATCCTATGGCACGCATCTGCGCGATCTTAAGGTGGTAGGGCATCCCATCCTCATCAACAACTTTGAAGATTTTATTGAGAATATGCGCTGATTTTTTACCCTGGCCTGCGTACTTTTAAGCACGCAGGTTTTTTCATGGTCCAGGGCCAGCCAGTCAATATCTTACAAGAATATGCCGCGCTTATCTGTTATGCTGATGTTAAAAGGAGCTTATCATGCTGCAAGAAGAACGCATCATCTGTTATGACAAAGAACTTGATATCGAAGCTTACCGTTTTCGCGGCCTGCTACAAAAATTCCCTAACCATTTTCACGAATACTATGTGATCGGGTTCATCGAAAGCGGCGCCCGCAAAATGACCTGCCGTAATCAGGAATATATTCTTGGCAGCGGCGATATCGTGCTGTTTGAGCCGCTGGCTACACATACATGTGAACCGCTGGATGGACAGGCGCTTGATTATCGCTGCCTTAACATCAAAAACAGCGTTATGGAACGGATGGTTGCCGAAATAACCGGCAGCAGCCGACTGCCGCGTTTTAGTGAGCCTGTTTTATATCGCAGTGAGCAGGTAAGCATCCTGCAAGAGCTGCACCAAATGATAATGGCTAAAACGGAAGGTTTCTGTAAAGAAGAACACCTCTATTTTCTGATCGGCCAGCTTTTAGCCCAGCCTCAGGCTGAAGCAGCACCGGCTACTGCAGCCAGTGCTGTACAGACTGCCGCTGAATATCTTGAGCAGCACTATGCTGAAGGCATCAGCTTAGACGATCTGGCAGCTCTGGTGGGCAGCAATAAATATTCGCTGCTGCGTGGCTTCACCAGGGCCAAAGGCATCACGCCCTACCGCTATTTGCAGGCGCTGCGCATCAGTGCCGCCAAAAAACTGCTGGAGGCGGGGACGCAGCCGCTGGAAACGGCCTTGACCGTTGGCTTTGCCGATCAAAGCCATTTTACTAATGTTTTTAAAGAATGTATCGGCCTGACGCCTGGCCAGTACCGCACTATTTTTTGCTGACGAAGGGAACGGGGAAAGCAATGCAGAACAAAATTTTACAGGGCCATCTGTTCGCCCTGCTGACGATACTTTTATGGGGGACCACCTTTATTTCTACTAAGGTACTGCTGCGCAGCTTTACGCCGATCGAGATCCTCTTTTTTCGTTTCGTGATGGGTCTGGTGGTGCTGTTTATCATCTATCCGCACCGCTTAAAGGTCACTGACAGGAAACAGGAGTGGGTCTTTGCCGGGGCTGGGCTCAGCGGCATTACCCTGTATTATCTGTTCGAGAACATCGCCCTGGTCTATGCCCCTGCCTCCAATGTAGGCGTTATTACTGCCACCGCGCCTTTTTTTACGGCACTTTTAGCCTGTCGGTTTTTAGCAGGCGAAGCTCTGCAAAAAAAATTCATGTTGGGTTTTGTGCTGGCAATCTCAGGTATTGCCATGATCAGCTTCAACAGCGCTACCCAACTGCAAATCAACCCTTTGGGCGACTTGCTGGCTTTAGCGGCAGCCGCTGTTTGGGCCGTCTATGCCGTGCTTTCTAAAAAAATCAGTGCTTTTGGCTACAATGCCATTCAAAGCACGCGCCACACCTTTATGTACGGTCTGGTCTTTATGTTGCCGGCACTGCTGTTTATGGATTTTCGCTGGGGCTTCGAGCGGCTGGCCGATCCGGTCAACCTGTTCAATATCATCTTTTTGGGCGTTGGCGCTTCGGCGATGTGTTTCGTTACCTGGAACCTGGCTGTTAAGCTGCTGGGGGCTATCAAAACCAGCGCCTATATCTATCTGGCGCCGGTAGTAACCGTCATCACCTCTGTCATCGTACTGGATGAACAGATAACGCCGGTTATCGCCTGCGGCATGCTGCTTACCATGACAGGGCTGCTGCTTTCGGGGGATGTGGTAGCCTTGCTGAAAGCAAGCTTGCGGCGAAAAAAATAAAAACTCGCTGTTGCAGGCCAACCTGTAACAGCGAGTTTTTATTTTATATGTTATTGCATAGAAAAGCGCCCGCATTTTTGCGGGCGCTTTAAATACAGTTTATAAATCTTTGACATGTGCTTCTGCAACATCAAAATCTTTAACGATAGCCGCTTCCGGTTCTTTATCCATCAGGCTGACCACATAGATGGCGATAGCCGAGATAATAAACCCGGGGACGATTTCGTAAATACCGGTGGAGGCAAAAAATTCTTTCCAGATGAGCACGGTGCTGCCACCGCAGAACACACCTGCGATAGCGCCTTTGATAGTGGTGCGGCGCCAAAAGAGGCTGAATAATACCAGCGGACCGAAGGAGGCACCAAAACCGGCCCAGGCGTAAGCTACCAACTCTAGGATATAGTTGTTGGGGTTGGACGCCAGCGCCAGGCTGCAGCAGGCTACCAGAACAACGGCCAGACGGCTGACAAAAACCAGCTCTTTTTCACCGGCGTTTTTGCGGATCAGAGCCTGATAGAAGTCGGTGGAGATGGCAGAAGCTGTTACTAACAGCTGACTGGACGAGGTGCTCATGATAGCTCCTAAAATAGCGGAGATGATGATACCTGCCAGGAAGGAAACGAAAAATTCGTTGTTGAGTACCATAAAGACGGTCTCGGCGTTGACGCCGGTAAGCTTGTCGCCCAGCAGTACGCGGCCTACCAGGCCTACGGTGACGGCGAAGAATAGGGAGAAAATTACCCAGACCATGGCGATGCGGGTTGCCTGGGGGATCTCTTTAGCGGAGCTGATACCCATAAAGCGTACTAAAATATGCGGCTGTCCAAAATAACCCAGTCCCCAGGCCAGCAGCGAAATGATGGCTGTGGCGCTTAGGGTGACGCCGGTGGCGTCGGTAAAGAAACTAAAATAGTTGGCGTTCATGCTGTAAAGCTTTTCAAAGGCGGTCGTCGGGCCGCCGGCCTTAAAGATGCCGGTGAGCGGGACGATGATAATGGCAAAGAACATCAGGCAGCCCTGGAAAAAGTCGGTACGGCAAACAGCTATATAGCCGCCGGTAAAGGTGTAGAAAACAACGATGCCTGCGGTAATGAGCAGCGACTGAAAATAAGGCAGCCCAAAGACCGTATTGAACAGGCGTCCACCGGCGACGAAGCCGGAGGCGGTGTAGATAAGAAAGAAAATAAAAATGAAAATAGCAGAAACGACCCGCAGGATCTTTGTTTTATCACGGAAACGGTTTTCAAAAAAGTCCGGTAAAGTGATAGAATCGTTAGCTATTTTGGTATAAACGCGCAGCCTTTTGGCTACCAGTAGCCAGTTCAGCCAGGTGCCGATGGCCAGGCCGATAGCGATCCAGAAAGCACTGACGCCTGCCACATAAGCATAGCCGGGCAGGCCCATCAGCATCCAGCCGCTCATATCCGAGGCTTCGGCGCTCATGGCCGATACCCAGGGGCCGACCTTACGACCACCTAAAACATAGCCTGCCAAATCCTGTTCTTTCTTCATATGGAAGATACCTATGCCGAACAGTGCTAAAAAATACAATCCAAATGCAAATATGATGCCCCAATCTTGCTGCATCCTGACCCCTCCTCTTTAATTCAACAAAAACAGTATAAATATTATACACTTTTTTTAGCAGTGGGTGCAAGGGTCAGCCTTTCCTTGACTGAATACGGTCGCTGATATATAATATTTGAAGAAGTTTTGTAGACCGTTCCTTTCTTTTTATTTGAAAGGAAGTCGCAGGCAAAAGGGGCTTGCTCTGTTTCGAAGATAAGTTGAGGCGCGAAAGGGAGCAGGCTCCAGTCGTTTTTTATGGAGTGGAAAATGTTGATGCAGCCGGTAAAGATCCGTATCCAAAGCCAGTCGAGCAGTATAGATGGCACGGACAGCATTGAGACTGTGACCATTGGCAGGATGACGGAAAAAAATAATAAATTTTATGCCTTTTATGAAGAACCTGAGGAATCGGGACTGGCCGGCACTAAAACCACGATCAAGTGGGATTACGACAGGGTCATTATTCTGCGCAGCGGTACTGTGGACTGCCGGCAGGAATTTGCCATGGGGCTGGTTAGCGAAAGTATTTACCAGACGCCGCATTTGGCTTTGCCGATGCGGGCGGCGACCGAGTATTTATATGTTTACTGCCGCGATAAGGTGTGGCACATAGAACTGGAATATGCTTTGGAGCTGGATGGTAAGCCGCACAGCAAGCTAAAGTTGAAGCTGGAAATCGAGGAGGATGCAAAGAGTGAATATGAAGGAAGCACTGGCTGCTGCCATTAAAGCCGCTGCGGCTAAAGCTATTGCCGCAGGTACTATTAAGGAAGGCGAATTGCCGGAGGTACTATTGGAAGTACCGCCGCAAAAAGAGTTTGGCGATTTTGCTACAAATTTTGCCATGCAGTCTGCCCGTAGCTTAAAATGCAATCCCCGTCTGGTGGCGCAGGCTATTATTGATAATATGGACTGCCCTTATGTGGAAAAGGCCGAGATCGCAGGACCTGGTTTCATTAATTTTTATTTAAAACAGAATTGGACAGCCGAACTGCTGGCGAGCATAGTTGCCGCCGGTACTGACTATGGTAACCTGCCAAATGTCGGTGGTGAAAAGATCCAATTAGAATATGTGAGTGCCAACCCGACCGGGCCGCTGCATGTAGGCCATGGCCGTGGCGCTGCCGTGGGCAGCTCGCTGGCAAACCTGCTGAAGGCAGCCGGTTATGATGTGACCCGCGAGTATTACATCAATGATGCCGGCAACCAGATCAATAATCTGGCGGCGTCTGTAAATGCCCGTTATCTGGAAGAACTGGGCGTGGATGTGGAATTTCCCGAAAACGGTTATCACGGGCATGATATAGTGGAGACTGCGCAGCGCATCGTTAAAATTTACGGTGATAAGTTCCTGCACATGGATGAGCAGGAACGCCTGCACGAGTTTCGCACCATCGCGCTGAAAGAGAAGTTGGCGGCGCTGAAAGAAGACCTGGAAGCTTTTAATGTTACTTTTGATGTTTGGTTCAGCGAGCAGACTTTGCACGATGCTGATAAGATCAAGGAAGCCTGTGATCTGCTGACCGAACGTGGTTATATGTATGAGCAGGACGGCGCTTTGTGGCTGAAGGCTACGGCCTACGGCGACGACAAGGATCGCGTCGTGATCCGAGAAAACGGTGTGCCCACTTACCTGGCGGCCGATATCGCTTACCACTGGAACAAATTCAGCCGCGGTTTTGACCGTGTCATTAATCTGTGGGGCGCCGACCATCATGGTTATATTGCTAGAATGAAGGCTGCCGTAGGCGCTTTGGGTTACGACCCGGATCAGCTTGAGGTTTTGATTTTACAGATGGTAAGCCTGTACCGCAACGGCGAGCTGGTAAAGATGTCGAAGCGTACCGGCCAGAGCGTTACTTTAAATGAGCTGATCGAAGAGGTAGGCACCGATGCGGCAAGATTCTTCTTTGCCATGCGTTCTATTGATAGTCAGCTGGATTTTGATTTGACTTTGGCTACTGAAAAGTCTAACGAAAATCCTGTCTATTATATCCAGTATGCCCATGCCCGTATTTGCAGCATTATGCGCCAGCTGGCCGAGGAGAAGATCACCGAGGCGGCCGAGGCAGATTATGCGCTGTTGACTGATCCGACGGAACTGGAGCTGATTAAGAAGCTGGGCGAGTATCAGGAAATGATCGCTGCTGCTGCCAAAGAGCGTGCAGTGCACCGGGTTGCACATTATGTGCATGACCTGGCGGGAATGTTCCATTCCTTCTACAACCAATGCCGCATCCTGGGCGTAGAGCCCGAAGTGCAGCAGGCCCGCATCAAGCTGGTGAAGGCTGTAGGCCATACGATCAAACATGCTTTGGGCATTTTGGGCGTGTCGGCACCGGAAAGAATGTAATTTTGTGAGATAAAAGCTTATTTTATGAGGAACGGGAGGACAATCATGACGAAGTATATTTTTGTAACAGGCGGTGTAGTTTCTTCGCTGGGTAAGGGTATTACGGCAGCTTCTTTGGGCCGTTTGCTGAAAAGCCGCGGCTATAGGGTGACTATCCAAAAATTTGACCCTTATATCAACGTGGATCCGGGTACGATGAGCCCTTATCAGCACGGTGAGGTTTTCGTTACCGACGACGGCGCTGAGACTGACCTTGATTTAGGCCATTATGAGCGTTTTATCGATATCAATTTGTCGAAAAGCTCTAACGTAACGGCAGGTAAGATTTATTTGTCCGTTATCAATAAAGAGCGCCGCGGTGATTATCTGGGCCGTACGGTGCAGGTTATCCCTCACATCACTAACGAGATCAAAGAGCGCGTTTACCGTGTTGGCCGCGATGATAATGCTGATTTTGTCATCACCGAGATCGGTGGTACTGTCGGCGATATTGAAAGCTTACCGTTCCTCGAAGCTATCCGTCAGGTGAAAAAAGAAGTGGGCCGCAATGATGTGCTGTATTTGCACGTTACTTTGGTTCCTTATATCGCTGCAGCCGGCGAGCTGAAAACCAAACCGACCCAGCATAGCGTTAAAGAGCTGCGCAGCATCGGTATTTCTCCCGATATCATTGTTTGCCGCAGCGAGCGTCCTATTTCTAAGGATATGTGCGAAAAAATGGCGATGTTCTGCGATGTTGACCCGGAAGCGGTCATTCAGAACCTGACTGCTGCCAGCATCTATCAGGTACCGATGCTGATGGAAGAGCAGGGACTGGACACCATTGCCCTGAAAAAGCTGGACATGCCCGATAAACCGAAAGATATGTCATACTGGCATGAGATGGTTGAGCGCATTTTAAAACATTACGACCGTAAGGTCACCATTGCTGTAGTTGGTAAATATGTTGAATTGCAGGATGCTTACATCAGTATCGCCGAGGCGTTGAAGCACGCTGCCGTTGCTAATGAAAGTGAATTGAAAATAAAATGGGTCAACGCCGAGACTATCGAAGCGTCTGAGACCGATATGGCAAAAGTCATGGACGACGTGGACGGCATTCTGGTGCCGGGCGGCTTTGGCGACCGTGGCATCGAAGGCAAGATCAAGGCCGTACAATATGCCCGTGAAAACAAGGTTCCGTTCTTTGGTATCTGCCTGGGCATGCAATGCGCCGTTATCGAATATGCACGTAACGTGTGCGGCATGGATAATGCTAACAGCGCCGAGTTCGTACCCGACTGCCAGTATCCTGTCATTGATTTGATGCCTGAACAGGTAAGCGTGGAGGATAAGGGCGGCACGATGCGTTTGGGACTGTATCCATGTAAGGTCTATCCGGGAACTTTGACCGAGAGTGCTTACAAGGAAGAGCTGGTTTATGAACGTCACCGTCACCGTTATGAAGTGAACAACGCTTTGCGCGAGCAGATCGTTGACGGCGGTCTGCGGATCGGCGGCACTTTGCCCAACGGTCGTCTGGTCGAGATCGTAGAGATTCCGGAAGACAGACATCCCTGGTTCCTGGGAGCTCAGTTCCATCCGGAGTTCAAGTCCCGTCCTACCAATCCTCATCCATTATTTAGAGATTTCATTGCCGCTGCTTTGCGGGAACAAAAATAAGACCTGTTGTAAGAACCGAAAAGCAGACTGCGAGCCAGTCTGCTTTTTTGTGAAAAGGAGTTGAAGCTATGCTGAAAAAGATTTTTATCAGTGCGATCCTGTTGATTGCGGTGTTGTCCTTTGTGGTATCGCTGTTATCGGGCAAGAATAATGACGAGCAGGTGCTTGCTGCGCCTACCGACAGAGTTGCCGTTGTTAATATCGAGGGTACGATCATCAGCGGCGAACCGGGTGAGAATATTTGGGGTGAAACCGCGGGCGCTTCTTCCGGCAGGTTGATGCGCGAGATCCGTGAGGCGGCAGCAGACAGCAGCGTGAAGGCTTTGGTGTTGCGTATCGATTCGCCTGGCGGCAGTGTGACCGCTGCGGAAGAGGTGGGGCGCGAGCTGAAGCGCTTTAAGGAAAGCGGCAAGCCCATCATTACGACCATGGGCAACAGCGCTGCGTCGGCAGCCTACTGGCTGGCGGCTTACAGCGATACTATCTATGCTAATCCTTCAACGCTTACGGGCAGCATCGGCGTGTATATGCCGTATATGAACACCGAGGAACTGTTTAAAAAGATCGGCATTTATACGACTAAGATCAAAAGCGGCCAGTACAAGGATATCATGTCCAGTGACAGGCCCATGACGCTGGAAGAACAGCAGATTTTGCAGAATATGGTAAACCAGATGTTTGAAGAGTTTGTAGCCGTGATCGCCGAAGGCCGCAAAATGGACGTGGTGCAGGTCAAAGCATTAGCTGATGGACGCGTTTATACGGGCAGGCAAGCTCAGGCCGTAGGGCTAGTGGACGAGCTGGGCAATTACTACGACGCGCTGGAAGCGGCCGGTAAGGCTATCGGTGTGGCGGGCATCCCGGAAATTAAGGAAACCAAGAAACAAAAGCCCTGGGAAATGTTTTTCAGCGCGCAGTTATCAGAGATGCTGCTGGGACATTTAGAAGCCGTGCTGCAAAAAGAAGCGGCGGGTGTGCCTTCGCCGCAGGCGAGGTGATGCCTTATGCGGCGTAAAACCTATGATGTGTTGTTTGAGACCAGAGACGGGATGCGCCTGTTGGTGCAGGAGCGCTGTATGTGGCGCAGCCTGTGGTATTTCACTTTAAGCGTGGGCCTGTTTTGCGGCGTGGTGACTAACCAGCTGTTTTTGGAGCAGGCACTGTCGGTGCGTTTTGCTATTATTGCGGCGGCCGTTTCTATCGTTGGGGTCATTTTGTCGATGTATGGCTTTTTGCTGCATGGCATTTTAGAGACACTGGGCGCTATGGCTGGCGATGCGGTGGGGCTTATTTGTCTTTTGGGCTACACGACGCTACCTTTTTTGGTGATGACGCCGGTGGCTTTATTGGGCACAACTCTGGGACTACCCGGTGTGTTGGTGGTAGTGGGTGCCTGCGTGGTGGCTAAGCTGTGGATGCTGTATCTGTTGATACGGGCGTTGCAGGTAGTGTATCTGATTGATTTTAAGCGGTCGCTGGCCACGGTGGCGTTTAGCTTATTGCTGCTTTATATCGCTTTTGTGCTGCCGGCGCGGATTTTATTTGAACTGCTGGTGCTGAAGCTGAACGGATAAATTTAGCTTAAAAAAGAGTAATTTTTATTTTGCTCTGCAAGTTGCCGCAGAAAGTGATATAATGAATATGATTTTTATGAACGTATTGATAAAGGAGATGGTTTGGGAATGAACAGAGAATTATCCATGGAATTTGTACGTGTTACCGAAGCTGCAGCGATTGCCTGCGGCCGCAGCGTAGGACGTGGCGATAAAAACGGCGCCGATCAGCTGGCAGTTGACGCGATGCGCAAAACTTTTGATACTGTCAATATCAGCGGCACCGTAGTTATTGGTGAAGGCGAAATGGACGAAGCACCGATGCTTTATATCGGTGAAAAAGTCGGCGGCGGCGGCCCCGAAGTCGACATTGCTGTTGACCCTGTAGAAGGCACTAATTTGGTGGCTAAAGGCCAGCCGGGCGCTATTGCGGTCATCGCTATCGCACCGAAGGGCTGCCTGCTGCACGCTCCTGATATGTATATGGATAAGATCGCTGTTGGCCCTCGTGCCAGAGGCTGCATCGATATCAACGCTCCCGTTAAAGAAAATCTGGAACGGGTCGCTAAGGCTTTAGAGCGTAAGGTTTCCGATTTGACTGTAGTACTGCTGGACCGTGAGCGCCATTACGGCATTATGGATGAGATCCGCAGCGCCGGAGCACGCATCCAATTGATTACCGATGGTGACGTTAATCCTATCGTCAATGCAGGTATCGAAGGCACCGGCGTGCATATGTACATCGGCAAGGGCGGCGCTCCCGAAGGCGTTTTGGCAGCAGCTGCTATTAAATGCCTGGGCGGAGATATGCAGGCTCGTTTGTGCCCCGAAGATGATGAACAAGTACAGCGCTGCCTGAAAATGGGTATCACCGATTGCAGCAAGGTCCTGACTTTGGACGACATGGTGAAGGGCGATGATTGTATGTTCACTTCTACCGCTATCACCGACAGCAACCTGATGAATGGCTTGCGTTATTTTGGCGGCGGCGTGCGTACTCATACTGTTTCCATGCGTTATAAAACCGGTACTGTCCGTTTTGTTGACGCCGTACACAGCTTTGACCGCAAGGATTTTGCCGTTAAACTGTAATCTTTTTCAATCTGCAAGGGTTTTAGCTCAGGCTAGAACCCTTTTGTATTCAAGGATAAGTTGATGAAATTGCAATTATTGAAAGCCGTTGGCGCAGTAAAAGAAGCCCGTACTGCGGCAGAACTTTGGCAAAAGGGGCGGGGGTGCTCGCTGACTGGTATCAGTGGCGCCGCCAAAACAGTTTTTTTAGCAGCTCTGGACCGTCTTTTGCCGGAACAGGGCTCTTTAGTGTTCCTTGTCAGCGGCCGCGACGATATTCGTGAGTACCGCAGGACGCTGAACGCTTTTTATTCTGATCTGCTGATGCAGGAATTATATCCCATTGATCTGCCGCGGGTGCAGGCTGATTCACGCAATCGCGAGGTGCAGGCCGGACGTGTGGCCGCTATGCGTATTTTGCAGGGTGAGGAGCGGGGCATCGTTTTTGTGACGGCAGAAGCCCTGCTGCAAAAACTGCCTGTGCCGCAACAGGTGTTGGGCAGTGGGGTGGTCGTCACGCTGGGGCAGCAGCTGGAGCAGCAGGAAATGCTGACAAGGCTGGTAGAATTAGGCTACGAGCGGACAGAGCAGGTAGACGCTATTGGTCAGTTCTGTTTGCGCGGAGATATTTTAGACGTATTTCCCATCAACAGTCAGCATCCGGCACGCATCGAATGGTTCGACGATACGATCGATGCTATGCGCAGCTTTGAATTGGAGAACCAGCGCAGTATCGAATCCTTGAGCGCAGTGAAGATCGTGCCGCTGCAAACGGACGAAAGCGACGATTTTTCGGCTTCGGTGTTGGATTATGTGACGGCGTCGACGCGGCTGGTGATCGACGAGCCGACACGGTTGTTTGAGCTGCTGCAAAAGCTGCATGTCGAAAACGGTAATTATGCTGACGAGCTATGGGCTCCTGCTGAACTGGAACGCTTCTGTGCCCAAAGTAAAGCTTGGGTAGTAGCAGCGTTGGGACATAGCCATTTTAAGAACTTTACGGACGTGACCGTACCGGTACGGTCGGTTGCGCCCTATAACAGAAATCTGGAATTGCTGACCGGCGATTTGCAGGGTTGGCTGGCTGACGGGCAGATACCTGTGGTGATGATGAGCAGCGATATCAAGGCGCGGGGACTGGCTGACAGTCTGCAAAGTCGTAATCTGAACGCTGCTTTTATCAAGGATGAGGAATTGCTCCGTCCGGGGCGGATCAGCGTTATCAGTGGTGAGTTGACGGCGGGTTTCCGTTTTTGGAATGAGAGCTGGCTGCTGCTGACGGAAAACGATATTTTCGGCATGCAGAAGAAACGCCGTCTGCACACGAAGAACAGCGGCGCCCAGCTGCAGTATTTTTCGGAAATCAAGGCCGGAGACTATGTGGTTCACGCCGTGCACGGTATCGGCCGCTATATAGGCGTCGAAAACGTGCTGGTGGACGGGGTACATCGGGATTATCTGTTGCTTGCTTATGCCGGCGACGATAAGTTGTATGTGCCGGTGGAGCAGGTCGGTATGCTGCACAAATATGTGGGCAACGAGGGCCAGGCGCCGCGTCTTTCCAAAATGGGCGGTGCCGACTGGAAGCGGGTACAAAACAGGGCAAAAGCAGCTATCACCGAGTTGGCCGAGGAGCTGCTGCGCCTGTACGCCCAGCGTAAGATCGTGCCGGGGCATGCCTTTGGCGTGGATACAGAATGGCAGCGCGATTTTGAAGAGCGCTTTCCATATGAGGAAACACCTGACCAGCTGCGGGCTATCGCCGAGATCAAGGCCGATATGGAAAAACCGGAGCCGATGGACCGTCTGTTGTGCGGCGATGTGGGCTATGGCAAGACCGAGGTGGCGATCAGGGCGGCTTTTAAGGCCGTGATGGACGGTAAGCAGGCTGCGGTGATGGTGCCGACGACGGTTTTGGCCCAGCAGCATTTTATGACCTTTAAAGAGCGAATGCAGCCTTTTGGCGTTAAGGTAGAGATGGTGAGCCGTTTCTGCTCGCCGAAGGAGCAAAAGCGCATTCTGAACGATTTAGAAAACGGCCAGGTGGATGTGCTGATCGGTACCCACCGTTTGCTGCAATCAGACGTGCTTTTCCCTGATCTGGGGTTGCTGGTTATCGACGAGGAGCAGCGTTTCGGCGTGGCCCAGAAGGAAAAGATCAAACGCTGGAAAACAGGCGTGGATGTGCTGACGTTGTCGGCGACACCGATACCGCGCACTTTGCATTTGGCACTGGTCAACGGACGGGATATGAGTGTGATTGAGTCGCCGCCGGAGGAACGGCTGCCGGTAGAGACCTATGTGGCAGAGTATAACCCGGGTATGATCAAGGAAGCTTTGGAGCGCGAGCTACGGCGTGGCGGACGGGTCTACTATGTGCATAACCGGGTCGTGGGCCTGGAGAATATTGCCGCCGATCTGCGCGCTTTAGTGCCGGGCATCAGCATCCGTATCGCCCACGGGCAGATGCCTGAGGATATGCTGGAGGATGCCATGATCGCTTTTTATGAGGGCAGCTGTGATGTACTGTTGTCTACTTCGATCATCGAAAATGGCTTGGATGTACCACTGGCCAATACCATCATCATCGACGGCGCGGAGAATTTCGGCCTGTCGCAGTTGTACCAGATGCGTGGACGGGTAGGGCGGTCTTCGCGGCTGGCCTATGCCTATTTTGTTTATAAACGCAACCGGGCTTTGAGCGAGATAGCGGAAAAACGCCTGCAGGCGATCCGTGACTTTACTGAGCTGGGAGCGGGCTTTAAGATAGCTATGCGTGATCTGGAGATACGCGGTGCTGGCAATCTGCTGGGGGCCCAACAGCATGGGCATATTGCTGGCGTGGGCTTTGCGGCCTACTGCGATATGCTTGAGCGCACTATTCGCAAGCTGAAAGACGGTGTGGAAGACGGTGTGCCAGAGCCGGATCCGGTGCTGGAGATCAGCGTTGACGGTTATATTCCCGACGATTATATTGCTGATCCCCGTTACAAGCTGGAATTATATCGACGCTTTGCCGAACTGGATTATGCGGAGCGGGGCGATCTGCTGGACGAGATCATCGACCGTTTCGGCGAACCGCCGGAGGAAGTGGAGGTCTTGTGGCGAGTGGCCTGTCTGCGGGCTTTGTGCCGCCGTTTGCGTATCCGTGGTATCAGCGTCAAGCCGGGCGAGCTGCGCATAACCTTCGCGGAACATGCTGCTATCGATCCTGCGGCGCTGATGCAGATAATCAGCGAACAGCAGCAGTATATGAATTTTAAAAGCGGCGTGCAAGCGCAGCTGGTTTTCCGTACAGTCAAACTAAAAACGGACGGGCTGACCTGGCTGGAGAAAAATCTGCCGCGGTTGGATTTTAACTAAGCTATACAGCAACATTAAAGTTGATTATAATTAAATGGAGAAAACGAGGAAGGGACAAGGGTATGACCAAGGATAAGTTTTTACGCGGCGCCATGATTTTGACGCTGGCGGGACTGATGGTGAAAATCATCGGCTCGGTCAACAGAATACTGTTATCCAGGCTGCTTGGCGGCGAAGGCATCGGGCTGTATCAGATGGCGTACCCGGTCTATCTTTTAATGCTTTCCATATCTTCGGCCGGTATCCCTATTGCTATTTCCATCATCGTTGCCGAAAAGGTGGCTAAGGGCGATTTCGCCAGTGCCAGTAGGATATTCAGGGTTTCGCTTGGATTGATGGCGGTAACGGGGCTGGTTTTCGCATCGGGACTGTATTTTGCGGCAGGATGGCTGGTTGACAGCGGCCTGGTACGAGATCCCCGTGCTTATTACGGCTTGGTGGCACTTACACCGGCAGTTTTTTTTGCGACGATCCTGGCCAGCTTCCGTGGCTATTTTCAAGGCTATCAGATGATGACGCCTCCGGCTGTTTCGCAGATATTGGAGCAGTTTGTGCGGGTTGTGACCATGGTAGTGCTGGCTTATTACCTGCTGCCGCAGGGTTTGGAATATGCGGCTGCCGGCGCGGCGTTCGGCGCTGTGCCCGGCTCCATAACCGGATTGATTGTTTTAAGCTTCTTCTATTGGAAGAAGAAAATGCACTGGCAGCGTGAGATCAGCAGGCAGCAGCCGGAAACTGCCGACAGTGTATGGCAGATAGCAAAGCGGCTGGTGTTGTTGGCTCTGCCTGTTTCCTGCGCTAATATTATGGTACCCGTTACCAGCAGTATTGATATGCTGCTGGTGCCGAATCGTTTGGTGGAATCGGGCTTTTCAGTAGAAGAGGCGACTACCCTGTTTGGTTATTTGACAGGAATGGGTATGCCGCTGATCATGATGGCGACTATACCGACCTTATCGCTGGCGGCCAGTCTGGTGCCGGCAGTTTCCGAAGCCTTTACTTTAGGCGACAGAGAGAGCATCAGCCAAAAGACTAATACTGCTATGAAGCTGTGCTGCCTGTTGACCTTTCCTGCAGCGGCAGGATTATGGGCACTGGCTCAGCCAATTTCCCAGCTTTTGTATGGTACGGCGCTGGCAGGCGGGGCGATCAGGTATTTATCTCCGTCTATCTGCCTGCTGGGCATTCATCAAATAACCACGGGGATGCTGCAGGGCCTGGGGCAGACCGTGATCCCCATGTGGAACATGCTCATCAGTGCCGCTGTGAAAGCGGTCGCAGTTTGGTATTTGACGGCTTTGCCGTTTAATATAATCGGTGCCGCCTGGGCGTCAAACATCAATTTTGGTTTGGCGGCGGCATTAAATATTTTCTTTTTAGTACGCAGCGGTATAACTTTTCAAGTGGCTGCGCTGTGCAAAATTTTGCTGGCAGCCGTGGCCATGGCTTTAGTCAGTAACCTTTTGCATGGTTATTTAGTAGTTTATTGGGGCAATACCTTGGCGACGACAGTCACGATTTTCGCAGCTGGCATCGTTTATTTACTGGCATTGATGGCAAGTGGGACGATCGGTAAAAATGAATTGAGCAGAATACCTGTGATCGGGTCCCGATTTAAGTAAAGGAAGGTGCAGTATGAAAACAGGAATCACTGTTGTTGGTTTGGGGCCGGGAAGTGCGGGACATTTGTCGGTAGAAACATTGGACGTTTTAAAAAACGGCGAGAAGGTTATTTTGCGTACGGCAGTACATCCCAGCGTCAGCGAGTTGGAACGTGCCGGGATAGAGTTTACTGCCTGCGATGATTTTTATGAAACGGGCGCGTCTTTTGACGAGGTATACCATAAAGTGGTGGCGTTGGTTTTGCAGGAGGCTGCAGCTAAGGCGATCGTCTATGCGGTGCCAGGCAGCCCTCTGGTAGCCGAGCGTACTGTAATGATGCTGCGTGAGCAGGCGAAAGCGGCGGGAATACCACTGCAGATTTTGCCGTCCATGAGCTTTTTGGACCTGGCTTATGTCAAATTGGGTATTGATCCTATCGCCGGTCTGCGTATTGTAGACGCCCATGATTTTGAAGCGCTGACTGACGCAGGCAAGTACCCGCTGATGATCACTCAGGTTTACAGCCAGTTGGTAGCGTCAGACGTCAAGCTCAATTTAATGGAAGTTTTAGGCGATGAAGCGCAGTTGTATTTCATGCGTAATTTAGGCCTGCCCGATGAGAAATGTCAGCCGATTAAACTGTATGAGCTGGATCGCCAGCCGCAGATCGACCATCTGACCAGCGTTTTTATTCCGGCGCAGGAGCAGACAGTGTTTGAGGCGGTGAATAAATTGGCGTCTGAACCGCCCAGTTTTGAGTTTGACGAAGATGATTATTATGACGATGAAGACGATTGTCTGTACGAAACTGATATCATGCCACTGGTAGACGTGATGAAAAAACTGCGTGATCCGGGTGGCTGCCCCTGGGACAGGGAACAGACCCACAGCAGTATCCGCCATAATCTGGTGGAAGAGGTCTACGAGCTTCTGGAAGCTATTGATAACCACGATGTGGCAGGAATGCAGGAAGAATTAGGAGATGTGCTGATGCAGGTGGTGTTCCACGCGCAAATGGCAGGCGAGGCCAAGTGGTTCTATCTGCAGGATGTAGTGGACGAGGTGACAGAAAAGCTGATCCGCCGCCATCCCCATGTTTTTGGCTCGGTTAAGGCAGACGACAGCGATACAGTTCTTAAAAACTGGGATGCTATCAAGCTGGAAGAAAAAAAGGAACGCACCCATGCCTTAGATGGAGTTTCACCGGGCTTGCCGGCACTGATGCGCGCTTACAAGCTGCATGGCAAGGCTGCCAAGGTCGGCTTCGACTGGCCTGATAACACAGGCGTTTGGGAAAAAGTGCAGGAAGAGCTGCAGGAGCTGGAAGAAGCAGTTGCAGGCGGCAGGCTGAAGGAAATAGAACACGAGCTGGGTGATCTGCTGTTTATTCTGGCAGGTTACGCCAAGCATCTTGGCCTGGAACCCGAAGTTGCTTTGAATATGGCCAATAATCGTTTTATCAAAAGATTTGCTTTTGTAGAGAAAAAAGTTCGCGCTGCTAAAGGCAAATCCTGGCAGGATTTTTCGCTGGCTGAATTAGACGCTTTTTGGGATCAGGCCAAGGATTTTGAGCGTAATAGATAGGAAAAAATCTTTTTTTACACAAATTTTTAGAAAAAAATAAAAAAAACATGAAAAAAGATAAAAAGTTAGCAGGAATATCGCTTTTGATAGCGAATTAGACTTTTAGTGAACAACCTTTGCCGTTGTGTTTAAGCGGGTTTCGCTTAAACTGACGCATACAAAATTTAAGGGGGATTTATTGTGAACAAAACTGAACTTATTGCTGCAGTAGCAGAAAAAGCTGGCCTCACCAAAAAAGACGTAGAGAAAGCAGTTGCTGCTTTACTCGAAACCGTAAAAGGCGAAGTAGCTAAAAAAGGCAAAGTACAATTGATTGGGTTCGGTACTTTTGAAGCTCGTACCCGTAATGCTCGTACTGGCAAAAACCCTCGTACCAACGAACCTATCAAAATCCCGGCAGCAACCGTTCCCGCTTTCAAAGCTGGTAAAGCTTTCAAAGACGCTGTTAACGCTGCTCCTGCAAAAAAACACAAAAAATAATCTTGGTTTTCAAGAATGCCGGGCCGTGGAAGCCCGGTATTTTTGTCTAAATGGGGCTCGAAAGGAGTTCGCTTATGGCCGAAGTACGAAAAAAAAAGCGCCGTGGCGCCAATGATTTTTTGTGGGTGCTGATCATCTTATTGATCGTCTGCCTGGGTGTGTTAGGCAGGCAGGAGTATAAAATCTACCAGATCAACAAGGAAATGTCGGCGACGCAGCAGCGAGTGGACGAGTTAAAAAAGGTCCAGGACGAGCTGGAAGCTGAACGCAAGCGACTGGATGATCTTAAATATATCGAAAAACTGGCTCGGGAAGACCATAATATGGTAGGTAAGAACGAAGTGCCGCTTTTTATAGTCGATGAACAGGACAAGCAAAAAAAACAGGCCGATCAGGAACCCGGCGCAGCGGAAAAGAAAAAATAGCAGATGCAGCGGCAAAAAATGTTGGCAGCATCTGTTATTTTTTAGGTTTTCGCAGATATTTGCTCAAGGCAGTTGACACTGTTTTTAAAAGAAGGGTATAATATCTACGTATAAAGATTTTTTAAGGGGGATTATCCGCTTTATGTCACTCGAAGTTGGTGCAATCGTTGAAGGTGAAGTTACAGGTATCACAAATTTTGGAGCGTTTGTGCAGTTGCCTGAAGGAAAAGTTGGTCTTATACACATTTCCGAAGTCTCCAATGTATATGTAAAAGATGTACATGATTTTTTAAAGGAAAAAGATAAGGTCAAAGTCAAAGTTCTGTCTATCGACGAACGCGGCAAGATCGGCTTGTCTATCAAGCAGTTGACCCCGCCGCCTCCGGCACCTCCCAAGCCGCAGCGACCGGTCAATCAGGAGCGTCGTGCACCGAAGGTAGCACCAGTCGTTACCTTTGAAGATAAAATATCGCGCTTTTTAAAAGACAGCGATGACAGATTACTGGATTTGAAACGCAATACGGAGTCTAAACGTGGCGGCCGTGGCGCCAGTCGCGACAGATAATGTCAAAAAGGCACTTCCTGCAGAGGTGCCTTTTCTTTATGTTTTGAACAGGTGGAGCGATGAGAGAACACAGGCAAATCACGAAGGTACGCCAACAAATAAAAAAATATCTGCCTGTGGGCAGCAGGGTAGTTGTTGCCTGCAGTGGCGGTGCCGATTCGCTGGCGTTAGCCGACGCCTTGCTGCAGCTGAGGGAAGAGGCGGGTTACCGGCTTACCGTTTGCCATGTAGAGCATGGGCTGCGCGGAGCGGAAGCTTTAGCTGATGCTGATTTTGTGGCGGCTTTTTGTGAAGCAAGGCAGGTCGACTGCAAGGTAGTACGGGTCGAGGTTAAAAAGTTTGCCGCCAGCAACGGGCTTTCACTGGAAGACGCCGCCAGAAAGCTGCGCTATCAAGCATTGCTGCAATGCGCACGCGAGCAGCAGGCGGATTTTTTAGTGACAGGTCACCATCGCGACGATCAAGCCGAAACAGTACTGCTGCACCTTGTGCGCGGCAGCGGCAGCAGCGGGTTGAGCGCCATGCGCACTGTTAAAGGTTGTTTGCTGAGGCCGTTTTTAGAGTTGAGCCGTCAGGAGCTGGAGCAGTACTGCCAGCTGCGTGGGCTTGCTTATCGCAGCGACAGTAGCAACGAGGATTTGTATTTTACAAGAAATAAAGTGCGGCATCTGTTGCTGCCGCTACTGGAGCGCGAGTTTAATCCCAATATCAGGGGTGGGCTGGCGCGGACGGCAGCGGTGTTAGCCGAGGACGCAGACTGCCTGGAATTGCTGGCAGAACAGAATTTTGTTGACGGAGTACAGGCTTGTAACGGTGCCTATAGCTGTAAAGCTGTCTGGCTGCTGGCTTTGCCGCCGGCACTGGCGGCAAGGGTCGTCAGAAAGATGTGGCAGCGACTGGAAACAGCCGGGCTGTTGACATATGAACTTACGCAGCAGATACTGGAACTGGTGCGTCGTGGCAGCAGTAATAAAAAACTGATGCTGCCAGGTAACACTTATGCGGCCTACAGTTATGGTACATTGCTGCTGGCAGCGACGCTGCCAGCAGACGAGCCTGCTGCTGTACCTTACAGTTGTAGTGTTGATCTGGCCGAACTGCAAGCAGCTGGGCGTATAAAACTGCCACTGCCCTGCGGCGAGCTGACGCTGGCCTATGTGCGCAGCGAAACTAAACCGCATGCTCAGGCGGTCTATCCCTGGCGGCTGCTAAAGGCAGCGACGCTGGAACTGCGCTACAGGCAGGACGGCGACAGGTTCTTCCCGCTGGATTCAGGTGGCAGTAAAAAATTAAAAAAATATTTCAACGATCAAAAAATCGCTACTGAAGCTCGAGATAAACAGCTTCTGGCTGTCTGCGGGCAGCAGGTTTTATGGCTGCTGGGCGGCAGGCCTGCCGGTTGGCACGAGCAGTGCGGCGAGGCAGAATGGCTGACGTTGGAACTAAATTTATAAGTCTAGGAGATGACTGGCAGTGGATATGCATGAAGATATCAGTAAGGTGTTGCTGACAGAAGCTGAAATACAGGCGCGGGTGGCTGAGCTTGGCATCCAGCTGAAAAAAGATTACGCAGGTAAGGACGTAGTAGTGATAGCGCTGCTCAAAGGCGCCGTCTATTTTGCTACTGATCTGACTTTGGCAATGGAGATGCCGGTACGCATCGACTTTATGGTAGCATCCTCTTATGGCAACAGCACTAACAGCTGCGGCAATGTCAGCGTAAAGCTTGACGTTGCGGAGAATTTGGCAGGACGGCATGTGATCCTGGTGGATGACATTATCGATACTGGGCTGACGCTGGAAGCTGTTTGCTGTATGCTGCAGGGACACAAGCCCGCGTCTATCAAGACTGCGGTGCTGTGCGACAAGGCTGACCGTCGTGTCAATGGCAAAAGTGCCGATTACGTGGGTTTCTGCATTCCTGACGAGTTCGTGGTCGGTTACGGGTTAGATTATGCTGGCGGCTACCGTAATCTGCCCTATATAGGCGTTTTAAAACCGTGTGTCTATGCCCGTGCATGATTTTGTATACTAATGGTTGTGGAATTTCCGCATCTATATTATAATAAAAAAATGACGTTACTAGAAATTGGTAGACGATCGCAGTGGAAGGAGGAGTAAATTCCTTGAATAGATTCTTTAAGAACGTGACGTTCTATTTGCTGATCATCATCGTTGCTATCTGGATGATTGATTATTATTCAGCCAGCACAGTCAGCAAAACAGACATCACTTATAGTGCGTTTATGAAGCACGTGCAGCAGGACGAGGTCAAGCAGGTGACGATAGTTGATAACGTTATCAGCGGTAAGCTGGCAGACGGTAAAGATTTTTCGACTGTGGCTCCTAACGACGATACCCTGATCCCGACTTTGCGCGCCCGTGATATTGAAATTAAAGCAGAGCTGCCGCCGCAGCCACCCTGGTGGACGACGATTTTAAGCTCACTGCTGCCCATGCTGCTGATAGTTGGTATTTGGTTTATGCTGATGCAACAAAGCCAGGGCGGAGGCGGACGGGTAATGAATTTCGGCAAAAGCCGTGCCCGCCGTTATGATGAAGATAATATCAAAATCACCTTTAAGGATGTTGCCGGTGCTGATGAAGCCAAGCAGGAATTAGAAGAGGTCGTTGAATTCCTCAAGCATCCGAAAAAATATAATGACCTTGGTGCCAAGATACCGAAAGGCGTTCTGCTGTATGGTCCTCCCGGTACAGGTAAGACCTTGCTGGCCAAGGCTGTCGCTGGTGAGGCCGGTGTTCCCTTCTTCAGCATTTCCGGCTCTGACTTCGTAGAAATGTTTGTCGGTGTTGGCGCGTCCCGTGTACGCGATTTATTTGAACAGGCCAAGAAAAGTGCGCCCTGTATCGTTTTTATTGACGAGATCGACGCTGTAGGACGTCAGCGCGGTGCCGGTTTAGGGGGCGGACACGACGAACGTGAACAGACACTGAACCAGTTGCTGGTTGAAATGGATGGTTTCGGAGCTAATGAAGGCATTATTATGATCGCTGCCACCAACCGCCCAGATATCCTTGACCCCGCACTGCTGCGTCCGGGCCGTTTTGACAGGCAGATCGTAGTTGATCGCCCCGACATCAAAGGCCGTCAGGAAATTTTGAAGGTGCATGTTAAAGGCAAGCCCATCAGCCAGGAAGTAGAGCTTGACGTTATTGCCCGCAGGACACCCGGTTTTACCGGCGCTGATCTGAGCAATCTGGTTAACGAAGCGGCTTTGATGGCTGCCCGCAAGAATAAAAACAAGATTGAAATGCCGGAGATGGAAGAAGCCGCTGAACGCGTTATTATGGGGCCTGAGCGCCGCAGCCGTGTGATCAGCGACAAAGAAAAACGTCTGACGGCTTACCATGAAGGCGGCCATACCCTGGTGGGTATGCTGTTGGATAATACCGATCCTGTTCATAAAGTTACGATCATTCCGCGCGGCCGTGCTGGTGGTTACACCTTAAGTCTGCCCAAAGAAGATCGTTACTATGCTACCCGTAGTGAAATGCTGGATGAATTGAAGGTGCTGTTAGGCGGCCGTGTTGCTGAAGCTCTGGTCTTAAAAGAGATATCCAGCGGTGCCAGTAACGATTTACAACGTGCTACCTCGCTCGCACGCCAGATGATCTGCGAATATGGTATGAGCGGCGAACTTGGGCCTATGACTTTCGGCCATCGTCAGGATCAGGTTTTCCTGGGCCGCGATATTGGACGTGATAAAGATTATAGCGAAGAAGTCGCTGCTAAAATCGACAAAGAGATTCGTAAATTTATTGACGAAGCCTACCAGAAAACGGAAAGCGTGCTCAATGAAAATATGGATAAGCTGCATCTGATTGCCAATGCATTGATAGAAAGAGAAACGCTGGAAGGCGAAGAAATCGACCAGCTGATGAAATATGGCAAGATTTTAGAAAAAGAAGAAACTTCCGCAGAGCCTGCTGCTGAAACTGCAGCCGCAGAGCCGGTGGCAGAGACAGACGCCGTAGAAACTGCTGCAGCTCCCGATGAACAATAATCCGTTATTTAAAACCGTCCCTGAAATTTTGGGGACGGTTTTTCTGTGACTTGACTTTTGGTTAACCCAGTGCTAATCTATGGATAACATTGTTTGGGAGTGTGATGATATGCGAGAACGCATTTTGGAAATATTACGCGAAAAAATGCCCGAACCAGTTTCAGGAGAGATACTTTCCCAGGAACTGGCCGTGTCGCGTACAGCGGTATGGAAGCACATCCAGGCTTTAAAAAACGAAGGCTATACCATAGAGTCGGTGCCTAAAAAAGGCTATATCCTCAAAGAGGTGCCCGACAGGCTGAAACCGGCCGAGGTAGTGGCCAATCTGCAAACTAAATGGCTGGGGCATCAGCTCCATTACTGCGAGCTGACTACTTCGACTAATGAGCTGGCTAAACGGCTGGCTAACGATGGCTGTGAAAACGGCATGGTGGTTATTGCCGAAGAGCAGAATTCAGGTAAGGGACGTTTATCCCGCGGCTGGTTTTCGCCCTTTGCCAGAGGTGTTTGGTTCTCGGTGGTGCTGAAGCCGCCGTTTATGCCGCAGGAAGCTTCTAAATGCACGCTTTTGGCAGCCGTGGCTGTAGTGAAGGCCGTTAATAAGTACCAGGGCGTCAAAGCTTCGATCAAATGGCCTAACGATGTTTTGCTGGACGGCAAAAAACTGGTAGGTATCCTGACGGAAATGAGCGCCGAATTTGGTAAAATCAATTATATGGTTATCGGCACAGGTATCAATGTGAACGTGCCCAAAGAAATAGTGCCGGAAGAACTGCGGGCTACCGCTGTCTCGCTGGCCGATGTGGCAAGGGAGCCTATCAGCAGGGTGCAGCTTTTGGCTGACGTGCTGGCCAATATGGAAGCTTTGTATGAACAGGTGCTGCAAGAGGACTTTAAGCCGGTGCTGGAGGAATGGAAACAGTATTCTTCGACGCTGGGTCAGCAGGTGAAGGTGATCGCCCCTGACCAGACTTATTACGGCGAGGCTGTCAATATTGACGAGGACGGACTACTGATAGTAAAACGTACGGACGGCACTATGGAAAAAGTCATTGCCGGCGATGTTTCCATCAGACCTGCCCAGTCGCGGCAAGGGGAATACGCCTAATGAAGATCAGGGACATGCTTTTAGCCGGTATCTTCGTAACGATGATGATTATCAGCGCCTATATCATTGTACCGATCGGCCCCGTTCCCATAACCATTCAGCCGTTAGTGGTGCTTTTAGCGGGTATCCTGCTGGGCAGCAGGCTGAGCGCAATTAGCATCATGGTCTGGGCTTTGCTGGGCTTTGTGGGTCTGCCTGTCTTTAATCAAGGGCAGTCGGGTATCGTGATTCTGGCCGGGCCGACAGGCGGTTTTATTGTGGGTTTTGTTTTTACAGCCTGGCTGGTCGGTTATCTGACTGAGCATAATATGGAGGCTGGTTTCGGTAAAAATTTTTTGTATATGTGTTTAGGTATGATAGTTTGCTATGCTTTTGGCCTTGTTGGCTTTAAGCTCAGCTTTCAATATTTTCTGCAAAAACCAATGGACTGGTCCAATGCGGTACTTTTAGCAGTTGCACCTTTCCTCCCATTTGATATAATAAAAGCGGCGGTTGCTGCTTTTATCGGCGCAAGGGTGCGCAAAGCTTTGTTCTTGGCAGGTCTGCTTGATCGGACTAAATAAGCTCCTTGAGGAGGAACATGAATGTTATTAGTAATTGATGTAGGCAATACCAACATTGTAGCGGGTGTTTTTGACGATAAAGAGCTGGTTTGCCATTGGCGTTTTTCTACCGATCGCAGCAAAACGGCTGATGAATACGGCATTTTACTGCGCAGTATGTTTAACTACACACGGATGCCCATGGATCAAATAAAAGCTATCATTATCTCTAGCGTTGTGCCGCCGCTTATCGTGCCGCTCTGTCATATGTGCGAGCGTTACTTTGAGCTGACGCCGGCTGTCGTTGGACCCGGTATAAAAAGCGGTATTTCACTGCGTTATGATAACCCCCGCGAAGTCGGTGCTGACCGTATCGTCAACGCGGTAGCGGCTTTCGATAAATACAGCCACAAGAGCCTGCCAATGATCATTGTTGATTTTGGTACAGCGACTACGTTCTGTGCTCTGCTGCCTACCGGAGAATATTTGGGTGGAGCTATTGCTCCCGGTATCGGTATTTCGACCGAGGCACTGTTTCAACGAACAGCTAAACTGCCCCGTATCGAGCTGATCAAACCCAAGACCGTTATATCGCGCAACACTGTTAATGCTATGCAGGCTGGCGTTATTTATGGCTTTGTAGGACAGATGGACGGCATCGTGCGGAAGATGAAGGAAGAACTGGGCGGCGAGGCTTTTGTCGTAGCTACCGGCGGGTTTGCTAACACTATGGCGGCAGAGTCGGACGCTATCGACGTGGTAGAACCGTTCCTGACTTTAGACGGGCTGCGGATACTGCACGAAAAAAATTCTAAATAAGTTAAGGCCCGCTGTATGGCGGGTCTTATTTCTATAAGTAGTTCAAAAGTATTTCAAAACCTAGAGGTGGAATATGCAAATCGGCAATTTAAAATTGACTGTGCCTTTGCTGCTGGCACCTATGGCAGGGATTACAGATCTGCCCTTCAGGGTCATTTGCCGGGAGCTGGGCTGTGGGATGACTGTTTCAGAAATGGTGAGCGCTAAAGGCCTGCTTTATAAAAACATTAAGACCTTTGATATGCTGCGTATCGATCCGGGCGAGCGTCCGACAGCGATCCAGCTATTTGGTTCCGTGCCGCACGAGCTGGCAGAAGCTGCGGTGACTGTAGCTAAAAATGGCGCGGACGTTATCGACTTCAATATGGGCTGTCCGGTACCGAAGGTCGTTAATAACGGTGAAGGCTCGGCCCTGATGAAAGATCCGCAGCTGGCGTACGAGATTTTGGCACGCATGGTCGATGCCGTCAAGATACCGGTCACCGTTAAAATTCGTGCTGGTTGGGATGCGGCGCATCTGAATGCGGAAGAGATAGCCGTGCAGGCGGAGCGTGCGGGTGTTGCTGCCGTTGCCGTACACGGCAGAACGCGTGAGCAGTTTTATAATGGCAAAGCCAATTGGGAAATCATCGGCAGAGTCAAGGCGGCTGTCAAAATCCCGGTCATTGGCAACGGTGATATTTTTACTGTAGCCGACGGGATGCGGATGCTTGAGGAAACCAAATGCGACGGACTGATGCTCGGGCGCGGCGCTGACGGTAATCCCTGGCTGTTCAGCCATCTGAGCGCTGCTATGCAGGGAAAGGTTGCTGCGCTCGGGCCATCACTGGACGAACGTCTGGATCTGGCATTGCGGCATTTGGTGATGCTGATTGATTATAAAAGCGAGCGGGTAGCAGTCAAGGAGATGCGTCGGCATATCGGTGCTTATTTGAAGGCCCTGCCAAAAGCGGCAGAATATCGGGGGCGTTTCCATCAGATGGATACTTATGCGGACTTTAAAAGCCTGCTTGCGGAATATCGTACTGTTGCAGGTAATTTCACTGCCGAAAAGCACTAAATAAAATAAGATAATATTTAAACTAATAGCAAATATTGTGGGAATACACCAAATATGCTAAAATAATATGTCGTTAAGAGTAAGTTCTTAGAGAAAGAAGAAATAGCCGAATGATTGACTCGCAAACAGCTGCAGGCAGCTGTAAACATATTGTCAGCGTAAGCCTCGGGTCTTCCGAACGCAATGCTAAAAGTATCGTACAACTGAATGGGCAGGCCTTTATGATCGAACGTCTGGGAACTGACGGCGATTTAGAGAAGGCTCGTCAGCTTTTAGAAGAACTGGACGGTCATGTTGACGCTCTGGGTCTGGGCGGTACTGATTTGTATGTTTATGCCGGCGGCAGTCGTTATACCTTTCGAGAATCAGCTCAGCTGATCAAAAATGTAAAAAAAACGCCGGTGCTTGATGGTAGCGGCCTGAAAAATTCGTTGGAACGCAGCCTGATCAATCGTCTGGCTGCGGACGGGACGATTGCTTTCCAGGGCAAAAAAGTGCTGCTGGTCTGCGGTGTCGACCGTTTTGGTATGGCAGAAGCCCTGGTGGCCAATGGTGCCGACGTTACCTTTGGTGACCTGATCTTCGGGCTGAACTGGGAGCATCCGATCAAATCGCTGCAGACTTTGGATAAATTTGCCAGACTGCTGGCACCGATACTGACCAAGCTGCCAGTCAGCTGGTTTTATCCCATGGGGGCCAAGCAAAGTCAGCGGAAGCCTCAGCATCAGCAATATTTTTTAGAAAATGACATCATTGCGGGTGACTTTCATTTTATCAGGCGGTTTATGCCGGATAAGCTGCCCGGCAAAACTATCATCACCAATACGGTCACAGCCGGGGATCGCAAGCTGCTGCGCAACGCTGGGGTTCATTGCCTGATCACTACTACGCCGTCGCTGGACGGTCGCAGTTATGGGACTAATGTGATGGAGGGGCTGCTGGTGGCTGCCAGTGGCGCTAAAAAGCAGCTGGATGCTGCAAGCTACGAAAGATTACTGCAAGAATATAAGATAGAATCAGGTTTAGAATACCTGAACGGAGAGGAGGAGCACGCCTGATGGAAAAATTTGCATTTATCATACATCCGTTATCGGTTCAAGATATGTCTCATGTGTCGCCTGTTTTGAAATTTATTCCCAATAATTGGCTGGAAAGTGCTCTGAAACTAAAAAAACCTTTTCAGGTGTCGCATATCACAGGCATCAAAAGCCCTTATGCCGAGGCAGAGGGCTGGTTTATTGGCTGCCCGCTTACCTCAAAGCAGATGGTGGAGCTGCCGGAAGAATTTGTTATGGACAGGATCATCGAGTCAGGCAGGATTGCTCAGGAGCTGGGCGCTAAAATCGTAGGACTGGGAGCCTTTACTTCGATTGTTGGCGACGCCGGCGTAACTGTGGCCAAGAATTTAGATATCGCTGTCACCTCAGGTAATAGTTATACGGTAGCCACCGCTTTGGAGGGTACCCGTGAGGCAGTAAAGCTGATGGGCAAAGACCTGGAGACAGCCCATGTTACCATCGTTGGGGCCAGTGGTTCTATCGGTGCGGCCTGCACCAGAATACTGGCGCGTGAGGCCAAGGATATCACTATGGTGGCCAGGCATTTGCAGCCGTTGGAAGAACTGGCGCAGGAACTTTCTGGCAACGTTTCTGGCAAGCTTACTGTTTCCAATGATATCAAGCACAGCCTGAGGGACGCCGATGTAGTTATTGCCGTGACCAGCGCTGTTGATTTCCTTATTGAGCCGGAGGACCTGAAGGCCGGCGCTATCGTTTGTGATGTGGCCAGACCGCGTAACGTTTCGCGCGAGGTAGCATCCAAGCGTAAAGACGTGCTGGTCATCGAAGGTGGCGTTATTAAAGTCCCTGGCAGCGTGGACTTCCGTTTTGATTTCGGCTTTCCGCCGCAGACATCGTTTGCCTGTATGGCAGAAACGATGATTCTGGCTTTGGAAAAACGCTACGAAAACTTTACTTTGGGCCGCAAGCTGACCATCGAACAGATCGACACTATCTCCAGATTGGCTCATAAGCATGATTTCCGTCTGGCCGGTTTCCGTAATTTTGAAAGAGCCGTGACAGATGAGGAAATAGCGCATATCCAGGACTATGTAGAAGAAGAATTAGCTATGCGCAACATTTGAAAGGTTGACAATAAACCAACAAAAAATTATAATTTAATTTAGTACATTATATTATTTACCGTTGCTCCCAGTGTCAGGCATTGCTGCTTGACACTGTTTGTATTGTGAGGAGACGGCAAAAGATGATTTAAAAGGAGTATTACCATGGGTGTTAAAGAAACTATTTTGACGGCTGAAGGCTTAAGAAGACTGGAAGACGAGTTAGAAACCCTTCGTTCCGTAAAACGTCAGGAAGTTGCTGAACGTATCAAAGTCGCGATTTCTTATGGCGATATAAGCGAGAATTCTGAATACGATGATGCTAAAAACGAGCAGGCTTTTATCGAAGGCCGTATCATCGAGCTGGAACAGATGATCAGTACTGCTACGCTGATTGATGAAACTGCTAAAAAGAAAAAGGGTTCTGTCATGCTTGGTTCCACCGTTATCGTGAAAGATATGGAGTTCGGCGATGAGGAAACTTATACCGTAGTCGGTACTACCGAAGCGGATCCTTCACAGAACCGTATTTCGAACGAATCTCCCGTCGGCGCCGCTATCTTAGGGCAAAAAGTAAATACCGTAGTGCAAGTGCACACACCGGCAGGCGAGCTGTCGTATAAAATCGTAAAAATCAAATAGAACTGATATTTTAGGAGCGATAGATATGTCGGAAGAAATTAAAAATCAAGATACGAACCAAGAAAATGTTGAGGCGGAAGCTTTAACAGAAACAGAACTTAATGAACAAATGCAGGTGCGCATTAGTAAAATGCACCAGATCGAAGAGAATGGCTGGCAGCCTTTCGGCCATAAATTTGAATGGACCCATCACGCACAGGACGTTGCCGACCAGTTTGAAGAGCTGTCTGCTAACGAAACTGTCGTACGCCTGTCCGGTCGCGTTATGGCTATCCGCGGTCACGGCAAAACCTGCTTTATCGACCTGATGGATAAAACAGGCCGTATTCAACTTTATGTGCGTAAGGATGCTTTAGGCGAAGAAAACTACGCTTTGATCAAACTGATGGATATCGGTGATATCGTCGGCGTGACCGGCACTGTTTTCCGCACTCATATGGGTGAGCTGTCTGTCAAAGCGGTCGCATTAGAATTGCTTTCTAAAGCATTGCGTCCGTTGCCTGAAAAATGGCACGGCTTAAAAGACGTAGAAATGCGTTACCGCCAACGTTATGTAGATCTGATAGTTAATCCTGACGTACGCCGTACTTTCGTACTGCGCAGTCAAATCATCAAAAGTGTGCGCGAGATTTTAGACGGCCAGGACTTCCTGGAAGTTGAAACCCCGATCATGCATTCTATTGCCGGTGGTGCGGCGGCCCGTCCGTTTATCACCTACCATAATGCTTTGGATATGCAGCTGTACATGCGTATTGCGCCGGAATTATATTTGAAACGCCTTATCGTTGGCGGTATGGAACGCGTCTACGAATTGGGCCGCGTTTTCCGTAACGAAGGCATCGATATCAAACATAACCCTGAATTTACCATGGTCGAAATATATCAAGCCTATGCTGATTATAATGACCTGATGCATTTGACTGAGACCATCGTAGCCCAAACTGCCCAAAAGGTTCTTGGTACCATGAAGATCAGTTACGAAGGTCAGGAGATCGATCTGACTCCGCCCTGGAATAGAATGACTATGATCGAAGCAGTGGCTAAATTTACAGGACAGGACTTTACCGGCATCAAAGATCTTGATGAAGCACGCAAAATGGCAGACGCTATCAACGTGCCGTACGAAAAAACTTTCGGCGTAGGTAAAATCATCAATGCCTGCTTTGAAGAACATGTAGAAGAAAAATTGATCCAGCCGACCTTTATTACCGGGCACCCGAAAGAAATTTCTCCGCTGGCTAAGAGCAGTGAAGCCGATCCGGAGATCACTGATCGTTTTGAAGGGTTTATTTATTCCCGCGAGATCTGTAACGGTTTCTCCGAGCTTAACGACCCTATCGACCAGCGTGAACGCTTCCAGAAACAAGTGGAAGACCGCGCTGCCGGTGACGACGAAGCCCATATGATGGATGATGATTTTGTTACTGCATTGGAGTATGGTTTGCCGCCGACAGGAGGACTGGGCATCGGCATCGACCGTCTTGTCATGTTCCTGACCGACAGCAGCAGTATCCGCGACGTTATTTTCTTCCCGCATATGCGCCATAAGGTACAATAAAAGCTTTAAAAAGTTAAGATCCGCACCGAATTTTTCGGTGCGGATTTTTTTATTTAAAAAATATTAAAAAACTTCTCAAAAAGGTGTTGACATAAATTTCAGGTGATGCTATTATATACAAGTCGCCGAAA
>UQWM01000019.1 GCA_900544795.1 uncultured Phascolarctobacterium sp. | reverse complement strand
GTCACTGCTTGCCACAGCGACGGCATTGGCGATGCCCTTATCGGTAAAGTTATCGGCACCGCTGTTTAAAAAGCCCACAGTTGCCAGGCGGGTCTCGCTGGGCGACTTGCTTGCTTCCGTAGCACTGCCGCCCTCGGTGACCGTAAAGTTTACTCTGTCGGCAGAGGCATCAAACTTGACGCCGTAAATAAGGCTGAAGCCCTGTTGCAGGGTGGTTCCGGTAATGGTGCCAGTGGTGCTGAAACCATTGCTGTTGTGCAGCAGTTTTACTGTGTCGCCAACTTTTAAGGCGCGGGCTGCACCACTCAAGGTGGCGTTGATCTTAGCTTTGTCCAAATTGGTGTCGCTGGCTTCCTGCAATTTCAGTACCGCATCCGCATTGATATTGGCGTCAGTCAGGTAAAAGTTGTAGTTTTCAAAATTAGCCACATTGCCCAGGCTCAGCCCGGCGCTGGCAACATTCAAGGTATTGCCGGTAAAAGCATCACCGCTGCCGCTGTCGCCGCCATAAAGTATAGAGCCAGTGCTAAAGGTGACGTCGCCGATGATGTTGACCGTATTGTTGATGGCGTCGCCGCTGTTTTGGACCTGGCCGCCATAAACATTATTATCAATCTTTCCCGCATTGATAGTAACAGTATTATCATTGGCGTTACCAGCATCACTAACTTTACCACCGCAGACCTCGTCGTCTACTGTGCTGCTATAGATATTAACAATATTGTGATTGGCGTTGCCGGTAGTAGTAAGGCCAGCACAAAGATAAAAGTCTGCTTGGACATTATCGACGATCGTAACCATATTATAGTTGGTGTTGCCTATATTTGTAGCGCCGCCATAGATATTGCCGTTTATATAAGCGCCCTGGTCAAGGAAGACCCTATTGTAGCTACTATCACCTTGTTCGGAGACACCACCATAAAGAAGGGCGGTTTCAATACCACTGGCAGTAACGATATTGTAGTTGGTGTCGCCAGTAGTTTGAGCATAGCCGCCGTAAATCCCTGTGATATTATTATCATCATCATTGGCGATGATGGCAACAATATTATGGTTGGCGTTACCGCTACCTTCGACATAACCGCCATAAACATCAGTTTTTACTATGCCTTTATTGATGATAACAGTATTGTAGTTGGCGTTGCCGGTATCGGCAACATAGCCACCGAAAACACCATTGCCTACATAGGAGCCAGTAACTTTGCCGCCTTGTTCGATGATGACCTTGTTGCCGCTGGCATCTCCATTTTCGGCCTTGCCGCCGTAAGCTCTGCCGTTACTGATGCTAGTGCTAATGTCATATGATCCGTTTATCTCGCCCTTGCCGGTGATGATGAGGGTATTGTTGTTAGCGTTGTCCGTGCCGGTAGCCTCGCCTGCTATCTGGTCGGTGTTTTCTGTGCTGTCAACGATTTTGGTTTGGTCGGTGATATCTGCTGCCAGGGCCGTATTAGCATACAGGGCGTTGCCGAAAAGGCTGCCGCCCAACAGCGAGGCCAATATTACTTTACTAAGGTTTTTATTCATCATAATTACTCCCCTTTTAGATGGATGTTTATAAATATTTGCTATAACTATAAAACATTGTACCACTTTTGCCCCCCCGCAAGACAAATCGTGCTAAACAAGTCTGTTTTAAAGGCTTGTAGCGTAATGTTTACAAAAAGTGATTGTTTTCACACAGGGAAACCTGGGGATAGCTTATTATTCAAGCGCTATTTTATAAATATTGCTTCTTCAATGTTTTATAAATTTTCTGAATTTGTGATTTTTTATAACTAAAAAGCAGGAGAAAAAGCCTAAAAAGCGAATAATATAAGCATTACACTTGTATTTATGCAGAGGAGAAGGTTATGAAAACTAAAATTTTAGAACAGCTCCGGACTTCGGAAGCGGAAATGCTGCAATTTTTAGAGCAGCTGGTCAATATCGATTCGGGAGCCGATGCTTTAGATGGCATCAACCAGGTCGCAGATAAAATAGGCGCGTTTTTAGCGCCGTTGGGCTTTGAGCTGCAGTATTTGGAAACTACTGAAGCACCAGTACAGCTTTTAGCGCGCCGTGCCCGTGCCGGTAAAAAACAGGTGCTTTTTTCGGGCCATATGGATACGGTTTTTAATAAGGGCACGGCGGCTGCCCGGTCCTTCAAAATCGAAGACGGCAGGGCCTATGGGCCCGGTGTGTTGGATATGAAGGGCGGACTGGTGATGGCGCTGCAGGTGATCAAAGCGATGGTTGCCAACGGTTGGGAAGAGACGGATCTGACAGTACTGTTATGCGGTGACGAAGAGATGTCCCATCCTTTGACTGACGCTGTAAATCAGTTTAAAAAAGCAGGCGCTGGTAAGGACGCCGTCTTTAATCTGGAGTTCGGCCGCGTCGATGGCAGTGTGGTTACAGGACGAAAAGGAACTACCAGGCCGACACTGGTGGTAGAGGGCATTGCTGCTCACGCCGGTAATGAGCCGGAAAAGGGTGCCAGCGCTATTTTAGAGCTGGCTCAAAAGACGGTAGCGATCCACGCTTTGAATAATTTTGAGTTGGGCACTACTTATAATGTGGGCGCCTTTAGCGGCGGCACTATGGCCAATATCGTGGCCAATAAGGCCGTGGGCGAGGTGGACGTGCGCTTTAAGACCATTGCGGAAGCGGAAAAATCTATTGCTGATGTGCAGCGCATCGTGGCTACCAATTATGTGCCGCATACTAAAACCACGGTAACGGGCAATGTGATCAAATTTATGCCCTTTGAGACTACACCAGCGGTGCAGAAGCTGTACGAGCATTACGCCAGCCAGGCGGCAGGGCTGGGGCTGGCCACCCCGGGTCAACAGTATGTAGGTGGCGCTTCAGACGCAGCCTGGCCAGCCATGACGGGTGCGCCGACCTTGTGCGGTGTTGGCCCCTGTGGTGCCGGTGCCCACAGCGACAGCGAGTATATCGAGGTAGCGACACTGACAGAACGGGCTTTGCTGATGGCCAGCTGCATTATGGATTTAGACAGGCTGTAAATATTTAAAAGACGAGTTCATTAATGAACTCGTCTTTTTTGATGGCAGCTATTTAATTATCACCGAAAAAGCTTTGCAGATCAGCATCGACGCTGGTGATACTGGCGATGCCAAAGTTTTCTACCAGTACCTTGGCTACATTTGGTGAAAGGAAGGCTGGCAGTGTAGGACCCAGGTGGATGTTTTTAATGCCTAAGGACAGCAGTGCCAATAAAACTATAACGGCTTTTTGCTCATACCAGGCGATATTGTAAATAATGGGCAGCTGGTTGATATCATCCAGTTCAAAAACCTCTTTTAGCTTGAGGGCTATCAAAGCCAGTGAATAGGAGTCATTGCATTGACCGGCATCTAAAACCCGGGGGATGCCACCGATAGTTCCCAGTTGCAGCTTATTATATTTGTATTTGGCACAGCCTGCGGTCAGGATAACCGTATCCTGCGGCAGAGACTGGGCGAAATCGGTATAGTAATTGCGGGCGGGGCTGCGTCCGTCACAGCCAGCCATCACAACGAATTTTTTGATGGCGCCGTTTTTGACTGCGTCCACTATTTTATCGGCCAGGGCCAGAACCTGATGGTGGGCAAAGCCGCCAACTAAGTGGCCGCTTTCCAGCTGGGTCGGCGTCGGGCATTTTTTTGCATGGGTGATAATGGCAGAGAAATCCTTGGTTTCGCCGATCTCACCGGGGATATGCTTGCAGCCTGCAAAACCGACCGAACCGGTAGTATAGACGCGATCCTGATAGCTGGCGTCAGGCGGCACAAGACAGTTGGTAGTCAAAAGGATGGGGCCGTTGAAGGCGGCGAATTCTTGTTTTTGCTGCCACCAGGCGTTGCCGTAATTGCCGACAAAATGCGGATATTTTTTAAAGGACGGGTAATAATGGGCTGGCAGCATTTCGGAGTGGGTGTAAACATCGACACCGGTGCCTGCCGTTTGCTCCAGCAGCATTTCCAGATCGCGCAGGTCGTGGCCGGAAATGAGGATAGCGGGATTGCTTCTTACACCCAGCTCAACTGTGGTGATTTCAGGATCGCCGTAGGTCGAAGTGTTGGCCGTATCCAGCAGTGCCATGACTTTGACCCCATAGCTGCCTGTTGTCAGCACCAGATCGGTCAGGTCGGCTGCCGTCAGGCTGTCATCCAGTGTTTGAGCCAGGGTCTGCTGTAAAAAAGCGTCGATGGCCGCATCGGCATAACCCAGCACATGGGCATGTTTATTATAGGCTGCCAGTCCTTTTAAGCCATAGATGGTAAGCTCGCGCAGGCTGCGGATATCTTCGTTGGCGGTCGCCAGCACACCGACCTCGTCAGCTTTTAGCAGACGTTCTTCCGGTGTGCGGTATTGCCAGGTAGCGGCATCAGTCAGGCCGCTGTTGTCGTTTAGTTGCTCTAAAAGTTCGTCGCGACAGGACATGGTCGCGTCAATTTGATCAATGAAGCGCTGGTCGTCGAAATTGGCATTGGTGATGGTCATAAACAGGTTGGTGCTTACCAGGCGGTCAACAGCAACAGGCACGGGCTGATGCTCGGCCCGCAGGCGGGTAGTAATAGCAGAGAGGCCTTTGGTAACATAGATCAGCAGATCCTGTAGCTTGGCAGTCTGCGGTTTTTTGCCGCAGACGCCGCCGAATTGGCAGCCTTTGTTAGCTGCTGTTTCCTGACATTGAAAACAAAACATTTTCGGTTCCATATAATATCACTCCTCTTAAAGTGCGGGGCTGGCCCCGGTATTGTTCAGGACGCCGGCATATGGCATCGTCGTCTGGTTGCTTCAAGTTAATGATATCACAGTAGTCGGCTAAAGTAAGTTGCATTTACAACAAAAATAAAGTTTCTTTACTGTCAAAAGGGGTGAGGAAAAAGAAAAAACTCCGTTCCAGATTATCTGGAACGGAGTTTTGGTAAAACATTTTCAAGCAGATTACATGGTCAAAATTTTCATGATGAACATGGCAATGCCTGCGTTGATGAAGGAGATGCCGATCAGAACCGGGTAATGTTTGGAAGGCACGCCTGCGGTGCCGAGCAAACGACCCAGGTATTGGATCTTGGAACCAAGAAGATAGATCGCGGGGATAACGATAGTGATAGCACGTTCGTCGATACCGCCATCATTATAGAGCGCCATACAAACGCCTACAGCGCCGCCCATGGACATGAGCGCACTGAAAAGTACCATGATAGCTTCGCCCGGCAGGCCCCAGAGAGCCATAACGGGAGCGAAGAACTTACCAGCAAGAGCTAAAAGGCCGGTAACATTCAAAATTTTGATGCAGACATAAGCCATCAAAACGTTCGGGATGATATTGTCGATGGCGATGTTCCAGCCTTTGCGGGCGCCGCGTACGAAAATATCCATCAGGGACGGTTGGGCTAATTTTGCATTGAGGGCTGCCTCAGCAGCTGCAGAATCCTCAGGAGCGTGATTGATTTTTTCTTCACTCATTGATTATACAGCCTCCTTGCAGAACATTTTTACATAGATGCGCATCATGTTGGCGCCGAAAATTTTCATAACGAAGAGCACTGCCAAAGGAATGGAGATCGGCACGGTAAGAAAGCCGAACAGTGCGGAACCGGAAGACAGGTAGTTGGTGATAAGACCGCCGGCAGTGAATTGGAAGGCACTGAAAACAAGCATTTCGTTATCAGTGATCATGTTTTCAAGATGCAGCTGTCTGGTCATACCTGCACCGGCGTCGGTGCTTTGCAGAGAAGAAACGAGCGCGATACCGCAGACACCCGGGATGCCGAGTATGGGGCGCAGGATAGGAGTCATCAGCTTTTGAGCTGCTTTCAGGCCGCCGTAATGTTCAACTACCTCAATCAGACCCATTGCCAGCATAACGCCGGGAGCCAGACCGAAAGCGAACAGGAAGCCGTCACGCGCGCCGCTGCCGCCTTGACCTGAGAATGTAGCTTTAGTGCTTTGCATAGTACCGAATTTACCGTTTAAAGTGTCAAAGTCGAAAATATTCAAACCATGACCGGCATTTGCAAACAGACCGGAAAAGATTGCGATGGCGATTACCAACACAATATAACCGGACATTGGAACCTTATTTAAGGTCTCCTTAATTTTGTCCATGGGAACCCCTCCTAAAATTAGATAAGTGCGAGTTTAACACTCTGCAAAATAACAGAATGTGCTTTACATTATATCGAAAAAACAATGGTTTGACAAGGGGAAACTGATAAGTTGGCAGAAAATTTTCTTGAGATAACGGATTAAGATTACTCACCTTCGGCCATTTTGCGCAGCTTAGCGGCTAATGTGTCATCGGTAAGGACATATAAAAAGTCGCCGGCCCGCAGTCTGGTGTCGCCTATGGGTATCAAATCACTTTCGCCGCGCTTAACGTCCACGAGCAGTGTATGCTCAGGCCAGTCTATTTCTTTGATCAAGCGGCCGTCGATAGGGCTGCCGCTGCAAACCGACAGCTCGATGATGTTACGCTGCTTTTCGCAGTGGTTCCTGTCGGCGCGGGCAGTGTTTTGCAGGGAACGCGCGAGCAGCTCTTCGTAAATAGGCTTGCTGTGGCACAACTCGGCGGCAATAAAGGCCACCATGGAGGCGATGGAAAGTACCAGCATATGCTGGAAGGAACCGGTCATTTCCATGATCAGGATGGTACCGGTAATGGGTGCGCGCACGGAGGCGGAAAAAAAGGCCGCCATGGCGATAACTATGATATTGGAGTTGAACAGGGGATTGAGGATATCGAGGCTGGTCATAATGTTGCTGAGCACGCTGCCTGTTAAGGCACCGATGACCAGCATGGGCAGAAAGAATCCGCCGGGCACGCCGCTGCCGTAGCTGAGCATGGTAAAGATGAATTTACCAACCAAAAGCAGCAGCAGGGCCTGCAATGGATAGGAGGTCTTGGAGATCTCGTTGATCAGCGTGTTGCCGCCGCCCAGTACCTGGGGCAGCACAAAGCCTAAAACACCGGCGGTGAATAAAGCAAAAACGATTTTGCTTAGGGAATTAGGAAAAATGGGCAGCTTATAAAAGCGGGGTATATTTAGTAGCCCGGCGTTGAAAACGACGCCGCCCAGGCCAACGATCAGACTGATCAGTACCACATAGCCGTAATATTCAAGCGGCAGTACGGGCAGGCCGAAAAAGTCAAAAATAGTGTCGCCGCCAAATAGCAGTCGGCTGATTACCGTAGCCGTCATAGCTGCGGCCATGGCTGGGAGTAATACGACAACAGAGAAATTGCGGTGCAGTTCTTCCAGCGCAAAAATTACGCCAGCCAAAGGCGCGTTGAAGGCTGCGGCTAAGCCGGCACTGGCACCACTGGTAAGCAGGTAGCGCTCTTCCATGCGGGTGCGTTTGAAGAGCCGGCTGATGCCCTGTGCCGTGACGGCACCTAACTGGATCGAAGGGCCTTCGCGGCCCAGAGAAAGGCCAGCGCCGATGCCGATGACGCCCGCCACCAGTTTGACCCAGAGTATTTGCAGCCAGCGCATTTTGATAAAGCCTAAAATAGCGCCTTTGACCTGAGGGATACCGCTGCCGGCGGCCAGTGGCTCATATTTAGTCAGCCGGTCCAGCACGAAAGCTACCAGGATGAGCAGGGCGAACCAGCCGGCCGTCCAATACCAGTCGGTGCTTTTTAGATAGGTGTAGATATGCTCGCGGTTAGTTTCGACCACATGCAGCGCCCAGCGAAAGAGGCTGATGACCAGCCCGGAACAGATGCCGATGAGGATGCCTTCCCAAAATAGCTTTAGCCGAAAGCTGTGCCAATGGTTGAGGGCACCGTAGGTTTTCATGACCTGGTCTTTTGCTTGCATGGTGAGGACTCCTTATAGTCGCCGCGGCACTCCTCGATCGTATAACCGATGGATTGCAGACGGACGGCAAGATCATTTTTGGCTTCAGCGGCTTCAGCGCCGCTGCAAAGTTTATTATCATATAAAAGATAGTTTTCGCGTACGTCAGCAGGGGACAGATTAGGCATCACTACGTTAGCTCCTGCCAGAATGCCCTGCTCACGCCCATCGGGCACAATAGTGCCCAGCGCTGTCGTTGCCGGCAACAGTACGTTGGGGAACATCAGCCGCAGTACGGAGATCAGTGTCAGGGTCTGCGCCAGCGTGCCTGCCGTATAGTCCTTAAAAGGCGTGGCGTGATGTGGTATAAAGGGGCCGATGCCGATCATTTGCGGCTGCAGCTCGCTGATGAAGGCCAGATCGCCGACGATATAGGCAGTAGTCTGGAAGGGAGAGCCAACCATAAAGCCCGTTCCTACCTGGTAGCCAAGGGCCTTTAGGTCGTACAGGCAGCGCTTACGATTGGCCAGAGTCAATGCTGCAGGGTGCAACTGGGCGTAGTGTTCGGCCGAAGCTGTTTCGTGCCGCAGCAGGTACCGGTCAGCACCGGCATCTTTCCACAGCTTATAGGTCGCGTAGCTGCGCTCACCAACAGAAAGGGTAATGGCGCACTCTGGATGATCCTCTTTAATGGAAGCAATGATTTCGGCCATAGCCGTATCCGTATAGGAAAGGTCTTCGCCGCCTTGCAGAACAAAGGTACGAAAGCCCAGCCCATAGCCCTGCCGGCAGCAGTCGAGTATCTGTGCTTTGCTTAAATGGTAGCGTACAGCCGAAGTGTTGCTGCGGCGGATACCGCAGTAATAACAGTCGTTTCTACAATAGTTGGTAAATTCGATCAGGCCGCGAATATAGATCTTAGCACCAAAAACAGACTGTGCCGTTTGGCGTGCCAACGCAGCTAATTCGTCGCGGACAGAGGCCTCGTTAAAGGCGTCAGTCAGCAGCATCTGCATCTTCGCTCGTGGCAGTTGGCGCTCGGTATATAATTGTTGGATTAAAAGCTTGCTAGTCATGATTATTATCCTCAAAATAGTGATAAATATGTCGATATGCTTATTATAGCACATGCGTGGTCAGAGAGAGTAATCATTGCTATTGTCATTTTTATTTGCTATAATTATAAAACAATAAGCGATAGATAGAAATTATGAAAGAGTGAATAATATGGATGTTGTGAATATGGGCCAGGAAGACAAGATTTTTTCTATAGATGTGATGCTAAAAGCGCTTGCCGATACTTTAACAGTTGATAAATTATTTGATGTTTACCGTTTTGTAGATATGGAAACACATCTTGTCCATAACTATGTTGACGGCGAAATGGTTGACAGCTGTCAAAAATGTTATACGCTTTGGAATCGCAGCAAACCCTGCCCTAATTGTTCATCGGAGCGTGCGTTGGAACAGAAAAAGCAGATCATGAAAATGGAATATCTGGGGGATAAAAGCATTTTGATCCTTAGTATACCCTGGGAAAAGGACGGCAAGGAATATGTGCTGGAGTTGGGGCGGGATGTGACCAATTCCTTTAGTGTTTATGACGCTACCAGCGAAGACAGCAGTGAATTGCGCGAGCTGATCAACAGCTACAGTGATCTGGCAGCCCGCGACTCCTTTACCGGACTGTATAATAAAGGCCATGCCAATAACCTGCTGCGGGAAATATTTGACAAAAAAAGTACGGATCTAAAGCTGGCGCTGGCCTTGATCGACATTGACCATTTCAAGGAAGTTAATGACTGTTTTGGCCATTTATGCGGCGATGAGGTCATTCTCTATGTAGTAGCTAAGATCAATGAAATCAATAAAAGATGCGGTGGTTGGGCCGCCCGTATCGGTGGCGACGAATTTCTTCTGGCCAGTCCTTATGGTGATGCCAGTTGTGTCACAAACGTTTGCGAGCAGTTAATGGCAGAGATCGAAGGGCATAGCTTTAAAAAAGGTGATAAAGAGTATAAAATCGCTATCAGCTTTGGCGTGGCGGCCTATCAGCCTCAGGAAACGCTGGAGGAATTTTTGGAGCGTGTGGATATGAAGATGTACGAGCACAAAGCGTTGAAAAAATAATAAAGATAGCACAAAAACGGCAGAGAAATTACTCTGCCGTTTTTTTATTGAGCCAGTCAGCAAAAAAACACCCGCTTCTTTAAAAAGAAGCGGGTGTCAGCGGATATTTTATCTCTCTGTATTCAATGTTAAAGTTTAGGATTTGGCTAGTTCTGCTTCGTCTTCTTCGGCAGGGGCATATTTAGGATTGAGGAAGTTGACGAAGACCCAGGCTAGCAAGGCACCGGAAATATTATGCCAGGCCGAGAAGATGGCACCGGGAACGGTTGCCATAGGCATAGCGGTAAAGTGCGCTTTGGCGAGGCCTGTAGCCAGACCGGAATTTTGCATGCCGACTTCGACGGAAAGGGCGATAGCTTTTTTCCAGCTCATACCGGTGATACGCGCCAGGATAAAGCCCAGCAGATAGCCCAGACAATTATGGATGATAACTACCAGAAGGATGACGCCGGAGGTTTGGAGAATGTTGTTGCGGCTGACGGCAATAACGCCTGCGATGATCAGCGAGATGGCAATAGCGGAAACTGCAGGCAGATACTCGGTCGCATTCTCGGCCAGGGAGGGCAGGAAGGATTTGACAGCCAAACCCAGGCAGATAGGTATGATGACGATCTGTACGATGCTCCAGAACATACCCATAGGATCAAAAGCGATCTTCTGACCGATGAGCTGATAGGTAATGAGCGGAGTCAGGATCGGTGAGAGCAGGGTGGAAACGCTGGTCATGGTTACGGATAAGGCCAGATCGCCTTTAGACATAAAGGTGATGACATTAGAGGAGGTGCCTCCGGGGCAGGTACCTACCAAAACTACGCCGGCAGTCAGGGCCGGGTCAAGGTTAAAGGCCATGGACAGCAGAAAGGCTATCGAGGGCATAATAAGATATTGGGCGCAGACGCCGACAAAAACATCGATGGGTCGCTTTAAAACTAAAGCAAAATCGCGGAGGTTGAGTGTGGTGCCCATGCCGAACATGATAACGCCCAGCAAGGTACTCAAAACCGGAATGCCGCCGAGATTGCCGACCACCCATTTAAAATTGTCCGGAGTGACCATACCCAGAATAAGAAATACAACAGCGATGATGCCGAAGTATTTGCCTATCAGGTGACAAAGTGTTTTCATTATATAAAACCTCTTTTCCTTAAATAAAAATAAAAAAGTCTATCAGATCAACACCTGCGGTGTAGATTTTTGTGGGCGAAAAATGGCATGGAATTGGACGTTTTTCTTTGATACTTCCAAACATTATAACAAAAAAATTTTAAAGATAAAAGAGTAAAGATAAAGTTTCATGAAATATTCGTCGTATGCTATAATAAAATTATTGTGAAATAAAGGAGTAGAAGCATTGTACACCATCAGGACCGATTACCGCGACGAAACCGTTATCGAAAAATCGCGCTTTATCTGCACGCTGAAAAAGGTTGCCAGCGAAGCGGAAGCACAGGATTTTATCAAGACAGTCAAAAAAGAGTTTTGGGATGCTACGCATAATTGCTCGGCCTATGTTATTGACGAGCTGGCGCAAAGATCCAGCGATGACGGCGAGCCGTCCGGTACAGCAGGCTTGCCCATGCTGGAAGTGCTGCGTAAGAACGACTTGTGCGGCGTAGCGGCAGTGGTGACGCGGTATTTTGGCGGCGTCAAGCTGGGTGCCGGCGGTTTAGTGCGGGCTTATACGGGCAGTGTTGCCAAGGCCGTACAGGGCTGCGGACTGGCCCGGCGTATTTTGATGGGTACCTTTGCTTTGACTGCGGACGTAGCGGATGCAGGAAAGCTTCTGAACATTATCTATCAACAGCAGCTTTTCTCAGTAGCTGGGGTAGAGTATGGTCAGCAGGCCCGTATTATGCTGTATATGCAAGAGGAGCAGCAGCAGGAGGCCGAACGGTGGCTGACTGAGGCGCTTAATAATGCGACGCAGCTGGAACAGGTAGGCAGCGAGTATGTGGAAGTGCCGCTAGTACGGGAAAACTAAATTATGTCCGAACGCAAAGGAGAGAGAAGATGGGTTTCGTAGAAAGTTTTGTTGCTTTTGCTAATGATATTTTATGGTCTTATGTTTTGATCGTGATGCTGGTTGGATTGGGTATCTGGTTTTCCTTTAAGACCAGGTTCGTTCAGCTGCGCTGCCTGAAAGAGATGATGCGCCTGCTGCGTGAGGGTGTGGGTGAAAAGACCGAGCATAACCATGTGTCGTCCTTCCAGGCTTTTTGTGTCAGCACTGCTTCCCGCGTCGGCGTTGGTAATATCGCCGGTATTGCTATCGCTATCGTCAGCGGCGGCCCTGGAGCACTGTTTTGGATGTGGATGATCGCTATTTTGGGTTCGGCGACGGGTTTTATCGAAAGCACGCTGGCGCAGATCTACAAGGTACCCCGTGAGGGCGGCGGTTATCGTGGCGGCCCAGCTTATTATATCAAAAATGTTTTGGGAAATAATTTTATGGCGGCTTTGTTTGCCGTTTTGATCAGTGTTACCTTTGGGCTGATTTTCAACTCGGTGCAGGCTAACACCATCACCATTTCCATGCATGCAGCGTTCGGTGTCGACCGGTTTATGGTTGGCTGTGTGATCGCGCTTTTAACCGGTATAGTCATTTTCGGCGGCGTTTCGCGTATCGCCAAGGTTGCCGAATGGATGGTGCCGATCATGGCCGGGTTGTATCTCTTGATCGCTTTCGTGATCACTATCGTTAATATCGGCAAATTGCCGCAGGTTTTTATGCTGATCTTTACTTCGGCCTTCGACTGGCAGGCTGTGGCAGGTGGCGGTATGGGCGTCGCGCTGATGACGGGTATCAAACGCGGCCTGTTCTCGAACGAAGCCGGTATGGGCAGTGTGCCGAATGCGGCCGCTACTGCCAGTGCTACGCACCCTGTTAAGCAGGGCTTGATCCAGGCTTTCGGTGTTTTTGTAGATACCCTCTGGGTCTGCTCAGCGTCGGCGTTCATTATTCTACTTTCCGAAGGCTACGGCGACAGTAATTTGACCGGCATCGAGCTGGCGCAATACGCCCTGGCCCAGCATTTAGGCTCCTGGGCGCCAAGCTTCCTGGCGGTGATGATCTGTCTGTTTGCGTTCAGTTCCATCGTTGGCAACTATTATTATGGCGAGATCAATATTGCCTTCATCCATAAAAATCCGCTGCTGCTGACCTTGTTCCGTATTTTTGTTGTGGCGATGGTGCTGTTTGGCAGCGTAGCCAAGGTAGGGCTGGTTTGGGATATGGCCGATCTGTTTATGGCGATGATGGCGATCACCAACCTGATCGCTATTGGTCTTTTGGGCAAATATGCCTATATAGCTTTGCACGATTATATGGCACAGAAACGTGCCGGCATCGAAGAGCCGGAATTTGACCCGTCCATTTTGCCAAGTCAAAAGGGTATCGAGGTGTGGGGCAAAAAATAATTGCAAGTGTCAGATCAAGTAAGCTTTTTAAAAATAAAAATCCTAAAGCAGTGATACTGCTTTAGGATTTTTTTATAGTGGTAAGTGACAGGATATAATTTCACCGGCTTTGAACAAAGCACTGTTTAAAGCTTTTTTAGAGACAGAGCCGCTACCGATAAAGAAATAGTCGGTGGTATCTTTAGACGTCATAGTAAATTCGTCACGGTAAAGTTCTTTTTCATTTTTCATATCGATGAGCCTGACAAAAAGAGTAGCGGTTACTTCTTTTGAATAATAAATCAAATTAAAATCACTATCTTTATCCAAAGCTTTTAGTTCTACATAAACTAAATAATCAGCGGTAGAACCTGAAAGTTTAGCAAGCATTTCATCAAGAGATAATTTAGATTGTTCCTTGCCGTAGAAATTTTCAACAAATTTGCCGGGATTTTCTTCGTGATAGATCACGTCTATTTTTTTATGAAGAGTCTCCTGCATTAAAGTGTTTAATTTTTTATCATGCTTACTGTGGGCGGTGTTATTGATTAGCAGCAGGACAGTACTTTTCTGTCGTTCGGCAAAACAATTGTTAAGATTGGCGGCAATAAAAGTAAAAGACAGCAGAACGCAGAGCAAGAAGCTAGTTTTTCTGTGCATTTTGTTTTTCTTTGGGCAATCTTACATCGATAATAGCTGACATTTCTTCACTTACTTTGTCCAAGGCTTTAAGGGCAACAGATTTGTTCCCGATACCGCCGACCATACTACTGTCTTTGGCAACCTCAGTGAATTTACCATTGTATAAATATTTATTGTTTTTAATGTCAATGATTTTAAACGGTACGATGCTGGTCATTTCTTTACCAACGGTGAAGAAAGTCATTTTATCTTTTCTGATAAAAGGGTCAACCTGCACAAAAACAGCATAATCAAGGTCTTCACCTTCAAAAGCGTCAATAATATCAGCTCTTTCAGCCGTGGTAATATCAACAATGCCGATTTTATTTAATTTTTCTACATAGGGGGTACCATCAATATAGCTATAAGTATCTTCATTAATAGCTGTTTTCAGAGCAGGAAGCAAAATATTATCAATATCTTCATCGTAAGTTGTTTGAGAATTATTGATATACATTACTGCTACTTTAGGCATGTTTTGAGTGTTGCGCAAAGAGGCGCGTTGCTCCTGGCGTTCTATTTCTTTTAAACGTTCACGCATAGATGGCTTTTCAGGCTGCACAACAGTTGTTGTTACAAGACGTCCTGGTCCTTCTTCGGTAACATATTTTGTTTCTTGGTCATTGGCGAATACAGGTAATGATAAAATTGTTAAGGCACAAGTTAGAGCAAGCATTTTTTTTCATAAACAACTCTCCTTAGATTTAATAAAATTCAAAAAAATTCCCTTCTTCAATCATTATAAATTGATAAAATTTTAGGGTCAAGCGGTTACTGAAAAAATATACGAAAGTTTAATTTATTAAACTTTCGTATATTTTACTTAGATGAAGTTAAAGAGGAGTAATTTACAGCATTTTCTTCAATTCTTCGGCGCAGTCGATAATAGTCACACCTGCGTTACGCATTTCGGTTAGCGCAAAGGCTACCGTATCGGGTAGGATGCCACGGCAGGCCGCCAGATTCAAGATCACGTCGAAGCCGGCTGCTCGCAATTGTAAAACTGTGTTTTTTACGCAGTAGTCGGTAGCCAACCCGCCGCAGATGACAGTAGTTATTTCGTGTTGGCATAAATATTCGATGACGCCGGTAGAAAGTTTGTTATTCAGGTCGTGGTAACAGGCTCCGTAGGGGTGTTTATCTATTTCGATGCCTTTGTAGACCTGAAAGTCGTAGGCTTTGGGGTCCAGTCCAGCGATAAAGTCGAAGCCTTTAGTGCCGATGATAGCATGTGCCGGCCAGTGTACGTCTACATCGGGGTGCCCGCTGACGGGGCTGAGGACAGGGTGCTCCCGATTGGCTATCCAAATGGCCTGGGGTGAATGGGCGTCGCGGGAACCTACGCGCAGAGCGGCAAAAGCAGCCTGAGCATTCAGCTCGCCTACTATCTGGTCGCCTTCGGCCACGGGCAGTTCATCAGGACAGACAGGGGTAAAGGTATTTTGAGCGTCGATATCGAACGCGGCGATTTTATTTTTAGCGGGCAGTTTAGTAAGCATGAAATTACCTCCTCCAAATATGGCTATTACCAGTATTATACTCCATTTTAGTCTGGCGCACAGAATTTTCTTATATTAAAGAAGCTGGTTGCAGCTGTGCTTGACAAGGCATATAAATCGAGGTAAGATGTGAATATGAAATTCAATTTCAAATTGAATGATTTGGAGCGAGTAAGATGAAAAAACGCAATCCTTATAAAACGGCTCAGCAGGAAGCGATGCTGCAATATTTTTTAGAGGACAAAAATAATTTTTTGACTGTAAAAACTTTGCTGGCCAGCCTGCAGGAACTAAATATTGATATTGGGCAAACAACGGTCTACCGGTTTTTAGAGCGGCAGGCTTTGGAAGGCGCGGTCATCAAGATCTATCCCGTGGACGGCAGCGGCACGCAATATTGGCGGGTGCCTTTTCCTCAGGTTAATCTAAGGGGCAAACTGGTTTGCCTGAAATGCCGGCGGGTCATCCCGTTGATCTGCGAACATTTAGATATGTTTTCGGAACATGTTCTGGAAAAACATAAATTTAACTTAAGCCTGCAGCACAGCGTTTTATATGGTTATTGCGAAGACTGCGATAACTGACGCCGGGGCAGAAAGGGGTGGAACGCAAACGAAGCTTGGAAAATTACGAATAAAGCGGTAACATTGGAGAAGAATGTAAGCCACTGCTTAAGAATATATTTTAAATGCAGGACAGGAGTGAGGATCGAAGATGAAAAAGTTTTTACTGTTGACGTTAAGCGTTGTGCTGCTGCTGGCAGTGGGCTGCGGCAATGAAACGAAAAAAGAAGCAGGAGGTAGGTTGCCAGTGGTGGCCAGTTTTTACCCGATGGCAGATTTTACCCGTCAGGTAGGCGGTGAGCTTGTGCAGGTGGATACCTTGATCGCCGACGGCGTAGAGCCACATGATTGGGAGCCAACGGCCAAGGATCTGACGAAACTGGGAGCGGCGAAGCTGTTTGTGTATAACGGTGGCGTCGAACCGTGGGCCCAGCCAGCGCTGGAAGCTGTGAAGGATAAAAAGGTGGCCAGCGTGGAAGCGGGCAAAGGCTTGTTTGATGAAGGTGTCACCCATGTAGACCCCCATGTGTGGCTGAGCCCGCGTAAAGCGGTGCTGGAGGTAACTGCTATCACCAATGCGCTGGTGCAGGCCGATCCGCAGCAGGCTACTGCTTATAAGAAAAACAGCGAAGCCTTCCAAGCTAAGCTGATGGAACTGGATAAACGCTTAACGGCTGTGGTTGCAACAGCACCGCAGAAAATGTTTGTTACGACCCACGCTGCTTTTGGGCATTTAGCTGCCGATTATGGTTTGGAGCAGGTGTCGATCATGGGGATTTCGCCTGATGCGGAGCCGACACCGGCTGATTTGAAGCGGCTGATCGATACGATCAGGGAAAAACAGGTAAAGTATGTGTTCTTCGAAACCCTGGTTAGCCCCAGGGTAGCACAGACCGTGGCAGAAGCCGCAGGGGCAGAGACTTTAGTGCTGGACCCGCTGGAGGGCTTGAGTGAAACAGGCCGCAAAAACGGCGACGACTATTTAAAAATCATGGCGCGTAATATCGACAATCTGGAGCAGGCTTTAGGCGCTAAATAAACGGTGGATTATGGAAAATATCATCAAAATAGACAAATTAGGCTATAATTATGGCGAAGGCTGGATACTGCATGACCTGTCCGTCGAGATCGTCCAGGGCGATTTTGTAGCGGTCATCGGCCCTAACGGTGCCGGTAAAAGTACTTTGCTGCGTCTGCTGGCCGGAATTTTGCAGCCGACGGCGGGAACGATAGAGTTGTACGGCACACCGCTGCCGCAGTTTGGCGGTTGGGAAAAGCTGGGCTATGTGCCGCAGAACCCTGCCAAGCAGCACCGCGATTTTCCGATCAGTGTTAAAGAAGTCATTGAGTTGGGGCTGTTATGCGGCAGCAGCATGTTTCAAAAAATTTCTCGTGGTGGCAAAAAGCGTGTGGAAACAGTGCTGGAACGGTTTTATTTGCAGGAATTGGCCCATCGCAAGATCGGCGAGCTGTCAGGCGGGCAGCAGCAGCGGGTGTTTTTGGCTCGCGCTATGGTGCGCCAGCCCGAACTTTTGCTGCTGGACGAACCGGCAACGGGAGTGGACCCCGACGCTAAAATCGAATTGTACAGAATGCTTAAAGACATCAACCGGGAGCTGGGCGTGACCATCGTCATGGTTTCCCACGATTTGGAACTGGCGGCAGAAGTGGCGCATAACGCTCTGTGCCTGGATCACGATGTCTGCTTCTGGGGCGATGTGCAGGAAGCGCTTGTGCACCGTCATAAGCACGGCTACTTTTATAGATAGAAGGTACGGATATGTTAGAAATGTTTGAAACGGAATTTATGCAGCGGGCCTGGCTGGCAGGGCTGATCATCGCGGTGATCTGTCCGCTGATCGGCAGCTTTTTAGTGCTGCGGCGGCAGTCGATGATCGGCGACGGTTTGGGGCATATCGCCTTTGCCGGGGTGGCCGGTGGCGCGTTGATGGGCTGGCAGCCCGTTTTGAGTGCGGCGGCCGTTACGGTCATTGGGGCGCTCGTCATCGAATGGGTGCGAACCAGGTTGGCGGCTTTTTCAGAGATGATCCTGGCGATCTTTTTTTACAGCGGCATAGGTTTGGCTGTGGTATTTACCAGCATGAACCGGATGGGCGGCTTCAACTTGAGCAGTATTTTGTTTGGCAGCCTGATGACCATCAGCAGCAGTGATCTGTGGATCGTAGCGGGACTGGGCGTGTTTGCCTGCATTTTTGTAGTGATTTTTTACCGACCCCTGCAATATCTTACTTTTGATGAAACATCGGCGCGGGTCGCAGGCTTGCCTGCTGACCGCCTCAATATGTGGCTGGCCGTGCTGACGGCGCTGACGGTAGCACTGTCCATGCGCATCGTGGGTTTACTTTTGGTTTCGGCCATGATGGTCATCCCCGTTGCCTGCGCGTTGCAGACGGCCCGCAGCTTTGCTGGGACTATCTACGGCGGCATCGTGTACGGGCTGGTGATCGTTTCCGGCGGGCTGACTCTGTCTTATTATGCCAATTTGGCTCCCGGTGGAACTATCGTGCTGACGGGTACCTGTATGTTTATTTTAAGCTGTCTGTTTGGCAAACGCTTTTATCAGCGGCCCACACCCCAGGAACTGCAAACGGCAGAATGTAAGATTTGCAGCTGTCGTAAAGGGGGCGCTGCCGATGAAGGTTGACCTGCATATCCACAGCACGGCTTCCGACGGCACCTGGACCCCCGGTGAGGTGGTGGCTGCGGCCGTTGCGGCCGGCTTGGGTGCCATCGCCGTTACCGATCACGACAGCGTGGCCAATGTGGCGGCGACACGGAAACTTGCCGAGGAAGCGGGGCTGAAATTTATTACCGGAACAGAAATTTGCTCCACCAAAGACGATTTTTGCTTTCATATTCTTGGCTATGGCATCGACATTGACAATAAGCAGCTGGGCGAGCTTTTAGCCCATAATGAGCAGCTTTTGCAAGATAAGGATGACGATAGTGTAAAATTATTGATCGAGCAGGGCTGGCCGCTGGATTTTGGCGAGTTTTTGCAGTATGATTATGATAGAAGGCGCGGAGGCTGGAAGGCGTTGGCCTTTTTACAGGACAAAGGACTCTGCGGCGACGTCAATGATTTTTTCAGCAGGATATTTACCAAAGAACATGATCTTGCTTTTCCGACTTTTCCAAGTGTCAAAGAGGTTGTAGACGCTATTCACGGCGCCGGTGGAGTGGCTCTTTGCGCCCATGCGGCCAGCGGTTTTCACGGTCCGGGGCTGGCGGCGACACTTTTAGAGTTGGCGAAGGAAGATTTTGACGGGTTCGAATGTTATCACTCGGGGCACAGCAAAGCTGATACGGCGGCACTGCTCACTTATTGCCGGCAGCATCAGCTCCTCATCAGCGGCGGCAGCGACTGCCACGGCACCTTTGTACCGTCACGGCCCCTGGGCCGGCCCGCTATCGACAGCAGCGACCTGTATTTACCGGGATTGTTATAAGGGAGGAATGGAATATGACTAAGGCCAAGGTTTATTTCTCAGATATGCGCACCAGATACGGCGGGTTGAGCCTGCCGCAGAAGTTGGGCAAATTGATCGAAGCAGCTGGTATTGGAGAGATCGATTTTCAAAACAAATTTGCAGCCATCAAGATCCATTTCGGCGAGCCGGGCAACTTATCCTTTTTAAGACCCAACTATGCCAAAGTGGTCGTCGATGCTATCAACGCTAAGGGTGGTCGTCCGTTTTTGACTGACTGCAATACTTTATATGTAGGCCGCCGCAAACATGCGCTGGAACACATTACAGCGGCGTACGAAAATGGCTTCAGCCCCTTTTCTACTGGCTGCCATATTATTATCGCCGATGGTTTGAAAGGCACGGACGAGGCCTATGTGGCAGTTCCCCATGGGGAGCTGGTCCAAGAAGCTAAAATCGGCAAGGCTCTGATGGATGCCGATATCGTTATCACCCTCAACCATTTTAAGGGCCATGAGGCCACGGGTTTCGGCGGCGCTATCAAAAATATTGGTATGGGCGGCGGCTCGCGTGCTGGAAAAATGGAAATGCACCACGACGGCAAGCCCCATATCAGCGAACGTAAATGTATCGGTTGCGGTGCCTGTGTGCGTATCTGCGCTCATGGCGCGCCTATCATCGAAAATAAAAAAGCCCATATCGACATGGATAAATGTGTCGGCTGCGGCCGCTGCATCGGTGCTTGTCCTATGGATGCTGTTAAACCTCCTGCTGACGGTTCCAGCATGGAAGCCCTCAATAAAAAGATGGCTGAATATGCCTGGGCTATTTTGCACGGCAGACCGCATTTCCATATCAGCCTGATCGTCGATGTATCGCCTTACTGCGACTGCCATGCCGAAAATGACGCGCCCGTAGTGCCGAATATCGGCATGCTGGCTTCCTTCGACCCGGTTGCACTGGATCAGGCCTGCGCAGATCTGGTCAATGCAGCACCAGTTATGGCCAATTCGCTATTGGACGACCATTTGCAAGCCGACCCGGCAGGTTGCAAGGGACACGACCATTTCCACAACCTGACGCCGGAATCTGAATGGAAAACCTGCCTGGAGCATGCTGAAAAATTGGGCATGGGTACCAGAGAATATGAATTGGTAACTGTAAAATAAGGAGCTGAGCAGTAATGATCGTAACTACTACCCCATCTGTCGAAGGTAGAAAAATCGTGGCCTATAAAGGCATCGTGTTTGGCGAAGTCGTTTCCGGTGTCAACTTTATCAAAGATATGTTTTCCAGTATCACCGATATTATTGGCGGCCGCAGCGGTACCTACGAAAAGGAATTGCAGGAAGCTCGCGAAAAAGCCCTGGCTGAAATGGCCGAGCGCGCGGCAAAATTGGGCGCAGATGCTGTTGTCGGCGTCGACGTCGATTATGAAGTGCTGGGCGAAAACAACGGTATGCTGATGGTCAGTGTATCGGGCACAGCTGTAAAGCTGGACTGAAGTATAAAGTAAAAAAGCACCGCCTTTTTGAGGGTGAGTATTAGGGATTGATAATCTCTGAAAATATCGGCATAGTCGTTAACATCGGCTATGCCTTTTTTTCATGCTTAGAAATGGTCGGTAGGTCGAACTCACCAATACAATTCCATACGATTTTAATATGCTGTACCCTTTTACCATTAATGCGTTCTGCTTTGTAAACATAGATTTTTTCAATGAACTCACGAATAACCTCAGCTGTGAGTTCGTGTATATCGGTGTACTTTCTTACTAAGTTGATGAAGTGGCTTGCATTAAGAGAACTTTCCTTTTCTGTGGTTATATTAGATTTAAGTTCTGCTACTCGGCTTTCAAGGGTATGTTGTTCTGCTTCATAATTTGCGATCATTTTAGCAAAACGCTCATCTGAAATTTTCCCTTCAATATTGTCCTCATAAAGCCTTTGGATAATATCATCCAGTTTGCTTATTCGAGCCTGTGATTGCTCTAATTCTCTTTTACCATCACGCAAGCTTCTATCAAGATCTATCTGCGTTTTCTTAGTAACCATCTCCACAAATTCTTCCTCATGGTCTCTGGCAAAAGCTGTTACTCGGCGAATACCATCAAGGAGTAATTCCTCAACGACAACATTTCGAATTTGGTGAGAACTGCAGCCGCCCTTAATCTTACGGTAAGTAGCACACACAAAATACTCTTTTTCATGCTCCCAACCACGTCCACGCACTTGATATAGCTTGTTGCCACAATCAGCACAGAAGAGCATACCTGAGAGAATTGGCATTTCGCCCATCGGTGTAAGCCTACGTCTGCCATCTCGTATTTTCTGCACTACCTCAAATGCAGGTTCCTCAATGATTGCTTCGTGGGTATTCTCGAAAATCACCCATTCTGACGGGTCATTCTTCATCTGCTTTTTCTGCTTATAGGACTTTCGATAGGTTTTGAAGTTCACCATATGCCCTAAATATTCTTGCCTAGCAAGCATATGAACAATTGTGCTACCACGCCAAATATAATCATCGTCATGGTCTCTGTTATCTGGAACATTGATTCCGTTAGCCTTGGCATGAGCGGTTGGATTCATTATTCTACGCTTGGTGAACTCTTTAGCTATTTGCGTAGGGCCATAGCCTTGCATACACAAGTGAAATGCCTCTTTTACCACTTTAGCAGCTTCTTTATCAACAATCCATTTCAACTTGTCATTGGGGTCTTTGATATAACCATAAGGTGGATTGGTGCAAAGTGGCTTCCCAGATTGACCTTTTGACTTAAACACAGCACGAATTTTCTTACTCGTGTCTTTAGCATACCATTCATTGATGATATTAAGGAAGGGTGTAAAATCGCTGTCTTGCTGATTATCACTGTCGACTCCATTGTTTATAGCAATAAATCGAATGTCTGAACTGGGAAACAGAACTTCGGTGTAGTAGCCAACTTTAAGGTAATCTCTACCCAAACGGCTCATATCTTTTACAATGATAGTGCTAACGCTGCCTTCTTCCACTTGTGAGATGAGACGAAGCCAATCTGGTCGGTCAAAGTTTGTGCCACTAAATCCATCATCTACAAAGAACTCTGTGTTTGTAAAACCATTGTCATCAGCATATTTTTGTAATATATTTTTTTGATTTGTAATACTATTTGAATCACCCTGCGACTCATCATCTCTTGAAAGACGACAGTACAAAGCTGTCATTATACCATTATTCTTCACAGTAGTGTTAGACTGTCTTTTATTCATATTTTCCTCCTTTCCGACAGTCTTCAAGCGGTACTCTATGTTCCCATACTACTGTGAAGAAGTCAAGGTATTTAGGTTAAGAAACGTTCTTTATTTCAAGGTTTGTGGTGTTATTTAGAATCAATCTTTTCAGCTTATCATACGTTGTTTCCTTGGCAGTGCTGCTGACTGCTGATTCAATAATATACAACGTATCACCGATTACTTTTTCAGTAATACTTATGGTCTTTTCATCCATAGGAACTCCTCCTTTCGATTAGGGGTAGGGGGTGTTATATCCCTGTACCTTTTTGCTTGGACAACGGGTGTGGGGTTTCACGCACAAAAACGCGAATTCAAACGGGGTATTAAAGGCATAGCCTAGATAAACTGCGTATAATGGTGATAAATTCAATGTGTATCTAGATGTAAAAGGTATAGTTTTTGGGGAAATAGGCACAATAGAAAATTCCACTGTGCCAATTCCCAAAAAACTTAACCAGTTAGATTAGGTGTTTATTTGGATAACCTTTACTGCCTCAGGGCGAATAAGTTTTCCATCAAGGAACTCAAAGGCAAGATAGCCTATTTGATTGTGTACAGCAAACTTTTCAATAAGTGTTCTAACACTTATTGGCTTTCTGCCAATAACCCAATAGTAGCTGAAATCACCAAAAGCAATCGGCTTAGCACCAGCACCTACATCGGGCATATATTCAGATATGATTACCTTTTTGCCTAGTATAGTATCATCTCTGTCACGCCATAAGTAATTCCCAGCACTATCTTTGAGATTGCGAAGAGCCAAAGCAGTTTTATCATTCATCAGCCACACAGCGTTTTTACGATACTCTGATTTTACAGAGAAGTACAAACCAACAACATCGTCATAAGTTAGTGAGTTGGTGTTAATCCCCACATCTGCGCCACCAGTGGCGTTTAGAATACCTGTAGGCATTTGATTGCCTGTGCCGTTGATAAAAGCATTTTCCTCTGCTTTGCCAAAGTTCTTGGCAAGACGATTTATGAGGTAGTTTTCAATATCGAAACTAACATCACGCACGAAATCTTCATCCAACTTTACAAAAGCAGCTAGTTTCCAACTATCAACGGTATTGGTTGTAAAATCATTGATACCATCATAAATAGGGATTGTATCACCCTCTGATACCCACTGGGCAAGTTCATCACAGTTCTTTGCGAAAATACGATATCCAGTACCATATGCATTAATGGTTGTGCCAATATTACGGAATAAACTCTCTTTTTCAAGAGCAGTCATATATTTGTTGTGTGAAGTGGTTGGCATAGCGTGTGTTCCTGTTTCAGGACTACGTCCTACTGCTAGATTAGCATAACTGTCATCGTTTCCTCGCATGGCATTCCAAAAATGCTTATCATACTCTGGTGAGCTGGTGTGAATTTTGCTTTCATTATAATTCATAATAGGTTTCCTCCTTATTTTTTATCACATATAGGACAAGTGTAAAGACCTAGTTCATTGTAGTCTATTGGTCTGCCAATGGGTTTAAGCAACTTGCTGCAGTTCGGACACATAATGTCATATGCTAAATAATCTTCCATGCTGTGTGGATTTTTGGCGTGTAGACGATAGTGTTTGTGTGTTTTACCTTCATCGTCTAAATCAATCTGACTTGATAGATAAAGGTCACACATTTTTTGTACATATTCATCTGAACAAAAAGAATGTTGTGGGTGAAACAATGTGCCTTCCTGATTCATTTTAATAAGTGGATAATTTTGCATAATAGATTCCTCCTAAATTTTTATTGTGTTTGAAAAGGGTACATCTCCTTAAAACTTTTGCGGACTTTCTGCGTGTGGCTGGCATCCATTAACCTGTTAAAAGGTTGTATGGCATTAATGAATTAACTAAATCTGGTAGTTTCATAAGCATTGCTCCCTTCGTTTTTTATTGTGTGGGCAGTATGTGGCAGGTAATAATGGTAATTCTCTATATAAAGAGTGATATATAAAACAACCTAAAATGCTTGCCACAACTTGCCCAATTGTGATTATCAAGATAGAAAATCCTGTCCTCTCAATAGTTGATACCCAATGAGCATTGTGGTTTTATCCCCACCTGTTCGAGGCCTTTTCCTTATAATTGTGCCTATATTGGAAAGTGCAGACTTAAAGTTACGGGCATTTTCTGGATAATAGCCATTCTCTCTGCACCAGCCTTGATAAGCAAGATATACTTCAGATGTGCGTTCTTCAGAATTACCGTTTTCCTCTAATTTTTCCTCAATGAACTGAGCAACCTTATCATTTTCTCTTTGATAGGAAAGGGTAGCTTCGGTTACAGAACTTGGAACATTAAAACCTGTTTGCTTTAACTTACGATATCCATCTAGCACCCAATTGAGAATACCGCTTAGATTTTCCTCTTTTGTGAATTCTGCCTTTAATCCTTTGTCTTGCTCCCATTCTTCAAAATGTCGTTCAAACGGGATAATCTTTACACGACCACTAGTTAAGAGGGTTAGATCCGTTACAATAGGAAGATGATTGGTGTTTGTAAAAATCTTAAATTGTGGCTTGAAATCAAAACTGTTTTCGTGTAGAAATCTTGCGTTGATGGTATCATTGCCTGTGAGGGTTTTAAGCAAAGCTGCACTAAGTGTTAGTTTTCTATCTGGCTCACTGATATTTACAAACCTTGCACCTGCAAGCCTCGCAACATCTTCTGAGGGAGATGAACTACTATTGTTTACTTTCATACCAATCGTTTCTGGTCTGCAAGTTTTGCCGTAATCCCCACAAATACGCAGGAATGTTTCCATTGAAGTGCCTTTGCCATTTCTAGTAGTTGCACCAAATAGGATAAACATGGTTTCGTATCTGGTATCACCCGTCAAGGCATATCCAAGGCTCTTTTGCAAAAACTCTGCCTTTTCCTTGTCACCGCTCATAACCTCATCAATGAACTGTTCCCAACGCTTGCATTTGGCATTAGGGTCATATCTAACACCAGCTATTTTTGTAATATAGTCAGAGGGATTGTGTGGATAAAAGCTACCATCTTGCAAATTAAGAGTACCGTTTTGACAGTTGAGTAAATAAATATCCTTATCAAATTCGCTCATAGGCAGCGGATGTATATCCTGTGCATCACGCAAGATAATTTCTCGTGTTCTGCGAGTCTGCCACTTCTTTGCGTAGTCGATATATAGCTTGCGAGTATCCTCTTCTTTTATAGATAAAGCATAATGCATCAGCTTGTTTGCGAGCTTTTTACATTGGTTCATAACCTTTAAATTGCCTATATCACCTTGCCAAGCCTTGCCATCATACACAAACCACTGTTTGCGTTCTGGAACATATCTTGCAATGCTTTTGAAGTAATCAGCAAAGAGGTTACTGTTTCCGATATCGGTACAGGGATACTTACTGTTGCTAAAAGGTTTAATTGCTCTTAAATCTTGAGTTTGTTGCTCAGCAAAGTCTTCTTGTGGGGATAGTCTTACAATGGGTGTGAATGTATCGCTTACTCCCATAATTGCTTTTTCAAGAGTCAGCCTGCCGTAGGTAGAACCACTCTGAGCCCTATCCCACTTATCACGCATTAAGCTTGAATTTCGGAATAACCTATCCATCTGCTCAATATCCCTACCACACCAAAATGCAAGGATTGTCGCTAAAGACATATCGGCCTCGCTATGAGATTTACCTGTTGGTATTTCTCCGTTCCAAAGAGCCATGAACTTCGCAGCATTAGCTGAAGCTTTCGCTTTGAGCAAGACCTCATCATCAGATAAATACGAGCAAGTGTTTTGATTGGTGTTATTTTGATTTGGTAATTCACTACGCAGCATATATGTGTCTAGCAGGATTTGCAGTTTATCAGTGACATTGATAATACCACCATTTTTGACCACATCACCTGTTAAGGTTACAAACTTGTTTGTAGCACCACATACATATACTTCAAGTCCAATTTTTTGATTGTTGATATAATACCTATCCTTGTCATACTTGAAATTGGTTGTAATAAATAATATCCTAAATCCTCTTCCTGATGGACTTTTCTCAATATAACATCCATCAAAAAGTGCGATAATGGCTATTGCCATATCCGTTAATGAACCATCTTCATTGATACAGTTATCAATATCAATAGCCGAAATGCCACCAAAAACGCCAAGCCCCAATCCATCAAATTTGTTTACTACACTTAAAGCAGTTTCAAAGGTAGTAAAAGTTTTTTCATTATTAGGCATTGCTTTTTTACCACTGACTTGATATGGAACTTTAGTTGGTTTTTCACCGTTCTTACGTTCTTCGTATTTCCACAAACAAAAGGAAGCGTTATCCTTGATATACTTGGGTAAGTTGTCGTACTTCATTTTTTCCACCTCCTTTCAAGGGGCAAATTTTGTTCTCTCACTATACAGCCACGAGAATATGCAAATATGAGGATTTTTCAAAAAAATATTTTCGCCTCTACCTAGTAGCCTTGAGAAGATGTCAAATCTGACGGTTTTGAAAAAAATATTTGCTTATCTTCCACTGGAGATGAAATGAGATTTTGAGCGGATTTTTTTAACAAAATATATTTCCCTCTAAGTCATAGTCAAAAGAAAATGGTGCTTTTTTAGCCACTTAGATAAAAAATCGCAAAAAAATAGACACCCGAAAATTTCAGATGCCGAATTATTGAATATAATATTTAAATACACTGTAATATCATTGCATTCTCAAAGTTTTTGTGTTATAATAAGTAAATTATATGTATGAATTTTATTAGGATGAGGTGCAAAATGAAAGTTAGCTATAAGAAATTATGGAAATTACTTATTGATAGAGATATGAAAAAACGAGATTTGCAAGAAATGGCTTGTATTAGTTCTTCTTCTATTGCAAAACTTTCTAAGAATGAATATGTAAGCATGGATGTGCTTGTTAAAGTTTGTACTGCTTTGAATGTAGGCATTGAAGATGTGGTCGAATTAATATCTATAGAGGGAAAGGAATAATAAAAAATGGGACGTTCAACAGTACATTATACAGATGATAAAACAAATAATAGCTTAAAAAAATTGCATAAATTATTACGACCTGCCGGAACACCAGTGCAAAGAGTTGAATATATTATCGAATTATTGTTATTAAGAATATTTGAAGTTAAATTAAGACGGGATGGTGAATTTTCTGTTTTACGTCAATTGTTCACTGATACGAATGAAGAACTGAAACAAGAAAAACAAAAAAGGCTATTTAGCTATTTAAAAAGTATTGATAGTGCTTCTATCACTAGCGTTTTAAATACTGTCCACTTTCCTTTTTATGGGAATATTGTCACTGAGGTTGGGCAAATAATTAAAAATACAGAATTAACTCCAAAGGTTATGGATGAATTGGTTTTAATTCAAAGTGTTTTCTCAAATTCAAATTTCACCAACAATGTTATAGGTGGTAACTTGCAAGAGGTCATTACAGAGGTATCGAACCTTGACGAAGCCTTACTTGTTAAAACAGACCTTTTAGGTGATGCCATTGAATCTGCACTATCTGAAACAGGCGGTACAAAAGATATAGGATTATATAGAACCCCCGACCATATCCGTCAATTTATGGTTGGATTACTTGAGCCTACGATTGATGATTTAATTATGGATCCTGCCTGTGGAACGGGAGGTTTCTTATTTGATAGCTATGAATTTGTTTTGGATAGATGTGAGGGTGAAGACGCTATATATCCAGGAGAAAAGGCTCATCCAGAATTAAGAGAGTGGTTTAAAAATTACTTTGCTCAGTTAGATGAAGATTGGCCAAATGATATGCAAACACAAAACTTTTATAGACATGGTGTTTTTGGTGTTGAGTATCTTGGTATGATTAAGAAAATGGCAGCAGTAAACCTGTATATTAGAGGTCTTAATCCAAGAAACATTGAGCAAGGAGATTCACTTAATAAATTTGGTACTAGTATTATGCCGAATAGTAAAACTGTAATACTAGCCAATCCTCCGTTTGGTGCAGAAACAGACCAAACATCTTATCCAAATGTATGGGAAGACTTTAGCACAGAGAAAGAAACGACTATTCTTTTTGTAAAACTAATGCTTGACAGTTTGCGAGATGGCGGAAGATGCGCAGTAATTGTATCTGAAGGATTTTTAACTTGGGACCAAACTAGTGCTAAGACACTAAGAGAAATGCTTTTAAATCAAGCAAATTTAAAGGCTGTTATTGGTTTGCCACAAGGTGTTTTTGTAAGTAAAAGTGGTGTGGGCCCTAAAACTTCAATACTTCTTTTTGAAAAGGGACAACCTACAACAAAGACTTGGTTTTATCAAGTGCAAGATGATGGATATACAATGGGAACAAACAGAAAACCTAAATCTAACTCACAGCTTGTAGATGCTTTAAATATTTATCATACCTATATTAAGCAAGGTCTAACCCCACCAGAAAAAAGCAATTCATTTATGATAGATGCAAGTTGGATAAAATCTATTGACCCTAGAATTAAAAGAAAAATCCGTCAAGAAGTTGAGGAAACTAACGGAATAAAACAGCAAAATGATGTTGAGAAGAAAACTACCGCGCTATTTAGGAAAGTTAAGGCCAAACAAATTTCGGAAAAAGAAATGAAATTTGAATTAAAACAGGTAGATGAATTGTGGAAAGGTAAAACCGATGCTGAGATAGAGCAAAAAACCACCAAGGCATATTCCTTTTCATATAATCCAACAACTTATCATTCTATGCTTAATGACACTCAACTAAAAGCATGGACTAAACTAATAGGTGACAAAACTCCAGATAATATAGAATCTCTTGATATTAGATTTAGAGAGTTATATACAGCTGAACTCGGAGAGGCTTTTGCAATACTTTCAAGATTTAATCTTAGTAACGCAATTGAGGCCGATATTGTTAGAGAATATGTATCTAATTATATTAGCAAAGAGGCATTAGAAGCTTTCCCACAGTTAAAAAAGATTGATGAGATTTTTAAAATGGGTGCAAAGTATCCTATGGTAAAATTGGCTCCATATTTAATTGAAAATACTGAAAAGGTAAAACCAAACAAATTACCAGAAACAAGGTGGAGAACTCTTGGTGTTTCCAATGAAATAGGTGTTTTCATAAATGAAAATGCAACACCTGAGGAAACCAACCAAAGCTATTATTTAGTAAAGAAAAATGAGTTTTGTTACAATCCTTATAGAGTTAATGTTGGCTCTATTGGACTAAATAAACACGACTATGATAATCAAATAATCAGCGGAGCCTATGTTGTTTTTGGCACTAAAGAAGATGAGTTATTGCCAGAGTATCTTGAGATATTGATTAAAGACAAGCACTTTAATGACTATGTTGCTACTAAGGCTAATGTTGGCAACGGTGTTAGAATGAATTTTACTTTTGAAGATATGGGTAATTGGGAAATACCATTGCCTAGTATTCAGGAACAGGAAATGTTTATATCTAAATATTCTAAATCTATGAAACTTATTTCAGCATCCAAAGATATACTTTCAAACCTAATTATACTTGATGTTGACAACACCCTTGGTGAAAAAAAATATCCTCTCGATGAATTAATAACAGTTAATGCGACTTCAATAGACCCTAAAAAAGAATTTGCAGACAAAGAATTTATATATGTTGACATATCTAGTGTAGAAAACGGAACAGGAGTCATTGATTACTCAAATAAACTAAAAGGTGAAAATGCACCTTCTAGAGCTAAAAGAGTGGCAAAAAAGAACGATGTCATCATTTCCACAGTTAGACCTAATTTAAAAGGTTTCTCTTTTTTAGATGAATCGCCAACTCCAAACACTATATATTCAACAGGTTTTGCAATATTATCTATTAAAGATTATGATAAAATATTACCTAAATATTTATATATTCTTTTTATGAATTCTGATGATTTAATGTTGCAAATGAAAAAAGTAATGGAAAAATCATCATATCCGAGCATTAACAAAGATGATATAAAATCATTTATAGTATCAGTTCCAACAATCAAGCAACAAGAATCTATTATAGAAGAATGGGATAATGCAGAAATACTAAAAGAAAAGCTAAACATCATGTGTGTTAAAGCGCAAAATAAGGTTAATTTAACTTTAAAAAACATTTGGGGTGAGGAGGAATAGTTATGGCTAACATTAACGGCAACGAGGCAAGTGTTGTCGATATAAAAGTTATTAAGCAGTTAGAGCAATTAGGCTTTGTTTTAAACGATACCTTGCTTTATCAACACTCATACAGCATACCCGAGCATTTACAATCTGAAATTGGCAAGAAGTTTATTACCCCTGATATAACTCTTGTGGATGCTTATTCTAAAGAAGTAATAGCTATCATTGAAAATAAACTTAGCAATGAAAAGAAAGCACTCGGTCAACTTCTTATTGGTAGACAAGTGCTAAAACCACGTTTTTTATATGCTGTTTCCGAAGATAGAATGTTGTTTTTGGATACGACTTGGCAAGGGCTTGATGATGAATACAAGCCTGTCAAAGAATTTCTTTCTTACGATGAAATGCGAGATAAAATAAACCAAGAAAAAGTGAAACGTTCCAATAAGCCTATTAAAATTGATACAACTATTGCTGGTGGTTATGATTCAAATATCAATAAAGAAAGATACTATCAGCTTGATTGTATAAACACTCTTATAGAAAAATATAAAAGTGGCAAACAGAAAATGCTCGTGCATATGGCAACTGGACTTGGAAAAACAAGAACAATGGTTGCTTTTACAAAAGCTATGCTTGATAGTTCACTTTGCAAAAGGGTTCTTTTTGTCGTGGATAGAAGATTGCTAGCTAAACAAGCTTTAGAAGAAGGTTTTGCTCTAATCTCCCCAAGATACTACAATGCAGATTGGATTAAAACATCAAATTTTAAGTTAAAAACCAATATTCCAATTCATATTGTTGTTATTGATACTTTAGAAATACTATTCTCAAAAATTCCAAATAACTTTTATGACTTAATTATTGTAGATGAATGTCATAGGTCGATTTCTGTAAACCGAAAGTTAGTACTTGATCATTTTCACTGCCCTAAAATCGGTTTAACTGCAACACCAAGAATAGCTGTTGGTAAAAAAGGCAAGGATGTTGCACCAGAAGATTTAGAAATTGCAGATACATATAAACTATTTGGGTGCGAAACTCAAGAGCCAGATTATCAGTTTGATTTGGAAAGAGGTATTGATGAAGGTTTCCTTGCGCCTTATGATGTTTTAGAAATTAAAACACATTTAACAAAGGAAGCCGAAGACGAAGGCATATTATTCGAATATGTCCTTGACCCTGATACACGAGAACGAATAGAACTTCCAAAAGAGCAAAAAATAAAGCTTGAACAGCTTGAGAAAAAATATTTATCTGAAGAACGATGTGACCGAATAGCTGAAGAAATCAAGAAAAATACACAATTTGGGGAGAAAATAATTCTTTTCTGCGCAAGCCAAATACATTGTATTATGATGGCTAAAGCTATAAATAAACTATTTAATGACGGTTCTGATAATGGATTGAAGTATGCTCATACAGTTATTTCTAATAGCTCTGAATCAAATGAATTTATAAAGAATCAATTTAAAAAGCCATTTCAAAAACCTTATGTTGTTACTTCTGTTGATATTATGAGTACTGGTGTTGATATTCCTTGTGTTCGTTATATTGGATTCGCAGCGTTAACTGACTCTGTTGGTAAGTACATTCAAATGGTAGGTAGAGGTGCTAGGCTTGATACTAAAGAAAGTGGGAAGTACAGCTTTAGAATACTTGACTTTGTTGGTTTGTGTAGCAGAATGGACGATGATGGAAAAGGAACAAAGAAACTAAATGAAACAACAGTTGTCGGAGGAACAACAACTACCGTTGGCGGAGGAGGAAAAACAGAAGGCGAGTATTTTATTATTGATAATGTGGACCCTAGCCAAATGATTGAGCGTGTTTTTATACATGGTGACGATTACAAGGTTGTCGATAATATTCCTATTGATAAAGCTAAAAAAATATTTGAAAAACAAGTTAATGAAACTACTGATGAGGTTATAACTTCTATTAAAGAAAAAGTCACAAAAAAATCAGATTATCAGCCAACAGAGCAAGAAGTAGAATATATGGATGAATGGGTTAAAAAGCCTGATATTTATCTTGATGAGGATCAGTTGCAAAAAATATATGATTACCCGCAAGGTTCAATATGGGATTTCTTGTTACAAGCTTTTGGTGTACGAAAAATACCTACGATAAAAGATAGAATTTCCCAAGGGTATGATACGTATGTTAGTACATATAACTTTAATGAATTACAGAAAAAACAACTTAATAAATTCAAGAAAATATTCATAGCTAATGCAGAAAATCGGACTGGATTTTCTCCAGACAGTATCTTTTCAAATCGAGTATATGAAAAGAAAGTTGGCACCAGAAAAGAAAATGATGATATATTTAATGGCAACTTTGATGTAGTATTCAACGACATTAAACACAGCCTCAACTTGCCAAGCGAATGGCAATAAAAGGAGGCATATACTATGATTTCAACTAATGTAGATGTTCCTTTTGTAGATAAAACTTTTCTTGATATAGTTCATGCTCGCAAAATATTGAAGCAAGAAAACCCACTACTTTTAACAAACATTATGCCAGTAAATATTGAGAATATTATACTGTCCAACGGGTTAAATATTACTCCTACATTTATATCAAAAGATAGAAGCATTCACGGGATGATAGTTTGTGGAAAAGGTGATGTAAGTCTTTGGAATAATAAAAATAAATGTTATGAAGATGAATTTTGTAATGGAAAAACTATCTTTATTGATTCCCTTTTAACTGCTCCCAATATGATAAATCGTTATAGGTTTACACTTGCACATGAATTTTCACATTGGTTACTTCACCGTAGTATTGTTAACAAAATAGCTAAAGAAAAAAAGGTGTTATCATTTTTAAGTTGCACAGAAAGAGAGATTAATTGCGAGATAATTGAGCAAGCGGAAGCAAGATGTGAATGGCAAGCTAATTATTTGGCAGGTGCAATATTAATGCCTTACTTACCTTTAAAAAAATATTGCGAAAATATTACTATTGAGCATGATACAGTTGCTGACAAAATTAATAACATAACCTATCTAGCATCTTCATACTCAGTATCATTAAAAGCAATGTATGTTCGATTAAGACAACTTGAATACATTGACTTTATCGATTATTTTGAACAGTAATCATTCTTACTAATAACTCAAAGACCACACAAAAGGTTTTATCCTTCGGTGTGGTCTTAACTTTTCGCTCCCGCTTGAAGAGAGTCGGTCAAAAATTTACTTGTTTTCGTAAATCCCTAAGTTGAACTCCCTTTGGCGGTGCTTTTTATGTCTCAGATTTTTTCTTGGATTTAGCTTTCGGTATTTTGGGTGCCGTCAGTTCAAAGCTGTGGGCGATCATGGCGAATAGTTCGCTTTTAGGCACGCTGCCAACTTCAACGGTGTTCCAATGTTCCTTGTTCATATGCCAGGCCGGGTAAACGCCAGCGTAAGTTTTACGCAGAAATTCGGATTTTACCGGATCGCATTTTAAATTGATACACAGCTTGCCTTGAAGATGCATAATACAGGCAAACCATTTACCACCACCCGGGTGGCGCATAATAGTGAGATCATTATCGGCAAAAGGGTAATCTTCAACAGCGTTGTGATAAGTAAGGCAATGGGCGATTAAAGCCTTTTTCTCCATGGCGGCACCTGCTTTCTAAGCTTCTTGCTATTTATATTATATAACAGAAAGTGTAGCGCAAGGTAGCAGTTTGAAGCTAAGCAGCGAATTATTTTTCGACAAGGAGCGCCAGCGTAGGGCTGGCTGCGCTATAAGTACTGCCTGATACGTCGCCGTATAAGGCAATAGTCCTAAAGCCTGCTGCCGTAGTTTCTTTTTCCAGCTTATCAGGTGTGAAATAGGTATTCCAGATATAGAAAGCATCGGAGCGTGTGTCGGTAACGATAACATATTGTTCTAAAGTCACATGCTCAGGATATTTGACGCAGTTTTTGGTTTCCAGATAGGGTTCGGCCCGCCAAAAGCCGCCTAACGGGAAGTGTTCCCAGGTTCGTGCTTCGGCAAAAGCCTGGAATTTGGCCAGCGAAAAAACATCAAGCAGTAAACGGCCGCCGGGTTTTAAGGCCTGATAGATTTTTTGCAGGATCAGTGCCCGATTTGCGGTGCTTAAAGCTCCGTAATCGCAGTAAATAAAAGTCGCCAGGTCAAAAGCAGAGTAAAAATCCATGGTCAAATAGTCCTGGTAGTGGTAGTCGATGGCCAGTGTCTGCTTTTGGGCAGACTGTTTGGCGTAGACTATGGAACGCTTGGAAAAATCAATGCCGGTGACCTGATAACCAAGTCTGCAAAAACGCTCCGTATAAAGTCCGGGGCCGCAGCCGACATCTAAAAGTTGTGGAAATTGACGCGGCGGCAGGTTGTTTTTGATCCAGTCAGCCGAAGCGTCGATAAAAGTAAACTTGCGGCTGGCGCCCTCAAAGTTTTTATCAAGATGAGCTGCCAGCATTTGCTGGGAAATATGCTCTTCGTCCCAAAAGTTGGTGGCGCTGGGCTTGTACAGCGGTGGCAGTTGCAGAGCGTTGATAAAAGTGTTGAACATTAAACTTCCTCCTTTGGTGCAAATAAAAAAGTCGTAGATTTTACTCTACGACTAATCTTAACAGTGCTGAAGTTAGATTGGCAGTAAAATAAAATCAAATAATAAACAGCGGAAATAAACTGCCGTGGCAGTGGACCTCTGCTATTGAATTTATTTTAACTGCACTTTTCCAATCATAGCCATACAGCTGATTGTGCGGCATCGGCTATGATGAATGTCATCATCCTGTTCTAAAATTATTGGTTTATTTACCGGTCAATCTTTTGATGATTTCCTGATAAGCTTCTTCGACGCTACCCATATCGCGGCGGAAACGGTCTTTGTCCAGCTTTTCGTTGGTGTCCCAGTCCCATAGGCGGCTGGTATCGGGGGTGATCTCATCGGCGAGGATCACTTTGCCGTCGGCGTCGACGCCGAACTCCATTTTGAAATCGACCAAACGGATCTTCCGTTCAGCCAGGAAGGCGGTGAGGATCTCGTTGATCTTGAGTGCGTAAGCTTTCAGTTCGGCCACTTGTGCGTCGGTAGCGAAGCGGAAGCATTCGGCATAGTCGCCGTTGATCATGGGGTCGCCCAGGTCGTCGTTTTTATAGTAGAACTCGACCAGCGGACGGGCGAGGATATAGCCTTCTTCGACGCCCATTTTTTTAGCCAGGCTGCCAGCGGCGATGTTGCGGGTAACAACTTCCATGGGGATGATATCGACCTTTTTGCATAGTGCTTCGCGGTCGCTGAGTTTTTTGATTTGATGATGGGGGATACCATGCTTGCCCAGCAGATCAAAAAAGAAGCTGGTAATAGTGTTGTTCATGATGCCTTTATCGACGATAGTGCCTTTTTTGAGGCCGTTGAGCGCCGTAGCATCATCTTTATAATAGATGACGACTTCGTTAGGATTTTCGGTTTCAAAAACTTTTTTGGCTTTGCCTTCGTACAACATTTTTGCCATGGTTTGCAACCTGCTTTCTTTTAAATAAATTTATTAGTAGAGCCGGCGAATGTAAGGCACTCGTCGCCTGCTAAAGCAAAATTACTGCTTGGAGTACGTTTTTTACATTTTTTAGTTTAGCTTGTTTGATTTTGGTTGTCAATGATTTTCGGAACATTTAATACAAATTTTACTAGAAAAAGGCTATTTTAGGCAAATTTTCCGAACGTTCAAACAGAAAAAACGAAAAATATTTGCAAAAACTCTTTACAAATCAAAAAAAGTGATTTATAATCACAGCATAAACAACAGCGAAGTTGTGGGCCAAGGCCTAAATCCGCTGTTGTTTTTTTGTTTTATATTGTTTTATATCAAGCAAGGGGGAAGAATTATGAGTAACGTACCAAAAATGTTTGGCAGCCTGGTTTTTAACGAAACGGTGATGAAAGACCGTTTGCCGACAGCTACCTACAAAACCTTCAAAAATGCAGTCTTGAAAGGCGAAGCACTGGATATGCCTATCGCCAATATCATTGCCAACGCTATGAAGGATTGGGCTTTAGAGCATGGCGCCACCCATTTTACCCACTGGTTCCAGCCTATGACCGGCATCACCGCCGAAAAGCACGAGAGCTTTATCGCTCCTACTGCCGATGGCCGCGTTATCATGGATTTTTCAGGCAAAGAACTGATCCAAGGCGAGCCTGATGCGTCCAGTTTCCCTTCCGGTGGACTGCGCGCTACTTTTGAAGCCCGTGGCTACACTGCCTGGGACCCTACTTCTTATGCTTTTATTAAAGACGATTGCCTGTGTATCCCGACGGCATTTTGCTCCTATACCGGCGAAGTGCTTGATAAAAAAACGCCGCTGCTGCGTTCCATGTGTTGCGTCGACCACGCTGCCAGACGTATTTTGGCCCTGATTGGACAAAATACCGAAAAAGTAGTAACAACAGTTGGCCCGGAACAGGAATACTTTTTGATCGATAAGGAAATGTGGCAGCAGCGTAAAGATTTGGTTTATGCAGGCCGCACCCTGTTTGGTGCTAAAATGCCTAAAGGGCAAGAAATGGACGACCATTACTTTGGCATTATCAAACCGAGGGTGCTGGCTTTTATGAAAGAGCTGGACGAAGAATTGTGGAAGCTGGGCGTACTGGCTAAAACCGAGCATAACGAGGTTGCTCCGGCGCAGCACGAGCTGGCACCGATCTTTACCACTACCAACGTCTCTTCGGACCACAACCAGCTGACCATGGAATTTATGAAGCGTATCGCCCTTCGTCATGGCCTGGTGTGTCTGCTGCACGAAAAACCATTTGCCGGTGTCAATGGCAGCGGTAAGCACAACAACTGGTCTATCGCTACTGCTGAAGGCGATAATTTGCTGAACCCCGGTCCCGAGCCGCATAAAAATACCCGCTTCTTACTGTTTCTCGCAGCTATCATCAAAGCTGTTGACGAATATCAAGACCTGCTACGTGTCAGCGTAGCCAGCGCCGGCAACGACCATCGTTTAGGCGCCAACGAAGCACCGCCCGCGATCGTCTCTGTTTTCCTGGGCACAGAGCTTACCAATATCATGGAAGCTATCATCAAAGGGAAGAAATACGATCACGACGAGGAAGCTTTGCTCAAGCTGAGCGGAGAAGTGATACCTGCCCTGACGCAGGACAATACGGACAGAAACCGTACTTCGCCGTTCGCTTTTACCGGCAACAAATTTGAGTTCAGAATGTTGGGCAGCGCCTTTTCTATCGCCGGGCCTAACATCGTGCTCAATACTATCGTTGCCGAAGCTTTGGATCAATTTGCTGATAAGTTAGAAAAAGCAGCCGATAAAGATGCTGCCATCAAGAAATTGATCAAAGAAACCTTTGCCAAGCATAGCCGTATCGTCTTTAACGGCAACGGTTATACGGACGCATGGGTCGAAGAGGCCAAATCGAGGGGGCTTCTCAATCTTAAATCTACTCCGGAAGCGCTGCCTTATATGGAAGCGAAAAAGAACATCGACCTGTTTGTCAAACACGGCATCTTCACCGAGGCCGAAGTTCGTTCCCGTGTAGAGATACTGCTGGAAAATTACGTCAAGACCATCAACATCGAAGCTTTGACCATGCTGGATATGCTGCATAAGGATATCCTGCCGGGCGCTGCCGCTTATACTGGCGATCTGCTGGGTAATGCGGCCACTAAAAAAGCCCTGGGTATCAAAAACTGTTTTGAAGCTGATCTGGCGACCAAGCTTTCCGACCTGACCGCTAAAATGTACAATAGCGGCCAAAAACTGGCTAAAGGTCTGCAAGGTGCTGAAAAATGCGTCGATATGCAAGCAGAGGCCAACTACTACCACGATACCGTTTTAAAGGAAATGGAGATTCTGCGCAGCTATGCCGACGCTGCCGAAAACCTTATCGGTGAAGATTACCTGCCGTACCCAACCTACGGCAAGCTGTTGTACGGCGTTAATAACTAATTGCGCCGTCTGCATCAGCCAACAACGCGAAGAAGCGTATCCCGCAAGGGGTACGCTTCTTTTTTATTAAAAAATAGATATTTATGATTGGATTTGGAGGGGAAGTTATGGAAAAATATGTAGCAGCGGACACGATTTGGGTGCTGATAGGCGCGTTTATGGTATTTTTTATGCAGCCCGGCTTTGCCATGGTAGAGACAGGTTTTACAAGAGCTAAAAATGCCGGCAACATCGTTATGAAAAACTTTATGGACCTGTGTCTGGGCAGTATCGTCTTTTGGGTAATTGGCTTCGGCCTGATGTTTGGTACGGATATTGGCGGACTCATCGGCACGCCCGACTTTTTTGTGCAGGGAGACTATAGCGGCACTTATCCGTCCTGGGCCTTCTTTATCTTCCAAACCGTTTTCTGTGCTACGGCGGCTACCATCGTTTCGGGTGCTATGGCCGAGCGCACAAAATTTTCGGTCTATTGTATGTATAGTATTTTGATCAGCGCGGTCATCTATCCCATCTCCGGCCATTGGATCTGGGGCGGCGGCTGGCTGGGCGCAATGGGCTTCCATGATTTTGCAGGCTCCACGGCCGTCCATATGGTCGGCGGTGTGGCGGCATTGGTAGGCGCCAAGATCCTTGGCCCCCGTATTGGCAAATACAACGCGGACGGCAGTGTCAATGCGATCCCCGGCCACAGCCTGACACTGGGTGCCTTGGGCGTGTTCATCCTCTGGTTCGGCTGGTTCGGCTTCAATGGCGGCTCTACCGTGTGCGCAACTGGCGACGACGTGCTGGCTTCTATCGGCAGTATTTTTGTTACTACTAATATGGCCGCCGCTGCGGCTGCTACGGCGACCATGTTCCTGACCTGGCTGCGCTATGGCAAGCCCGATGTCTCTATGACCTTGAACGGAGCTTTGGCCGGTCTGGTAGCTATCACTGCTGGCTGCGACGCTGTCAGCGTGCCCGGTTCCTTCGTTATCGGTATTATTGCCGGTATCGTGGTAGTGTTTGCCGTTGAATTTTTCGACCAGTCTTTAAAAATTGACGACCCTGTCGGCGCGATCTCCGTCCACGGCGTCTGCGGTGCTTTAGGCACCATTTTAGTAGGCGTGTTCGCTGTTGATGGCGGTTTGCTTTATGGCGGCAGCAGCGCAATGCTTATCACCCAAACGACTGGCGTTATTGCCGTCGCTGCTTATATCGCCATCGTGATGACTATCGTGTTCCAAATCATTGATAAAACTATCGGCTTGCGGGTCAGCGCCCGTGAAGAGATTGCCGGGCTGGATATGGAAGAACATGGACTGGCTAGCTGCTACGCCGACTTTATGCCGGCTCTGGAAGATTTCCACGGCGCTGTCAGCCCGTCGGAAGCCGCCGCAGTTACTGTTACCCATGTTACTACCGCCGCTTCGTCAGCAACCCGAGTTGACGGCGCTCACAAAATGAGTAAAGTGGTCATCATTACTTCGCAGCTGCGTTTTGAAGCCTTAAAGGAAGCGCTCGACAACCTGGGCATCACCGGGATGACGGTGACCAAGGTTTTGGGTTACGGCCTGCAAAAGGGCAACACTGAATATTACCGTGGCGCCGAAGTCAGCGTGCACCTGCTGCCGAAGGTGAAAGTTGAATTGATAGTTGCGGCCGTACCTGTAGTCGATGTAGTAGCAGTAGCTAAAAAAGTGCTCTACACGGGTAAATATGGCGACGGAAAAATCTTCATCTATGATGTGGAAAATGTGGTCAAGATCCGCACCGGTGAAGAAGGCTATGCCGCATTGCAGGATAAACCGATCGAAGAATAACAAAGAAGATTAAAATAAAACTGCTGCCACCGGCCAATAACGACGCTGCTATCTTTAGAAGCAGCGTCGTTATTATCTGCGGTGACGGGATAATATTTCTCAACTAATGTAATTGATAATAATTATTAAAAACTTTGACTGTGGCGCCTTTCTATGGTATAATTGACCTAACAACAATAGTTGCTGAAAACAGCTTTGGCGATCAGTTGATTTTGAGAAGACAGGAGTTGAAAGTTATGTTGTATACTGTTGAAGACGCGATCCAGATTTTTCACGCTAAATCCTCGACCCTGGAGTTTTTTACCGCGAAGGTTCCCAAGTCTGCCTGGCAGGGTATTCGCAAAGAAGATATCGAACCGGCTAAGGAATATTACAGCGATGACGTGATTGTAGATTTTGACCTGCTTGACAGAGCCGCCTACGAAGAAAAGATCAGCGGTGGGCATAGCGATCTTCCTGACGCCTCGTTTCCGGTATTAGTGATTGTCAAGGAATTAACGAAATAAATTTTTATGGTTCAAAACGGCCTTTAACAGCAGCGCGCTTACAAAGGTCGTTTTTTTATTTACATTTGGATTTTGGCAGGGGCGGCGGTGTCTATCCTGGTAGCTGCAAGCACAGTAAAAGCAACCGCTATCTTAATTTTTTAACCAAACTGTAATTTTTTTATACTTTATATTTAAATATTGAAAACTTCACACAGTGAAAAAAGTGTATATAATAAAAACCGTAAACAAACCTGCTCAGCAGGAAAGGAAAGAGGTCAATTAAAATGAAAAAATCTGTAATCGTAGTAGTCTGCTTATTATTGGTAGGCATCTTTGGCTGGTCTATCGCTAAAGCCAATGGTCCTGATATCAAAGTTCACCTTGGTGCGGGCACCATCGTTATGGATCAACAAGAACTGGTACTGACACCTGACGAAGCTATCATGGTCCAAGAAGATACCGTTTACCTGCCCCTGCGTCCGCTGATGGAAAAAATGGACTATCAAGTATATTGGGATGCCGGCCTGCAAAATGTTTCGATGGAAAAAGGCGATAAAACCTATTTTATGACCATCGGCAACAATCAATATGTACGCAATGGCCAAACAATCACTTTGGACAACGCCCCGATTTTAGTCAACGGTAAAACTATGGTGCCTGTAACCTTCTTTACCAATGCTGTTTGAAGGCGAAGATGCTCATTTTGAAGATAGTTCAAGACGAAGTGCTGCCGATATTCAGCAGAAGTATATTTATCAGAATAAGACACGATACGTTTAGGCACTAATAAGATTGGTTTGTCATTGCATATGAGCCGTTCTGTGTAATCGTTGTTCCATGTTTTTGTTTTTTTATTCCAATACATACCAGAAGGAACGTTTTGAACTAGTGGAATGCTATGTAAAGTACATTGTTCTTTTGTGTATTCGATTAAATGAATTTTAATAATATTAGCAGTCATGTCTGAAACTTTATCTTTATCAACATTTGGCACGAATATACGGAAGTCTTCGATATCTTCCATTACTCCCGTTGTTATAGCCTTGCTTTGTAAAAGCTGTTGAAATATTAAGCTGGTATCTTTCGGTCCCATACCATGGCCATTAGGTTTTCCACGCGACATACCAAAACAAATATCATTATTTTCTCCTAAATACGAGAATAATTCTTCAGCTTCGTTTATCTCGTTATTCCGCAAAAGCGCTAAAAGAAATTCAAAATATGATCGAATAGTGCTATCCGCTATTATTGCAAAATCAAAATCGCATTTGGAAATATAATATGGATCCAAAAAAAGAGGTGTATCTACTTCTGGATCTATGTCAACAAAATCTAATTCATATTGAGTTTTTTGTAAATTATAAATTTGACTTATTTTCATAATAATTGCACCTCTTTGTATAATAAACAATACAAAAAGCCGCTGAATATTCAGCGGCTTCCTAATTCCAACATTTGGTGGAGACGAAGAGGATCGAACTCTCGACCTTACGGATGCGAACCGTACGCTCTCCCAGCTGAGCTACGCCCCCATACAGCCCTGTTATTATAGCAATATTTCCTGAACTTGTAAAGGCCTTTTGCGGGAAAAATCAAAAAAGATCGGCCTGTGCATACAGCGGCGGCCCGGAATGACTCCGGGCCGCCGCTGTCAGATTATATGTAGGAATGCTCCACCTGAATCACGGGGACATAGTGGCTGTCAAAGGTACGGATGAGGGCCCGGAGCTGCCGGGCTACCTCAGTGTCCTCCAACCGGAAGCCGAAGGGCGTCACCACGTCGAAAATCAGGTTGGTGTGGGTGGGGCCGGGGACCATGCGGAAATCGTGGATACTGAGGGCCGGATCGATGCAATGGGCCAGCTCTGTGATCTTATTCCGGAGGACAACGGTCGTGCTGTCATCTGTGGCGATGGGGTCCATGTGGATCACCGCCTCGCAGCCCAGCTTCCGGTGCAGCTCCTGTTCGATGTTGTCGATGGCGTCATGGATCGTCATGACGCTGCCGGTGGCCGGGACCTCCGCGTGGAGGGAGATCATCACCCGGCCGGGGCCGTAGTCATGAACCACCAGATCGTGAATACCGGAGATCTCTTTGTGAGCCATCACCAGATCTTCAATTTCTTTAACAAATTCCGGCGTGGGGGGCTTTCCAAGCAGGGGATCGATGGTGTCCTTGGCGGCGTCTATGCCGCCCTTGAAAATGAACAGTGCCACCAGAATACCCACCCAGCCATCCACCGGGAGCTGGAAGTAATGGCCAATCAGAGTGGCGACCAGAACGGCAGAGGTGGACATGCAATCTCCCAGCGAATCCGCTGCTGCCGCCAGCAGCGCCGGTGCGGAGAGTTTTTTGCCGAGGGAGCGGTTATACATGGCCATATACAGCTTCACGCAGATAGAAACAGCCAGAATCCCGATCACCAGCCAGCTGAACTCCACCAGAGCGGGGTGCAGGATCTTATTCAGGGACTCCTTGGCCAGTTCCACGCCCATCAGCAAAATCAGCATGGATACCGCCAGACCGGAGAGGTACTCCGCCCGGCCGTGGCCGAAGGGATGGCCTGGGTCCGGCGCTTTGGCGGCAATGCGGAAGCCCAGCAGCGTGACCACAGAGGAACCGGCATCAGAGAGGTTGTTGAAGGCGTCCGCCGTGATGGCGACGGAGCCGGAGAGGGTCCCGGCAAAGAACTTGCCCAAAAACAGCAGCAGGTTCAGCCCGATCCCAACAGCGCCGCAGAGAATACCGTAGGCCGTCCGTAGCTGAGCGGG
>UQWM01000018.1 GCA_900544795.1 uncultured Phascolarctobacterium sp. | reverse complement strand
GATTCCCTACCGGCGGTTATAGTCCGCGAGCTTCCCTGGTGGAGCATGATCCGGTGTGATTCCGGTACCGACAGTATAGTCTGGATGAGAAAAGGCAGCTATGAGTTCGTTTTGCGAGCCATAGGTAAAACCCCAACGGTTTTGCCTATGGCTTTTTTGATGCCCGGGCACCGTAAGTTTGCTGAAGAAGGTGACTGGATGGACGACGAATTATATATGCGGCAGGCACTGGCACTGGCGTGCCTGGCCGAAGGCGATACCAGCCCCAACCCGATGGTGGGTGCTGTAATAGTAAGCGCTGACGGCGAGGTGGTGGGTGAAGGCTATCATCATAAGGCAGGTCAGCCCCATGCCGAGATCAACGCGCTGAAGGAAGCGAAGAAGCTGGCCCGCGGTGGCACGATCTATGTGACGTTGGAGCCATGTTCGCACTTTGGCCGTACCGGCCCTTGCTGCGAGGCGATCATCGCCGCCGGTTTAAAGCGGGTGGTAGCGGCTATAGAAGACCCTAATCCGAAGGTGGCAGGCAACGGCTTTAAACGCTTGCGCGATGCGGGGATCGAAGTGACGGTGGGTGTGTGCGAGGAAGAGGCCCGACTATTGAACGAGAAGTTTTTGCATTGGATCGTGACCGGAAGGCCGTTCGTTTCGATGAAATATGCAATGACATTGGACGGTAAGATAGCGAGCAGGACGGGCGATTCTAAATGGATCACCGGCGAGGATGCACGTGCTTACGGGCATTATCTGCGCAGAGCCCACGACTGCATTTTAGTTGGCAAAAATACTGTGCTGGCTGACGACCCTGAGCTGACGACGCGCCTTGTAGAAGGAAGGAATCCGCTGCGGATAGTGCTGGACAGTAACTGTGAGCTACCGCTGACGGCGAAAATTTTTGACGGCGAAGCTGATACCCTGCTGGTGACGGGTACGAAACTGGCTGCCGGCAGGCAGACGAAGCTGGAGGCTTTGCAGGCGCTGCCTAAGGTAGCGGTGCTGCAATTACCGTCAATTGACGGTAAGCTGCCTATAGCAGCGCTGCTGGAGGAGCTGGCTAAACGTAATCTTACCAGTATTTTGGTGGAAGGCGGCAGCACGGTGCACGGCGACTTTTTAGAAGCCGGGCTGGTTGACCGTATCTATGCTTTTATCGCTCCGAAGCTGATTGGCGGCAAGGAGGCGTTGACGCCGGTGGGCGGCAGGGGCTTTGCCTTGATGGAAGATTGTTATGTTTTAACAGATACCGAAACGCTGCCTTTAGGAGCAGATATTTTGCTGACGGGCAGGGTGGAAAGGAAGCGCTGCTGATATGTTTACAGGCTTGGTTGCAGAACTTGGCACCGTGCGCGGCTTAAAACGGGTACAGAGTAGTTATCATTTGACCGTAGCCGCCAAAAAGGTGCTGGATAATTTAAAAATAGGCGACAGCGTGGCTGTAAATGGCGTATGTCTGACGGTAGTAGTGCTGGGCAGCGGCGAATTTACTGCCGATGTGATGCCGGAAACGGTACGGCTTACTAATCTGCGCGATCTGCGCAGCGGCGACCGGGTAAATTTAGAGCGGACGCTGCGTTTGATAGATGGGCTGGACGGCCACATCGTCAGCGGCCACGTCGAGGGCATCGGCGTTATCAGCAAGTGCCGCCAGGACGGTATAGCTAACGTGGTAACTGTCAAAACGCCGCCGGAGCTGATGCGTTATATCCTGCACAAGGGCTCTATCGCTATCGACGGGATCAGCCTTACGGTGACGGAGGTCACGGACGATACTTTTTCGGTGTCGCTGATCCCGCATACGTCGAAGGAAACGACGCTGGGCTTTAAAACGGTGGGCGACGAAGTAAATTTAGAAACCGATATCATCGGCAAATATGTGGAGCAGCTGCTGCGGTTTGATAATAAGAAAGCAAAAACTAATACAACCAGTGTTTTAAGTAAAGCGACTTTATTTGAAAACGGATTTGTCTAAAAAGGGAGGCTATGAAAATGGAAGATTTTAAATTCAATACAGTTGACGAGGCTATCGAGGCGATAAAGGCCGGTAAAATGGTTTTGGTGACTGACGATGAGGACAGAGAGAACGAAGGCGACCTGATTATGGCGGCCGAGCTGTGCACCCCCGAGGCAGTAAACTTTATGGCAAAATATGCCCGCGGCCTGATTTGTATGCCGGCGTCGGCCGAGATCATGGACAAGCTGCAATTTGGAGCGATGGTGGCGCAAAACACCGATAATCACGAAACGGCGTTTTCCGTATCTATAGACCATGTGGATACAACTACTGGTATTTCGGCGCATGAACGCGCTTATACAATGAAAAAATGCGCTGATGCTGATGCTAAGCCGGAAGATTTTCGCCGTCCGGGCCATGTGTTTCCGCTGCGTGCCCGTGAAGGCGGCGTGCTGCGCCGCATTGGCCACACCGAGGCGACTGTTGACCTGTGTAAGCTGGCTGGCTTAAAGCCGGTGGGCATTTGCTGCGAAATCATGAGCGACGACGGTAATATGGCGCGTACGCCTGAACTGAAGGAGTTTGCCAGGGAGCATGGGCTGGTGTTTATTACTGTAGCGGCTTTGGTTGCTTACCGTAAGGGCCACGAAAAAATGGTGCATCGTGCGGCTGTGGCTGCGCTGCCCAGCAAGTACGGCAATTTCCGTGCCGTTGCTTACGAAAACGACTTGGACGATTTGTGCCACGTAGCTATCGTTAAAGGCGACGTAGCTGGCAAAGAGAACGTTTTGGTGCGTGTACATTCCGAGTGCCTTACCGGCGACGCTTTTGGCTCGCTGCGCTGCGACTGTGGCGACCAGTTGGCAACGGCTTTAAAAATGATCGAGCAGGAAGGCTGCGGCGTGGTGCTGTATATGCGTCAGGAAGGGCGTGGCATTGGCCTGGCTAATAAGATCAGAGCCTATGCTTTGCAGGATGAGGGCTACGATACAGTAGAAGCCAACGTCAAGCTGGGCTTTGCGCCCGATCTGCGCGATTATGGTATCGGTGCACAGATCCTTTCAGACTTGGGGCTGACCAGTGTGCGCCTGATCACTAACAACCCGGCTAAACGGGTGGGGCTGTCGGGTTACGGCATTACAGTCAGCGACAGGGTGCCCATCGTTATTGACGCTAATCCATTTAACGAGTTTTACCTGGAAGTAAAAGAAGAAAAAATGGGACACGAGCTGCATGAGGGCGAGGCAGGCCACAAGCACTGCAACTGCTGCTGATAGCCAAGTGCCAAATTGATCAATATCAAAATAACATTACTGGAGGCAATGAATATGAAAACTTTAGAAGGCCAATTAACAGCGCAAGGTATGAAGGTGGCTATCGTTATAGCCCGTTTTAACGAATTTATCACCAGCAAGCTTTTAAGCGGTGCTGTAGACTGCCTGGAGCGTCACGGCGCAGAAAGCGAAGCGATCACCGCGGTTTGGGTACCGGGTGCTTTCGAGATCCCGCTGGCAGCGCAAAAGCTGGCTAACAGTGGTAAATATGACGCCGTTATCTGTCTGGGCGCAGTTATACGTGGGTCTACCCCGCATTTCGACTATGTTTGTGCCGAGGTGTCTAAAGGTGTGGCGCATGTTAGCCTGGAGACCGGCGTTCCCGTAGCGTTTGGCGTGCTGACTACCGAAAACATCGAGCAGGCTGTCGAGCGTGCCGGTACTAAAGCCGGTAACAAAGGCGTCGATGCTGCTATGACTGCTATCGAAATGGTAAATCTGCTGAAAACCATCTAATTTTATACGGCGCTTGCCGTAACGTAAATCCATAGTAAACTAAGAGGTAACTGCTAATGAAAGATATTTTAACTAAAGGCACTGCGGAAGGCGTGCGCATTTACGCGCTGTGTACTACTAATTTGGTACAGGAGGCTGCCGACAGGCATCATACCTCCCATCTGGCCAGTGCCGCCTTAGGCAGGGCAATGAATGGAGCCCTGCTTATTGCCGCAACGATGAAAGATAATGAACGCATCACCCTGCGTTTGAAGGGTGACGGGCCTATCGGCGAAGTGGTTGCCGATGCCGAGGGCACTCATGTGCGTGGTTATGTAGGTGATCCCGATGTGTTTTTACCGCTGAAAAACGGTAAGCTGGATGTTGGCGGCGCTTTGGGAACAGGCAACATCATCGTGACCCGCTATCTGCAAAACGCCGAGCCTTTTACTGGCTATGCGGAGCTGGTCGACGGCGAGATCGCCAGCGACCTGACTAACTATCTTTATACTTCCGAACAAACGCCGTCATCGGTAGCGCTGGGAGTATTGGTTGATAAGGAAGGCAAGATCGTCGCTTCCGGCGGCTATTTTATTCAGGCCATGCCAGGCTGCACCGATGAAACTTTGGCCAGGTTGGAAGAAAACATTAGCCTGACACCATATGTGACGCAGCTTTTGGAGCTGGGATATACACCCGCTAAAATGATTGAAACTATCGCCCGTGGGCTGGATGTGACGATACAAGAGAGCATGGAAGTAGCATTTAAATGCCGGTGCAGCAGAGCCAAAGTTTTGGAAACGTTGGCTACCCTGGGTCAGGAAGACATCGCTTCTATGAGCGAGGACGAAGAGACCGAAGTACACTGCCAGTTCTGCAACGAAACCTACAAATTTACCCGGGACGAGATCGCTGGGCTGTTGAAAAAATAAATAACAAGTAGTAAAATTGTTTTAAACAAAGCAAGCATAAAACCGCAAAACAAAATGTTTATGCGGTTTTATGTATTTTACGACTGCTAAAAAATAAATAAACCTTGACATATCGAACAGCTGTTTGTATACTATTTGTAGATGATAATATAGATCAGTAGAACATAGGAGGCTTGATTAAATGAGTACGGATAAATTGAATGCTGACAGGACAAAAGCGTTAGAAAATGCCCTGCGTCAGATCGAAAAGGATTTTGGCAAAGGCTCGATCATGAAATTGGGCGAAGCCAGCGCTAAAATGAACATCGAGGTCATTCCGACCGGCGCTTTGTCTTTAGATATAGCTTTAGGGGTGGGCGGTATTCCCCGTGGCAGAGTCATTGAGATCTATGGCCCTGAATCGTCTGGTAAAACAACCGTTGCCCTGCATATGATCGCAGAAACACAAAGGATCGGCGGCTATGCAGCGTTTATCGACGCCGAGCATGCTTTGGACCCTGAATATGCCCGTAAATTGGGTGTAGATGTTGATAATCTGCTGATCTCGCAGCCGGATAACGGCGAACAGGCTTTGGAGATCGCCGACGCTTTAGTGCGTAGTGGCGCTATCGATATAATCGTTATCGACTCGGTAGCAGCTTTGGTGCCCCGCGCCGAGATCGAAGGCGAAATGGGTGATTCCCATGTAGGTTTGCAGGCACGTCTGATGAGTCAGGCATTGCGTAAGCTGACCGGCATTATTTCTAAATCTAAATGTGCGACGGTCTTTATCAACCAGATCCGTGAAAAAGTTGGCGTTATGTTTGGCAACCCGGAAACTACTACCGGCGGCCGCGCGCTTAAATTCTATTCGACTATTCGTTTGGATGTGCGCCGTATCGAAACCTTGAAAAACGGAAACGATATGATTGGTAACCGTACCCGTGTTAAAGTAGTTAAAAATAAGATCGCTCCGCCTTTCAAACAGGCTGAATTTGATATCATGTATGGCGAAGGCATCTCGCATGAGGGCTGTATCGTCGATCTGGGGGCAGACCTGGAGATCATTAATAAAAGCGGCGCCTGGTATTCTTACGGCGAAGTGCGTTTGGGACAGGGCAAAGAAAAGGTTAAAGACTTCCTGAAAGAAAACCCGGAAATGACCAGTGAGATCGAAGCTAAGATCCGCGCACTGACCATTGCCAAATTAGCCAGTGCAGAAAGCAGTGCAAACGATGCTGAACCGATCGTCCAAGAGCTTAACGACTGAGCAGGAAGCTTATGATTATGCTTTGGATATGCTAAGCTACAGGGATTATAGCCGCAAGGATATGGAACTTAAGCTGAGACGCAAAGGTGCCGAAGCGGAGATCATTAAAAATACTGTGCAAAAATTAGTAGAATATGGTTTTTTAGACGAGCGTCGTTACGCACAGAGGGTTTTTGAAGCCTGGTTGTCTAAAAAATATTATGGCAGAAGCCACCTGCGGCTGGAATTACAGAAAAAAAATGTTGCTGACAGGTATGTAAACGGCATTATAGCGCAGCTTTCCGACACAATGGAAGAGGAACGGGCTGAAAATGCTTTGCGTAGCTGTTTAAAACGTAATCCTAAAAAATATAATGCAGAAACGCAGGAGGGCAGGGCTGCTATCAGCCGCTTCCTATATACACGCGGCTTCTCAAGTAAATATATTCAGAAAAGCATTAATAATATACATGGTTCTATAATACTAATGGATGACTGCTAACTTGACTTTTATATAAAATCCATTTAAAATTATAGTATCCAATCGTGTTAATAATTAATGAATGAATGTTATCCACGAGGCGACAATAGTTTGTTGCCTCATTTTTTTTAAAAATTAATAAGGAGGTGAAAATCATTTTAGAACTTATCGGTATTACTATCGGTGCTGGTGCCGTCGGTGGTGCGATCGGTTATTTAGTGCGTAAAAATGTTGCAGAAAGCAAAATCGCTACGGCTGAAGAACTCGCTATCCGCATCGTCGCAGAGGCAGAACAGACCGGTGAAGCTAAACGCAAAGAAGCGTTAGTGGAAGCTAAAGAAGAAATCCATCGCATGCGCAGTGAGATGGAACGCGAAAATAAAGAGCGTCGCAGTGATATCCAACGTCAGGAAAGACGTCTTTTACAAAAAGAAGAAAACCTTGACCGCAAGATAGAATCTTTTGAGAAAAAAGAAGAACACTTAGTCGTTAGAGAGACTTTCCTCAGTGATAGTCAGGCTAAAGTCGATGCATTATACCAAAAACAATTAGGTGAATTGGAACGCTTGTCCGGTTTATCTACCGATGAAGCTAAAAAAGAGCTTCTTCAATCCGTTGAAGAAGAAATCAAACATGAAACCGCTATGCTCATTAAAGATTTGGAGCAGCAGGCTAAAGAGGACGCTGACAAGAAGGCCAGAGAGATCATTTCTTTGGCGATCCAGCGCTGTGCTGCCGACCATGTTGCAGAAACCACCGTTTCTGTTGTGGCGCTGCCTAATGACGAAATGAAAGGCCGTATTATCGGCCGTGAGGGTAGAAATATCCGCACTTTGGAAACCCTGACTGGTATCGATCTGATTATCGACGATACCCCGGAAGCAGTTATTATTTCCGGTTTTGATCCGGTACGCCGCGAGGTTGCACGCACCGCGTTGGAGAAACTTATCAACGACGGCCGTATCCACCCGTCCCGTATCGAGGAAATGGTTGAAAAAGCGCAAAAAGAGGTTGAGCAAAAGATCAAAGAGGCAGGCGAGCAGGCTACTTTTGCAGTAGGCGTGCATGGTTTGCATCCTGAGCTGATAAAATTGCTGGGCCGTTTGAAATATCGTACCAGCTATGGTCAAAATGTTTTGAATCATTCTATAGAGGTGGCTCATTTGGCAGGCCTGATGGCTTCCGAACTGGGTGTGGATGTAGTTTTAGCCAAACGTGCAGGTTTGCTGCATGATATCGGCAAAGCTATCGACCACGAGATGGAAGGTTCCCACGTTGAGATCGGTATGGAAATTGCGAAGAAATATCGTGAATCTGAATTGGTACTCAATGCTATTATGGCCCATCATGGAGATGTAGAGCCTAAGAGTGTTGAAGCAGTTCTGGTAGCGGCAGCTGATGCTGTTTCTGCCGCAAGACCTGGCGCGAGACGCGAAACTTTGGAAAGCTACTTGAAACGGTTAACTCGATTGGAAGAGATTTCTGAATCTTTTGAAGGCGTTGAAAAATGCTTTGCTGTCCAAGCAGGCCGCGAGATCCGCATTATGGTCAAACCTGATCAGATCGATGATGCCACATCTATTTTGCTGGCACGCGATATTGCTAAAAAGATCGAAGCTGAGATGGAATATCCCGGCCAGATCAAAGTCGTCATTATCCGCGAGACCCGCGCAGTCGACTACGCAAAATAATAAGGTTGAAAACAGATCCCCGAACTTCGGTTCGGGGATTTTTTACATAATTGTTACGATTTATTCATTTGGGGGACTGCGTTAGAACGCCATTTTATGGTATAATATTATATTATAAAGTCTATTTGGAGGTCAGTTAATGAGAATCGACGGTGCCGGCGGTTGTTTTGATAACCGCATTTATGAAATAGAAGCAGATACTGCCTGGAAAGTTTTGCTTTTGAGTGTGAACGAGATGGGCGTTACTATTGATAATCGTGACGATGAAAAGTTTTTGCTGGATTGCCATAACGATAAAAAAATCATCCGTTTAGCTGCGCAGGCTTTAGATGAAGAAACTACGCAGATAGTTTGTGATGCCCGCAAAAAATACCTTCAGGTCTATAACTGGAAACGTGAGGATACGGAAGTAAACCTGTTTTACGAGCTGTTTGAGAAGAAGCTACGGGAATACCGTGCCTTTATCCTTTGCCCGAGCTGTAGGGCAAAAATAAGCTCTCTGGCGAAGTTCTGCCCTGAATGCGGTGTACCGGTAAAATAAAAATAAACCAAATACCGTAAGGTATTTGGTTTATTTTTGAATTTAAGCTTAAATTAGATAGCGCGGGTAACTTTACCGGAACGCAAGCAACGAGTGCAAACGTTAACGCGTTTTACAGAATCGTTAACAATAGCCCTTACTTGTTGAATGTTCGGTTTCCAAGCACGTTTAGTATGTCTATTGGAATGGCTGACGTTATTGCCAGCTTGAGTACCTTTGCCGCAGACTTCGCAAATGGATGCCATGAGTCCCACCTCCTTAACGTAATACGAGCATTATTAGTTGCAAATTTAACAAAAGTATCATACCATAGACTGTAGTTAAAAGCAAGTAATTTTTAAAGATTGGCAGTGATTTTATGTGGTGGCGAGAGCCTGTTACAAGTTTAAAAGGGATAGGAACAAAAAAGGCCCTGGATTTTCAAAAATTGAATATCGAAACAGTTGGCGACCTGCTTAACCACTATCCTCGTTTAGATAGTTACCTTGATTATTCCAAGGTCAAAAAGATCACTGAATTGACTACCACAAATGAAAAACAGTTTTTCGCAGGTGAGATATTTCGTCTTAGTGACAGACGTTCCGGCAGGGGTAGTTCCTATGCTGTAATAACGGTTAAGGACGATACCGATTTTGCCGAGATTTTTCTGTTTGCAGCCCAGCGTTATCAGATGCGTTTTTTTAAGCCGGGGATGCAGCTATTGGTGGTTGGTAAAGTGCGCGCTGGTACGGCTGGCAAGATGGTGAGCGAGGCCTTTATTCAAGTTGTAGATAGCAACGAAGCAGCGAGCGGGCTGGGTATTTTGCCGGTGTATGCTTTGGCTGGTTCTTTAAAACAAGGCCAAATCAGGACTGCGGTAAAGCAGGCTCTGGCTAAGGCTGAAAAATATTTGCCCGAGACACTGCCGGAGCAGATCATTGCTGAAAGGAATTTGCCTGACAGGCTTACTGCTTTGCGGAACATTCATTTTCCCGAAAGTTTTGCCAAGCTGGAGCAGGCTAAACAAAGATTTATTTTTGAAGAGTTGTTTTTGCTGCAATGCGGCCTGCTATATTATCGTGACCACATCAAAGAAAGCAAGGCGGGTCTGAAGCATGGCGTAGATGGCGATTTGCTGCGGGCTGTTATCGCAGCGCTGCCGTTTAAGCTGACCGAGGCGCAGCAGCAGGCCTGGCAGGAGATATCGCTGGATATGCAGGAGAGTAAGCCTATGCACAGGCTGTTGCAGGGTGACGTTGGTTCCGGTAAAACTGCTATTTCGGCACTGGCTTTAGCCAAAACGGCTGAAAACGGTTATCAGGGCTGCATTATGGTGCCGACCGAGATTTTGGCACAACAGCATTTTGAAACCTTGTCCGAGTATTTAACGCCGCACGGACTGCGGGTAGAGCTTTTGACCAGCAGCGTAAAAAAGTCGAAACGTAAGGTTCTTTTAGAAGATCTGGAATTGGGTGAAATCGATATTTTAGTTGGAACCCATGCTGTTATCCAGGACGACGTGGTTTTTAACAGGCTGGCGCTTGTAATAACGGACGAGCAGCACCGCTTTGGTGTTGCGCAGCGGGCCAAGCTGTCGGATAAATCACAGTTCGCGCCCGATACGCTGATAATGACGGCTACGCCGATACCGCGGACGTTGGCCTTGACTGTATACGGCGACCTTGACATTTCGGTGATGCAGGGCAAGCCCATTGGACGCAAGCCCATTGAAACTCTGTGCTACACGGGCAAAAAGCGTCCCTCTATCTACGCAGGGATGGTGCGGCAGGTGCAGGCCGGGCATCAGGTTTATGTAGTCTGTGCTCTTATCGACGATTCGGAAGGCGGCTTACAGGCTCGGTCGGCTACCGAGGTCTATCAGGAGCTGAAATATTCTTATTTAAAAAATATTCCCTGCGCCTTACTGCACGGCAAAATGAAAAACCAGGAGAAAGATGAGATCATGCGTGGCTTTGCCGCTGGCGAGATCAAAGTTCTGGTAACTACCACCGTTATCGAAGTAGGGGTGAACGTGCCCAACGCCACCTTAATGATCATCGAGAACGCCGACAGGTTCGGGTTGGCACAGATGCACCAGCTGCGCGGCAGGGTAGGACGGGGAGATGAGCAATCGTACTGTGTGTTGCTCACTGATAACGACAGCCCGGGAACTTTAGAGCGGCTGCAGGTACTGCGCGATTCTGACGATGGTTTTTATCTGGCCGAGAAGGATCTGGAGCAGCGTGGTGCCGGGCAATTATTTGGCTTGCGCCAGCATGGCTTGCCTGATTTATATATTGCTGATATACTGCAAGATATGGATATTTTGATAGAAGCGCGTGAGCTGGCAAAAAAATATATACAAAACAGGCAAATGCTGCACGAGATAGAGCAGGCGCTTGACAGTCAGTTTGATAAACGCTTTCAGCGCATTTTTTATTCTTGATCTAAGAAGGAGTCTCAATGGAGAATGGAACTAAATGGTATCGGGATCCCGATGTCATCAGTAAAGTCGTTGCAGTAGCCTTCCTGATACTTTTGGGTTGTGGTATCCATTTTTTTGCTCAGGATTTTTTTGATAAGGCCATAAAGTTGACTATCAGCGGTGACGTCAATGCTTTAGCAGAGTATTTGCGTTCCTTTGGGCCTTGGGCGATAGCGATCAGCTTTTTTCTGGATGTGTTCATCAATGCTGCCAGCATTTTCCCTTCGATCTTTTTATCGACCGCTAACGGCCTGATTTTTGGCTTACCACTGGGTATTTTGATCTCCTGGTTGGCCGAGACTGTCGGCGTCGTGATCAGCTTTCTCTTGATGCGCTATTTATTCAGGGGCGCTGCTGAAAAGATCATCGCTACCAGCAACAGCTTAAAAAATATTGATGAAGCCAGCGGCAAAAATGGTTTGCAGTGGATGGCTTTCGCCAGGGCACTGCCTTATTTTCCGTCAGGCATACTGACGGCTATTGGCGCGCTTAGTAAAATCAGCGTCCGTGATTACATCATCGCCAATTTGATCGGTAAGTTTCCTTCAACGGCGCTGGAGGTGGTTATCGGGCATGATATCGTCAACTTCAGGCAGAACAGCATGCGGCTAACTATTTTAGTCATTGTTACGGGCATTATCTTTTTCGCATATAAAAAATACAAGAAATAGCTGCCTCGAGGCAGTTATTTTTTTACTGCAATTAGGATAATAATTTTCTTTTAGTATCTATTGCAAGAATAATTGGGAGCAGTTATAATAAAGGCAGTGATAAAAGAGGAGGGTCTTTTATATGAGTAAACATCAATTTACGGATATCCGTGTTGCTATTGAACCGGATAATCCTGCTGTGCAAAGACTGGAATTCAAATGTATCAAATGCGGGTCCTGTAAGGCGATCTGCACTGACTACATTGGAGTTTGTGGCACCTACGATCTCAAGGCGACCGGAGATGTGCCCATCTGCATCAACTGCGGGCAATGTGCCAATGTGTGCCCGGCAGATAGTATTACAGAAAAGGTAGAAGCCTACGAAGTAGCGGCAGCGATGCGCGATTCCGAAAAGATCGTTATTTTCAGCACCTCTCCTTCGGTGCGTATTGCTTTGGGCGAAGAATTTGGCATGGCTGACGGTAGTTTTGTTGAAGGTAAAATGGTAGCGCTGCTCAAAAAATTGGGTGCGTCTTATGTACTAGATACTAATTTTGCCGCCGATTTAACGATCATGGAAGAAGCCAGCGAGCTTGTAGAGCGTATTACTAAGGGCGAGAAGCCGTTGCCACAGTTCACCAGCTGCTGCCCGGCCTGGGTAAAATTTGCGGAAACCTACTATCCCGAGCTGCTGCCGCATATTTCCAGCGCTAAAAGCCCTATTGGGATGCAGGGGCCAACTATCAAAAGCTATTTTGCTAAAAAAATGGGCTTAAACCCACAGAAGATAATCAATGTTGCGGTTACTCCCTGTACTGCTAAAAAATACGAGATCCGCCGCGACGAAATGAGCGATGCCGGTAAATATTTGGGCATCGAAGGCCTGCGCGATATGGATTTTGTTATCACCACCCGCGAACTGGCTATGCTGGCGAAGGATGAAAACATAGACTTTGCCGGGTTGGCAGATCAGCCTTATGATGACTTTATGGGTATCGGTTCAGGCGCCGGCGTGATCTTTGGCAACACTGGCGGCGTTATGGAAGCAGCTGTACGCAGCGCCTACACCTTCGTTACTAAAAAAACTGCTCCGGCAGCCTTGTACGACCTGCAGCCGGTACGCGGGCTGGAAGGTATCAAGGCTGCCAGTGTCGACATCGACGGGCTGGAAGTAAAGGTCGCTATCGTTTACGGCACGGCCAATGTCCGTAAGCTGATCGAAAAGATCAAAAGTGGTGAAAAAAGCTATCATTTTGTCGAAGTAATGACTTGTCCCGGCGGTTGTATCGGTGGCGGCGGTCAGCCAAAAGACAGGGAATACAAGGGCGATGCTCTGCGTGCTAAGCGTATCGAAGGCTTGTATAAACGCGACGATAAGATGCAGCTGCGCCTCAGCCACGAAAATCCTGAAATCATTAAATTATACGAAGAATTTTATGGAGAACCGCTGAGCGAATTAGCGGAGCAAATGCTGCATACTATGTACTTTGATAAAAGTGCCGATTTAGGCGGCGTGTACCTTGAGCCGGAAACTGCTCTGAAAACCGGCTCGAACAAGCAATTTCGCTGCAAGGTCTGCGGCTTCATTTACGAAGGCGCAGCTTTGCCGGAAGGCTATACCTGCCCTACCTGTGGTATGGGTACGGAAATGTTTGAAGAAGTGGAATAATAAGTTTAAAGTAAAAAGCTGAAACCAAAAGGTTTCAGCTTTTATTTTATTTCGCCAGCAGGTTATAGATTTGTGGGAAGGGTTCAACGGTGCGTTTTAAAATGCCGTTGATATAGGCAATGGTGATGCCATAGTTGGTGATGGGTATATTTTGATCGACGGCGCATTTGATGCGGTACTGCATTTCCCGTTCGTTCAGCATACAGCCACCACAGTGGATAATCATTTTGTAAGGTGACAGATCCAGCGGAAATTCAGTGCCGCTGGTAAAAATAAATTCGGGATTTTTACCTGTGTATTCCTTGATCCAGCGGGGCAGTTTAACCGTGCCAATATCGTCGCACTGACGATGATGGGTGCAGCCCTCGCCAATAAGTATTTTGTCGCCATCCTCGATGCTGTTGAGAGCAGTGACGCCTTGTACAGCGGTTGCCAGATTGCCCTTGTAGCGGGCAAAGAGGATGGAGAAGGATGTTAGCAAGATATCCCCAGGTGTTGCGGTAGCGACTTTTTTAAAGACCTGGCTGTCGGTGATGACAAGGCGTGGCTTGCGTCCCAGATTTTGCAGTGTGGCCGTCAGTTCGTTTTCTTTAACGACGATTGCTGTGGCGTCAGCTTCTAAAATATCGCGTATGGTCTGCTGCTGCGGCAGGATCAAACGTCCTTTGGGAGCGGCCGAATCAATGGGTACTACCAACACTACAAAGTCGGACGGTGCCAGCAGGTCGGATACGATGCGGGCTTTGTTTTCCTCCGTCGGCGCAGCCTGGGCGATGGCTTCTTCTAATTCCAAAATATGTAGCTGTTTTTCGGCGCTTACAAGCAGCAACTGGTTGTTGGGCAGCAGCGCCTGGTACTGTGCTTGCTTGGCTGGGGCAAGCTGTTCACATTTATTGATGACTACGAGCAGCGGTATTTTTTTTTCGTTGATTCGGTTCACCAAGCGCAGATCTTCATCTGAGGGGCCGATAGCGGCGTCGATAACCAGCAGGGCGATATCGGTTTTATTCAGCACCTGATAGGCCTTTTGGATGCGTAGCTGTCCTAAGGCGCCTTCGTCGTCGATACCAGGGGTGTCGATGATCATAACAGGGCCCAGTGGCAGTATCTCCATTGCTTTATAAACAGGGTCGGTAGTAGTGCCCTTGGTTTCGGATACGATGGCAAGGTTCTGACCGGTGATGGCATTGATAAGGCTGGATTTACCTGCATTGCGTTTACCAAAGATACCGATATGGATGCGTTCAGAGGCGGGGGTAGCATTTAAGCTCATAAAATCACTTCCTTTGGTATTAATTATATAACAAAATAGTATGCTAAGAGTACAAATAATTTGTCAGAAAAATATACAATTTCACACTTGTATACAACTGTGATAAATTTATGTAACAGTTATTGACGATGTTGTTAGTTTTACAGTATAGTATATATGCGTGTGGTATATTATATCCACAACCAAGCCAAAATAAAGGAGGCGTATAAATGAGTACTAATAATGAAACTCAACACGTTCAAATCGCAGTAGCCGACCCTACACCGTTAGGACTGTTCGGCCTCGCCGTTGTTACAATGGTGGCTTCTGCACAAAAATTGGGTATCGTTGAAGGAGTTTCCTGGGTTCTTCCCTGGGCACTGTTCTGCGGTTCCTTCGCACAGCTTTTAGCTGGTTATTTTGACTATTGCCATCGCAACATCTTTGGCGCAACTATCTTCAGTGCTTTCGGCTTTTTCTGGTCTGCAGTAGGTATGAGCTGGATGATCAAAGCAGGAACCTTTGGCCCTGGCCTTGCTGCCGGTGTGGATACTAAAGCCATTGGCTTCGCATTCCTGGCCTACTTTTTATTCGCTTGCGTTGGTACCATTGCTGCGTCCTCTGCAAGTCTGTTCTTATTCGTAGATATGGTTTTTATTGATATCTTACTTTTAGGTTTAGCTTTAGATGGACTTGGTATCGGCGGTCACTTCCCGCATACCATGGCTGCTTATGCTGAACTGGCAGTAGCACTTATTTCTCTGTATGGTGCTGGAGCCGGGTTCCTTAATAATTTCTACGGCCGTCAGTTCTGGCCTGTAGGAGCTCCGCTTGGTATTTGGAAAAAATAATTTTATCTTTATAAAAAAGCACTGTGAGTTTCTCACAGTGCTTTTACTTTTATTTTACAAGCTCTAAACGTGGGTTGGGAAGGTGCGTGCGGCCTGCTTTAGAGCATTCCCTGCCATCGACCATAACGATATCGGCAGTAAAGTTGATATTGCCGTCAAAAAGGCTGGAGCCGACTGCATAGGTATCAACAGGCACTTGCAGTGCTTCAAATTCTTTGATCCGCTCGGCGTCGAAGCCGCCGGAAACGATGATTTTTACATAGTCGAAGCCTTCGGCATCTAACGCCCGGCGAACATTATAAACCAACTCCTTGCAGACGCCGGTAGGTTTAAACATACCCATTTGCGGTAGCAGGCTTTTATCGACCATGGTGCCGGAAGTATCAAGACGTACGCCTGCCAGCTTGCGGCCCAACTTACGTGCCACCTGCAGGGTGGTGCCTACGCAGTCGTTGTCGAAATCAACTAAAGCGATGCGGGCGATATCAGGAGCTACATATTTGTCGAAAGCGCATGTTGCGGCCAGAGTGTCGCCGTTATAAGCTGCTATCAAAGCATGAGGTATGGTTCCCAGTCCTTTGCCGCTACTTGCTAAAGCGTTGGCGTCGGTCGAGAAGCCTTTGATTCCGCCGACCATGGCAGCATAGCCGTCAGATTCCTGGGTTTGGTAGGTATCATAACGAGCCGGGAAGAACAGCACCGGTTTGCCGTTAGCTGCTTTTACAACGCGCCGCACATTGGTAGCAATACGGCTTTGACGGGCCAAAAAGCCCAGGTAGATGGTTTCTAAATGCGCGAAGTCAGCCAGGTCGCCTTCGATAGTCATCAGGGTTTCCCAGGGAGCTACTTCGTCGCCATCATGCAGGGCATGGACAGTAATATTTTCAGGATTATGCGCGCAGGTTTTGATCAGGGCGATGGTTTCATCAATGCCGCAAATAACAACGTGCTCGCGGGTAAAAAGCTGCATCATAACTCTGGGATGGTGATTATCGCCATTCAGTATTTCTTCGGTACGCAGAAAATAAGCGTCGGTATAGTAACCGGCTTTGATTTTTTCTACCGGAAAATGAAAATGTTCAACTGGTAAACGATTTTTCATGATAACCTCCATCATTGAATAAGATAAATTAGCTCTTGATATTGTGCTAATTACATTTTATGATACAATAATAGCGCTACAGGTTCAAGTTTTTTGATAAATTTTTCTTAATATTGGAGTTTGTAAATGGCATCTAGTGAAAAGAAATATACAATATTATTATTGTCGGCACCTATCGGCTCGGGGCACAAGCTGGCGGCACAGGCGCTGGAGCAGTCGTTTGCCGGCTATGCTGATGTGCGGGTAGTGCACGGGAGTATTTTTGACTTTTTTCCCGGTAGTATCGGCAATGCTTTTCTGAGTTTTTATTTATGGGTGTTGTCGTATTGCCCTTGGTTGTATGAGTTGGCTTATAAATGGGGTAACAGCCAAAGCGGTTCCCTGTGGCTGCGTAATTGGCTGAATGGTGTTTTAGCTCGTCTGGCACAGGATTTTATTGAACGCACTAATCCTGACGCGGTGATTGCTACCCATGCCACGCCGGCAGGCGTGATGGCAATTTATAAGAAAAAATTTAAACCGGGGATGCTTTTAGCTGCCGTTGTTACGGATTATACAGTACATAAATGGTGGCTTTGCGAAGGCGTAGATATTTATTTTTCGGCGTCGGCAAAGCTGCGTTCGCAGTTTGATGTAGAGGGGGCACAGGTGCTGTCGACTGGGATACCGGTGCGCCGCCAGTTTTACAGCGCTTACGACCGCCAGGCATTGCGCACAAAATTTGCGTGGGGAGAAACGGATGTAGTGTGTCTGCTGATGGGGGGCGGCGAGGGACTGCTACCGATGGAAAGCATTGTTAAAGCTTTTCACGGACAATTGCCGCTGCATTTAAAAATCATCGCCGTTACGGGCCACAACGAAAGTTTGCAGCAGCGTTTAGAAGACTTCCACGAGATACCGCTGAAGGTGTATGGTTTTACAGATGATGTTCCGGAGCTACTGCTGGCTGCTGATGTTGTTGTTACTAAAGCTGGGGGACTGACGGCGGCGGAAACGCTGATTGCCGGCTGTGGTTACATTATTTATAAACCATTACCAGGCCAGGAAACTGGTAATGCGGTGTTTTTAGAAGAACATTGCGCCGCACAGGTCGCTCACTCGCCGCAGGAAGTGCAGGCGCTGGTCTGCGAATACGCAGCAGCTGACGCTGACGTGCGGGCAGAGGCAAGAAAGCGCCGTAGCCTTGCTTACGGCAAGCCGGAAGCAGCAGCCGAGATCAGTAATTATATTCTAAGAAATCTTAAAAAAGAAGTAAAAACTTGACCATTGTTAAAATCGACTCTATAATGGAATGGATTTGGATAAAATAAAATCTTTTGCGACACCCGTGGTTCGTGTGGATGCCTGCAAGCTATTGGAGGCATGTATATGGAACGCTATTATTGGGGCGCGCTGAGCGCTGTCCCTGGATTGGGTGACAGTAGATTAGAAGAACTGGTCGCAAGGCTGGGCAATGCTCGCAGCGCTTATTTAGCGGGGCGGCAGGAGCTTTTGGCTACCGGACTGTATAAAGTAGCGGCTGTCGATAAATTCCTTAAGCTGCGTGATTTGGAGCTGCCGGAGCGCCTGCGCAATTTTTGTGAGCGTGAAAATGTGCGATTGATGACGATCGAGGATGCCGATTATCCGACAGCATTAAAACATATTGCCTTACCGCCAAAAGTTTTATATATTAAAGGTAACCTGCCAGGGCTTACCCAAAGCATCGGCATCGTTGGTTCGCGACGGGCTTCGGCTTATGGACTGAAGGCGGCGGGTGATTTTGGCGCCGATCTGGCTGCGGCAGGGGTAGTAATTGTCAGCGGCGGTGCCAAAGGCATCGACAGCGCCGCACATAAAGGCGCGCTGCAAGCCGGTGGTATAACAGTTGCCGTGCTTGGCTGCGGTATCGACGTGGTTTATCCCCGTGAAAATGCTGCACTTTTTGCAGAAATCTGCAATAGCGGCGCTGTCATTACCGAATTTGCGCCAGGGACAGAGCCTTTAGGCGCTAATTTTCCTTCTCGTAACCGCATCATCAACGGTTTGACTCAGGGGATATTGGTGGTCGAAGCCGCTAAAAAAAGCGGTGCTATGATCACGGCGGAATTTGCCGCGGACGAAGGACACGAGGTCTATTGCATTCCGGGAAGTATCTATCTGCCTAACAGCATCGGCTGCCACAGCCTGATAAAAACAGGCGCACAACTGGTTGATAGGCCGGAAGATATTTTACAGGATATGGAAGCAAGCCGCAGCGGCAGTAATAAAATAGAGCATTTATCGCTGTTTGCCGATAACGTGGCGGAAGAAGCTTCGCCACTGGCAAGACAGCTGATGGATATAATGACACAGGAACCGGTAACTTTAGAGGAACTGGTAGAATTAAGCGGTCACTCTCTGGCAGAAATCAGCGGGGAACTGCTGGATCTGCAAATGCAGGGTAAACTGGGCCTGGCAGATGGGCGCAGGTATTACCGAATTTAGGAGGACTTATTATTATGGCTAAAAATTTAGTAATCGTGGAATCACCTACTAAGTCAAAAACTATTGAAAAATTTTTAGGGCGCAACTATACTGTTCGTGCTTCGATGGGACATTTACGCGATTTACCGAAAAGCCTTTTTGGCGTCGATATCGAACATGACTTTGAACCTAAATACATCAATATCCGTGGCAAAGGCGACCTGATCAAAGAATTGAAGACCCTGGCTAAAAAAGCCGACAAAATCTATCTGGCAACTGACCCTGATCGCGAAGGCGAAGCTATTGGCTGGCATTTGGCGCATATCCTGGGCGTTGATCCCGAGGATAACTGCCGCATCGAATTCCACGAGATCACCTCAGGGGCTATTAAGGACGCACTCAAAAATCCGCGTCCTATCGACCTTGATAAAGTAGACGCCCAGCAGGCGCGCCGCATCATCGACCGTATCGTCGGTTATCAGCTAAGCCCGCTGCTATGGCGCAAAATCAGAAAAGGCCTGAGTGCAGGCCGTGTGCAATCGGTAGCAGTTAAGATCATTGCCGATCGTGAAAAAGAGATCTCTGATTTTGTTCCTAAAGAATACTGGACTTTAAGCGCCAAGCTGCGTGAAAAGGCTAAGGCACCTATTTTTGACGCTGAAGTCGTTAAGCATCTTGGAAAAAAACTGGAAATAAATACTGCAGAACAGGCGGAAGTAGTAGAAAAGGCTTTGGCGAAAGCTACTTATGTTGTAGACGAAGCGACTAAAAAAGAGCGCAAACGCAACCCAATGCCGCCGTTTACTACCAGTAGCCTGCAACAGGAAGCTGTAAAACGATTGAACTTTACTACTAAAAAGACTATGATGGTCGCCCAACAGCTTTATGAAGGTGTTGCCGTAGGTAAAGAAGGCTCTGTCGGTTTGATCACTTATATGAGAACCGACTCGGTGCGTATCGCCGATGTGGCTGCCGATGATATCCGTGGATTTATCGAAGGTGAGTTCGGCAAGGAATACCGTCCGGCACGCGCCAACAGCTATTCCAGTAAAAAGAACGCTCAAGACGCCCATGAGGCTATCCGTCCGACCAGTGTTCACCGCACGCCTATGGAAATGTCCCAATATCTGAACAAAGACCAGCTGAAATTATATACTATGATCTGGAACCGTGCCGTTGCAAGTCAAATGAGCTCGGCTGTATTCGACGTTACCACCTTGCTGATCGGAGCTGGTGATTACCAGCTGCGGGCAACCGGTTCTGTTTTGAAATTCGAGGGTTTTTTAAAGCTTAGCGACAAAAAAGACCTGTTGGAAGAAAAAGATAAAAGTGTACCGTATCTGGCTGCCAAAACCCCGGTAGAGTTATATAAACTACAACCGGCCGAACAGCATTTTACCGAGCCGCCTGCGCATTTTACCGAAGCGACCCTGGTAAAAGAGCTGGAAGACAAAGGCATTGGCCGTCCGAGTACCTATTCGCCGACGATTCAGACTATTTTAGACCGCGGCTATATTGCTAAAGAAGGCAAAAAGCTGATGATCACCGAGCTGGGCCTGATGATAGTGGAAATGCTGACGACTTATTTTAAAGATATCATCGATATTCCCTTTTCGGCTGGGCTGGAAACAGAGTTGGATGAAATTGCTGAGCATAAAGCCGACAAAACAAAGATTTTGGAAAAATTCTATGGCCCTTTTTCCCAGCTTATGGAAAGAGCCGATAAAGAAATAGAAGCTATTGAAGCGCCTGTAGAAGTAAGCGACGTGCAGTGCGAAAAATGTGGCCGCATGATGGTCATCAAACAGGGGCGTTTTGGTAAGTTCCTGGCTTGTCCGGGCTTCCCCGAATGTCGCAATACCAAGCCCATCTTAAATAAAATCGGAGTAAAATGCCCCGAGTGTGGTGGTGAAGTTATTGAGCGTAAAACGAAAACACGCAAAATTTTCTATGGCTGCGCCAATTACCCTGAATGTAAATTTACCTCATGGGACAGGCCTACGGAAGAAAAATGCCCTAAATGCGGCAAAGTAATGCTTGAACGCCTGGAGAAGAACGGGAATAAAAAGTTGTATTGCTCTAATGAAAACTGCGAGAATGGTTTGCAGGTCAAAAAAGGGAAGGTAGGACGTAAAAGTGCCAAAAGCAAATGAGCCGATCCATGTTATCGGCGCGGGCTTAGCCGGCTGTGAGGCTGCTCACCAAATAACAAAATACGGTATACCTGTTATTTTGCACGAAATGCGTCCCGTCAAATCTGACGAAGCACATAAGACTGATGATTTTGCTGAATTAGTGTGCAGTAATTCGCTGCGCGCCAACAATCTGGAAAACGCAGTTGGTTTATTAAAAGAAGAAATGCGCCGTCTGGATTCACTGATCATAGCTCAGGCCGATGCCCACCAGGTACCGGCAGGAGGAGCGTTGGCAGTGGACAGAGAAGGCTTTGCCCAAAGCATTACTACGCTTATCAAGCAGCATCCGCTGATCACGGTGGTGCACGAAGAAGTTAGCGACCTGCAAAGCATGGAAGGCTATGTGGTGGTCGCCAGTGGGCCACTTACCTCTGCCGCCTTATCAGAAAATATCCGCCAGCTTGTCAAGGCCGACTATTTTCATTTTTTTGATGCGGCAGCGCCTATCGTTACGGCAGAGTCGCTGGACTATGATAAAGTCTACCGGGCTTCGCGCTATGACAAGGGCGATGCTGATTATCTGAATTGCCCTTTTGAAACGAAAGAAGAATATATAGCCTTTTGGGAAGCCCTGTGCAGCGCGGAATTGGCGCCGGTCAAGGAATTCGAAAAGGAAGTGTTTTTTGAAGCCTGTATGCCTATCGAAGAGATGGCACGCCGGGGTGAGGATACTATGCGCTTTGGACCGTTAAAACCGGTGGGGCTGGTAGACCAGCGTACAGGTAAACAAGCCTACGCGGTAGTGCAGCTGCGGCAGGACAATGCGGCCGCTTCGTTGTATAATTTAGTGGGTTTTCAAACTCATTTAAAATGGCCCGAGCAGAAACGTGTTTTTAGCATGATTCCGGGGCTGGAGAACGCCGAGTTCGTACGTTACGGCGTTATGCACAAAAATTCTTATATCAATTCGCCTAAACTGCTGAATGATAAATTCAATTTTGCAGCTGATAAGCGTTTTTATTTTGCCGGACAAATGACAGGCGTCGAAGGCTATGTGGAATCGGCTGCTTCAGGACTGATGGCCGGGCTCCATGTTGCCCGGGAGTATTTGGGACTGCCCGCAGTTACCTTCCCGCAGGATACTGCTCACGGTGCTTTAGCTCATTATATCAGTAATCCTGAGATCAAAGATTTTCAGCCGATGAACGTCAACTTTGGCCTGTTGCCGTCTTTAGGCAGAAAGATTCGTAATAAAAAAGAGAAAAACGGTCTGATCGCCGAGCGTGCTTTAGCCGCTTTACAGGACGTGCTGACCGCTCTGCAATAAACAAGCGTATGGAAGATAAAAAGCAAGGTTTGTTCTATAAGTTGCTGCGTCTGCATTTTGGTTTAGCCTTATATTCTATCGGGCTGACACTGGGTATACAGGCTAATATCGGTCTGGCTCCCTGGGAAGCCTTCGGCATCGGCGTTTCATATGTCACTGGCTTTTCCTACGGCATTGTCAATGTGCTTAGCGGGCTGCTGATTTTAGTTGTTACTGTCGCTATGGGCGAGCGCTTCGGCTTGGGTACCATCTTAAACGCTGTTTTGATTGGTTTGGGCGTAGACTTGTTGCAGTATTATCACGCCGTACCCTTGATCGAAAACTATTGGCTGGGCATTGTTGTGATGTTCCTGGGGCAGTTTTCCATCAGCTTGGGAACCTATTTCTATATCAGCGCCGGTTTGGGTTCAGGCCCTCGCGATTCGTTGATGATAGGCTTAAAGCGGCGGCTTCCTGGTGTGCCTATTGGCGTGATCCGCGGCCTTATTGAAGGCAGCGTGCTTTTGGCTGGCTGGCTGCTGGGAGCTAAGGTAGGGTTGGGAACGGTGATTGCGGCTTTCGGTATCAGCACCATTTTGCAAATGACCTTTGACTGGCTGCATTTTGACGCCAAGTCTGTTCAGCACGAAGGTATCTGGCAGACGCTGGGTTTGAAAAAAAATTAGATACTTAATTTTAGATAACGGCAGATTTTTCTGCCGTTATTGTTGTTTATATTCAGATTTTTACACATTTTTGTGTATTTTCTAAAAAATTCAAAAAATTTAGTACTAGGTTATTGAAATAGATTGCTATTGTGTGATAATATATTGCTACAGAAGAAGAAGAGGTTTATTATGGCAAAGTCGGAACTACAATATCCAATGGTAGATAAATTCCTCAGGTACCTGCAGGTCGAAAAAAATACTTCACCCTTGACTGTGAAAAATTATGCTGCTGATATCAGTTTGTTCAGCAGCTTTTTAGCAGAACGTTTGGGCAGTGATTTTGACTGGCAGAAGATCGGAGTCTTGGATATCCGTGCCTATTTAGCGTTGCTCAACAAAGAAAAGTATGCGCGTACAACTATTGCCAGACGTATTTCTTCTTTGCGTTCTTTCTACCGGTTTTTGCTTCGCGAAAACTATGTAGAGCAAAATCCTTTTGTCAAAGTAAGGACACCGAAGCTGGAAAAAAGACTGCCAGTATTTTTGGAAGAGTTGGAGATCAACGAGATCTTGTCTATGCCCGCTAAAGACAGGCTTGGCCTTAGGGACCAGGCTATTTTGGAACTGCTGTATGCCACAGGTTGCCGCGTTTCCGAGTTAGTGGGACTGACTATGCCCAATATCGATCTTGGCAATCAGTATGTTCTGCTTTTGGGCAAAGGCAATAAAGAACGCATTGTGCCCCTAGGACATACCTGCTGCGAAGCTGTGCGGCAGTATTTGCAAGTGGCACGCGGATTTTTGATGGAAAAGTATCGCGCCGAGGTACATGACAAGGTTTTTGTCAATAGCAGGGGAGGCCCTTTGACGGATCGTAGTGTCCGCAGGATCTTAGATAAATATATAACCCAGCTGGCTATGCAGAAAAAAGTCAGTCCTCATACGATCAGGCATACTTTTGCCACGCATCTTTTAGATCACGGTGCGGACCTTAGAGCAGTGCAGGAACTGCTTGGACATGCTAATTTGTCGACAACGCAGATCTACACTCATATCACTACCGAACGTATAACTTCCGTATATCAAAAAAATCATCCGCGCGCATAAAATTTGAGGGAGGAATCATCATGGAACTTTTGGAGAAAACCAGAAAAATCAACAAATTGCTGCAAAGAGGAGAAAAGGTAGAGTACAATGCTATCGCACGCCTGCTGAGGGATGTTATCGGTGCCAATATTTATATTGTCGGACGTAAAGGCGGCGTTAAAGGCAGCGCTCTTCAAGATGATTTCGAATGCGATATCATGCGCGAGCAGGTTTTAGATGTTAAACGTTTCCCGGTCAAGTATCTGGATTTTATTTTGGATGCGAAGGAAACCGTTTCAAATATTGAACATAAAAATCAGGAATGCTCTTTTGTCAAAGGTACAAAATGCTTCTTCGATCAGAAGAAAACTACGATCGTTCCGATTTATGGCAACGGTGAACGTATTGGTACTTTGATTGTAGCCAAATATGATAAGCCGTTCGATGATGAAGATCTGCTGCTGGCTGAATATGCCGCTGCGGTCATTGGTGTCGAGATATTGCACGAGCGTGCTGCCAAGGTAGAGGAGGAAGTGCGTAAAAAAGCTATGGTTCAGATCGCTTTTTCCACTTTGTCTTACTCCGAGCTGGAAGCTATCGTTAATATCCTGAGTGAGCTTAAGGGTATGGAAGGCTTGTTAGTTGCTTCTAAAATTGCCGACCGTGTGGGTATTACTCGTTCTGTTATCGTTAATGCGCTGCGTAAGTTTGAGAGCGCAGGCTTGATCGAAACGAAGTCTTTGGGTATGAAGGGTACTTATATCAAAATCAAAAATGAGTTCTTACTTGAAGAATTGCACAAAAATAATTCGTAAACCTTAGATGGCCAATTAACTGCATTGCTGCGGTAAATTGGCCATTTTTATTTGTGCTTAGAAAAAATAAACTAGATATTGTTAAAAAAATTACAGAAACCACTTGATTTTGTGTAGTCACTGTGATAGTATAGTAAAAATATTTCAAAGAAAAAGAAGAAGAAAGAAGGGGGCTTTATAATGCGTACAGACAAATTTACAAAAGAAGGTTTAACTTTTGACGACGTGCTTTTAGTTCCGGCAGAATCTGATGTTTTGCCGCGTGATGTTGATGTATCCACTTATTTGACGAAAAATATCAAACTGAATATCCCTCTGATCAGTTCCGGCATGGATACTGTAACAGAATCGAAAATGGCGATCGCCATTGCCCGTGAAGGTGGTTTGGGTGTAATCCATAAAAATCTTTCGATCGAGGAACAGGCTGGAGAGGTCGCTAAAGTAAAACGCAGCGAACATGGAATTATCGTCGACCCGCTCTTTTTGGGCCCCGATAATATTCTGGAAGACGCTGTGAAAATGATGGAGCATTACCATATTTCCGGTGTGCCTATCTGCGATCCTAACGGTAAACTGCAGGGCATCATTACCAACCGTGACCTGCGTTTTGAAACTAATTTGAACAAACCTATCAAGGAATGTATGATCGGTGACGGACTGGTAACTGCTCCTGTAGGCACCAGTCTGGAAGAAGCTAAAAAATTACTGCGGGCGCACCGCATCGAAAAACTGCCGTTGGTTGATGGCGAGGGCTATTTAAAAGGCCTTATCACTATCAGCGATATCGAAAAGGCTAAAATGTATCCCCAGGCCTCCAAAGACAGCGATGGACGTTTGCGTGTAGCCGCGGCTGTAGGTGTTGGCGCCGATATGATGGACCGCGCCGCTGCTTTGGTAAATGCCAAGGCCGACGTTATCGTTATCGATACTGCTCACGGCCATTCACACGGCGTGCTGAACTCTGTACGCCGCCTGCGCGAAGCATTCCCTCAAGTAAACATCATTGCCGGTAACGTTGCTACCGGCGCTGCTACCGAAGCTCTGATAAAATGCGGTGTTGATGCGGTAAAAGTTGGTATTGGCCCCGGCTCCATTTGCACTACCCGCGTAGTTGCAGGTATCGGCGTGCCTCAGATCACTGCCGTTAACGAGTGCGCAGCCGTGGCGCGTCAATATGGTATCCCCATTATTGCCGATGGCGGCATCAAATATTCCGGTGATATTGCTAAAGCTGTAGCTGCCGGCGCAAATGTTGTGATGATCGGCGGATTATTAGCAGGAACTGAGGAGTCTCCCGGCGAAACTATTATTTACCAAGGCCGTTCTTATAAAGTCTATCGTGGTATGGGATCATTGGGAGCTATGGAGCGTGGTTCCAAAGACCGTTACTTCCAGGATAATGCCGATAAACTGGTGCCGGAAGGTATCGAAGGCCGCGTGCCGTTCAAAGGTATGGCAGCCGATACTATCTTCCAGCTTGTTGGTGGACTGCGTGCCGGCATGGGTTACTGCGGCGCTAAGGATATCGAAGCAATGATCACCCAGACCCAGTTCATCCGTATGACTGGCGCCGGCTTGAAAGAAAGCCATCCGCACGATGTTATAATTACGAAAGAAGCTCCTAACTACAGCCTGTAACAAAAATTAAGGGAGGGTTTCGAGAATGGAAGATGCAGTTTTATTTTCAGTAAAAGACCAGATCGCTACGATCACTATGAACAGGCCGCAAAGCCTTAATTCGATGAATGAAGCATTGATCGACGGTTTGCATGCGGCTCTGACCAAGGTGGAAACATGCCCCGGCATCAAATGTGCCGTGCTTACCGGCAACGGTAAAGCCTTCTGCGCTGGCGGTGACCTGCCGTTTTTAGAAACACTTGCAGATACCGCTGCTAAAAAAGCTTTTATTGCGAAAGTTGGCCAGGTGGCCAAACGTATCACCGCTATCGAAAAACCTGTTATTGCTATGGTCAACGGCGTTACTGCCGGTGCCGGCGTCAATCTGATGCTGGCCTGCGATTTGATTTACGCTGTAGATACGGCCAAATTTGCCCAAAGCTTCGCTAAAGTAGGGCTTATCCCTGACTGCGGCGGATTGTATTTCCTGCCAAAGGCGGTAGGCGTGCATAAAGCCAAGGAATTGATGTTTACTGCTGATCTGATCGATGTCGCAGCTGCTGAAAAGCTGGCTTTGGTCAACCATGTTTGTCCGGCTGACGAATTGGAAGCAACTGTGATGCAGATGGCGGAACGTCTGGCAGTTTCCGCGCCTTTGGCTATTGGACTGATCAAAAAGTATCTGAACAATACGGCGATGACCCTGGATGAGGTTTTGGATGCTGAAGCAGTTGTGCAGCCTTTATGCATGGCGACCGACGATAGTGCCGAAGGTATCACCGCTTTTAAAGAGAAACGGGCGCCTAAGTTTACAGGTAAATAAATAATTCACAAAAAAGACGGAATCGCTCATGGCGGTTCCGTTTTCTTTTCGTGCAAAATACTGTATAATAGTACTATTGACAACTATGGAGGTTTGTATGTTAGATTTTGATTTTACTTCAATGTTATACAGGATACCGGCTCTTTTGATTGCTATCACGATCCACGAGTATGCGCACGCGCAGACTGCGGAATCGATGGGTGATCCGACACCGCGTTTTATGGGACGGCTGACCTTCAATCCTTTGGCACATCTTGATCCTATCGGCGCCTTGATGCTGGTTGTGGCAGGCTTCGGCTGGGCCAAACCCGTTGGCATCAATCCCAATAATTTCAGGAACCGCCGCGAAGGCATTTTAAAAGTATCATTTGCCGGACCGGCAGCTAATTTGTTTTTATGCTTTTTAGCGGCGTTGATTGGCGTTATCATGGCAAAATTCGGTCTGCTCAGCCAAGGCGTACAGGCTTTCTTATTCTGGACGCAGATGTATAACGTCTGGTTTGCGTTTTTCAACCTTATTCCTATCCCACCGCTGGACGGCTCCAAAATATTAGGAGAGCTATTGCCGCCGCGTACTGCTTACCAGTACGAAAATATGGTGGGCCAATATGGGTTTTATATTCTGCTGGCCCTGGTTTTTACAGGAATCGTCGGCGCTATCATTAACCCTTTTGCAAGGGCCTATATCGGTTTGGTAAACAGTATCCTGGGAATAATATTTTAACAAAATAAATTTTGAATTCTGATTATGAAGGGACTTGATGTTGATGACAAAAGGTAGAATTTTCAGTGGGATGCAGCCTTCCGGACGTTTCCACTTAGGTAATTATATGGGAGCGTTGGAGAACTGGGTGCGCCTGCAACATGAATATGAATGCCTTTTTTCGATAGTAGATCTGCATGCGCTGACATCTTCTTACAGCGATACCTCGAATTTGCAGGACAATGTAATGGAAATGGCGATAGACTGGCTGAGCGCTGGACTGGACCCCGAAAAAAATATCATCTTTGTGCAATCTCATGTTAAAGAACATGCAGAACTGGCTTTGCTTTTGGGTATGAGCACGCCGCTTTCCTGGTTGGAACGCGTACCAACTTATAAAGACAAACTGCAAAACTGGTCGGCTCAGGGCAAAGATAACAATACTTATGGCTTCTTAGGCTATCCGGTATTGATGGCGGCTGATATTATGCTCTACAAAGCTACCTGTGTTCCTGTAGGCGAAGATCAGTCAGCACATTTGGAACTGACCCGTGAGATCGTGCGACGTTTTAACTATCTTTATAACAAAGAAGTGTTCCCTGAACCGCAGGCGGTATTTTCGCAGGCCAAGGTTTTGCCGGGCATCGATGGACGCAAAATGTCCAAATCCTACGGCAATACTATTCCTTTCGGTGCTGGTCCGGAAGAAATGTGGGAACGTATCCGCATGATGACTACTGATCCGCAACGCATCAAAAAGACTGATCCGGGCCATCCTGAAGTTTGTATCGTTTATGCTTTCCACAAGGTGTTCAACCCTGAAGAATATGAAGAAATCGGCACTAAATGCCGTGCCGGTGAAATTGGCTGCGTTGAATGTAAAAAACGACTGGCAGAAAAAATGAACACCATGCTGGCTGATATCCATATTAAACGGGAAGAACTGTCGAAAAAACCCGGATATATCAAAGAAGTGCTTGATTTCGGCGCACAGCGTGCCCGCAAAGAAGCAGAAAAGACCATGGCTGAAGTTAAAGCGGCCATGAACGTACTCTAATGTATGGCTAATCTGTCAATCAAGGTTCAGGACTTTGAAGGCCCGCTGGACCTGTTGATACATTTAATTGAAAAAGAAAAGATCGATATTTATGATATCCCCATCGTTGTAGTGACAGAGCAGTATATTGAATATCTGCAGGCAATGACGGAATTTGATATCGAAATCGCCAGCGAGTTTTTGCTCATGGCGGCTACTTTGTTGCAGATTAAATCAAGGATGTTGCTGCCCAAGCAGACTGTGGAAGGCGAGGAAGACGAAACCGACCCGAGACAGCTGCTGGTGGAAATGCTGGTTGAGTACAGGCGTATCAAATCCTGCGCTGTAAACCTGGCTGAATTGAAGGCGCAGGCAGGGCGCTATTATTACCGTCTGCCACTTTTGGCAGGGTATGTAGATCGCAGTATGCGGCAATATGAAGCTACTGAACTGATTAGCGCCATGCTGACTTTGTTATCTGTAAAAACCGAGAACACGGCTTACATCGCACGCCAGGAGTTCAACGTGCAAGATAAGATGAACGAGATCGTGCATATGCTTTCACAGCATCTTAACGGTGTTGAATTTGCTAAAGTATTTTCACGTACAGGCTCACGCAGCGAAAAAGTAGCAGCTTTTTTGGCAGTGCTTGAGCTTTTAAAGCTTGGCGTTATCACTATCAATCAAACAGAAGCTTTTGCCCCAATCTATATATTCCTGCGACAGGGGGAATGATAAATGTTTCATGATTATTTGCGAGGTTCTTTAGAAGCGTTGCTTTTTGCTGCCGGTGAACCGCTTTCAGTAGCGAAGATTGCCGAAATAATGCAGCTGGACAAACCGCAGGTTTGGAAATTGCTATCACTTTTGGAGCAGGATTACGAAGATGAAAAACGCGGGTTATACCTGCGCAAGGTGGCTGAAGGTTATCAATTATGCACCAAAGAGCAGCATTACGAGCTGATCAAGCAGTTGGCCCGTTCTCAGGAAATGAAGCTTTCCAATGCGGCAATGGAAACTTTGGCTATCATCGCTTTTAAGCAGCCTGTAACCAGAAGTGAGATGGAAGCTATTCGTGGCGTCAAAGTAGACGGCGTGGTTAATACGCTTTTGGATTATGGACTGATCAATGAGGCTGGCCGCAAGGATTCTATTGGGCATCCTATTTTATATGGTACGACGGATAAATTTTTGATTACTTTTGGTCTAAATTCTTTGAAAGAGTTACCGGATTTTCCTGATCTTTTGTCGGAACATGAAAACGAGCCGGAACAAATGTCGCTGATGGCTGAATTTAATGAGGAACTTAATAAAACAGAAGAAACAGGGGATTTATAAGTAATGGAAGAACGTTTACAGAAAGTTTTAGCAGCGGCTGGGGTCGCCTCCAGGCGTGAAGCAGAAAAATATATTTTGGCAGGTCGTGTAAAGGTCAATGGTAAGATAGTTAAAGAGTTGGGTACCAAGGTTGGCGCTAAAGCTTTTATTATGGTTGATGGCAAGCCGATCAAGCGTGAAACGAAGGCTTATTATTTATTCTATAAACCGCGCGGCGTTGTGACGACAATGGTCGACCCACAAGGGCGTCGGACTGTAGCTGATTTTGCTAAAGATCTACCAGAGCGTGTGTTTCCGGTGGGTAGGCTGGATTATAATACGGAAGGCCTGTTATTGCTGACTAACGACGGCGATCTGGCGCAGAAGCTGACGCATCCCAAGCATGAAGTCAATAAAACTTACAGGGTCACTGTTCCTGGTTTGGTGCCGCAGGAAAAACTGGATCTTTTAAGAGTTGGCGTAAAACTGGAAGATGGACTTACTGCACCGGCATTTGTAACGCTGATTGGTTATGATAACGAAAAACATAATACTACTTTCGACATCGTTATCCACGAGGGACGTAACCGTCAGGTGCGGAGAATGTGCGACTTTATCGGCTTTCCGGTCAGACAGTTAAAACGTATTAAATTAGGCAATCTGACGCTGCAGGGCTTGAGCCGCGGCAGGTATAGAGTTTTAAACGAAGATGAAGTAAATGCTTTGATGAAGGCGGCAGCTATCAATGAATAAAGTTATCGTCGTAGGCGGTGGGGCAGCAGGTTTGCTTGCTGCTGTTGCAGCTGCAGAGCAAGGCGCCAAAGTAACTGTTTTAGAAAAAATGTTCAAACCCGGTAAAAAACTTTTGATCACAGGCAAAGGCCGCTGTAATATCACTAATGATTGTGAATTACAGGAGATGATAAAAAATATTCCCGGCAACGGACGGTTTTTAAACAGCGCTTTACGCCAGTTTACAAATGAAGATATGGTAAGACTGCTAAATGACAACGGCTTGGAAACTAAAGTTGAACGCGGTGGCAGGGTCTTCCCCGTCAGCGATCAGGCAAAAGACGTTGTTGATACACTTATAAAGATATTGCGCGATTTAGGTGCTGAGTTGCTGACAGATATCTGTGTGACAGAAGTACTGACCGAAGCAGGACAGGTAGTTGGTGTAAAAACTAAAAGCGGTAAAAGCTTTAAAGCTGATGCGGTGATCATTGCCGCAGGCGGCGCTTCTTACCCCGCCACCGGCTCTGATGGTAGCGGTGCCAAGCTGGCCGAGAAGCTTGGGCACACAATAACGCCGCTGCAGCCTTCGTTGGTGCCGCTAACGAGCGATTCACCTTATATTGCCGATCTGCAGGGTTTATCCCTGCGCAATGTGCAGGCCGTTGTTTATTGCGAAGGGCATAAAGTGGCTGCTGATTTCGGTGAAATGCTGTTTACGCATTTTGGCGTTTCCGGGCCAATAATTTTGTCACTCAGCAAAACTGTGGCTACGCTTTTAGAAGAAAATAAGACGGAAATCGACCTGATGTTGGATTTAAAGCCGGCTTTAAGCATCGAAAAGCTTGATGCCAGAGTGCAGCGTGATTTTGAGCAATACAGCCGTAAGCAGCTGCTGAACGGTATGAAGGATCTGCTGCCGCAACGATTGATACCCGTAGTCTTAGACCAGGCTTTTTTAGATGAAGAGAAGCCTGTCAATCAGATTTCTAAAGAAGAACGCAGACGTTTGGTAGAAACATTAAAGGGACTGTCGGTGTCTATTACCGGCACTCGACCGCTGGCTGAAGCTATCGTCACCGCCGGAGGCGTAGCCATAAAAGAGATCGATCCCAAAACGATGCGTTCAAAATTGTGGCAGGGTTTGTATTTCGCCGGAGAAGTCATCGATATCGACGGCTATACCGGAGGCTATAATCTGCAGGCAGCATTCTCGACCGGCTATGCCGCCGGAACAGCAGCGGCAGACCAATAAACATGGCAGGTGGTAAAAAGATGGAGAAGAAATTAGTAGTTGCTATCGACGGACCGGCAGGTGCGGGCAAAAGCACAATTGCCAAACTGGCCGCCGAAGAGCTTGGCTATATTTATATCGATACAGGCGCTATGTACCGTTCTGTGGCCTGGAAATTCCTGCAGGAGAAACAGGTGTTTTCTCCAGAGTTAGTCGGCCGTCTAGCTGCAGAGATGGAGATAACCTTCAAGCCGGAAGCAAAACTGAACCGTGTGTTTGTAGACGGCACCGAAGTTACTGAAGCTATCAGGACACCAGAAGTAACAGAGATTGTTTCCAAGGTCTCGGCAGTAGGCGAGGTACGCGAAGCCATGGTGGCGCAGCAGCGCCGGATGGGTGAAGCAGGCGGCGTCGTTATGGATGGCCGCGATATCGGCACAGTAGTATTTCCCCAAGCCGATTTAAAAATATTTTTGACGGCCTCTGCTGAAGAAAGAGCGTCAAGACGGCACAAAGAAATGCTCGCTAAAGGTATGCAGGTGGATCTACAGCAGCTGCAGGCAGATATTGAGTCCCGCGACAAGCAGGACTGTGAACGCGAGATAGCCCCGCTTTGCTGCGCTGAAGACGCGATTTATCTTGATACTTCTTCTATGTCGATCTTAGAAGTAACAGCAAAAATTTTACATTTAGTGCGGGAGCATTAAGCTATGTTCTATTCAGTCTTAAAGATCATTTTAAGAATACTGTTCAAAATATTTTTGCGGCTGGAAGTAAAAGGTACCGAAAACATCCCCAAAACAGGGCCGTTGGTTATCGCCAGCAATCATCTTAGTCTGCTTGATCCGCCAGTGATAGGTGTAGCGGCGACGCGCAAGGTGCATTTTATGGCGAAGCAAGAGCTGTTTGTACCTGTTTTAGGAACGATCTATAAGCAGTTGGGTGCTTTCCCCGTAAAACGCGGCGGCGCCGACAGGGCTGCCATCAAGCATGGTATCGACCTGATGCTGGACGGCGGCGTTTTGGCCATCTTCCCGGAGGGAACGCGCAGTAAGGATGGCGCTTTGGGAAAAGCAGAGCCTGGTGCTTTGATGATGGCAGGCAAAGCCAAAGCCGCTATTGTACCAACCTGTGTTAAAGGCACTGATATCAAACGCCAGGGAAAAATGTGGCCGCAAGTAAGCGTAAGCTTTGGCAAACCGATTTATTTTCCGGTGGATACGCCGATCAGCAAAGAACTTTTGCACGAACTCACAGAAGCCTTAATGTTAGAGATAAAATGCTTACAGGAAGCGGAGTGATAGTTATGAAAATAAAAATCGCAGAATACTGCGGGTTTTGTTATGGCGTTAAACGAGCTGTAGACATGGCTTATCAGGCTGCGTCCGAGAAAAAATCTGCCGGTACTTTAGGGCCGCTGATCCATAATCCGCAGCTTATTGCAGACCTGACGGAGAAAGGTGTGCCATGCCATGAAAGTCTGGATGAATTTCAAGCAGGCGATACGGTTATCTTTCGCTCGCATGGAGTTAGTCCTGATGTTTATGAAGCGGCACAGGAAAAATCTTTAACTATTCTTGACGCTACCTGTCCCAATGTTCAAATGGCTCAAAAAAAAGGGCATGCTTTAGCTGAGGCTGGTTATTTACCTATAATTATTGGTGAAAAAAATCATCCTGAAGTAAAAAGTATTGTACAATGGGCAGGAAAACATGCTATAGTTATAGAATGTATTAAAGATATAGGTAATGTACCTTCAGCAGATAAATACGGTGTCTTGATTCAAACGACTTTTGAATTAACGAAGTTCGAAGAAATTCTGGCAGCTTTGCAGGCAGCCCGTCCCGGCGAATATAAGGTTGAAAAAACTATTTGCCTGGCGACTTCCCAACGGCAAAGCGCAGCGCTTAAATTAGCGGCAGAAGTAGACGTATTTATTGTGATAGGCGGCAGGAACAGTGCCAATACCAGGCACTTATACGAGCTTGTTGCAAAACACTGTCAGCGTGCTTACCATATCGAAACAGCCTCGGAATTAAACGAGGAGCTGTTTAAGGATTGTCAAACTATAGGAATAACGGCAGGTGCATCAACGCCCGACCGTATAATTAAGGAGGCTATACGTGTAATGGAAAACATGGAATCTTTTGAAAGTATGCTGGAGCAAAGCCTGGAGGACGCACATGTCTATCCTGGTAAAATTGTGAAAGCTACAGTCATCCAAATAGGCAAAGACGAGGTGTATGTGGACTTTGGTTATATGAAAGAAGGCGCTATTACTTTCTCTCAATGGTCAACCGAAGCTCCGGAAGTGTTAGCTCAGACTATTAAAGTCGGTGATGAAGTAGAGGCAAAGGTTATTCCCGGCACCTCTAAAGATGATTTTATCCGTCTTTCTAAAATCAAAGCTGAACAGGATGCTGCCTGGAATTATGTTGCAGAATTGGCAGAAGGGGAAAAGCGCCCTGCTACTGTTAAAGTATTGCGTATCATCAAAAACAAAATGAAAAATATCGTGGGTCTGTCTGTGGCAGTTGAAGGTGTAGAAGGATTTATGCCTGCTTCCCACGTCGAACTGCGCCGCGTCGAAGACTTCTCTGACTATGTAGGCAAAGAGCTGGAAGCAGAAGTCATCGAAGTTGACATCGCAAAAAAACGTCTGGTAGTTTCCCGCCGTGATTTGCTGAGAGGCGAAAAAGAAGCTAAAGCCCAGGCTTGGCGTGAAGCTAAAGAAGCTAGAATCCAGGCATCCAAAGAAGCGCGTGCCGCTGCTGAAGAAGCTGCTTATGCTTCTGTTGAAGAAGGACAGACCGTTACAGGTAAAGTTGTACGCATTGCTGATTTCGGCCTGTTCGTTGAAGTTGGCCAGGGCCTGGTCGGCTTGGTACACAACACAGAGTTGTCTTGGGACCGCAATGTAAAAGCAGAGGATGCTGCTAAAGTTGACGAGGAAGTAACTGTACTCGTTAAAAAAATCGATCGTGAAAATAAACGTGTCGCTCTCAGCATCAAAGCTACTCAGGAAGATCCGTGGCTCACTGCTGCCGCTCCCTTCAGCGAAGGTGTAGTTGTTGATGGTACTGTAGAACGCTTCCTGCCTTTTGGTGCTATCGTGAAGCTCGCTGACAAAGTTGAAGGCTTAGTGCATGTTTCCGAAATTGCTGAAACCCGTGTTGAAAAACCCGAAGACGTTTTGGAAATCGGACAAAATGTTAAAGTCAAAGTCATCAAAGTTGACCTCAAACATAAAAAAATCGGCTTGAGCATTGTTAAAGCTGCTAAAGAAGCAGAAAAGGCTGAATACAGCTCTTTCATTAACGACAAACCTGAATTGACTTTGGATTTGAAAGAGCAATTAGAAGGTTTAAACAACTAAATTTAAAACGGATGGTAGATATGTCACGAGAGCAAAGAAAATTAGATCATATCAGATATGCTTTAGAATTGGGTGACGGGCCGCTGAATAACGGTCTCGAAAATGTGCGCTTTTTGCATAATTGTTTACCCGAGCTTGCTCCCGCAGATATTGATATCACAACAACGCTGAGCGGGATCAAGCTCAGCGTTCCTTTTTTAGTGAATGCTATAACAGGCGGCACTGATAATGTTACCGAAATCAACCGCAAATTAGCACAAACAGCAGCTGCTGCTGGTGCGGCGATTGCGGTTGGTTCTCAGTATGGCGCTGTTAAAACTCAAACTAATTATCGCAGTTTTGAGATAGTCCGCGAAACTTATCCCGAGGGAGTGGTTTTTGCTAATATCAGCGCTTTGGCTACTCCGGCTGAGGCCCAGCAGGCTGTTGATATGCTATCCGCTAATGCGTTACAGATCCATCTCAACCCGGCGCAGGAACTGGTAATGCCGGAAGGCGACAGAGATTTTAAAGGCCTTTTAGCTAATATGCGTCGTATTTTAGAACATGTAAGCGTTCCTGTCATCGTAAAGGAGACCGGTTGTGGTATGGCGGCAGAGCAGATCAGGCGGCTGCTTGCACTTGGATTTACCTGTTTTGACGTAGGTGGAGCAGGTGGAACTAATTTCCCGGCTATAGAGGCCAAACGCTTTGCAGCTACAGGAACGGATTTAGCTGGTTGGGGTCTGGCGACGGCACCTTCTCTTATCGAAGCTGCGGCTGTATGTGGTAAAAACGATACTATTGTTGCCAGTGGCGGACTGCGTGACGGTCTGGCAGCAGCGAAGGCTTTGGCTTTGGGCGCTGATGCCGTTGGAATGTCAGGCAATATTCTGCGCTGTATTATGGAAGACGGTGTTGAAGTTGCTCAGCAGGAATTGCTGGAGATCATTACAGATTTAAGATTGCTGATGTTGCTTACGGGTAGTCGTGATCTTAAAACGCTGCGCAAGGCACCGCTGTATTTTACAGGCGAATTACGGGAGTTTTTACTTTGCCGTGGGCATGACCCGGTGCAATTAAGTGCGGCCAGACGAAAATAAACTGTTATCCCGTTCTTTTTATACAAGGACGGGATTTTTGTGTGTTTTGTCAAAAATGGAAATATAAGGTATAATATTAAGATATTAAACTGTGTTTTTTAGAAAGGACTATTATGCAAGGAATCATTAGTGCTGTACGGCGTAACAGCTTAGCTGAACTTGCCGGCATCAAAGCCGGTGAAAAATTGTGTGCTGTAAACGGCACGGCAGTGCGTGATATTATAGAATTAAGTTATTTAGTTGCCGACGAAAAAGTTGCGTTGACGATAGAGGACGCTGCCGGAACGGTACGTCAGCTGGTTATTGAAAAATATGCCGACGAAGAGCTTGGCTTAGAGTTTGAAGCCGCTGTCTTTGATAAGGTGACTACCTGCTATAATAATTGCGTTTTTTGTTTCGTGGACCAAATGATACCTGGAATGAGGGAAACCTTATATGTCCGCGACGACGATTACCGCTTATCTTTTTTATATGGCAACTTCATTACGCTTACCAATTTGCAGGAAGCAGATTTTGAACGTATCATTAAAACGCACATGTCGCCGCTGTATGTTTCGGTACATGCTACCAGGCCGGAAGTGCGTTGCCAGATGATGCACAACCGTTTTGCCGGGGAACTGATGGAGAAGATCCATAAATTAGTCGATGCGGGAATTTCCATTCACACCCAGATCGTTTGCTGCCCAGGCTACAATGATGGCGAAGTGCTGGAACAAACCTACAATGATTTACTTGCTTTGGTGCCTATGGTTGAAACCATGGCCGTAGTGCCTGTGGGCATCACCAAACATCGTGAAAATTTGACGCCGATGCGTCTGTTTTCTCAGGGCGAAGCCGCCGCTATCGTTGACAAAGTTACCAAGTGGCAGCAGGAGTGCCGCGAAAAGTTTGGCAAATCATTTATCTATTTAGGCGACGAATTTTATTTGTTAGCAGAAAGACCATTGCCGGAGGCTTTGTGGTATGATGGCTTTCCGCAAATCGAAAATGGTATTGGTTTAAGCCGCAGTTTTCTGGATGAATGGCAGGAAGCCGTTGCTAAAATTACAGCTTTTACAGCAGGTGAAGCAGCAATTATTCCCGTTGGCACCAGTGCCTACAGGATTTTGCAGCCGCTTTTGGACGGTTTCAACCGTAAGGCTGGCTCCAAGCATCGTTTTATCGCCGTCGACAACGATTTTTTTGGCGAGACGATTAATGTTACCGGTTTGCTGGTTGGCAAAGATATTCTGCAGGCTGCCGGTAAAACAAGCCGGATTATTTTGCCGGACGTGGTTTTGAATCAGGATGATTTGTTTTTGGACGATATGACTTATGCTGAATTTCAGCAGTCGTTCTGCGGCAGGGTAGAACGTGCCACTACTGCCCGGGATTTGGTTTCGTTGCTCAATAAGTAGGAGGCCGATTATGAAAGGTTATGGTTTACTTCAGGTTTATACCGGTGATGGTAAAGGCAAAACAACCGCTGCTTTGGGCGTTGCTTTGCGGGCTGCCGGACGCGGAGCTAAAACGGTGATGCTGTCTTTTTTGAAAGATGATCCAAGTTATGGTGAGGCAATGGTGGCGCAGTATCTTCCCAATTTTACTTTATGTCAGGTTGGACGTGACGCTTTCGTAAATTTTCATAATCCCGATCCTGCGGATCTCAAAATGGTGCGTGACGGCTGGGAAGAAGCTAAACGAATCATCAGCGAGGCTGCCACAGACTTATTGATTTTAGATGAATTGAATATTGTTTTGGCGACTGATATGCTGCCTAAACAGGAAGTGATCCAGTTTTTAAAAGAATACAAAGGAAAAACCGAGATCATTATAACGGGGCGCAGCGCTCCCAAAGAATTGATCGCTATAGCCGACCTGGTCACGGAGATGCAGGAAATAAAACATTATTTCCATAAAGGCGTCAGCTCCCGTGATGGGATCGACCATTAGAGAGTGAGGATGAAAGAATTATGGGAAAACCGATAGTTGCAATCGTAGGGCGGCCTAACGTAGGCAAGTCCACATTATTTAATATTTTTGCCAATAGCAGGATCTCGATCGTTGAAGATACACCGGGCGTTACCCGCGACCGTTTGTATGCGAATGCCGAATGGCTGGATAACGAATTTATGATGGTCGATACAGGTGGTATCGAGATCATGAATACTGATCAGATCGCTGTTTCTATTCGCCAGCAGGCGCAGATCGCTATTGCTGAGGCTGACGTTATTTTATTCGTCTGTGATGCCCGTGCTGGCATTACCCATGAAGATGCCGAAGTGGCTAAGCTGTTGCGTCAATCTAAAAAACCGATAGTTTTAGCTATTAATAAGGCCGATTCTCCTAAGCAGGAAATGGAGATATTTGAATTTTATAATTTGGGTATCGGCGAGCCTGTACCTATTTCGGCAGCCAATCATTTAGGCCTGGGTGATCTTTTGGACGCTGTTGTCGAAAAATTCCCGGATACGGCTGCTTATGGCGAAGATGGTGACGAAGACGTAATCAAGGTTGCTTTGATCGGCCGTCCTAACGTAGGCAAGTCTTCTATTTTCAACACCTTAGTCGGTGAAGAACGCTCCATCGTCAGCGATGTGGCAGGAACTACCCGCGACGCTATCGACACTCCGGTAGTAAAAGATGGGCAGAAATTCCTTTTTATCGACACCGCTGGTATGCGCCGTAAAGCACGCATAGACGAGCCGATTGAAAAATACAGCATCATCCGTTCACTGAGGGCAGTAGACCGCTCAGACGTGGTACTAATGGTTATAGACGCTGTTGACGGCGTTACCGAACAGGATAAAAAGATTGCCGGTTATGCTCATGAAGCCGGTAAAGGTATTGTTTTAGTCATCAACAAATGGGATCTATACGAGAAAAACAATACTTCTACTTTGCGCTATACCGAAGATCTGCGCCGGGAATTAGTATTTATGCAATATGCACCGGTAGTTTTTGTTTCGGCTATGACTAAACAGCGCATCCATAGATTACCGGAAGTTATCCACTATGTAGCAGAGCAGAATGCGATGCGTATTTCTACCAGCGTTCTGAATCAGGTCGTCGAAGACGCTATCGCTATCAATCCGCCGCCGTCTGAAAAAGGGCAGCGTTTGAAGATTTTGTATGCTACTCAAGTTAAAATCAAACCGCCGACATTCGTTATTTTTGTTAACGAACCGGAAATCATGCATTTTTCGTATCAACGCTACTTGGAAAACAAATTACGTGAAGCTTTTGGTTTTGAAGGAACGCCGCTGCAAATGATTATTCGCGGTAAAAACGAAGAAGATTAAGGTGGGGGAGAAATGGCAGAAAGCTTAGTTTGGCTTGTTTGCTTCATTGTAGGTCACGCATTCGGTTCTATACCTTGTGGACTTTGGGTGGTAAAAGCTGCTCACGGTATTGATATCCGTGAATACGGCAGCAAAAATATAGGCACGACAAATGTTTTTCGTACTGTTGGTGGTAAAACGGCCATTGTTGTATTGCTCTGCGATATGTTGAAAGGCATTGCGGCAGTTTCCTTAGTGGCTTATTTTACACATAACTCAATGGGAGCAATGGTCGCAGCAGGCATCGGTGCTTTATTGGGCCATAATTATTCCATGTTTTTAGGTTTTAAAGGGGGGCGCGGTGTCGCTACCGGTCTGGGGCTGATTTTATATTTTATGCCCAAGGTCTGTGTAGCCAGCTTTGCCGTCTGGCTGGTTTTAGTTCTGCTGACGCGATATGTTTCGCTGGGCTCGGTGGTAGCTGCTATTTGTACACCGATTTTTGCCTATTATTTTGGCTATGCGCAACCTTTAGTAATTTTTGCGGCCGTAGCTGGAGGTTTCGTCGTTATACGCCACGGCGAGAATATCAAGCGCCTGTTAAATGGCACCGAAAGCAAAATAAAACAAGGTAACGCTAAAGACCTACAAAAAAAATAAAAAACCTTGCTGACAGCCGTTTTTGTGTACTAAAAACGGCTGTTTTTTTATTTGCATCAGAAAATCTTAAAACATATGGCTTTTACCACGAAACAATGATATAATAAAACACATGTAAAAGCTATATGGACATTTAACTAAAGGGAGGAATATATCAATGTCTGACAAATCTACTTTTTATCTGGTTCGTGAAGAAATCTTACCGGAAGCAATCAAAAAAACCATCAAAGTAAAAGAAATTTTAAAACGAGGCGAAATCAAAACTATCAACGAAGCGGTTGAAAGAATGGGTTTAAGCCGCAGCGCTTATTACAAATATAAAGATTATGTATTCCCGTTTTACGAAGCAAGTAAAGAAAAGATCATTACTCTGTCTTTGTTACTTGAGCATAAAGCAGGTGTTCTTTCCAGAGTTTTAAATACTGTGGCCAGCGATTCCGGCAGCATTATGACCATCAACCAGGGCATTCCGTTGCAAGGTGTTGCCAACACCACTATTTCTATTGAAACTAAAGATCTGACAATTGATTTAGAAGCTTTATTAGATAAACTGCGTATGATCGACGGTGTAAAACGCTTGGAAGTTTTGGGTCAGGTTTAAGCCATAAGCGTTGATGCGCTTTCAACATTAGGAGGGGATATTGTGAAAGACTGCATTAAAATAGGACTTTTAGGTGCGGGAACAGTCGGCAGCGGTGTTTTGATCGTTTTGGAAGAAAACGCTGTGGAAATAGAGAAAAAAGTCGGCGTTCCAATCAAGATTGCTAAAATTTTAGTTCGTGACGTACAAAAAGCCAAGGATTTAGCTGAAAAATATACTTTAACTGATAAAATTGAAGACATCGTCGAAGATCCTGAAATAGATATCGTGGTCGAGCTTATCGGTCGCGAGCATCCGGCGAAGGAATATATTGCGGCGGCACTGCAGCATAAAAAGAATGTGGTGACCGCTAATAAAGATGTCTTGGCAAAATACGGTAAAGAGCTTTTCCCGTTGGCCGAAGAAAATCAGGTGGATTTTATGTTTGAAGCAGGCGTTGGCGGTGGTATTCCTATTATCCGTCCGCTTAAATCCTGTCTGGCTGCTAATAAAATTACTTCGGTAATGGGTATTGTCAACGGTACTACCAACTATATGCTTACAAAAATGTCACAGGAGCATATGGATTACAACGATGTTTTGCGTGAAGCACAGGAAAAAGGCTATGCCGAATCCGACCCTACGGCTGATGTAGGCGGTTTGGATGCTGCCAGAAAGCTGGTGATTCTCGCTTCTATCGCTTTCAACACACGTATTGATTTGGATGATGTTTTAGTAGAAGGCATCGATGGTTTGGATCTATGCGATATCGAATACGGTAAAGAACTGGGTTATGTTATTAAGTTGCTGGCTGTTGCTAAAAATGACGCTGAGCATGGCGTCAGTGTTTGTGTGCATCCGACCATGCTGCCGATATCACATCCGTTGGCCGGTGTCAACGATGTTTTTAACGCTGTTTTTGTAACTGGCGACGCTGTTGGCGACGCTATGTTTATGGGGCGTGGGGCCGGCCAAATGCCTACAGCAAGCGCAGTCTGCGGCGATATTATCGATGTGGCCCGCAATATCATTCACAATTCAAACGGACGCATTAACTGCACCTGCTTTGATGAAAAGCATCTGTGCAGTCTGGAAAATATGATGTCGCCGTGCTATATCCGTTTACACGTTCAGGATAAACCCGGTGTTTTGGCTGCTATTGCTGCTGCTTTCGGAGCGCAGAGTGTCAGCTTAAAAAACGTTGTTCAAAAAAGCAAGGTCAAGGGAGTTGCTGAACTGGTCGTTATTACCTATGAGGTATCGGAGCTTAATTTGCAGATGGCAGTACAAACCTTAAAAGCTTTGCCGATCGTTGAAAAAGTTTGCAGCGTTATTCACGTTGAAGATCACGATTTGGAGTAGGCCATTATGGAAAAAAAAATAACTGTTATCGTTCCGGCAACATCTGCAAACTGTGGTCCGGGTTATGACTCTTTAGGTTTAGCCTGTGATCTTTATAATGAATTTACCTTTGAGATTTTGGAACAGCCGGGATTTGAACTGGAAGTTATTGGCGAGGGTGAAGGGCGGTTGCGTGCCAGTGGCCGCAATCTTGCTTTTTTATCTTTCCTGAAAGTTTGGAACGAAGTAAACGGCGCTAAAATCGGCCTTAAAGTGACGATGCAGAACAGTATCCCTTTATCGCGTGGGTTGGGCAGCAGTTCGACCGCTATAGTTGCAGGACTGACAGCCGCTAATCTGCTGACAGGTGCGACCTTAAGCAAAGAACGGCTATTAGATTATGCAACAGAAATCGAAGGCCATCCTGATAATGTAGCGCCGGCCATTTTAGGTGGCATTACTATCAGCTATATGGACCAGCAGGGAGCGCATTCACTGCGCTTTGTACCACAGCAAGAGCTTTGTTTTATAGCAGTTGTACCGGATCAGCCTCTTTCTACTCATAAAGCTCGTCAGGCTATACCGCAGCAGATACCACATGTGGACGCGGTGTTTAACGCCAGCCGTACGGCGCTTTATGTCGGTGCTTTGTTGAGCGGTGATTATCAATACCTTAGCGCCGCGTTAGAAGACCGTCTGCATCAGCCATACCGTATGCCATTGATCCCTGGCATGGCCGATGTTTTTTCGGCTGCTAAAGCAAATGGGGCCTATGGCGCTATTATTAGTGGTGCTGGTTCTACTTTGATGGCTTATGCCGATCCTCACAAAGATTGCCAAAAAATAGCTTCGGCGATGATCGAAGCTTTTAAAAATCATGGTCAGAACAGCAAGTCGCATATTTTAAAGCTTGATCTTGAGGGCGCAAGGGAAAAATAAAACACCGTCAGGTAAAATATCGCTTGACTTTTGGACGCAGAATGGGTATAATACTCATTGTGATTCGGGGCGTGGCTCAGCTTGGTAGAGCGCTTCCTTGGGGTGGAAGAGGTCGTGGGTTCGAATCCCGCCGCTCCGACCATTTCGGATCGCCAGCCTTTACGGGTAACCCCCGTAAAGGCTTATTTTTTTGTCTATAGCAGGAGGTTTACACCTATGATTCGTACGCTGCCATTAGTTTGCAGTGACTGTGGTAATAAATTTATACCAAATGATGAATTATATTACCGTGATAACTTTTTAAGTACCAATATCAAAGATGTACATTTTGTTTGTTCCGATTGCATCGGTAAATGGCAAGCTAAATGGCAGATCAAGGCAGCCGAGTTTTTTGAAAAAGACTATGTGCTAACTGTAACTATCACGTTAGCAGACGGTACAGTCTATGAGAACCTCGACTGTACGCCACTGGAAACAACAGTAGTGACAAGCGAAGAAATACCGGAAGCAGCACAGCGCAAACTTTTTGCGATCTACAGCGACTGGGATGCGGCGCGTAAAAAGAATTACCTGAAAGATTGTACGTTTAAAGATGAATTTATGCGCACTACTTTTAGCTGCGAGACTTACGGCGGCGAAAAATTCAACGATGTTGCTTTTCGTTTTAATATGAAAGGGCAGATAGAAACAGAAACGCCGGTGCCTGAATATGTATTGCAGCAGATAGTAGATGCCTATCGTATATATGAAATGCAAAATAAGGAATAATTAGGGGGATAATATGCAGGAATTGTTGGAAAAAATCGAGAAACGGCGTACATTTGCCATTATTTCTCATCCTGACGCTGGCAAAACTACTTTAACTGAAAAATTGTTATTATATGGAGGAGCCATACATCTGGCAGGCTCTGTAAAGGCGCGCAAAAGCAATAAGCATGCTGTATCCGATTGGATGGAGATCGAAAAACAGCGTGGTATTTCTGTAACATCTTCCGTTTTGCAGTTTGATTACGACGGTCACCGCGTTAATATTCTTGATACCCCCGGACATCAAGACTTTTCAGAAGATACTTACCGGACATTGATGGCCGCCGACAGTGCGGTAATGCTTATCGACGCAGCCAAAGGCGTCGAACCGCAAACAAAAAAATTGTTCTGGGTCTGCCATCGCCGCAAGCTGCCGATTTTCACCTTTGTTAATAAACTGGACCGTTATGGCAGAAATCCGTTTGATTTGATGGCTGAGCTTGAGCAGGTGCTGGGTATTCACGCTTATCCTATCAATTGGCCTATCGGTATTGACGGCAATTATAAAGGCGTTTATGACCGTATTAAAAAGCAGATCGAACTGTTTGAAGATGATAACAGCCACGGCTCAAAAATTTTGAAATCTACTACTGGCTCTCTGGACGATCCGCAGATCATTGAAACTCTAGGCCAGGAATTATATGAAAATCTTTGTAACGATATCGAACTTTTAGATATGGCCGGCGACGAATTTGATATGGCACGGGTGAACAACGGCGAATTGACACCGATGTTTTTCGGTAGTGCCATGACTAATTTTGGCGTACGCAGCTTTTTAGAAAAATTCCTGGAGCTGTCGCCTCAGCCTCAGCCGCGTATTTTGCAGAACGGTGAGATATTAGACCCTGATACAGAACAGTTCTCGGCTTTTGTTTTTAAGATACAGGCCAATATGAATCCTGCCCATCGTGACAGGATTGCGTTTATGCGTATTTGTTCCGGCGTCTTTGAAAAGGGGATGTCTGTTTACCATAGACAAGGAGGCAAAGTAGTTAAGCTTTCGCAGCCACAGCAATTTTTGGCACAGGAACGCACAATTGTTGAAGAAGCCTATCCGGGAGATATCATCGGTGTTTTTGACCCAGGTATCTTTGGCATCGGCGATTCTTTAAGTGATGAAAAGATGAAAGTACAGTTTGAAGATTTCCCTGTTTTTCCACCGGAAATTTTCGCAAGGGTACAGCCGAAGGATTCTTTAAAACGCAAGCAATTTGTTAAAGGTATAACCCAGCTGGCGCAGGAAGGTGCTATCCAGGTCTTTGAACAAAAAGATATCGGGATCGAAAGCTTTATCGTCGGCGTGGTTGGCACGTTACAGCTGGAGGTTTTAGAGTACCGCTTGCTTAATGAATACAGCGCGCAGCTTGTAATGAACCAGTTAGCTTATACAGTTGCCCGCTGGGTTTATGCCGAAGATAAAAAACTTATCGATAATATTAAAGGGCTGGACAGTGGAATGCTCGTTTACGATCAAAAGGATCGGCCCGTTATTTTAGTTAATAATGAATGGTCGCTGAATTGGATTTTGGATAGAAATCCGGGCATCCAATTTTTGACAGTTCCCTCAGATGTTGCTAAAATTTAGATATTAAAATATAAATTATCTAATAATTTAATTAAAATTAATTGTAAAAAGTTAGTCAAGTCCAAAATCTTGTGTAAAATTATCGGCACAATATTTAATGGTCTTAC
>UQWM01000017.1 GCA_900544795.1 uncultured Phascolarctobacterium sp. | reverse complement strand
GAGCATTTTCTCAATTTTTTCTTGAGTAGACAAATCTTACACCTCCATCATTATTGGGAGAACCTTATTTTTATATACATCTATGCGGGTACAAGCAACTCTTGGCCTGTACCCGGATAGGATGCAACAACTTAATAAATCTTTTGCAAGATTCAGCTAATTCCGTATTTTACGGAATTATTTTTTTGCAGGAGCGCAGAGCTCAAGCAAAATACCAACTGATTTCGGATGAACGAAAGCGATGTCCATGCCGCCAGCACCGCCGCGAGGAGCTTTGTCGATCATGGAAGCGCCTCTTTCGATGCAACCATCGATAGCAGCTTGGATGTCGTCAACGCGAACAGCGATATGTTGGATACCTTGGCCATTTTTAGCGATGTATTTGCCGATAGGGCCATCGTTATTTTCAGTGATGTCAACGAGGAGCTCGAGTAAAGTCTCGCCGCAGGGAATGAATACAGTTTTTACACCTTGTTCAAGAACTACTTCTTCACCAGTGCAAGTCAAGCCAAGAACTTCAGTGTAGAAATTTTTGGATACATCCAAATCTTTACAAGCGATACCTACATGGTCAACACAAATTGTTTTAAACATTTCAAATTCCTCCTAAAAAGTGATTTTTGGTTGTTTATTTTAAAACTTTACCAACGATTTCAGCAACGACAGAATACGGCTCGATCTCGCGTACCTGCAGTTTTTCAACAACAGCTTCGAAATCTCCTGTTTGTACAACATTCTTGTCGATGTAACGATTTACCCGGTCATTAAGCATTGCCGTAACTTCGTTTTTGATGCGAGCTTTACGGATTTTTACTATCGTACCAGATTCAAATAAATATGCTTTGTGCTCTTCAATAGAGTCAACAACTGCTTCTATACCTTCACCCTTGCTGGCAACGGTCCGATTGATCGGAGGACGCCAGCCAACATGCTCGGGATTTAATTCTAACATCATTTCAATCTCAATGTTTAGCTTGTCTGTACCTTCACGGTCAGCTTTATTGATCGTAAAAAGGTCACCGATCTCAAGTATACCTGCTTTAATAGCCTGGATGTCATCGCCCATGCCGGGAATAACAACAACCATCGTAGTATCAGCAGTTTTGACGATATCTACTTCAGATTGTCCAACACCGACAGTTTCAACAATAATAACATCAAAACCATAAGCATCCATCAATTTAACGGCATCGCCTGCTTTTTGGGACAAGCCACCCAAGCTGCCACGAGTCGCCATGGAACGAACAAAAATGCCTTCATCGGCAGTAAGGTCCAGCATTCTGATACGGTCGCCTAAGATAGCGCCGCCGGAGAACGGACTGGTAGGATCGATTGCAATAATACCAACGGTTTTACCACGTTTACGGTATTCTTTAGCCAGCTTATCAGTCAAGGTACTTTTGCCAGCGCCCGGAGGTCCGGTGATTCCGATGACATAAGCATTGCCGGTATGTGGATAGATTGCCGTCATGATTTCAACAGCATTGTCATACTCGTTTTCAACAGCAGTGATTGCCTTAGCTAATGCCAAACGAGAATGGTTTAATACGCCTTCAACAATATTCAATGATCACACCGCCTTGTTGAGGTCCAATAAAAATTGTATGATGCAAGCCGGGATAAACCCGGCCTGCAAAATTTTTGAGAACCTTATTATTTTGCGTTAGCTTTGATGAACTCAACGATGCTACCAGTCGGAGTGCCAGGAGTAAATACTTCAGCAACGCCAGCAGCTTTCAAGCCCGGGATGTCAGCGTCAGGAATAACGCCGCCGCCGATAACCAGAACATCAGTCAAACCTTTTTCTTTCAGCAGTTCAACTACTTTCGGGAAAAGGGTGTTGTGAGCGCCGGAGAGCAAGCTCAAAGCAACAACTTTAACGTCGTCTTGCAGAGCAGCTTCAGCGATTTGTTCCGGAGTCAAACGGATACCGGTGTAAATAACTTCAAAACCAGCGTCGCGCAATGCGCGAGCTACAACTTTAGCACCGCGGTCATGGCCGTCCAGACCCGGTTTAGCTACTAAAACTCTAATATTAGACATTATTTCTTACCTCCCTATTATTGTTGGCTCTAAATTACAGAGCAGTATGAGATTGATATTCGCCGAATACTTTTCTCATTACGCCGCAGATTTCGCCTTCAGTTGCATAAGCACGTACAGCTTCAAGGATCAAAGGCATGAGGTTAACGGATTCGTCACCGCAAGCTTTTTCCAGAGCAGCCAAAGTTTCAGCAACTTTAGCATTGTCACGACGAGCTTTCAGGGCAGCAATCTTATCAGCTTGCAATTTGCCAACGGAGCCGTCAACACGCAGCAAGTTTTTCGGCGCTTCTTCTTCTTGTTGGAATTTGTTTACGCCAACAATAATACGGTCGCCTTTTTCAATGTCCATTTGCCATTTGTAAGCGGAGTCTTGAATTTCTTTTTGGATGTAACCTTTAGCGATAGCTTCAGGTGCGCCACCAATTTCGTCGATCTTTTTGATGTATTCCCAAGCTTCAGCTTCGATTTTGTTGGTCAAAGCTTCAACATAGTAGGAACCGCCCAACGGATCAACGGTGTCAGCCAAGCCGGATTCGTAAGCAACGATTTGTTGAGTACGAAGAGCGATGGTTACAGACTCAGTAGTCGGCAATGCCAAAGCTTCGTCTTTGGAGTTGGTGTGCAGGGATTGAGTACCACCCATTACAGCAGCAGCGGTTTGCAGAGCAACACGAACGATGTTGTTGTTCGGTTGTTGTGCAGTCAGCATGGAGCCAGCAGTTTGGGTATGTACACGAAGCATTTGAGATTTAGCTTTTTGAGCGTTGAATCTTTCTTTCATAACTTTAGCCCATACACGACGGGAAGCGCGGAATTTAGCAACTTCTTCGAGTACGTTGTTATGTGCATTCCAGAAGAAGGACAGACGGCCAGCAAAAGCGTCAACGTCCATACCAGCTTTGATAGCAGCTTCGCAGTAAGCGATGCCGTCAGCGATGGTGAATGCGATTTCTTGAGAAGCAGTGGAACCAGCTTCACGGATATGATAACCGGAAATGGAGATGGTGTTCCACAGCGGTACGTTTTTAGAGCAATATTCGAAAATATTGGTGATCAAACGCATGGAAGGTTTCGGCGGGAAAATGTAAGTGCCGCGAGCAGCATACTCTTTCAAAATATCATTTTGAATAGTGCCGCGCAGTTTGTCAGCGGAAACACCTTGTTTTTCAGCAACTGCGATGTACATGCAGAGCAGTACGGAAGCAGGAGCGTTGATGGTCATAGAAGTGGAAACTTGGTCGAGGGAAATACCGTCGAACAGGATTTCCATATCAGCCAAGGAGTCGATAGCTACGCCAACTTTACCAACTTCGCCTTCAGCCATAGCATCGGTAGAATCATAACCGATTTGGGTCGGAAGGTCGAATGCGCAGGACAAGCCGCTGCCACCGTTAGCCAAGAGGTAACGATAACGTTTGTTGGATTCTTCTGCAGTGGAGAAACCAGCATACATACGCATGGTCCAGAAACGGCCACGATACATAGTAGGTTGTACACCACGAGTGAAAGGATATTCACCAGGGAAACCAAGATCTTTCTCATAGTCGAAGCCTTCAACATCGAGAGGGGTGTAGAGCCTGTTGGGCTCAAGGTTTGCGCGTTCGGGATTCTTAGCAAGTTTGGCTTCTACGCCAGCCATGTACTTGTCAAATCCAGCTTTCAGAGTTTCATTTGCCATTCTCAAATCCTCCTTAAGAATATTGTTTTTGCATAATCCGGTTTGGACTGACCGAATCATGGTGAGAGTGTCCGTCATAGACGGTGTATATGGCAAAGCCCTAAGGCCTCGTCAACAAAAATAAGATTTATTTTGCCGGCAGAACTAACTATCTGCCGGCAAAATTTCTGTCAAAATCCTCAGTCAGCTAACAGCGACTAAGAATTATTTTTCCATGGTGCCGGTTTTCACGAAACGATCATGGAAAGAGAAAGCCTCGTCCATGATGTGAGGAGTTTGGCTGTTGCCGCAAGCTTCGCATGCTCTCTTGAAGTAGTCGAGCAGGAGCGGTTGATATTTCGGGCTAGCAACTTTGTCGATGATAACCAGAGCGCGTTCTTTCGGAGACAGACCACGGAGGTCAGCTACGCCGCATTCAGAAACGATAACGTCAACGTCATGTTCGGTATGGTCAATGTGAGAGCAGAAAGGTACTACGGAGCTGATAGCGCCACCTTTTGCCAAAGAAGTAGTGAAGAATACTGTCAAATAGCCGTTACGAGCATAGTCACCGGAACCGCCGATACCGTTCATGATCTTGGTACCGCAGATATGAGTGGAGTTAACGTTGCCGTAAATGTCAACTTCGATAGCAGTGTTCATAGCGATAACACCGATACGACGAGCAACTTCCGGGCTATTAGCAACTTCTTGCGGACGCAGGATGATGTATTTTTTGTATTTTTCTACATTGTCATAGAATTTTTTGAGACAGTCAGGAGACGGGCTCAAAGCGGTACCAGAGCAAACGCGGAGTTTGCCAGCATCAATCAAATCAAACATACCGTCTTGAACAACTTCGGTATATACGGTCAGATCTTTAAAATCGGAGTTAACCAAACCATTAATAACAGCGTTGGCAACAGAGCCTACGCCGGATTGCAAAGGCAACAGGTTAGCAGGCAGACGGCCAGCAGCAACTTCAGCTTTGAAGAATTCAACCAGGTTTTTGCCCATTTTTTGAGCGTCTTCATCAATATCGCCTAAAGGACGAACTTTATCAGTGATATCACAAGGAACCACTGCAACCAGTTTATCAAGATCGCAGGGAATGTACTTAGTACCGATAATATCTTCCGGTCTTTCAACAGGAATAGCTTTACGATTCGGAGGATCCATAGGAACATAGGAATCATGCATGCCTTCAAGTTCTACAGGTTGGGAAGTGTTAACTTCAACAATAACTTTCGGTGCACATTGAACAAAAGAAGAAGAGTTACCCATGGAAGTGGTAGGAATCAAACCAACCTGACCGTTTCCGAGGTCTATGATTTTGCAAGCTTCAACGATTGCAACGTCAACGCATCTACGGTTTTCCATGAAACCATAGCGGGTCATTTGAGCAACATGGCTCAGATGCAGGTCGGTATATTGTACAGAACCGTTGTTGATTGCTTTACGCATGTCGTTGTTCGTTTGATAAGGCATACGACGAGCAACGATACCAGCTGCAGTCATAGCGGTATCCATTTCAGGGCCTACGGAAGCACCGGTCCAAACATTGATTTTGAAAGGAGCAGTTTTACCTTTTTCAGCCAAAGCAAGCGGTACAGCTTTAGGATAACCAGACGGAGTAAAACCACTAGTACCTACGTTGTCGCCATCCTTCACAAATTCTGCAGCAGCCTCTGCACTCATAATTTTGCCCACTACTGCTTCGCATACGCGATCTTTAATGTCGATCATGTTTACCTTCCTCCTTGTAAATAAAACAAATTATGGCTAACGCCAGCGAAGGCTATTGTCCCTCGCTAGTAAAAATACACTTAGCCGGTTAAAAATACCAACCACAGAAACATGAAGTATTTTCCACCGAATAAGATTTTACCCATAAAAAAGGAGCACTCAGAAGTTTTGATTTACTAAAACAAAACATAGCCAAGTGCCAGCTTACTCCCATCCAAAGTGGCTACGCTTTGAACCGCAAACTGTCAGCAGACAAAGTTTCTAGTTGAACCATTTTAGTTCCCCTGTCTACCAAGCCGCTAAAACATATCTCAAAATCTATTTAATTCTGTATAAGTTACTTTCGACATTTTCGCAAAAAACCCTTCAAGAAAATCTTAAAATGTGATTTCTTTTTGAACTTTCTGTGTCTATGACTATTATAACACAAAAAAGCAGATAAATTTTAGGCAAATTTACTACTTTTTTTAATTTTTAAACATTTTTAGCTTTAGGCGCTATATTACATATGATACCAGTAAAACTGTAACATGGCAAGCATTTTCTTTACAATTTACAAAGAAACACCCCTTGAGTCAAAATACTCAAGGGGTGTTTTGTGTTACCTAATTAGTACGTTCAACGCACCTGTTGATGATAGTGCGTGTGCAATAGACTATGTGCCTTCTCTCCGAGAGGTTTGCCCAGCCAAGTATTATAAAGTTCTTTGATTTCTGGATTTTCATGTGATTTTCGTAACTCATTAGCACTATCACAATCAAACAAACCGTCTCTTCTGGCTTTTCTGATTTCAGCATTAACAGGGATAGGCTGACCGCCGCCACCGATGCAACCGCCCGGGCAAGCCATCACTTCAATAAACTGATAATCAGCTTCACCGGCTCTAACGCGATCCAGCATTTTCTTTGCCGAAGCCAGAGTATGAACCACAGCTATTTTAACAGTATTACCGGCAACAGTCAATTCCGCTTCACGGGTCTGTTCCATGCCGCGGACATCGTTGTAATCGACAGCTTTCAGATCTTCGCCTGTCAAAACGTCTGCTACCGTACGCAAAGCAGCTTCCATAACACCGCCGGTAGTACCAAAGATAACGGCTGCGCCAGTACCGGCGCCAAGCGGCGAGTCATAGCTGTCTTCAGGCAGGTGTTTGAAGTCCAGCCCGGCCTCTCTGATCATGCGGCCCAGTTCACGGGTCGTGATAACGATATCTACATCACGGTAACCGGACGCATTCATTTCCGGGCGTGCTGCTTCTGCTTTTTTAGCAGTACACGGCATCACCGAAACGCAGATGATCTTCGAAGGATCGATACCTGCTTTTTCTGCATAATAGGTTTTAGCGATCGCGCCGAACATTTGCTGCGGCGATTTAGCCGAAGAAAGATGTGGCAGCAGTTCAGGATATTTAAGTTCGATCATATTGACCCAGCCAGGGCTGCAGGAAGTGATCATAGGCAGCACACCGCCGTTAGTCAGGCGATGCAGGAACTCGTGACCTTCCTCCATGATCGTCAGATCGGCAGAGAAATTAGTATCGAAAATTTTATCAAAGCCCAAATTACGCAACGCCGCTACCATTTTACCGGTAACAACAGAGCCGGGCTCCATGCCCAATTCTTCTCCCAGTGCCACGCGCACTGCCGGAGCGGTTTGCACAATGACAATCTTATCAGGGTCATTGATCGCTGACCAGACCTTTTCTGTGTCATCACGTTCAATAATAGCACCAGTCGGGCAAACGCTGGCACATTGGCCACAATAGGAACATTCCACTTTTCCAAGATCTTGCTCAAACGCAGTAGATACGATAGTATCAAAGCCGCGTTCAGCAAAGCTGTAAACACTCATGCCCTGTACATCGCGGCAAACTCTGATGCAGCGTCCGCAAAGGATACATTTTTCCTGATCGCGTACCAGACAGGGATTGCTGGCATCGATAGTATGGGCCTTACGGGCGCCGCCTTCAAAACGAATCTTGCGCAAGCCCAAATCAGCCGCAATATTCTGCAATTCGCAGTCACCGCTTTTCTGGCAAGCCAGGCAATCTTTAGGATGGTTTGCCAATAACAGCTCCACTACCATTCTTCTGGCCGCACGAACTTTATCGGTATTAGTTTTAACAACCATTCCTTCAGCTACCGGATAAACGCAGGACGCAACCAAAGTACGGGCGCCGCTTGCTTCTACCACACACAGACGGCAGGCGCCTTCTGTAGCAAGTTCAGGATGGTAGCACAATGTAGGGATATGGATACCGGCAGAACGCGCAGCTTCCAATATAGTCGCATTTTTCGGGGCCTGTACTGTCTGCCCATTGATCGTTAAGGTAATCATTTCCATTTATATAATCCTCCCTTAACCCTTAATAATGGCCTTGAACGGACAAGCCGTCATGCAGGCACCGCATTTTATACATTTGGTAACATCAATGATATGTTTCTTTTTAATTTCGCCGGAAATAGCATTGACCGGGCACTGACGTGCACATAAGCCGCAGCCTTTGCAGGCGTCAGTAATCTCGTAGTTAGCCAGCTTTTCACAAGCGCCGGCCGGACAGCGTTTTTCCTTGATATGGGCTTCATATTCATGGCGGAAATATTTTAAAGTACTCAGTACCGGATTAGGAGCAGTTTGCCCCAAACCGCACAAAGCAGTTTCTTTAATATTTCTTGCCAATTCTTCCAGCAGCTCTATATCGCCTTCCCTACCCTGACCTTCAGTGATCCTGGTCAGGACTTCCAGCATACGCTTAGTGCCTTCACGGCACGGAGTGCATTTGCCGCAGGATTCTGACTGAGTAAAGTTAAGGAAGAACTTAGCAACGTCAACCATGCAGGTATCTTCATCCATGACGACCAGACCGCCAGAACCCATCATGGCCCCAGCCGCTATCAGGGAATCATAATCAATAGCCAAATCCAGCATCGACTCAGGCAGGCAACCGCCAGACGGTCCGCCAATTTGTACGGCCTTGAATTTTTTGCCGCCAGTAATACCACCGCCGATATCATAAATGATCTCGCGCATAGTGATCCCCATCGGAACTTCAGCCAGACCAGTGTTATTGATTTTGCCAGTCAAAGCAAAGACCTTGGTCCCCTTAGACTTTTCAGTACCAAAACCGGCATACCAATCAGCCCCGTTAGTAATAATGGAAGCTATATTGGCAAAGGTTTCTACGTTATTGATATTGGTAGGTTTTCCCCAAAGCCCTGCGACAGCCGGGAAAGGCGGACGTGGACGCGGCATGCCGCGTTTACCTTCTATAGATGCCATCAAAGCAGTTTCTTCGCCGCAGACAAATGCGCCGGCACCCTCTTTGATATGCAGCTTAAAACTAAAACCGGAACCAAAGATATTGTCTCCTAAAAGACCCATAGCTTCAGCCTGCTCTATAGCGATACGCAGGCGTTTGATAGCCAGCGGATATTCAGCACGGACATAGATATAGCCTTCGTCAGCGCCGATAGCGTAACCACAGATAGCCATACCTTCCAAAATTTTATGGGGATCGCCTTCCAAAACACTACGATCCATAAATGCGCCCGGGTCACCCTCGTCCGCATTACAGATAACATATTTCTTGTCGTTGACAGAAGCTTTGGCAAACTGCCATTTCATACCGGTCGGGAAACCACCGCCGCCACGTCCGCGCAAACCTGCTTTTTTTACTTCTTCAACAACGTCTTCCGGACTCATGGTGGTTACGGCTTTCGCTAAAGCCTCATAACCGCCCACGGCGATATATTCTTCGATTTGTTCCGGATTGATAGCGCCGCAATTCTCCAAAACAAGACGGTGCTGTTTTTTATAAAAGTTGATCTCGGAATAATTAGGGATGCTTTCATGAGTCAAAGGCTCATGATAAAGCAAACGATCAACAATACGGCCCTTGAATAAATGGCTTTCAACCACTTCTTCTACGTCTTCTGCCTTCACCTGGCAATAAAAGGTTCCTTCAGGATAAACTATAACCAAGGGGCCATGTTCACAAAATCCGTGACAGCCCGTTTCAACTACCATTACTTCGTCGCTGAGACCTTTGGCTTCGATAGCGCGGGTAAATGCCAGCTGTACCTCTTTTGAACCGGCAGACTTGCAACCAGTGCCGCCGCAGATAAGGACGTGTGCTCTAATGTGCTGCATATGCTTTCCCTCCCAATTTTATCAAATCAGTCTTGCATAATTTTGCCTACGACCAGCTCTTCAACTATGCGGCCATTGACAACATGCTCGGCAATTATTTTTTTCACGTCCTCAGGTCTTACTTTACCATAAGTGATACGTGGTTCACCCGGACGAACTATATCGACCAGAACCTCTTTCTCACACATGCCGATGCAGCCGGTCTGCTGCACCTGCACGTCGTTTAACTTACGCACAGCCAGTTCGTTCAGAACCGCCGACATCACTTCGCGCGCGCCTGCTGCTATACCACAGGTACCCATGCCGATAATCACTTTAGTACCGTCGTTTTGACGCACCTTCATATCAGCCTTCAGTTTTTCACGCAAGGCTCTCAAATCTTCTAATGTTTTCATCTTATCCCTCCTGTTCACTCCGCAACCGCAATATTTCCTGTTTCAAATAATCTTCTATCCATGTATAAACTTCCGGTCTGGTAAAGTCAGCATCCTCGCCCAGTATCGCCCGGATTTCTTTAGTATCAAGCTCAAACCCTGAAGCACCTATCTTATAGATGAACCTCAGTTCCAAATATGGTGTGCCTACCAGTAGCACTTTGATGCTTGACGCAATATCGCCTAAAGGCGGCCGGTCAATATTATCCTCGTCAAAAGTAGCTTCGACTACAGTTCCTTCACCTTTACACGATTCGATCCGCAAATGGCCGCCACATTGTTTAGTAACCATATCCATAAACGGTATTCCCATACCTACTTTACGAGTAGTACGAGTAGTTACGAAAGGATCGCGGATCGTATGGACCATTTCCTGGCTCATACCGCGTCCGTCGTCGCTGATCCTGAAAACAAAAAATCCGTTTTCATTCTCATTTACTTCGATCACCAAGCTGCGGGCCCCTGCCTCAATGGAATTCTGCGCTAAATCAAGAATATGCAGCGATAATTCCCGCATGATTACTGATATTTAGTCAAAATAGCCGATAATTTGTCCGGCGTCAGCCGGCCATGAGTATCTTCATTGACCTGCATGACTGGTGCCAAACCGCAGGCACCGATACAGGCAACTGTTTCTAAGGTAAAACGCAGATCTTCCGTCGTATGACCGGCCTTAATGCCAAGTTCTTTCTCGATAGTCTGCAGGATAACTTTGCCGCCGCGTACGTGGCAGGCAGTTCCCTGACAAACACGGATAATATTGCGTCCACGGGGATTAAGATGGAACTGCGAATAGAAAGTAACAACGCCATAAATCTGCGCTATCGGAGTCCCAGTACTGGAAGCAATGTACTCTAAAGCATCTTTGGGCAGATAATTGTACAAAGCCTGTACTTCCTGCAAAATCGGGATCAAAGATCCTTTTTTGCCTTCATATGCGGCAAGGATACCATCAATTTGTACTTTTTCGGGATTTTCGCCGCCGCAGCAGCTGCATTTTTTCTCAATCAAAGTCATAGTACACTCTCCCTTTCCCTAAACTTTAATGTACGGATACTACTATAGCAAAAAAAACATATATAATCAACACTATTTGTCGTTTTTAGCAATGAATAGTGTATACTTTATATTTTTAGTGTAACTAATATTCAAGTCCACTAATAAAATAACCTGGCAGCCAACTGCGCCCGGCGCTACCCGCTAACGCCAATTTAAGCTCAGCAATGGTAGCTTCCTCGATCGTCACTTTGTTCTTAGGCCCTTCCAAAAATTCCAGCATCCTGTGGGCATCTGAATTAGTGACATAAGGCAAATTACCTGCCAGCCGTTTAAGTTTTAACTGCGTCAATTCGTCTAAACTGTTACGGCTTATCTCCACTGCTTCCAAACCCATATCACCTGGAATGAAGCCCAACTGAACTAACAAGCTGTAAGCAGAACGGTCGATATGGGCGGCGATACATAAACCGCCTATCTCATTCACCTTACGCACCACTTCCTGCGCAGAAAGCTGAAGCGGCCCCAAAAGCAGCCGCTCTTCTTCGACAACAAAATTATCATCATCGTCAACAACAAACTGACCGCCAAAGCGTTCGGGGCTATTTTTTAACCTGCTCATCGAAAAATCCACTATCTTCTGCCAACGCCGCAGCTGCTTCAGATCATCGAACAACGCCACGATATGGGCCTCTTCCCTGCATTCAACTTCCATACCGGGAAAGACCTTCACCCCATACCTTTCTCCAGCCTGCACTGCCGCCACCACATTAGCAGAAGCATTATGATCAGTTACAGCCAGCAGCTGGACACCGTACTTTGCAGCCTGCATAACGATGTGATGCGGCGTCATCTCGATTTCAGCACAGGGAGACAGCAGCGTGTGGATATGAAAATCTCCAACCAGAGTTCTCATTTTACGTTCCTGATACCAAGTTCGTAAAGTTTTCCGATCACATCATAGGCCGGTAAAGACGTTGCTAAAATAAGCACGTCATTCTGTTCTGCTTTTTTCAAAGTATCATCTTCGATCGGTGCGTCTCCTGCTACGATAATTGCCGACAAGCCGATCAAAGAAGCTACCGCAGCAATATTCTGATGTCCCTGCATGGTTACCCAAATCATTCCCGGTGCCGCCTGACCCATAACGTTACTTAAAAGATCAGACGCATAGCCGCCAACAATATCAACATCAACAGGTACTTCATGTGTCATCAGCTTTAAGCCTAAGGTCTCAATCACTTCGCGTATTTTCATCAACTTCACCTTCTTCCAGTAAATCTTCATCCGGTTCACTGGCAATAGGTATTTGTTTAGCTAATTCCAGCATACCATGTGCCAGGCGTTTTACGCTGCTACGCAGTTTAAAGATACAATCTATCTCATTAGCTTTGCCCTGTACGATATCCTCGGCTAAACATTGGCAGCTTGGAGCGCCACAGGCGCCGCAATCAAGCCCCGGCAGCGAACGCAGCACTTCTTCCATATGCTCAAACTTTTTCATAGCTTCTAATATATCATCATCCAACTGCATCATTGGACGGGGTATCAGCTTTTTCACATAAGCTGCCGACTGGGGAAATCCTTCGCAGACCATGCTTTGCGCCATCGTTGCTAATCTGTCGCCCGGTTCGGTGCTGCGCATAGCGCTCAATCTTAATTTAAGATTTTTTTCAGCTACAAATTTATTCTCCGCCGTCAGCGGGCCGCCGATACAGCCGCCGCTACAGGCTGAACACTCTACATAGTCCACATCACGCATTTTATTCAAAGATATCTGTTCTAAAACATCATATACGTCATCAATACCATGCACAGCCAGGCCGTTTTCTACCCCGGCAGCCTCCAGTTCGCCGCCGTAGCTGCCCCAGGCCAGGCCGTAGGAAGAACCTGACGTAACCTTTTGATCAGGCTGCACCTCGCCACCCATGATCTTCAGCAATTTGCCATAGACCTCCGAAATACTTAAACTGCCATTGATCTGCGTATGCCGCACATCGACAGACTGCCTGATATTAGCGTTTTTAGACGGACAGGGAGCAATAAACCACACGCCGATCTCTTCAGCCGTCAAACCAGTACGCTGCATAACTTCGTTCTTAACGTAGATAGCAGCCGCCTCAGTAGGCGGAAGCACCGGCACTACCTGCTTGATAAGTTCAGGAAATTTGACCTGAATCAAGCGCAGCACTGCGGGGCAGGTACTGGAAATCAAGGGCCTGCGGACACCGCTGTAGTTGGCAAGATAATCGGATATCTCCAACGATATATACTCCGAAGCCACCGCCACGTCAAAAATCTCGTCAAAGCCCAGTCTATGCAGCCCTTCCCAGATAGCCGCCGCGCTGATCTCCGTCGGGAACTGCGCATATAACGAAGGCGGAGGCAAAGCGATATTATATTTGAATTGTTCGATTTCTTCCAGTTTATCCGTTTCTGCCACAATAGCGTGATAACCACAACGCCGTAAACACTCGCCACAGTCAATGCAGCGCGATTCAATAAGCTCGGCCTTCCCGTTGCGGACACGAATGGCTTCTGTAGGACAAGCTTTAACGCATGTTACGCAGCCCTGGCATTGAGAACGCAGAAAGCGTATGGAATGGAAATATCCTCCAGCCATCGTATCACTCCTCTTATAAATCTTCACTGATATGCTTAAACTTCATCATAATATTAGTACCAGTCCCAACTGTCGACTGGATATCGAAATCGTCGGAGCACTTTACCATATTAGGCAGGCCCATACCGGCGCCAAACCCCATCTGGCGCACGTCGTCGGACGCTGTGGACCAGCCTTCCTGCAACGCCAGCTTGATATCCGGTATACCCGGTCCCTGGTCAGAAATATTAACGGCAGTTTCTTCAGGATAGATCTCCACATCGATCTGACCACCACCGGCGTGGATGATGACATTCATCTCGGCCTCATATGTACCAATAGAAATACGGCGAATAATATCGGCCGGCACACCTATTTTCTGCAGCATCCGCTTCAAACTGGCCGATGCCTCACCGGCTCTGTCAAAATCATCACCGATAACGTCATAATGTATTTTTACAGATTTTGCCTCACTCACAGCCGTCCGCCTTTCTGGAACAGCCTCTCAAGCCCTGGCCGTAAAGGATACCACAGGCTTCAAACAAAGTGTATTCCGTTGATAATATAGGCAACTTATTATTTTCTGCCTCTCGGATCATATCTTCTCCCGGCACTTTTCCTCTTACGAGAATCACACCGCATAAATCAGTCATATCCGCAGTTCTGATGACCTGCATATTCGCAAGCCCAGTGCAAAGCAGAGTTTTACACTTTGTAAATGCCAGCACATCGCTCATAAGGTCCGAGCCGCAGCAGGTTTCCACCTGCCTTTCAAGATGCTCTTCACCTACGCAGATTTTGGCATCCAAAAACTTTTGCACATCATGTAAGTTCATCCTCTTCCCCCTACAATTCCATATTCCGCTTATTTTATTTTAACTTGCCAAGTTTTTTCTGTAAAGATAATTCTAAATCTTCTGCACCAGCTACTGTTTTTGTTAAATTTTTGTTAAATTCTGAACATAGCATTATTAACATCGCCAAAAGCCAAAACAAAAGCCCCATCTGCATATTAAAGTAGACATGGTCTGTCAGCCCACCCACCAAAATACCTACCACAGCCATTACATAGCCCCTGCCAAAACCACGCAGCCAGAAGCTTTTGCCAAAACGGGCTAAACGAACGGCATGCCAAATGATGCAGCCCCACAAGAGCAGAAAAACGATCAGCCCCTGCCAGCCCAGCTCCGCCGTAATATTCAGCAGTAAATTATGACAATGGTACATGATTACATTGGGATTATTAAGGTAGAAATCATATTCCGGATAGACGAACTGGTAACCATACCAGCCTACTCCCCAGGGATGTTCTTCAATAATAAACAAGGTGCTTTCCAAATATGCAAAACGCAGAGCCACCGAAGTATCTTCCGTACCAAAAATAGAGACGAGCCGATGCCAGACCGAGCCACCAGCAAGCAAAAGCCCTAATGCCCCAATACCTAACAAAGGCAGCAAGGCACGACGGCAGAAACACAGACAAAACACTAAGGCCGCTGCAGCCCAAGCCACCCAATTACCTCGTGAATAGGTGTAGACCAGGCATAAGCCACACAACAAAATTCCCGCCCCCAGCGCCAGCCGCCAGTTTTTTTCGCGCACGGTGCTCAAAAGCCCCGTCATCAGCGAAAGCACCAGCACCAGGTAGCCGCCTAAAATATTAGGATTGACCAGCGTTGAAATAACACGGGTCTTCAACTCGGGGAAAGCCTCATTATCGATCCATGCTTCTGTTGGCGTAACGCCTGTAAAATGCTGGACAACGCCATAGGCGGCAACAAACAGCGACATGCCCAAAACCACGCTGATAATTTGCAGTGGCCGGGGCCAGGCCTGCCAGTCACGCCAGGCAAGTTCATCGATATCACGCTGCTGCCTGCCCAACCCATAGTGAAGTAGCAGCCACACCAAAAATGTATACTGGCCGACAACGTAAATAAAATTATAAGTAGATAAAGCTTCGTCTGCAGAATTATGCAGCGACCAATAGCCGACCAACAACAGCAGCCATAGCAATATCTGCACTGCCCGCGGCAAAATCGGCCGCCTTTTTTCATGACGACGCAAAAAAGCAACGCCCAGTCCCAAGCAACCCGTAACAGCAACCATAGCCGCCGCAACATCCTGCTGCAAGGGAATAACCGCGATCGTCAAAAGCAACAGCCAATAAATATACTTTTCTACCTTTGTATATTGGTCAGAAGCAGCAGGCATCAATGACACCCGGCCTTTGTTTGAGCCAACATTTCTTTAAAGCTGCCCACCAAATACAGCGAGCCGCACACGCAAACAACCCCGTCCTCACCTGCTTCGTTGACAGCCGCCTCATAAGCGGCAGCTACGCTGTCCACCGCCAGTGCCTGCGGCCCAATAAGCCCTGCCAGTTCTTCGGCTGCGGCAGCACGGTCGCCACTGTCGGCGCGGACGGCGTAGACCATATCCAACGGCCTGATCAATGTTTTGATCACATTCGTCATATCTTTATCACCCATCATCCCAAAAACAAAAATACGTTTTTGGTCGGCATAATATTTATCCAGCGCCTTACGCAGCGCTGCCGCACCAGCAGGATTATGGGCACCGTCCAAAATCACATCCGGCCCCTGGGAGATACGCTCCAGCCTGCCGGGCCAGACTGTGTTGGACACACCCAAATGCAGTGCCAGTTCATTTATTCGTTCATCCTGTTTGGAAATAAGCTTGGCCGCAACGACGGCAACCGAAGTATTGGCTATTTGATGCTCGCCGGGCAGCTTGATAGTGTAATCCGAGCTGTAGTATTCTCCCGCATGCAGTGTAAAGGTTTGCCCATCCATCGAGCTCTCCACTTCCGTGCCCCAAAAAGCACGACCGTAAATATAAAGCTTGGCCTGTTTAAACATAGCCACAGCTTTGATCGGCCCCAGGGCATCGTCACCCTCGGCAGCAGTCACTACCGGGACATTTTCTTTGATGATACCAGCCTTCTGCATAGCGATGCGCTCCACCGTCGCTCCGCAGCGGTCGGTGTGATCCAAGCTGACATTAGTGATAACCGAAACCACCGGTGTGATAACATTAGTAGAATCCCACAAGCCCCCCATACCGACTTCGATCACAGCATAATCCACATTCTCCAGCGCAAAATGCAAGAACGCTGCCGCCGTCAAAATCTCAAACTGTGTCGGCTGCTCGCAAACACCTTTAGCAACGATGCTGTCGGCAGCCCTTTTTACGATCGTCAGCAAAGCCGCAAAGCTTTCGTCGCTAATATCCTCACCGCCAATGACGATACGTTCATTGTATTTGACTAAATGCGGCGAAGTAAATTTACCAACCTTTAAATTAGCAGCGCGCAAAATATTGGCGATCATACTGCTAACGGAACCTTTGCCATTGGTTCCGGTCACATGGACAGTTTTTATTTTCTGTTCCGGATTACCCAGTTCACGCAGCAGGCCCTCGATCCGTTCCATACCAAGCTTAATGCCGAACTTGCCTAAACTATCCAAATATAACAGTGTTTCCTGGTAATTCATATTTGCCTCCCACATTCTACACCCGCAAATAAACAAAAAGCGGCACGGAGAACTCCGCGCCGCTTTGGCTGTTATTACAGCGTTGCCAAATAAGCCAGACGTTCTTTGATGGCTTCCATTTTACCGCTTAATTCTTCGGCTTTGGCCTTTTCTTTTTCAACTACATCAGCCGGGGCTTTGGCCAAAAAGCCTGCATTGTTCAGCTTGCCGGTAACGCGTTTGATTTCTTTATCCATATTTTCCAGTTCCTTATTCAGTCGCTGGCTTTCTTTTTCCACATCTATCAGGCCTGCTAAAGGCAGGTAAACTTCAATACCGGCAATAACTGCAGCCATAGCGTTTTCCGGTTTTTCAGCAGCCAGTCCCGCAATAGTCAAAGCGTCGATACTGCCCATCAGCCTGATATAATCTGCATTGGCTTCGACAACCATGCGCAGTTCGTCGCCGATGAGCAAAATAGCCGGAACTTTTTTGCCGGGCGCAGCGTTGACCTCGGCCCGCATATTACGGATCGCTTTGATACTTTCCATGATCGCCGTCATACCTGTTTCAGCAGCGTCATCCAGCAAAGCTGCATCTGCCACCGGCCACGGAGCGACCATAATACTGTCGCCCTCATGAGGCAGACATTGGTAAATTTCTTCGGTGATGAAGGGCATATAAGGATGCAGCAGCTTCATCGCGGAAGTCAGCACCTCTGCCAAGACATGCTGAGCCGTAGCTCTGGCCTCTGCGTCTTCTTTATTATACAGGCGCGGTTTGGCCAATTCGATGTACCAGTCGCAGACCTCGCTCCAAATAAAGTCATAGATAATACGTCCTGCTTCGCCCAGTTCAAAGCGTCCCAAAAGATCGGTAACATCCTTGACCGTGTGCTGCAAGCGTGAAAGTATCCATTTATCAGCCAGCGTATACGGAGCCAGCTTGGCATCGGCATCATAACCCTCGATATTCATCAGGGCAAAGCGCGACGCATTCCAAATCTTATTAGCAAAATTGCGGGTCGCTTCCACACGTTCAAAATAAAAACGCATATCATTACCCGGCGTATTGCCTGTGATCAACATAAAACGTAAAGTATCCGCGCCGTATTTTTCAATAACCTCCAGCGGATCGATACCATTGCCCAGAGATTTGCTCATCTTACGTCCCTGGCTGTCGCGTACCAGCCCGTGGATAAATACCTTGTCGAAGGGAATATCCTTCATAAATTCCATACCCATGATCAACATTCTGGCAACCCAGAAGAAAATAATATCATAACCGGTCACCAACACGCTGGTCGGATAGAATTGTTTCAAAAGGTCGGTTTTTTCAGGCCAGCCCATAGTAGAAAAAGGCCACAGAGCAGAGCTGAACCATGTATCCAACGCATCCTCATCCTGATGGATATGCGCACTGCCGCATTTAGGGCAGGCAGTGATATCAACGCGGGAAGCAGTCACTTCGCCGCAATCGTCACAATACCAGACCGGGATACGGTGCCCCCACCAGATCTGACGCGAAATACACCAGTCGCGGATATTTTCCATCCAGCCGGTATAGGTTTTCGTAAAGCGTTCCGGCACGAACTGAGTCCTGCCATCCTCTACGCAATCTACGGCCGCTTTCACTAAAGGCTCCATTTTAACGAACCACTGCTTGGAAACCAGCGGCTCGATGACACTGCGGCAGCGTTGGCAATGACCAACCGCATGGGCGTGGTCTTCTATTTTCACCAAATAGCCCTGTTCTTCTAATTCTTTTACTAAATTTTTACGACATTCGTAGCGTTCCTGTCCGGCAAATCGGCCCGCCTCTTCCGTCATATAACCGTCCATACCAATAACGACGATGCTTTCCAGCTTGTGGCGCATGCCCATTTCAAAGTCATTAGGATCGTGAGCCGGGGTGATTTTTACTGCGCCGGTACCAAATTCCAAATCAACATAGCTGTCGGCGATGATCGGGATCTGTCGGTCAGTCAGCGGCAGCTGTAACATTTTGCCTACCAAATGCCCGTAACGCGGATCTTCAGGGTTAACAGCAACGGCAGTATCGCCCAGCATTGTTTCAGGGCGGGTAGTAGCAATCGTCAGGTAAAGATCGTCTTCGCCAATGACCGGATAGCGCACATACCATAAATGGCCTGCGTCATCCTCATGCTCAACTTCGATATCGCTTAACGCCGTATTGCAGTTGACACACCAGTTAGTAATGCGGCTGCCCTGATAAATCAAGCCTTTTTCATATAAGGAAACGAACACTTCACGGACGGCCTGAGAACAGCCCTCATCCATAGTAAAACGCTTGCGTTCCCAATCACAGGAGACGCCCAGGCTTTTCAGTTGTTCGATGATACGGTCGCCGTATTTATCTTTCCATTCCCAAACGCGTTTGATAAACTCTTCGCGGCCCAGATCATAGCGGGTCTTGCCCTCTTCCTGCTTCAGCATCTCTTCGACCTTGATCTGCGTTGCCAAACCGGCATGGTCGTAGCCTGGCATCCACAGTGTATTATGACCCATCATTCTATGCCAACGAATCAAAATATCCTGCAAAGTGTTGTCGAGCGCATGGCCCATATGCAACTGGCCGGTAACATTCGGAGGCGGTATAACGATACTGAACGGCTTTTTGTCAGCCTCCACTTCCGCATGGAAATAACGGTGCTCTTCCCAATATTTATACCATTTTTTCTCGACTGACGCCGGGTCGTAAACCTTAGGGATATTATGTTCTTCTGTCATTTTACTTCCTCCTAAAAATAAATAACGCCCTGCTCAAATTATGAACAGGACGAAAAATTCCGCGGTACCACCTATTTTCCCACAGCAAAGCCAAAGCCCGGCCGAGGCACTTAAAACGCGTAACGTGCGCTGACGGATGGACTTACTCTATTCGGCCCACCGACTCACGGACGACTTCAAAGCCTAAAAGTTAGATATGTTGCAGCCTGGCATATCCTCTCTGTTAACTCCGTACTTTTACTACTTCCGTTCATTGTCATTAAAATATCAACTTAGATAGCTATAATATTATCAATTGCCGCCAGCAGTGTCAAGCATTTCTTACCCGCTTTCACAAAGGCATCACAGGGTTTTATTCCGCCGCAGTGTTATTGCCCTCGGGCAGCTCCGGATTTTCAAGTCCCTCCAGCCCACCGATGTTACCACGCAAAATCGCACCGGTTTCTACGACCAAATTGGCCGCCTTAACGTCGCCGTTTAAAACGCCTGACGCCAAAAGCTCCAGTGTGCCGCGAGCCACTATATTACCCGTTACCTGCCCAGCAACAGTCACATTCTCGCCAAAAATGTTAGCTTCCACAGCTCCGTTTTCGCCAATAAGCACATCGCTTTCAGAAACGATGATACCTTTAAAATTGCCGTCGATGCGTGAAGCGCCGCCTGTTTGCAGGTTCCCGCACAAAGTAGAATTTTTCCCCAGCAAAAATGCAAATTCTTCTAACGGCAGTGTGCTCACTGCCACGATATCTTTTTTATTTTTTCCAAACATAATTTTCTCCTTTGTTTAACGCAATGATTCAAGTGGGTTAGTTACCTGCCCGTTCACCAGAACTTCAAAATGCACATGCGGGCCGGTGCTGTAACCACTGCTGCCCACATAGCCGATAACATCGCCTTTTTTAACATCCTGCCCGGACTGGACAGCTATTTCACTCATATGTCCATAGGCCGTTTCATAACCATAGCCGTGCTGTATCCTCACATAGCGGCCATAGCCGGAAACCCACCCGGCTTCTTCGATAGTGCCCGATGCGCTGGCATAAACAGGCGCGCCATAATCATTAGCGATATCAATGCCCGGATGCCAGTCATAGGACCTGTTGCCAAAAGGATCGCTGCGCCCACCAAAATAAGACGTGATAGTACCGCCGCTGGTCGGCCACAAATCAGGCCGCGCCGCCTTTCTGCGATTTGTCTCACGCAGCTTTCCTAAAAGATCATCCAAAGTCATTTTACGGTCTTTGATTTTTTCCTGCAGCACCTTATTTTGAGCGGCATAAATATCTACCGACTCTACTTTTGGGGTCTGCGGCCCGCCCTGCCCCAAATACTGGCTGCGGTCGATACCCGAACGCGAAGGCTGGTTAGTGTTTTCACCCAGTTCGCTCCGCACAGCTTCCTCCAGCTGCGAAAGCTCAGCCATCTCTTTTTCAATAGCCTCGTTCTCCTGCAGTAGCTTGCCTATCTTCTGCTCCTGCGCAGCCTTTTCATTTCTATAAGCGACTAATTCCTGCTGCTCCTGATGCGCTTGATAAACGGTCTGTGACGATTTAAGCACGACCCCAGCGCCAAGCAGGCACAACAAACCGCATACAAGACCTATTTTTTTTAAAACACTGACACGAAAATGAATGCTCCTGGGCCCACGCCCTTTATGAGGTATCAGCATAATCGTATATACAGGATCAGATTCTTTTCTTTGCCTTTTGATCGGTTCCACTATTCCGCACCCCTTATACTTCTAAACACTTTCTTTGCCATTTCTAAAAACATCAAATATTATTTTCTCACATCAACCTCTAAAATACCATCGGTTTAAAAATTATTTGTATAAAAAAGTTCAGCTACATCTGCCTAAAGGCCCATTATAACTGGGTTTACAACACTTGTGAAAAGTCTGCAAAATAAAAAACGCAGGCAAAATTGCCTGCGTTTTAAAGTAACATCAAACTACAGCACAGAGATCACATTCTGCTGCCGATCTGGTATATCAGCAGAGCCATGCAATAAGCCAAGCCTGTTTGATATAGGAGGGCGAATAAAGTCCAATGCCAGCTGCCCATTTCACGTCTGATCGCACCAATAGCCGCAAAACACGGCGAAGCTAACAGTGTGAAAATCATAAAAGAATATGCGCTGGCCGGAGTAAACATGCTTTGGATCGTCGTGATCAAAGTTGGGTCCTCTTCCGTCGCTTCAGCTACACCAGCCAAAACACCAAAGGTCGAAACCACAACCTCTTTCGCTAAGAAGCCGGTAATAGCCGCAAAAGCGGTTTGCCAGCTATCAAAACCAAGCGGTGCAAAAACCGGAGCCATCATATGGCCGATCGAAGCCATCATGCTGTCTTGCGCCTCAACCATCTCAAACGAAAAGTTAAAGGACTGCAGCAGCCATACTAAACCGGAAGCCAGGAAAATGATCGTACCAGCTTTAACGATAAAGCCGCGGGCACGTTCCCATGTATGGATAAGGATATCTTTGACGCGTGGCCAGTGATAAGCCGGCAGTTCCATAACAAAGTTCGCCGGTTCGCCGGCAAAGGCTTTAGTCTGTTTCAACACGATGCCCGAGATGACGACCATAGCCATCCCCCATAGATACATGGAAGGACCGACCCATGACTGTTCAGGGAAAAATGCTGCCGCAAACAAAGCAAAAACAGGCAATTTAGCATTACAGGGAATAAAAGGCGTCAGCATGATCGTCAGCTTGCGGTCGCGCTCGTTTTCAATAGTGCGCGCAGCCATGATGCCGGGAACGCTGCAGCCGGTGCCGATAAGCATTGGGATAAAAGATTTACCGGAAAGCCCGAATTGACGGAAAATGCGATCCATAATAAACGCAACCCGCGCCATATAACCGCAGTCTTCCAGGAAGGACAGGAACAGGAACAGCAGCATTATCTGTGGTACAAAACCGAGTACGGCGCCAACACCGCCAATAATACCATCTAAAACCAGTCCAGTCATAACTTCGGAAGCCCCTGCTGTCTCAAGGATGCCACCAACATAGCCGCTGATGCCCTCAAACAGCTCTTCCATCCAGCCGATAGTTTCATCACCTAAGGTCTGGATACAAATATAATAGACAGCCCACATAATACCTAAGAAAATTGGCAAGCCTAAAACACGGTTCGTAACGATCCGGTCGATTTTTTGCGAAACGGACGTAGAATAATCCGCATTAGCGCTTTTATAGCAGTTACGCAGCATGGAGTCTATCTTCTGATAACGTCCCGTTGCGATAATACTGGCAGCGTCGTCATCCGCCTGTTGTTCAAAGCGGGTGATCAAAACTTCTAATTTATCAAGCACGCCCTGCGAAAGCTGCAATTTTTCCAGCAGGCTTCCGTCGCGTTCCAAAACCTTAACTAATTGCCAGCGGCGTTCAACCTGCGGCAGCGGCGCTACCATCTCGCCAATTTCCTGTAGCATGCGCTCCACTTCTTCCGGGAAGCTGTTGGGATCCTGGAAGTCACACTGCTGCTCGGCAATACGCACAGCGCGTTCTACCAACTGTTCAACCCCTTCACCGCTTGTAGCCGTAATAGGAACAACGGGGCAGCCCAACTCTTTTGACAACAACTCAACATCCAGCACGTCGCCGTTAGCGCGTACCAAGTCCATCATATTCAAGGCAACTACTACTTTGCAGCCCATTTCCAAAAGCTGCATCGTCAAATACAAATTACGCTCCAAATTAGAGCCGTCGATGATATTGACGATAACATCAGGCTGTTCTTCTAAAAGATAATTACGGGTAATAACTTCCTCCGGGGAATACGGAGATAAAGAATAAATACCGGGCAGATCCATGACCTGGAAGCCGTCGTGTTTTTTTAATTTACCGCCCTTACGTTCCACAGTTACACCCGGCCAGTTGCCGACATACTGTTTGCTGCCTGTAAGGTTATTGAACAGTGTGGTTTTTCCGCTATTGGGATTACCAACCAATGCTAAAGTCTTACTCATTTTGTTCCTCCTCAAAATTAGCTTGCGCTAACTTCCAATCAAAAATTTTATTCCACTAAAATGTTCTGAGCATCTGCCTTACGCAAAGATAACTCATAACTGCGTACAGTCACTTCCATGGGATCACCCAGCGGAGCGACGCGCCTTACTGTCACAGGTGTGCCTTTAGTTAAGCCCATGTCCACAATCCTGCGCTTTAAAGGTCCGGTGGCGCAAACTTTTTTGATCGTTACAGTAGAACCGATAGGAACTTCTTTCAATGTCATCATACTTATGCCCTCCTCATTATTAGCTTACGCTAACTTGCCCACTTTTAAAAAGTTAGCTCTCGCTAACCATTTTAAGTTTACTATCGCTAACCTATTTTGTCAATAAAAATTTGTATCATTACTGTATTTTCGCAATATTAAAAAAATAAACGGCCGCGTATAGCGACCGTTTATAAAAGTCAAACCTTTTTATATAAAATCCTTATAGCATTCAAAACGCAAAGCATAGCAACGCCCGTATCGGCAAAAACTGCCGCCCACATAGAGGCATAACCAGCCAGACCAGCAGCCATGATGATCACTTTGATCACTAAGGCAAAGATCACATTTTGCCAGGCGATCCTGTTAGTTTCCCTGGCGATGGCAATAGCCTGCGGGATCGCCTTCATTTCCGAATTCATAAAAACCACATCGGCAGCTTCTATTGCCGCATCAGCGCCACTGCCCATAGCCGCGCCCACATCGGCACCGGCAAGGACCGGGGCATCATTGATACCGTCGCCGACAAACATCACCGCACCGTATTGCTTACGCAGTCGGCTCAATTCGTTCAGCTTATCCTGCGGCAGCAGCTTGGCCCTAACTTCATCAATACCGGCAGCCTGCGCCACAGCTTGAGCACTGGCAGCAGCATCACCCGTCAGCATCGCTGTAGTAAGGCGCAGCTTTTTCAAAGCTCGCACGGCCTCAACGGCGTCGTCTTTTAAAGTATCATCGATAATGATCTGTCCCAGATATTTGCCGTCACGGGCTACCAAAACCTCCGTGCCATAATCAGCCACTTCACGAACTGTAAAATCTACGGCAAAACGTTCCAGCAGCTTTTGATTACCGCACAGCACCTTACCGGCAGCAGTTTCGGCCACCAGTCCTTCGCCAGCGATCTCTTCAAATGTTTGCGGGCGCTGCAGCTGTAAATTTTGCTGCTTGGCTGCCGCTACTACGCTGTTAGCTATCGGATGGCTGGAAACCAGTTCTGCAGCCGCACAAATCTGTAGCAGCTCCGCTTGCGTTATGTCATGCGACGGTACCAGCTTCTGCACGATAAAATTGCCCTTTGTCACCGTACCAGTCTTATCCATGACTACGGCTGCCACATTTTTCAGTGCCTCGATCGTTACGCCGCCTTTAAACAGTATCCCGTATTTAGAACCTGCTCCGATGCCGGAGAAAAATGTCAGCGGTACGCTGAGCACCAAAGCACAGGGGCAACTGATAACCAGGAAGGTCAGCGCCGTATAGATCCAATATTCCCAATCGCCGGTGGTCACAAAGCCTGGTATCAGGGCCGTCAAAACAGCGATTGCCACTACAACCGGTGTATAGACACGGGCAAAACGGGTAATAAAACGGTCAAGCTGCGGTTTGCTGGCAGCCGCATTTTCCACGGAATCCAAAATTTTAGTGACCATAGACTCTGCTAAAATTTTCTCCACACGGATCTTTAACATCCCGGAAGTATTAACGCAGCCAGAGACCACCTCGTCACCGAAGCCGCGTTTTACAGGTACTGGTTCGCCTGTTACCGGAGAAGTGTCCAGCAGACTTTCGCCTTCGATGACCACGCCGTCCAGTGGGATGCGATCGCCGACACGTACCAGCAAAATATCACCCACATTGGCTTCTTCCGCCGGAAGCACCCGCACCTCTTCGCCAACCAGTAAATTGACGACTTCCGGACGCATATCGACAGCATCCATGATTTGGCTGCGGCTTTTTTCTACGGCCCGATGCTCAAAATATTCACCGATGCGATAAAAAAGCATAACACCGACAGCCTCTTCATACTGCCTGATGGCAAAAGCACCTAAAGTAGCTAAGGTCATCAGAAAGTTTTCATCAAAGACCTGCCCTTTAGTGATATTTTTTACAGCAATCAACACGATCCTGCCGCCCAGTAGAATATAGGCTGCAACTAAACAGTAAATATGCCAGGCTTCCGGTACGATACTGGCGATCTCGCTGATAATAAACAAAACACCGCCTAAAATTATCTCGGCCAGGGAACGCTGCTCATCGGACATGGAAAGCAAACCGCCGCTTTTTTTGCGCTGCTCGATATTCGACGCCAACACAGTTTTACCTGTACGTTCAACTACCCGCACACCGTCTTCGATCCTGCTGCAGATGCCCTGCACCTCAGGCAAGATATCAGCATGGTTTTTAGCCGTCAAGCGCAGCTGCTTAGTAGCATAGGTTATGGTCGCCGCCGAAACCTCCGGCAGATTATTGATGGCCTTTTCCATTTTGGCAGCACAGTTGGCGCATCCAAGATGTTCCAAAGTATAGACACGAGTCTCAAAATTAAAGGGCTGCGTTCCGCTGCGCGGTACGACCTCAACATCAGATTCAATGGAAGTGCATATCTCGCGGATAGCCGGTAAAAGCGCTTCATGGTCTTTAGCCGATAACCGCAGTTGCTTGGTTACAAAACTGACAGCCGCATATTCTACGCCCGGCAGTTCTTTGATCTTATATTCCATTTTCGCCGCGCAATTAGCACAACCAAGATTTTTTAAAGTATAAACCTTTTTCACACAGTCAGCATCCGGCATCCGACAGGTGCAATTTTCCAGGCTTTCTCCGCAAACGTCGCAATATTCCTCGTGAGGATGACATATCTCGCATTGGCAGTCCGCCGGGTGCCCCGGAACATGGTGTGCTACCGCAGCGTGTCCGTGTTCGTGGCCGCATCTGCATCCATCTTCGTGGCTATGGACGTGTGCCTGACTGTGGTCGTGACCACAGCCGCAGCCAGCAGCATTACTATGGGGCGGCGTTGTTATATGTTTATGTTCCGTACCACAGCCGCAACCATCATCGTGGGTGTGGCTGTGTACTTCGTCATGACTATGCCCGTGGCCGCAGCAGCCACCATGGCTATGGTTTGCATGTTCTTGCTCACTGCAGGCGCAACTTGCGCCATGCTGATGGACAGGCGCTGTTTTTTCTGGCAAATCATGCCCCATGCCATTACAAGCTTTACCATTATATTCGTGTAAATTTTCCATATCATCTGATGCCTTACTCATATTCCAACCTCCTGACTTTTGCTGTTTTTTCTATTATAACATATGAGCAAATATTCATATATAGTTTTTTTGAAAATTTCACAAAAAATTTTTTAAATACTTCAGGCTGCTTTCACAAAGTGAAAACAGCCTGTTCTGTACTCTTTATTTTGTTTTTCACCTTTGTTTTAACCAAGTATTTCTAGAAGTGTCCATTTAAATATTTTAGTAACTTTATATTGCAGCAAGCCAACAAAACTGCTGCAATATAATTAAAGCTTATTTTACTAAATGGCAGGCCACCAAATGCCCCGGCTGCAACTGACGCAGCTTAGGCTTCACATTGCGGCAGATTTCCTGACATAGCTCACAGCGGCTTTGAAACGGGCAGCCCTGCGGCAGGTCAAGCGGGCTGGGGATATCCCCTTCCAAAGGCTCGATTTTTTCGCCCGGCTTAAAGTCAACTTTAAAAATCGACTTCATCAGTGCTTTGGTATAGGGATGGGCGCCTTCTGTCGATAACCGTCCTTGTTCCAGCAGCTCTACTACATTGCCCAGATACATGACCGCTACCTGATGGCTGATCAAATCGACCAGACCAATATCATGGCAGATAAAAAGATAAGTAATACCCTTTTCCTTCTGCAAACGCACCAGCAGCTCACAAATTTTTTCCTGTACCGATACGTCCAGAGCCGAAGTAGCTTCGTCACAGACTATGACCTGCGGCTCCAAGGCCAAAGCCCGGGCAATACCCAAACGCTGACGCTGGCCGCCGCTCATACTGTGCGGATAACGGTCCTTAAACTCGACCGGCAGTTCTACCATCTGCAGCAGCTCTGCCGCTTTAGCGTCTATGGCCGATTTTTTCAACAGGCCATAATTCAATAGTGGCTCACAAAGAATATCTTTAACGCGCATCTTCGGGTTGAACGCCGCCGACGGGTCCTGAAAAACCATTTGCAGCTTGCGGCGATTCTGACGCAACGCTTCACCTTTAAGCTCTAAAATATCCTGTCCTTCAAAAACGACCTCACCGGCAGTAGCCGGATGGATCTGTAAGATCGTTCTGACCAGCGTGCTTTTACCACAACCGCTTTCGCCGATAATACCTAAGGTTTTGCCCCGGTATGCCTGCAGACTGACATTATCGCAGGCAGTAAGCACCCTGCCGCTGTCAACAGCAAAGGTCTTGGTCAGATTTTTGACTTCCATTACGACTTCTTCGTGCAGACAGCCACAGCCAAAGGTGCAGCCTTTATTATCATCTGGGTGTAATGTTACGTTTTCAGGCATAATAGCGCTTACCCCCTACCACAGGGACTGCTGCCAGCAGTTCCTTAGTATATTCATGCTGCGGGTTGCCGATAACAGCCTCTCGCAAACCACTTTCAACGACTTGGCCGTTCTGCATAACGATGATCTTATTTGACATATAGGAAGCCACACCCAGATTATGGGTAACAATAATCACCGCCGCATGATATTCATCACGCACATCGACGATCTGCCTGATGATCTGTGCCTGGGTAGTAACGTCCAGCGCGCTGGTCGGTTCATCCGCCAAAAGCAGCTTCGGGCTGAAGGTCATCGCCATTGCGATACCGACACGCTGACGCATACCGCCCGACAGCTCGAACGGGTAACTCCGCATCACATTATCAGGATTAGGCAGCCGCACATCGTCCAGCATTCTGATGGCCATTTGGTAAGCCTCCTGCCTGGACGTCTGTGGCGCATGCGTCAGGATATAATCAACAAACTGTTCGTCGATGCGGCGAATAGGATTGATCATATTACCGCTGTCCTGAAAAATCATCGAGATCTCTGTGCCGCACATCTGCCGCCATTCTTCCGGCGTATTGTCCAGCAAACTTTTACCGTCAAAAACTATATCACCACCGCTGACGCGGCCATTACCAGGCAAGCAGCCCATGATAGCTCGAATGACAGTGGTTTTGCCGCTGCCGCTTTCGCCGACGATGGACAATATCTCACCCTTGTTAAGTTCTATATTGGCACCGGCTACGGTAGCCTTGCTGCCGTAGCTGATGTCCAGATCTGTAACTTTTAAAAGCATTACAGTGTCCCTTCTTCCTGCGGATTATTTCTGGGCAGGTTTGATATCTTTAGTCAGCCAGTAATAATCGCACGGTAAAATTTCTGCATCAGTAATAGAAGTATTGCTGATCATATTCGTCTGCGGATAACCGAAGATGATAGTAGCAGCGTCATCAAGAATAAGCTTCTGCATCTCGATGACAAGTTCGCGGCGCTTAGCCGGGTCAAACTCCACTGACAGCCTGTCGCTGAGCGCGTCATAGGTTGGGTTACTATAACCGCTGCCGTTCTGCGGATTGTTACCATTGACGTTGGTTTTCCAATATTGGTTGATAAAGACTTCCGGGTCACCGGCCTGCAAAGTTAGGATGTTGGAGATCAGCAGATCGTATTCGCCCCGTACGCCGATACCGTCCAGAACATTATAGTCAACATTTTTCAAATTGATTTTAATACCCACCTTCTTCGCATCTGCCTGAGTAGCCTCCGCAAAGAGCGGCAGCTCGGCACGGCCACTGTAGAAAATGAAATCCATTTCCAGGTTTTTGCCGTCTTTATCGACGATGCCGTCACCGTCAGTATCTTTCCAGCCTGCTTCTTCCAGCAATTTTTTCGCACGTTCTACATTGTAGGTATTGGGGTCTTTCAGATGGTCAAAGCCATAATCAACAGAAGGAGGCATCAGCGGTCCGCCGGTAGTAAAGGTATCTTTCAACAGCACCTTGCAATAGGTTTCGCGGTCCAATGCGGAAAGCAGGGCTTCACGCACACGTTTATCATGCATCGGTTTGCCTTCGCTGCTGTTCATGCGCGCCAAAACGTCGCGCAGGGAAGCAATGCTGCTGATATGGTATTTATCTTTGTTATTGAACAGCGCCATATCACCGGGAGCAATATTGATCGCCATATCGATCTCGCCGGACTGCAACGCCATCGCACGAGTATTGGGGTCGTCAATAGAAGTGATCTCAACATGCTTAAAGGGCACTGCGCCATCCCAATAGTTGGGGTTAGCATCCATAACGGCTTTCGCCTTGCTGTATTCTTTAACAACATACGGCCCGGTACAGATAGGACCCTGTTTAGCATAATCACGGTCAGTAACACTGGGATCCACAACAATAAACAGCGGATCACCCAGCATGCCCGGTAATGTAGCTACCGGCTTATTAGTTTTAATAGTCAAAGTCTGTCCATCGGCGCTGATGCTGTCGTATTCAAACATCGCTCTGGCACGGGCAGCTTTAGCAAAAGTACGTTCAATGGATTTTTTAACAGCCTCGGCAGTTACCTTATTACCGTTAGAGAAGGTTGCTTTATCATTGATCTTAAAAGTCCAGGTCAGTTTATCGTCGCTTACCTGCCAGCTTTCGGCGATCCAGGGCGTAGAATTCATTTTTTTATCAAATTTCACCAAACATTCACCCAGGCCGTAACGCATCACGATCCAACCAAAGTAGTTATCTGTAGGCTCAAGGCTATCGGCAAAATTGGTAACGCCAAATTTCAGCGTATCCTTAGCAGCTGCAGCCTTTTTATCGCCGCCACCGCAGCCGGCAGCTGCGAAAGCCAGCAGGCCGATCATGGCAGCCGCTGCAGTAAATTTAATAGTCTTGTTCATAGTACATCTTCCTTTCAAATCCATTTGTTTATAATAAGTGTTGCTTAAGTAAACTAATCAGTCTTCCTGACGCGGATCAAGCACGTCGCGCAGGGCATCGCCCCACAGGTTAAAAACAACTACGGTCAAAAAGATAGCCAAACCGGGGAAAATCATCAGCCACGGCGCAGTTTGCAGCTGCTGGCGGCCTTCGTTCAGCATCAGGCCCCATTCAGGAGCAGGCGGCTGCGAGCCAAAGCCCAAAAATGACAGTCCGGCCAGCTCCATCATCATGGCGCCGATATCGGCTGCTGCCGTTATCACCATCAACGGCAGGATATTAGGCACGATATGCTGCCATAAAATATGGGTCGGTTTGCCGCCGTTAACGACGGCCGCCTCCACAAAATCCCGCTTTTTGATTTTTAAAACCATACTGCGGGCCAGGCGGGCATATTTGGTCCAGGTAACGATAGTCAAAGCGATGATGGCGTTGATCAGGCTACCGCCTAAAATGCCGGCGATGGCGATCGCCAAAATCATCCCCGGAAAAGAGATCATCATATCCGAGATACGCATGATCACCGTATCTACCTTGCCGCCAAAATAACCGGCCAGCACACCCAACGAGGTACCAACTACAAAAATTACAGCAACCAGTATCAAGACACTGCTCAACGAATAGCTGGCACCATATAAAATGCGGCTAAAACAATCACGGCCCAGCTTATCAGTACCAAAAAGATGCTCTGCCGAAGGCGGCAGATAAGCATGCTTCATAGTTGCTTCCAATGGGTCGTAAGGAGCTATCCGCGGCGCAGCCACTGCAATGCCCAATAATATCAGTACCAAAAAACTGGAGAAGGCAAAAGCACGATTGGTTTTTAAGCCATTGATAATGTTTTCCATGCTATCTACCTTCCTTTCTCAGCCGTGGGTCCAGTCGGTTATACGAAATATCGACCACCAGATTGATGACCATATACATCAGGGCGATCCATAAAACGATACCCTGCACCAACTGAAAATCGCGGTAGATAATGGACTGTACCGCTAAATAGCCCAGCCCAGGCCACGAAAAAACTATTTCGACCACGGCCGCGCCGCCAATCAGATTGCCAAAAGATAGGCCTAAAAGCGTGATCAGCGGCAGCATGGCATTGGGCAGTACTTCCTTCCAGAGGATGTATGTTTCGCTCATACCTCTGGCACGGGCACCCACCACATAATCCTGATTCAGTTCTTCCAGCACCGTAGCACGCACCTGCCGCGTATATTTAGCCGCCATAACTATACCTAAAGTCAGCGCCGGCAAAATCAGTGTTTCCAAACTTACACGGCCACCAACTATAGGCAGCCAGCCCAGCTGCAAGCCAAAAATCCACAGCAGCATCAGCCCCATCCAAAAGTTTGGCACTGAAACGCCAAAAAATGTCATACCCCTCACTACATAGTCAAAAGCACTATTGCGTTTAACTGCCGCATAGATGCCTAATGGCAGCGAAACGACCAGCATAAAAAATGTTGACGCCAGCGATAAAATCAGTGTTGCCGGCAAACTGTACAGCAACTCTTCTACCACAGGCTTCTTCACCATATACGAAAAGCCAAAATCACCCTGCACCGCCCGGCCCAGCCAGTCCAAATACTGAAAAATAAACGGCTTATCCAGTCCCAGTTCTTGCCTTAAGGCATCAATTTCGATCTGACTGACAACAATGTCCTCATTGCCGGCAATCATTTGCCGCACCGGGTCACCTGGCGACAGCATCACCAAGGCAAAGGTCACGAAGCTGATACCCAACAATACCAGCACGATCTGCCCTATCCTGCCCCAAATCTGTTTGTTTTTCAACGCTTTCCATCTCCTTACAAAAAAATCTCCTGCAGCCATAAACCATGGATGCAGGAGATCGCAAAATCTATATAAACAGGCATAACTATTCCTTCTGGTATAACTACCCTATTTATGTAATTTTTAAGAGCTGACTGCTGATCCGTCACCCGCGGATATGGCAAAACCAAAGGCTGCGATCTGACTTACGCATAACGCGCTTACAGTGGCGTGACCGTGCCGGATTTACACCGGACTTCCCTAATTTAACCTTGCGGCACCTTTGATAAAATTATTAAGTTATTTTTAATATTAGCACAAATAATATACTTAGTAAACACTTTTATTTAGTGTTCTACTTCTTTTTGCTTGCCTTCTTTTTTGTATAAATATATCAGCATATGCTATAATAGTTGACAATAACAATTACGAATAACACTTTTAAAGGAGCTTTAAAATGTCAGATACTTTGCACATCTGTGGCCTGGAATCAGCCCGCGGACAAAAACTGCGCACCTGCCTGCCGGTCCTGGATACAACTACTAAAATACCCATCACCATCATCAATGGCTGTAGTAACGGCCCTACCGTCCTCATCACTGCCGGTATCCACGGCGGTGAATACCCCGGTATCGCGGCAGCTATGGAGCTGGGCCGCGACATAGCTCCCGAGGATATTTCCGGCTGCCTCATCATCCTCCACCCCGTCAATATCCACGGCTTCTGGGCCAGACGAGAATTCATCGTTCCCGAAGACGGCAAAAACCTTAACCGCGAATTCCCTGGTGACGCCAACGGCACCCTGTCGCAAAAAACAGCCTGGCTGCTCAGTCACTATTTCTTCCCACTGGCCGACTTTTACATCGACATGCACAGCGGCGATATCCACGAGGAGCTGCACCCCTACGTTTACTATCCCGGCCTACCCAATGATGATATCTCTGCAAAAGCACGGGACGCAGCGCAAACTTTGGACATGGAATTTATGGTACGCTCTACCGCCACCACCGGCGCTTACAATTACGCCGCCATCTCCGGCGTCCCCTCGCTGCTTATCGAACGCGGCGGTACCGGTATGTGCCTGCGGCAGGATATCGACGCCTATAAAAACGATATCCACCGCCTCCTGCACAAGCTGGGCTGCATAGCCGCAGCGCCGCTGCCTCAAAAATATACCCCCACCGACGTCACCAACGTCATCTACCTCGAAAATAGCCAGGACGGCTGCTGGTTCCCCAATTTCCGCAGCGGTGACAAAGTAACCTGCGGCGCAGAACTGGGACGGCTCACCGACCTGTTCGGCACAACGCTTACCACCTACCACGCCCAGCAGGACGGCATCATCCTCTACCAATGCCCCGCCCTGTCGGCACCCCAAGGTACTGTTTTAGTGACCTATGGTCAAATTACAATTAACTAAAAAACTGCTGCTTGACAAAGCCACGGCTAACCAATTACAATCAAACTAATCTCTTTGCACTGCATATCGCTACAGTACAAACTGAACAGGCGGTAAACCTTTGGTTTTAGCGGCCGGGCCCACAGGGCAGCAGATAAACTATTAAACATCTGCGGGACAGTAGTAGTTCCGCAGGTGTTTTTATTTATATCTGTTCCGCTGCAAGAGTAATACCAGGGAGGTTATCCACCATGCAAGACAAGATCGCACAGGCCGAACGTCTGGCCATGCAGGTTTCCATCAACAGTATCATCGTCAATCTTATCCTCTCCGTCGGCAAACTGGCCGCAGGCATTTTAGCCAACTCTGCCGCCATGGTCTCCGACGCTATCCATTCAGCGTCCGACGTTTTCAGCACCTTTATCGTTATGGCCGGCGTCAAAATCTCCAATAAGGCCTCTGACGCCGAACACCAATACGGACACGAACGTCTGGAATGTGTAGCCGCCATCATTTTAGCTATCGTTTTAGCCCTCACAGGCATTGGCATCGGCTATAGCGGCTTGGAAAAGATCATGCACGCCAGTCCCGGCGACCTGAAAATACCTGGCAGCCTGGCCCTCGTCGCCGCCAGTATTTCCATCATCGTCAAAGAAGGTATGTTCTGGTACACCAAAAAGGCCGCCGTCAAAATAAACTCCAGCGCCTTGCTGGCCGATGCCTGGCACCACCGCAGCGATGCTCTCTCCTCTATTGGCAGCTTCGTCGGTATCCTGGGAGCCCGCCTGGGCTACCCCATTTTAGACCCCCTCGCCAGCGTCATCATCTGTGTGATGATTGTTTATGCCGCTTATGATATCTTTAAAGACGCCATCGATAAAATGGTCGACCGCTCCTGTGACGAAGCCACCATCAACACCATGGCCGCTCTTATCGAAGCTCAACAGGGCGTTGACCATATTGACGTCTTGCAGACCCGTAAATTCGGCTCGCGTATTTATGTGGATGTAGAGATAAGCGCCGACGACAATCTGACGCTGCTGGAATCCCATACTATTGCCGAAAATATCCACAAAGCTATCGAAAACAATTTTTCAGAAGTCAAACACTGCATGGTACACATCAACCCCTGCAGCGAAAAACACCACGACTGAATAATAAAAGCCGTACAGAACAAAATGTTCTGTACGGCTTTTTGTTAGTTGATTGCAGTGCCTCAATGCCTAAGCGGCATATATACGTTGATAAACATGAATTATCAACGCATTCTCTTGGTCATAAAACCAGTCACTAAGAAGTTCTTTGCTTTTTTAGAACTTCCAGACAAAATTGACATTAACCGTTAAACCTTGTTTTTTCCCAACCCAACCTTGCAGGCCAATGTCTACAGCCGGGTCGTTAGTGCCTTTAGGCTGCCAAATATAGCCAACTTCAAGCATACCACTGCTGCCTTTAATACTTGGCGACGGCGTACTTAGCCCTTTGACACTCGCTCTAGCTTCACCGTCAAATTCATATTCATAGGCAAATCCTGCATAACCGATAACGATAATGTAACTGCCAAAATCAAAGCTTTTTTCTTCATCCTCATCTCTCCCTTAGTTTTGTTATTTTTGGCCCCAGCAAAATTATTGCACCTGCCGTGGCCTTGTCTCTTCACCATGACCTTAAAGCTGCACCGAGTTTTTGCTGATCTGCAGAACTTTCAGTAGCAGGCGCACCTCTTCGGCGCTGTAGTTTTCTTCCGGCTCTGCGCTGGATTCCACTTCTTCTTCAATACTAAAACTGCCGCTGATGATATCGTCCAGCTTACATTCAAACAAATTGGCTACCCGCATCAGCAGCCGCAGGTTTACCGAGACCCGCCCCGCTTCGATATTGCTCATATGTGTCTGGCTGATGCCCAGTTGTTTAGCAAGCTGCTGCTGATTGACCTGACGCAGAGTGCGTAGCAGCTTGATTTTGCTGCCGATTCCCTGCAAACTTTGCTCGTTGTACACCTTTTCACTTCCTCGCTTATAAAAATAATAACCCTTGTTTTATTTAATTATTTTTAAAGTAAAACTTTATGGTTTTTGAAATCTCATGCAATAAATATTCATTTAAGTAATACCTCCTGTCATTATAGCACGTTTGTATCCCCCCGCAAGACACTTCGGTTGGAAATAAAATTCACTATCGAGGTCTTGCACGATCCCCTTGGCACTTGCCTTACTTTAAAAGCAAAAAACAACCAACTGCTTTGCAGTTGGTTGTTTTTGTTTGCACCATCTTGTTTATGCTTAGTGAAACCAACGATATGAAATCTGGGCCATTAAATAAAAATCTACCTGCTGACACAAAGGCGCCCAAACAGTTGTCCTGCTCCGCATAAAGACTAAGGAATTGTTACAGGTAAGTTAAAAAAACAGGACTGCCAAGTTTGGCAGTCCTGTTTTTTTAACTTACTAAGGTTTTAGCAGACGCACCCCTACGCCTGCTAATGAAGGAGGAGAAAAGGTATTTTTATTCTTAAGAAAGGCCTTGTAAACAACAAATGAGCTACAAAATAGATGCCGAACAGAGTTAAAATGTGTCCGGCATTTCTACTCTGTACAACAATCAATATTTCGACCGGCAAGAAAGTGGCAGTCATAAGAAAAGACCGTCTTCTCAAGGCGCGAAGACGGTCAAATGTTATCAGTCAAAGCGGTTCTGCCACTCTCACATAAACAGAACCTCATTGGTTAAAAACATCTCCTTCCTGTCTCTCGCAGGTCAAGCAGTGATGCTTATACGGGCTGTTTTCCGGCTCCAGATATTACCCCGGCTTGTGCGGGGACTGACCTGTTACGGTGACGGGATCGCATCAGATTCACACTGATCGACATTTAAGTTCACAGAACACCCATATGAAATATTGATTTGTTGTATTAATTATAAGCATTACTAATTACTTTGTCAACACTCTTAGTAGAAAATCGGCGAAATATTTTTGCTGCAATAAGTTATCAATAAGTACTTTTGATTGATCTGTTTAAGAATGTGAAATGCACTTAGCCTGACTTTAGCAGCACAGGCCAAGCGTATTTTTTAATAGCCGTCGACGCCGCCTTTACCGCCGCCAACGACGCGTACATTGTCTACTTTAAAGGCGGCTTTGATCTGCTCAAGCCAACGGCTGACTAAAATAGTCCGCACTTTTTCGTCACCGGTAAGAATAAGCATGGAGGAACCACTGATATTGATATTTTCGATACTGTTGACGTATTTATTAAAATCGAATTCACCCATTTGTGCTCTCAACGTTCGCAGCCCTGCCGTCAGAGCCGGTTTTTCGAGGGTGGCACGTACTTCAAATGCAACAAATTCTTCGGTCTTTAAGCTGTTATTGGGGGCATAAACAAACTCTTCTTCCAATTTTCCGCCAGCACCTACAAAATCTTCTGTCATGGTCATCGCTCCTTCCATTAATTATCTGTTTGCTGCAAACTGTCGAGCACCAGCAGGATATTATTGCCTATCTCAGCATAAAATTTTATTGTATCATCTTTATTAACGTCCCAGGCTACATGCATGGCACTGTTTTTATCTGCGTAAATCTCATTGAACTTCTGCTGCATTTCTTTGGCAAGCCTGACGTGCAGCATTACATTATATTTTTTCAATCTGTCGTCTACAAGCACATAGTGAGAATCTATCACTTGCAAGCCATAACGCTTTTCCAGCAAAGGGAACAGTCCCTGAAGCGGATTTTTTTCAGTCATTGCAATTCCTCCTTATTAAAACCGGGCGCAGCCATTGCAAGCTGCGCCCGCAGGTTGGAGTATGATTTTTCTGATACGTATTTTTAAATTAGCTTATTTGATTTCAAAGGGCGAGCTGGCATCCACGTTTCTACCAGACAGGCTGGTCTGAGAAAATTTGCCGATCAGCTCCTGCACCGCCATAGTAGCGGTCAGCCTGCCTTCAACTACCGCCTCTTCGATGCTGCCTTTGCAGGCAACTATTTCGGGTGCACGGTAGAAAAGATTACGCAAATGTTCTTCGACCATCGTGTAGACCCAGGACAGCGTCTGCTGCTTTCTGCGTTCTGCTAAAACGCCGTTGCCCCGCCCCTGCTGCATAAACACTTCAACAACATCATGCCACAGTTCCATAATGCCCGCGCCGGTAAAGGCCGAGCAGGTGTAGGCTTTGGTCAGCCAGTGTTCCGTAGCCGGACGTAAAAATTGTAAAATTCTTTCGTATTCGGCTCTGGTAACAAAAGCCCTTTGCTTGTTGTCGCCATCGGCTTTATTGACGACGATGGCGTCAGCCAGTTCCATGACGCCTTTTTTCATCCCCTGTAATTCGTCGCCGGCACCGGTGAGCACTACCAGCAAGAAGAAGTCGACCATAGAGCGTACGGTAGTTTCACTTTGTCCTACGCCAACGGTCTCTACCAGAATGGTATCGTAGCCGGCAGCCTCGCACAAAAGCAGCGTTTCGCGGCTTTTGCGGGTAAGTCCGCCCAAAGTACCGCCTGAAGGCGAAGGCCGTACAAAAGCATTTTCTTCGCGCGACAGCTGTTCCATACGGGTTTTATCGCCCAGGATACTGCCTTTGGTAACAGTACTGGAGGGATCGACCGCCAGTACCGCAACTTTATGCCCGGCTCGGCACAGATTAGTACCAAGTGCTTCGATAAAGGTTGATTTACCTGCACCCGGTACGCCTGTGATGCCGATACGTGACGATTTTCCAGTATAAGGAAGCAGCTTTTGAATAACTTGCTGCGCCATATTAAAATGGGCGGCAGCATTGCTTTCGACCAAGGTAATGGCACGGGAAAGTACCATGCGGTCACCTTTTAAGACACCGTCTACATAGTCATCCACATCCAGGCGTTTTCTTTTGATGACCGGAGCGGATTTCCGCTCCGGATCGATAGTGATATTCGGCATACCTTCATGGCCGCCTTTGACGCCATACATTACCCGGCAGGCAAATTTGTCGTCGTCTTGTTGAGGCACCCAGTCAGGCTTGTAGGTTTTTGTCATAGCTTAGTCCGCCAGACGTTTGTTCAGCTCTTCCAATACTTTTTTAGCGCAGACAGGAATAATGGTGCCGGGACCAAAAATCGCTGCCGCACCGTGTTCGTAAAGATAATCGTAGTCTTGGGCAGGAATTACACCGCCAATAACGACCATGATATCTTCACGTCCGCGTTTTTTGAGTTCTTCTATCAGCTGCGGCATCAGGGTTTTATGGCCTGCTGCAAGCGAGCTCATACCGACGATATGTACGTCGTTGTCAACCGCGTCCTGAGCGGCTTCGTCGGGAGTTTGGAACAAGGGGCCGATATCTACGTCGTAGCCCATGTCTGCGAAGGCAGTAGAAATTACTTTCGCCCCACGGTCATGTCCGTCCTGGCCCATTTTAGCGATATAGATTCATTGATTATTTTTTGTGCCGGGGTAATAAGCGATTCACCTCCTGTATTTTTGCTGTCTTAAAGTATTGCAGAATGGTTCGAGTATCTCCTACCTAGACTGCTTCTATAAGTTTTCCCTATAAAAAAGCAACCACCACAAAGCTGTTGTGATGGTTGCTTTTGCTGCGTACCCCTACGCAAACAGAGGGAAGAAGGTTCTTGCACAAAGAGAACTTGAGAATGGCAATAAACCAGACAGGCTGTCCAGACCTGTCACAAACAAATATATACACTGATGGCTTGACCTTTCACAGCGAGATCTAGCCATCACACATCGACCTCGTGGCGCTCAACGGCGCAGAAAAACAGAAAACCGTTCTCTTAATATAAAATAATTAAGAAAAACGGTCAGAAATTCACAGCAAAAGATTCGCATCCCGTATTTACCCAAAATACGAATTTTGCAGCATCTCCTCCCCGTCTCTCGCAGGTCAATCAGCGATGTAGCTAAAAGGCAGTTCTTCTGACTCCGATTCATAGCGCGCTTCACCTTCCCAGATTATCCAGTGGTATTTTGAAGTTTGCTCCTCGTTACAGCGGCGGGACCGCGTCGGAATTACACCGACTTCTCTATTAAGCTCCGTAGAGCACCTTTTGCTTACGATATTCATTTGATGTCTTAATTGTATTTATTACTATTTCCTTTGTCAAGTCTTTTAAGATATTTTTTTATATGTTTTGCACTATAAATAAAACAGCGTTATAGTTTACCGGTCAACAGTAAGCTATAACGCTGTTTAAATCGCTACTTTCTTTTTAAAATAGGCAGTGATGGCTAAAGGCACACAGATATTCAAAAACAGGAGCCGCACAAGCTGATATGTTAGGATGACAGAAACATCTTCGCCCATACTCATACCGGCCAGGCACATTTCGGCAATACCGCCGGGAGCCATAGCCAAAAAGGCGGTGATCAGTGAAAAACCGTAGCAGTCGGACAGGGACCAGGCCACCAGGACGCTGACGCCGACCATCAAAATTATGCCACCGAAAATATAGGGCATCAGCTCGCGGGTAGCGACCAGTTTTTTAGGTTCCAGCATCATCCCCATGTAAACGCCGATGCTGACCTGGGCCACCAGCATCAACAAGCCGGGCACGGGCTGCAGGCCGCCTAAAAAATACGACCCAGCAGCAGTTGCCAAAATTGGTCCCAGCAGGCGCGGCGTAGGGATACGCAGCTTAGTGGCGGCAAAGGCGCCTAAAAAAGACAACGGAACCAGGATAAGCCAGTGGATACCGCCTGCCGTCGGCACTAAAGCGTCGCTGCCCAGCACCTGCGCACCCAGCCCGTGAATGACTAAAAATGGTACGGCAACGATAACGCCTACCAAACGCAGGGTCTGCATAACAACGACCACATTGGCGTCAGCCCGCGGGTCTTCTTCTGACATCAGCATCATTTGGGTGAGCCCGCCTGGCATAATGCCCATAACGCAGCTGATAAGATTGGCCGACGTATGCCGCGCTGTCCACCAGGCAATAACTACCGATACAGCAACTGCTATCAGCGTAGCTTCCAGCACGCCGAAGCTTTGCTGCACCATCTGCTCCCAGGTATGGGCGGTAAAATTGCGCCCGATACCGTAACCGGCGACTAAAAGGCCAAGCTCGCGCCAGCCTTTAGGCCAGCTGACGGCAGGGCCTGCCAGTTTGCAGGCCACGGCCGCGGCAATACCGCCCATCAGGTAGGGTATAGGCAGTTCCATTTTTAAAAATATTGTTCCTAAACAGGCTGCCAGAATAAACAGCAGCAATCGGTTCAACATAAATGCCTCGCTTAGTAATGCCCTTCCAACGCTGTCATGATGCGGCCGATCAGTTCACTGCGCATGGTGTTTTGCGTTGTGGAATAGGTCATGATACGGCTGTCGTCCAGACCCAGCTCGCGTTTGAACAAAGCTTTTTGAGCCATAGCGGCGTTTTTCGACAATTTATCGGCTTTGGTAAGGATAACCTGCACCTGTAAGCCACATTCCAACAGCCAGTGATAGCTTTCGATATCACTGTCCAATGGTTTATGCCTGATGTCGATCAGCTGACAGACCAGACCCAGATTATCGGAACCGGAAAGATATTTACTGATGAACCCGGACCATTTGTCTTTGTTGGTTTTAGCAGTTTTAGCGAAACCGTAACCGGGCAGGTCGACCAGGTAAAAGTCAGCCCGTTCTTCCTGGCCTTCGTTGGTACGCTTGGCCTGCAGGCCATAGAAATTGATGGTTTGGGTTTTACCGGGAGTAGAACTGACACGAGCCAGCCCATTCCTGCGGCACAGCGAATTGATCAGCGAGGATTTACCGACATTGGACCTGCCGATAAAGGCCGCTTCGATCATCGGCGGCGCAGGATATTGTTCTGCCTTGACGGCAGAGGTGATATATTGGGCGTGGATGATGTCCCAGATTCCTTTGTTCATCTTATTCCTCCAGAGCTAATTTCAATACTTGGTCCATGTGGTTGACGGGCACAAATTTCATGGCCGCACGCACATTAGCGGGCAGTTCTTCCAGATCCTGCATATTCTGTTCGGGCAGCAGGATGGTTTTGACGCCGTAGCGGTGAGCTGCCAGCATTTTTTCTTTAATGCCGCCCACAGGCAGCACTTTGCCGGAAAGTGTGATCTCGCCTGTCATGGCGATACCGGCCTTAACGTGGCGTTTAGTAAGCGCCGAGACCATGGCTGTGACCATGGTGATACCTGCCGAGGGGCCGTCTTTAGGAATGGCGCCTTCCGGCAGATGGATATGGATATCGGTGTTTTCGTAAAATCTTTCGTCCAACTGTAGTTCTTTGGCACGGGAACGGATATAAGTATAGCCAGCTTGTGCGGATTCCTTCATTACTTCGCCCAACTGGCCGGTCAGTACCAGGCCGCCTTTGCCGTTGGTAGCCAGCACTTCTACTTTCAGCAGCTCGCCGCCGACGCTGGTCCAGGCCAGGCCTGTGCAGATGCCGATCTCGGCTTTAGGCGTCAGGTCACTTTCAAGGAAGATGACCGGGCCTAAATATTTAGTCAGATTTTTTTCGGTTACTTTAGCGCTTTTGACCTGTTTGGTAACGATACGGTGCGCAGTTTTGCGGCAGATGGCCGCGATTTTGCGTTCCAGATTACGCACGCCTGCTTCCCGGGTGTATTCGCGGATAACATGGCGCAGGGCCAGTTCGGTGACGTTTAATGTTTTAGAGGTTAAGCCGTGGGCCTGACGCTCTTTCGGCAGCAGGTGCAGCTCGCCGATCTTTACTTTTTCATCTTCCGTATAGCTGGTCAGCTGGATAACTTCCATTCTGTCCAGCAGCGCCGGAGGGATAGTTTCTACCGTGTTAGCGGTTACGATCCAGAAAACATGGGAAAGATCGAAGGGGAATTCGATATAGTGATCACTGAAGGTGTTGTTTTGTTCCGGGTCCAGCACTTCCAGCAAAGCTGATGCGGGATCGCCACGAAAATCAGAGGCCATTTTATCGACTTCGTCCAGCAAAAAGACCGGGTTCATGCAGCCACAGGTCTGCATCCCGTGAATAATACGTCCCGGCATAGCGCCGATATAGGTACGGCGGTGGCCACGGATCTCGGCTTCGTCACGCACGCCACCTAAGGAGACGCGGCTGAATTTGCGGTTGATAGCACGTGCTACCGAGTGGGCCAGCGAGGTTTTGCCCACGCCGGGAGGCCCGACCAGGCAGAGGATCGGCCCTTTGCTTTGTTTTGTGAGGGCACGTACTGCCAAATATTCTAAAATACGTTCTTTTACTTTTTCCAGTCCGTAGTGGTCTTTATCAAGTACTTGAGCCGCTACTTCCAGATCAAAATTATCTTCGGTAAATTTGCCCCAGGGCAAGCTTAAAAGCACGTCGATATAGTTGCGGATAACGGCGCTTTCGGCCATCATCGGCGGCATCTTATACAGACGATCCAGTTCTTTATTGATTTTTTCGACTACTTCAGCAGGCAGCTCCAGCTCGGCCATCTGCCTTTTATATTCGTCGATCTCGGCCTGGCGTTCGTCGCCTTCGCCCAGCTCTTTGTTGATGGCTTTCATCTGTTCACGCAGATAGTATTCCTTCTGGTTCTGCTCGATCTGTTTGCGCACCTGCTGGGAAATATTTTTTTCCAGCCCGGCGATCTCCAGTTCTTTGCACAGATAACTGTAAAGCTTATTCATACGTTCTTTAACGTCGATAGCTTCAAGAAGCTGTTGTTTTTCTTCGACATTAATGGACAGATAGCCGGCGATCATATCCGCCACACGGCCGGGATCGGTTTGATCCTTGAAGGTGAGCAGCACTTCGCTGTTAACTTTTTTGCTGGCAATGATCCATTGTTCAAAGGTTTCGATCAGCATGCGGCGCAGAGCCTCAACTTCGGTATCGTCACTAACAACAGAATCCACCGGCAGGGCGTTGGCCTGAAAATAGGTATCGACGGCTGGCGCTTCGATAACAGTTTCGACTTTAGCGCGTGACAGGCCTTCGACTAAGATGCGCAGCGCACCGCTGGGCAGTTTTAATAGTTGTTTGATTTCGGCAACGACGCCGTATTTGAATAAATCCTGCTGGCCCGGGTCCATTGTTACGGCTTCTTTTTGTGATACCAGCAGTATCTGCCGGTCAGAAGTCATAGCTGCTTCTACAGCATGGACAGAGCGTTCCCTGCCAACGTCAAGATTTATGATCATACCCGGAAATACCAGCATGCCCCGCAAGGGCAGCAGCGGCATCAAACGTGGTCTTGTTTCCATATATTTCCCTCCTTTGCCTGCGGGCTGTGCCGCAGCAAACGGTATTTTTCAATTTAAATTTTACGCTTAACTTTATTTTAACATAAAAAGGGGAAAAGGCTACGCCCCTTCCCCTTCTTTTTTTAATTGCTTAACTAGCAACTACCATTTTCGGTTCCATGTGCTCTCTGATAGCCGCTTCCGTAACCACGCATTTGATAACGTCGACACGGGAAGGCACCTCATACATCACGTTGCGCATTACTTCTTCGATGATAGCACGCAGACCGCGGGCACCGGCATTGCGTTTCAGGGCTTCTTCAGCGATAGCTACCAAAGCGCCGTCTTCAAATTCCAGTTCCACATTGTCCATAGCCAGGAAATGCTGATACTGTTTGATCAAAGCATTTTTAGGTTCCTGCAGGATCTTGATCAGAGCGTCTTTATCCAAAGAATCTAATGTTACCACTACCGGCAGACGACCTGCAAATTCAGGTATAAGCCCAAATTTCATCAAGTCTTCCGGCAGCACCTTTTTAAAGATCGTATCTGCTTTAGCTTCTTCTTTAGTTTTAATGTCGGCACCAAAACCAAGGTTCTTTTTGCCTATGCGGGCGCTGATGATGTTTTCCAGACCAGCGAAGGCGCCGCCGCAGATGAACAGGATGTTCGTAGTGTCGATCTGGATGAATTCCTGATGGGGATGCTTGCGGCCGCCCTGAGGCGGAACGCTGGCAACGGTTCCCTCTAAAATTTTCAGCAGGGCCTGCTGCACACCTTCACCGGATACATCACGGGTGATCGAAGGGTTTTCGGATTTACGGGAGATCTTATCGATCTCATCGATATAAATAATGCCTCTTTGGGCACGGTCGATGTCGAAATCGGCATTCTGGATCAATTTGAGCAGAATGTTTTCTACGTCCTCGCCCACATAACCGGCTTCTGTCAGCGCAGTAGCGTCGGCAATGGCAAAAGGCACCTGCAATATTTTAGCCAGGGTCTGTGCCAGCAGTGTTTTGCCGCTGCCGGTAGGGCCAAGCATCAGGATGTTGGATTTTTGCAGTTCCACATCCTTATCTTTTGCAGGATTATTCAATTCGTAGTTGATGCGTTTATAATGGTTATAAACCGCTACCGCCAAAGTTTTCTTCGCGTCTTCCTGACCGATTACATACTCGTCAAGAATATCTTTGATCTCTTTGGGCTTCGGCAGTTCATTTACATCGGCAGCAACAGTATTGGTTTCTTTCAAATCTTCCGTAAGCATTTCGTTACAAAGCTCGATACATTCGTCGCAGATGTAGACGTTATGACCGGCAATCAGCTTACGGACCTGACCTTCTCTTTTTCCACAGAAGGAACAGGTGATATTGCTGTCGTTCCCCTCGCCAAAGTTCATAGTGTTATCTCCTTAGTCTGCATCATTTCGCTTCTTCAGCTGCTGCTTTACGGGTCACAACTTCGTCGATCAGTCCGTAAGCTTTTGCTTCTTCACTGGTCAGGTAGTAATCGCGTTCGGTATCATGGGCGATTTTTTCTTTGGTTTGACCTGTATGTTTGGCTAAAATGCCGTTCATTTCTTCGCGGATACGTAAAATCTCACGAGCATGGATCTCAATTTCAGTAGCCTGGCCTTGTGCTCCGCCCAGCGGTTGATGGATCATGACGCGGGAATACGGGAGCGCATGGCGTTTACCGGGAGTACCTGCTGCCAGCAGCACAGAAGCCATACTGGCGGCCATACCCATGCAGATAGTAGAAACATCAGGTTTGATGTACTGCATAGTGTCATAAATGGCCAGGCCTGCGCTGACGCTACCGCCCGGGCTGTTGATATAAAGATGGATGTCTTTATTGGGATCTTCGGATTCTAAGAAGAGCAGCTGGGCGATAACGACATTCGCCATCGCGTCGTCGATAGGGCCGGTAACAAAAACGATTCTGTCTTTCAATAAGCGGGAATAGATGTCATAAGAGCGCTCACCCCTGCTGGATTGCTCTACAACGATAGGCACATAGTTCATGTCTTACACCCCTTTTCTTTAAGGTTATATTTTTTTGATAAAGTTGCATTAGCCGCCGGAAGCTGAAAGCGCCGGCGGCAAAATGCAGATTATTTTACGTTGTCGATAACAACGTGAGCTGCTTTGCGGCGCAGAATGTTAGCGAGCAAAAGACCCATGTTGCCATTAGATTTGATGATGTTTTTGACTTCTTCCAAAGTTGCGCCATGCTGAGCTGCGATAGTAGAAAGCTCTGCGTCAACGTCCTCCATGGAAACCTGGATGTTTTCTGCTTTAGCGATAGCGTCTAAAACCAGGTCGGTTTTGACGTTTTCAGTAGCAGTAGCACGTTGGTTATCGCGGATCTTAGCCATGTCCATGCCGGTATACTGCATGTACATTTCCAGGGTCATTTTACGGCTTTCGAGGCTCATGCGCATTTCATCAACCATTTGGCTGATACGGTCTTCGATCATGATCTCGGGCACTTCAAATTTAGCGTTGGCAACAGCGGCATCGATCAATGCTTTTTCATATTCTACTTTAGCATTGTTTTCAGCATTTTGCAGCATGCGTTCTTTGTAAGCAGCCTTAAGATCGGCAACAGTTTTATATTCGCTGTTAGCTGCAACATATTCGTCATTCAGCTCGGGCAGCTCTTTGCGTTTTACGTCTTGAACATTAACTTTAAACACAGCTTCTTTACCAGCCAGCTCTTTTACAAAGTAATCTTCAGGGAAGGTTACGGATACATCAGTAGCGTCGCCTTTTTTGAGGCCTACCAGCTGATCTTCAAAGCCGGGTATAAAGGAGTTGGAACCTACTTCCAGAGGATAGCCTTTACCTTCGCCGCCGCTGAACGGTTCACCGTCCACGGTGCCGGCAAAGTCGATGATGGCGAAGTCGCCTTTTTCAATGATGGTGCCTTCTTCGGCAACTACCATTTTAGATTGACGGTTGCGCAGTTCTTCTACTGCAGCGTCAACGTCGGCATCTTCAACAGCAACTTCTTTTTTTTCTACGGACAGACCTTTGTAGTCGCCCAGTTCAACTTCCGGTTTCAAAGTAACTTTGATAGTCAGTTCCATATCTTTGTTTTCTTCAAAAACAGATGCTTCAACCTTCGGGTCGGATACGGGGATCAGGTTTTCTTGTTCCAGGGCCTTGCTATAGCAATCGTTAGCAACGATCTCAAATGCTTCCTGTTTGATAGCTTCTTTGCCATAGTGCATCTCGATGATATTACGGGGTGCTTTGCCTTTACGGAAACCGGGGATGTTAACGCTGCCTGCAATCTTGGTGATTGCTTTTTTGAAGCCTTTATTCACTTTCTCAGCGGGTAAAGTAATTTTGAGGGTTGCATCATTCACAACTCTTTCAACAGATACGTTCATTAAAAAATCCTCCCTTAGGTTTTATATGTGTTTTAAAATTTAATAGCTTGTTCAAGACCAATATCAAAAGATACTGACATAAATCGCTCATAATATCATATCACAATGATTAAAAGTTGACAAGAAGCAACAAAAAACCCGGCAGCCTTCTGCCGGGTCAATATTTAGATGGAGCGGAAAACGAGATTCGAACTCGCGACCCC
>UQWM01000016.1 GCA_900544795.1 uncultured Phascolarctobacterium sp. | reverse complement strand
CCTTAAAAAGGGTTTTGATGACTCTTTCTTTTTACACAATTATATGGACTTTATCTAATCCTCAGGCTGCTATGATCTATGGCGGGTTGATGGGTACTTCTTCCGGTGTGGCAGCAGGCCTGGCCGCTGTCGATGCCAAACTTGTACCCTACGGCGCAATGACCGCTACCTTCTATACCGGTACCGGCTGCTTATTGTGCCCCTCTGTTCTTTATTTAGCTACTAAAGCCATTATGGGCGGTTAAGATGATGTTGGCAGAAAGCAGGTGCAGCAATGCATGATCCCCAAGCTAAGCAATTAAATGAAAAAAATGCGTTTAAGGAAATAGTTGTCGAGATATCTGCCCGCCAGCTTTCTGCTGAATCGTATGCCTTACGGCAGACGAGTATGTTTTTGACACAGGCCATATTTTTAGAAGTCTGTGTGCATCCAAAGCCGGGTCTGGTGACCCGCTGTAGTAACGGCTCCCATACGGATATGAGTATTTTGACATTTGCTGCCGGATCCGCAGTTTTGGCCAAAGCCTTTGCTGATCTGCAGGACTTGGGTATGAATCATAACGGCAGTTATGCCGAATTGTTTGCAAAAGTAAGAAGCTACGGTGTTGGCGTTGAACAGGAGCTGTTACAGGCTACTAAAGGCGTTAATACCCAAAGAGGCATTTTATTTGCCGGCGGGCTTGTGGCTGCCGCCGCAGGCTACGCTTTAAAAACAGGCGCGACTGGCGCCAAAGGGCTGTGCCGTATCGTGTCCGGGATGACGGACGGGCTGGTAAAAAAAGAATTAGTTGAACTGCGGGCAGACAGGCCGTTGACGGCGGGAGAAAAGCTTTACCGTACCCATGGTGTTACAGGTATCCGTGGTGAAGTGGAAGCAGGCTTTCCCAGCGTGCTGAAGGCGGGCTTGCCGGCTTTGCAGGAGGCCTTTGCACAAGGTGCTGGTCTAAATGATGCTTTGCTGCATGCACTGCTCAATTTAATGACGGTCGTGCAGGATTCTAATGTTGTCTGGCGCGGCGGCTATGCAAAATTGCCCTTTGTGCAGCAGCGGGCTGAGGAAATATTACGGCAGGGCAGCGTGTTCACAGAAACGGGGCGCAACCTGTTGGCAGAAACAGAAACCTTATTCAGAGCCGAGCGTATCAGTCCCGGCGGCAGTGCCGATCTGCTTTCGGTAACGGCAGCGCTATATTTAGTTGAAAACAAGGAATTCCCCGTAGCGATCATTTAGGACAGATTGCAGGGGAAAAATTAGATAGATGTTTTACTGCTTCCGGCATAGAAGATGTGCTTATGCCAATTCCTCCATCAAGCAAAATAAGGCCCGTTTACCGGGCCTTATTTTGCTATCTCTACAGAAACGGGGTGCGTTATGGAATTTATTTTGAAAGCGCTGGAAGGTATTTTTAGTATAGTGTTCATCATCGGCATCGGCTTTGTTTTAAGCCGCCGCGGCTGGTTTGATGAATACAGCAGCGTGCTGATAGCCAGACTGGTAACAACTGTTTCCCTGCCCTTGTATATGATCGTCAGTATCAGTAAAAACTTTGATCACAATAAACTTATCGCCATGGCAGCGGATCTGCTGCTGCCTATTTGTTCCATGCTGCTGGCTTTTGGCGTGGGCAAGCTGTGCTCCCGGATCTTTAAAATCCAAAAAACACGGCGCGGAATTTTCTGCACTAATTTTTTTATTGCCAATACTATGTTTATAGGCTTGCCGGTCAATCTGGCCCTGTTTGGCGAAAAGAGCATTCCTGCTGTAATGCTGTATTATATGGTCAACACTGTCTTTTTCTGGACTTTCGGCGTTCATAATATCGTACAAGATACTTTGACGGACGCTAAAGTCAAGCCGGCATTTTTTTCGCAGGCGGCATTGAAGAAAATTTTTTCGCCGCCTTTAGCCGGGTTTATTATTGGTATCGTTATCGTGCTGCTGGATTTTCCCCTGCCACGGTTTTTGCTGAACAGCTTTCAATATGTGGGTAATCTGACGACCCCATTATCGCTGGTGTTCATTGGTATTGAGATGAGTAAGATACCCTTAGGCGAGATCGGGTTTGACAAAGAGCTGCTGCTGGGTCTTGGCGGGCGGTTTTTGGTGTGCCCGCTGTGCGTTTTGGTTTTAGTGCCGTTTATCAACGTAACCGTTTTATCGGCCCAGGTTTTTACCATGCAGGCAGCCATGCCGGCTATGACGCAAATGGCGATCGTAGCGAAAACGTATGGCGCAGATTCTGCTTATGCGGCTACGTTAAGCTTTTTAACGGTATTATTGGGTATCATTGTAGTGCCTGTGTATATGACTTTAGTTAATTTATATTTGTAAGGGGGCAAAAATATGAATAAAGTAACTGATGTTGCCGACCATATCGAACAACTTTGGAGCGGCAGTGCCTTTATGAACCTGCTGCAAATCAGGATCGATGAGATCCATTGCGGCGGTGCGACTGTAAGTATGCCGATTGATTTTGACATCCATACCAATCACTGGTTGGGCGTACATGGCGGCGCTTTAGCTGCTTTGGCCGATGCAGTGATGGGCGTGACTGGGGCCAGCGTGGGCGAGGTAGTCCAGACACTGAGCTTTAATATCAATTTCATTAGTAATTTACCTGGAACAGGAACTGCAATAGTCAAAAGTCAGGTCAGGCATCATGGACAGACGACCATGGTCATTACGGCGGAGCTGACAGACGAGCAGGGGACCTTACTGGCAACTATCACCACAACGATGTTTATCGCCGGACATTTTGAAGAAATACCTAAGAACTGGTAAAAAATGGGTGCTTATTTTTTATAAGCACCCATTTTTTATGCCACCATCGTGGAGTTTAGCAGGGTTAAAATAAAAGTACGAAAGGAGGTGAGCAAAATGCAGGAATATCATATCGTACGTGTCAGGGTTTCAAAAACAGAATATTATTCTATGCAGGCAAATCAATATCTGGGGTTGGCAGTGTATTCTGAAACTAAAAATGAAACTAAAAATGAAACCGAAGCTATGCTGCGCTTTTCTGCCAGCAGTTTTCCGACGGCACTGCAATTTAATGTCGGTCAGGAATACAAAATTTCCGGCAAGAAAGGTGGCGAAGAAAGAAATGATGCGACAACTAATTTTACTGTAAAATGCGTAAAAGATGGTTCTGGCGCTGATAAAGCAATGGAATTTAAGGTAACCGAAGTTGGCGTTAAGAAAGAGGGCGTAACAATGAAATAATAAATTTACGTCAAATGGCCAGTAGTATTTTTAGAGCGTTTCAAAAATATTATGGGCACAAATAAGCAAAGACCTCTGATGTAAAACATCAGAGGTCTTTGTCTGTTTATTTTACTAAAATCAAAATACCGAAAAGTTAGACGATATTTCTGCAATAATTAGTAGAGAAGCAGGCGTTAAATATGTTACAATTAATATATCTAAGCTAACGCAAAAATTTATGACAGATAGGAGAACTACTATGCAGCAGGATATGATTGTAATTTTAGATTTAGGTAGTCACGAAAATACTATGGTGGCTCGCGTCGTCAGGGAACTGGGCGTTTACAGCGAAATCAAGGCTCATGATATCACAGTGGCCGAACTGCAGGCTTTGCCCAATGTGAAGGGTATCATCATCAATGGTGGTGAAAACAATATTATCGACGGTACGCCGATCGACGTTGACGCAGCTATTTATACTGCCGGGTATCCGGTAATGTCTGTAGGTCACGCTTTAGCCAAGGTCGAAAATTTACCTGCCTGGCCCGAACACGAAGCTATGCTGGCACTGCTGAAAAAATTTGTTTTTGATGAATGTAAGGCTACCGCCAACTGGAATATGCCCAACTTTATCAATGACCAGGTAGAATTGATCAGACAACAGGTAGGCGACAAAAAAGTTCTGCTGGCTTTGTCCGGCGGTGTTGATTCTTCCGTTGTAGCAGCGTTGCTCATCAAAGCTATCGGCAAACAGCTGACCTGTGTTCACGTCAACCATGGACTGATGCGCAAAGACGAATCCGAGAGCGTAGTGAAAGTATTTGGTGAAGAGCTGAAAGCCAATCTGGTTTATGTGGATGCCAGCGAAAGATTCTTATCCAAACTGGCTGGCGTAGCTGACCCGGAAGCTAAAAGAAAAATCATTGGGGCTGAATTCATTCGCGTATTTGAAGAAGAAGCCAGAAAATTGGATGGCATCGAATTTTTAGGTCAGGGTACTATTTATCCCGACGTTGTGGAGTCCGGCACAAAAACAGCAAAAAGCGTTAAAAGCCATCATAATGTCGGCGGCTTGCCTGAAGACCTGCAATTCAAACTGGTAGAGCCTTTATACCAGCTCTTTAAAGACGAAGTGCGTGCTTGCGGCGTAGAGCTGGGCCTGCCTCACAGCATGGTTTACCGTCAGCCGTTCCCGGGACCGGGACTGGGCGTAAGATGCCTGGGCGCTATCACTAAAGAACGCTTGGAAGCAGTACGCGAAGCAGACGCTATTTTGCGTGAAGAGTTTGCCAACGCCGGACTTGATAAAAAAGTATGGCAGTATTTCACCGTAGTGCCTGATTTCAAATCAGTCGGTGTGCGCGACAATGCCAGAACCTTTGAGTACCCGGTCATTATCCGTGCCATCAATACCATTGATGCTATGACTGCTACTATCGAAGAAATCGACTGGCCGATCCTGCATAAGATCACCAACAGAATTTTGGGCGAAGTCAAAAATGTTAACCGTGTCTGCTATGACTTGTCCCCTAAACCGAACGCCACTATCGAGTGGGAATAAAACAGTTTAAATTATCGTAATTAAAAACAGCGTCTTCTGCAATAGGCAGAAGACGCTGTTTTGTGTTTTTGTTGTTACAATACCTTACCCAACAAATTAAGCACGTTTTTATGAGTGATTTTCTCGATCGTGCTGTCGCTGTAGTTTTTGCTTTGCAGGTATTCTATCAGCGGTTTATAATCCTGTACGCCGTGGATGTTATACGGCGGGTGGCTGATGCCGTCAAAGTCGCTGCCGAAGCCGACATGGTCGTCGTTGCCCAAAAGGTTCAACATATAGTCGATGTGGCGGTAGACGCTGTCGATACAGGCCTTGTTGTAATCTTCTTCCAGAAACTGCCCGGCGAAGGTGATACCGATCAGGCCGTCATTAGCATTGATGGCCTTTATCTGGTCGTCGTTCAGGTTGCGGGGATGGCTACACAGGGTCTTAGCATTGGAATGGGTAGCAATTATCGGCTTGGTAGAAGCTTCGATAACGTCCCAGAAACCAGCGGTAGCAATGTGGGAAACGTCGACCAGCATACCTAAGCGGTTCATTTCTGCTACTACTTTACGTCCGAAAACGGTCAAGCCGCCGCCGCTGCATTCTTCGTTAACGCCGTCGGCGATATCATTGCGGTTGCTCCAGGTCAGTGTCATAGCACGTACGCCCAGTTCATACAGCATGCGCAGGGCTTCCAAACTGCCGTCGATGGCGCCGCCTTCTTCGATAGCCAGCAGTGTGGCTGCTTTGTGGTTAAGCACGTCAGCAGCGTCGGCTTTGGTCAGTACAGGCAGTACGTCTATGCCGCGTTCCTGCAGGGCTTTTAGCTCCTGCTTGTATTTGTCCAGCAGGCACAGGGTATAACGCAGGCCGCCATAATAGCGGAACTCGTGCGTGGGCACAAAGATAGCGCAAAACTGCAGGCCGCCGCCCAGTTCGATTTGACGTTTGATATCGAAATGCTGGTCGTTGTCATATAAAGAAGTACCTTTTTTATAAAGTTCGGTGAGTGTGTCGCAATGACAATCGCAGATAAACATGGTTTGCACGTCCTTTCTAAAAGCATAATAGCCGCCCTTGGGCAGCTATTATGTGTGATTTTATTAAAGTACAGATCAACCTCTGTAATAGTAGAAGAAGGTCATACCAACGTTAACGAGCATGGCACCGGCCATTGGGATAGCGGTACGCTTGACCAGGTCAAAGGGTGAAACGTTACCCATACCGGAAGATACTACGATAACGGCTGTGATCGGGGAACAGTTACGGGCAATGGAAGCTGCAAAGTGCATCGGCAGTAGCATCAATACCGGATGGATGCCTGTTTGAGCGGCAACGGCCGGAGTAAGCGCTGCGAAGGCAAAGAAAGGAGCATTGCCGCTGCCCATAACGATGGCGGAGAAGGAAATGATCGCGACCATTACTAGCATCATAGCCATAGGGCCGAAACCGAAGCCCTGGCTGCCGGAGATCAGAGCGTTAATGGTACCCATGGACAGCAGGCCTTGGGCAAAAGTCTGACCGGCTACGATCAAAGTAATAACGTTAGCCATTTGCATGCCCAAACCGTCAAAGAAGGTCTGGATATCGCCCATAACTCTTTTACCGTCATGCCAGCGCATATATTCGCAACAGGCGCCGATAAAGAGGCCGATAAACATAGCCATAACGATGTTCATTTTAATAGAAGTGATCCACAACGGGCTGAAGGAAAGGATCAAAGCCAGCGGGATAACAGGCAGGATTGCATACCAAAGGGGCGCATTGTCGGCCGGATCGTCTTGCACATGTTTTTCAACTTCCATAGCCTGTACAACGTGACCGTCACGTTTGTCCATGTATTTTTGAGTGAAATAATGCAGGACGCCAACAACAACGAACGCTACTAAAACGATGGGTACCTGATAGTCAGTCCAGTAAACGACTGGATTCAGGCCAGCTGTTTCAGCGGACAGGATCGTACCGGTATCACTGGGACTCCAGTCAAAACACAGCGTAGTAGCAACAGCTGCGGTTGCAGACAGGCGGCTGACGCCAAGGCCGATCAGGATGGGGAACATTGTTACCATCAAAAGCATGGCCAGACCGGAAGCACTGTTGATACACAGACCAATCAGCATACCGACGATCCAGGTGCCGGCTAAAACGATATAAGGTGATTTTAAAGCCAGCAGAGGACGGATAGTTAACCGAACCAGGGAACGGGAAGCGCCGATTTTGTCCATGTAACGGGCAAAAGCGCCTACGGCCATAATGTTCATGCCAAGTTTGCCAGCATTGGAACTCATGGTAGCGCGGATAAATTCAAAGGCATCGAAAAAAGTCGAGCCGGTTGCTGCTTTAGCGGGAAGGATAGTTCCATAACCAAAGACCGCCGCGATATACATTAAAATCATACCGCCTAAAAATAAGACCGGTTGGGGTTTGTACTTTTTGTAGATTAGAAAACCGACCCAAAAAGTAACGAGAGCAGAAATAACTAGACCCATAGGTGCAACACCCTTTCTTCATATAAATGTCTTTCAATGAATAAAGTATAGCATCTTAGCATAAACAAAGACAAGCGCAGAGGCAACAATATGTGTGGAATTTACAGAAAATTTAGGAGAAATAAAAACGCTGTAATATTTTTGTACTGATTTCCATAACATAAAAAGACGTTCTTCCGCAGAAGAACGTCTTAGTGCTTACTTAGGATTTATCTTTGTACACCGGCTTCAGCAGCTACTGCATGCTGTACATAAATAGCCTGTACGGCAGCGTTGCGGCCAATGCCCTCCAAGTGGCCTATGGTTTTGATGCCCATAGCTTCGATCATGGTTTTCCAGGAATCTTCTTCGTCGCCATACATATCGTTGTTAGCATGGTCACCGGCAACGATCATCAGCGGGAACATATGCACGGTTTTGTAGCCGCGTGCTTTAATTTGTTCCATAACTTCGTCAACATTAGGGCTATCTACTTCTTCAACAGTACCAACTACAACTGGCAGGCCCATTTTATCAAAGGTTTCCTGCAGCATTTTGTAGGTGTTGCCAAAGGATTTATTGTTGTCGCGAGGGGAGCCGTGGCCCATCAAAACGATGCCATCGCCTTTGCCAAGGGTCGGGAATTGGGTTGCGACAGCGGATGCTGCGATCGCGAAATCATTTTTGTCTACCATCAGCGGGTCGCTGACGACGATGCGGTCAAAATCACCTTTGAATTTAGCAACGGTGGTCAAGACTTTGTGTTCATATTCTTCACCGTGCAGCAGATGGGTCGGCTGCACGAGGATGTCTTTATAACCAGCTTTTTTTAATTCTTTTAAAGTGGTAGGCAGATCGTTGACTTTGATGCCTTTATTTTTTTCCAGGCGTTCCATGATGATGTAGGAGGTGAAAGCCCGTTTAAAGTCGCGATTCGGGAAGGCTTTGGCGATAGCTTCTTCAATACCGCCGATATCTTTGGTGCGGGTATCGTCGAAAGTAGAGCCGAAGCTGACGACTACAACAGCCTTGTCGTTTTTGGGTGCTTTAGCGGCGGCAGCAGCGCCCATAGTTCCTAAAGCAAAAACCATCATTGAAGCCATGAGTAACATTGAAAGCAGTTTTTTCATAAATGATTCCTCTTTCCTCTTAATTATTTGCTGAATAGGCAATAAAAAACCATCCATAAATATTAAGGATGGTAATGAAAACATGGTTTTGACCATGATCTCTCCCCGTCCTTCGCAGGTCAACAAGATCGCGATGCAGGTAGTTCTTCTGGCTTGATTTCATCGCTCTGCCTTCCTTCCCGGATATTTCCAGTGGTTTTTTAGGCTTCGCTCCATCTTACAGCGGCGGGACCGCGCCGGATTTTAACCGGACTTCTCTGTTATTCCTGACGGAACCTGCATTACCGTATTCAGTTTGATATACTAAATTATAACATTTTTGAATAGAGTGTCAAGTGAATTAGGAAAAAATATCATTAAGCGTTAAAGTATATTAAACAAGAAAGAACCCCTTAAATTTTTAAAGAGGTTCTTTCTATAAATTAAAATTATTTTTTTGCTGCTTTAGCTAATTCCTGAGCAAAATAGTTAGCCATGCGCTGCCACATATCCGTGGTGTCACTGTCCTGAGAGCGTTCGCGGACATCGCGTAAGTTGAAAATTATTTTTTGGGTAGCAGGGTCAAACAATTGGAAGGAAACATCAAGTTGAGCGTCGTAGACAGTACGCTCCGGAACATATTCGTAAACGGTGCGTTCTACGTTACGTTCTACCCAGTTACCATTATTGTCCTTGGCTTTTTCTTTGAAAGTTCTGGTACGCGGTTCTTCATGGGCAGGAATAATGCGGGTTCTATAACCAAATTTATGTGCGATGATTTTAAGTTCGGCCGAAGTTTCAGGGGCAATTTTAATAGTTTCAGTACTATAAGCGCTGGCTAAGGCGTCTTTTGCCAATTTAGCAGCTGCTTCTTTAGTAATCATCAGGTTAGATTCCACACTGGATTCGAAAGAAAAATTTCTTTTAGCCAGAGATTTCTGTAAGGCACTGATGATTTTTTCACTGGCCATGTCGTCTACAGAGAATGAGTCTTCGTAAGGTTCTACAATGCTGATGGAGACCAGATCAATGTTTTGTAATTTCGAAAAATTATAATTGGGATTGGCCCATTTTGTTTTATCAGCATGCGCGACCAATGGCAGTGCCAGTAAAGCAATAGCTAAAGTAAAGAACAGTAAAAGTTTTTTCATCATCAAACAGCTCCCTTGCAGTTAAATATTAAGCGTTTTTAATAAGTTTTTTGATGCCGGCGAATGTTTCAGGGCTAATAACATGTTCGATACGGCAGGCATCTTTTTCGGCAATTTCTTCCGATACGCCTAAATTTTCATTTAAAAAGCGCGTTAAAAGGCGGTGCCTTTCCAAAACAGCATTGGCTTTAGCTAAACCTGCTTCAGTAAGGACGATGTTGCCGTCAGCCTCCATCAAAATGTAGTTTTCTCGTTTTAAAATGCTCATCGCACGGCTGACGCTGGCTTTGGTAAAGTTCATGTACGTCGCTACGTCTATAGAACGTACACTGCCGTTTTGCTGCTGTAAGAGCAGGATTGTTTCCAAATAGTTTTCTCCAGATTCCTGCAAAATCATAACAAGACCTCCGTTGGCAGTAACGCCGTTTATTTGTAATGTCATTGAGAATACCACCAGTAAGCATGAAGCGATAAATTAATCGCCCTGGCAAATATTATCACTACTATTTTAACATTATAAAAAGGTACGGGCAAGTGGAGCGCGCCGACAGATAAAAAGCCGCTTAAAGAATAGCTTTAAGCGGCAGGTAAAACTTGAAATTATGGTGTTAAGAACGCTGAGCATTGCGGTTGGTCAAAAGCAGGGCCTTTTCTAAAACCGAAGCCAATAAGCCTGCGGTCAAAGCAGTAAAGGCCATACCGGGTAGGGCGGCAGCTAAAAGCGGGTACACGGCCTTGCCGATAATAAGTCCGAGAGCCAAGCGGGCAGCTGCCGAGGCCACAGGACCAGAAAGCAGATAAAAGAGCCTGCTTTTGCCAAAGGCGGCATACAGCAAAGCTACAACAATACGAAACAACATAGCGATAAGCACATTAAAAATTGTTTGCGTGCCTAAAAGCAAACCGGCTGTCGAGGCTAAAAGCCCTGCCAGCAGATATTTTTTGATGCCGAAAACACCGCAGACGGCTACTGCTATAGGAGCGGACAACTGAAATTCGCTGCCCGGGATAAAGCTGGGCAGTTTAAAAGTACCGCTGATTGCAATAAAAGCGGCTAATAAAGCTATCTCACTTAGTTGTCGGATTTTACTTTCGGTCATCTTCATATCCTCACAATAGGTTAACTTTAAAAACAAATAAGGTTTACGATAATAGTATAGTAAAGAGAAAGCAGCTTTGTCAACCTAAAATAAAAAAAGGTTAACTAAAAGAAAAGTGTGACGGGGTATTGGCTTTCGTGTACAATAAAAAGATACAAAGGAGGCGTGAAGATGTTGGCTTTTATTAAAGAAACACAGGATGTCTGGCAAAGATTGCAAACCTCCGTGAGACCAATCGTTTTATATGGTATGGGCAATGGTGCCGATAAGATAATTGATTGGTGTGAAGCCCATAACGTTTCGCTGGCAGGCGTTTTTGCCAGTGATGAGTTCGTTCGCGGGCAGATGTTTCGAGGCCATAAGGTTGAAACTTACGCCGCAATTAAAGAACGGTTGAACGATTTTTTAATAGTTATCGCTTTTGCGTCAGAGTCGCCGCTGGTCCTGGACCGGTTTAAAGAGCTGTCTCGGCTGCATGAGACTGTAGCACCGCATTTGCCGTTGTTTCCCGGTGACGAAATCGTTACCTGGGATTGGTTGCAGCGTCATGAACAGAAATTGCTCCGGGTTTACGAGGCTTTAGCCGACGACTGGTCGCGGAAGGTTTTTGCAGCGGCACTCAATTATAAATTGAGTGGCAAGCTGCACTATCTGTGGGAGAGCGAGACAGAAAGGCTGCATGACCTGCAAAACCTGTTAAAATGGCGGGACGATGAAATCTATGCCGACCTGGGTGCTTATAACGGGGATACGATCGCAGAATTTTTGAAACTGACTCGGGGCAAATACCATAGTATTGCGGCGGTAGAGCCTGACAGGCGTAATTTTAAGAAGCTGGCTGCTTATGCTGAGCAAAGCGGGCTGCATGACCTGCAGCTTTTTGAGCGGGCCGTGTGGAAGGAAGTAACTGAGCTGGATTTTTCAGACAGCGGCGGCAGGCAGTCTACACTTCTTTCTGAGCCAAAGCGCATAGTGCAGACTATTGATATCGACACGCTGTTGGACGGACAGCAGGCTTCTTATATCAAGATGGATGTTGAAGGAGCCGAGCTGGAAGCGCTGCAAGGCGGACGGCAACAGATCAAGGTGAATAAGCCTAAACTGTTCCTTGCCGCCTATCACCACGATGCGGACCTGTTTTTGCTGCCGTTGTTTTTGTGGCAGATGGTGCCGGAATATAAAATTTATCTGCGCAAACATCCCTATGTTCCGGCATGGGAATTGAACTTTATTGTCACTTTATAACGCGGGATGTCAAAAGTCCCGTAGGGTCAGAAGTGTCGATATGTCGTTTGGCAATGGAATGTTTTTTAAATAAGGCGTAAATGTGACAGAAATTTTAATTTTTTGTAAAACTTTTTTTCTAATGTAAGCAGGATTTTTACGAAGCCAAGCGAATTTTATTGGTAGTATGACAACACAAAGGAGTGGATGTTTAATGAAAAACGCAAAATGGTTGTGCACTGCAGCAGCAGTTCTGGCATTGTCCGTAGCAGTTGCTGGTTGTGGTGACAGCGGCGAGAAGAAAGCGGCTGATTCTAAAGGCGGTCCTAAAGGCGAAGTTATGGTTTATACCTCTATTTATCCTGATATCATCGATAAAATGTGTAAACCTAATGTAGCTAAAGCGTTCCCTGATATGAAGGTTACCTGGTTCCAGGGTGGTACTGAAAAAGTAATTACTAAAATCACCGGCGAAATCAAAGCTAACAAAATCGGCACTGACGTGTTGATGGTTGCTGATCCTTCTTATTATCTGACTCTGCAAGACCAAAAATTGCTGCTTGATTATGTTTCTCCGAATCTGAAAGACGTTATCACCGATAAAGATAAAAACGGTGCCTGGTCTTCTGTTCGCGTCTGCAACATGATCATTGCGTATAACTCCGATAAGTTGAAACCGGAAGATGCACCGAAATCTTGGAAAGACCTGACCGATCCGAAATGGAAAGGCAAGATCGCTATGCCGAATCCGATGCTTTCCGGTACTGCGTATGTAGCAGTAGGCGCATTGGCCGACAAATACGGCTGGGAATATTTTGACCAGCTGAAAGCAAACGGCATTCGCGTTGAAGAAGGTAACTCTGCTATCCAAAACAAATTGCTGACTGGTGAGTATGCTGCAGCAATGATTTTGGAAGAAAACGTTCTTAAATTGGCTAACACCAAAAATGAACCGTTGAAAGTTTCCTATCCTGAAGACGGCGTTATCATCATCCCGTCTCCGATCGCTATTTTCAATGCAACCAAGAACCCCGAAGGTTCTAAAGCACTGGTTGACTGGTGGTTGTCCAAAGAAGGCCAACAGGCAGTCGTTCAAGGCTGGATGCATTCCGTACGCGGCGATGTAGAACCGCCTAAAGGCGCTCCTGCTCTGAAAACTTTCTCTGATAAAGCTATCAAAGTCAACTGGGAAAAATTGGCTAAAGAAAATGCTCAAATCAAAGAAGCTTTCCGCGTAAGAGTTATGGAATAGTTCTTATTAAAATTTGTTGAGTAACAATATTTTAAGGGATCAGGGGTCGTTTTCAACGATCCCTGTTTTCCACTTTCTTTGCAGGAAAAATCCTGTAGATGATTTTTCACCGGTTTAAAGATCGGGGAAAGGAGCTATAGTGGGGTCATTACCTAGATTTAATAGTAAATTCATAGTTATTGCGATTTCCGTTATTTTACTTTTGTATTTCGTAGTTTTTCCGATGGGTATTTTGCTTTATGACAGCGTTATGGTCGACGGAGTTATCAATTTTGGCAATTATGCCGACGTCTATAGCCAGAATGTTAATTGGCGTGCCTTATCCAATACTGTACAATTATCACTTTTAGTTATGGTGGCCAGCGTCATCATTACTTTCCCTCTGGCTTGGCTGGTAGGCCGTACCGATATGCCAGGTAAAAAAACCTACCGTACGTTGCTGGTTGCCAGCTATATGATTCCCCCTTATGTAGGCGCGATTGCCTGGGTACAGCTTCTTAATCCCAGCGTCGGCTATTTGAATTCGATTTTTAAATGGATCCTGCAGCTGCAGGAATCTCCGTTTGATATTTATACGATGGGCGGCCTGGCCTGGGTCCTGACGCTGTTCTATTCGCCTTTTGCTTTCATTACCATTTCCCGGGCAATGGAAAAAATGGACCCGACCCTTGAAGAAGCTGCCCGTGTTTCCGGCGCTTCGCCGCTGCGTACCCTGATCGATGTCACCCTGCCGCTGATGGCCCCCAGTATTTTGGCCGGCGGTCTGCTGGTATTCATCGCTGCTGGGTCCTGCTTCGGCATTCCCGCCATCGTTGGTATGCCGGGTAATATCGAGGTCATGACGACCCGTATCGTAACGTATATTTATATGGGCAACGACGAAGGTATTCGCGACGCTACGGCTTTAGCGGCTTCGTTGATGTTCCTGGCCAACTTCCTGCTGTTCTTCATGACCTGGATGCTGGGCCGCAAGGATTATACTACTATCAGCGGTAAAAGCACACGCCCGAACATTGTAGAGCTGGGCAAATGGAAATGGCCCGCTTTCTGTGGCGTAGGCCTGTATGGCTTTATTGCTGTTATTTTGCCCCTGGGTTCGATCTTGCTGACCTCTCTTTTAAAGAGTATGTCCCGTGGCGTTACCTGGTCCAATATTGGCTTCGACGCCTGGGCACCGGTCATCACCAGTAGCCAGTATATGGAAAGCATCTGGAACTCCGTTGTTTACGGTGTTATTGCCGCAACTATCGGTACCATCCTTTCCGTTTTTATTGCTTATCTGGCAGTTAAGACCAAAGTCAAAGGCCGCAGCTTCCCGGATCTGCTGACTGTTATCGGCGGTTCTACTCCGAGTATCGTTATCGCACTGGCTCTGGTCATTACTTTCTCCGGTAGTTTTGGGCTGAACCTGTATTCTTCCATGTGGATACTGATCGTCAGCTATCTGGTCAAATACATGACCATGTCTGTGCGTACTATCGCAGCTTCGCTCAGCCAGGTGCATGTATCATTGGAAGAAGCGGCGCTCAATTCCGGCGCCAGCTGGATCAGAACCTGTAAAGATATCATTATGCCGTTGATCGCTCCGTCCATCATCGCCGGTTGGTTCCTGATCTTTATGCCGTCATTCTACGAGTTGACTATGTCGCTCCTGCTGTACGGTGCAGAAACTAAAACTATCGGTGTTTTGCTGTACGAGCTGCAAACTTATGCAGATACACAAAATGCTTCTGTTCTGTCAGTAATCATTTTGACTATCGTTTTGGTCGGTAACCTGATCCTCAACAAACTGACTAAAGGCAATGTGGGAATTTAAAGAAGGAGTGGAATAAATTGGCACAAGTACGTATTGAACATATATTTAAACGTTTCGGCCCGGTAACGGCCGTTGATGACTTTAACCTGACCGTTGAAGACGGCGAATTCGTATCGATCCTCGGTCCTTCCGGCTGTGGTAAAACAACCTCCCTGCGTATGATCGCAGGCTTTGAGAAAGCAACTGAAGGCGAGATCTATATCGGCGACCATTGCGTCAGCTCTTCGACGCAGAACAAATTCGTGCCGCCGGAAAATCGCGACATTGGTATGGTATTCCAATCCTATGCCGTGTGGCCGCATATGACGGTTATCGACAATGTAGCTTATCCGTTGAAGATCCAGAAAGTACCTAAAGAAGAACGCTTAAAAAGAGTCAACGAGATGCTGAAACTGGTGCATTTAGGCGAATACGGACACCGTTATCCCCATCAGCTTTCTGGCGGCCAGCAGCAGCGTGTAGCTTTAGCTCGCGCTCTGGTTGCCCAGCCCGGACTGTTACTGCTGGACGAACCTTTGTCTAACCTTGACGCCAAACTGCGCGAAAGCATGCGCTTCGAGATCTTGTCCATCCAAAAAGCTCTGGGCATTACCGTTGTCTATGTAACTCACGATCAGGGCGAAGCTATGGCCATGAGTGACCGTGTTGTTGTTATGAGCAAAGGCGTTGTACAGCAGATCGGTGCTCCGCATGAAATCTATACTAACCCCGCCAATAAAATGGTTGCCGACTTTATCGGTTTGGTCAACTTTATGCAGGGTGAAGTTTCCGATGACCGTGTTTACCTGCAGGGTACTACGGCGTCCTTCCCTAATACCTCAGGCGTTTCCGGCAGCGCTACTATTGCTGTGCGCCCCGAGAATATTACCATGAGCCGTGGCGGCGGTATGCTGGAAGGCATACTGACCCACCGTTTCTATTTGGGCGATGCTGTTGATTACCGTGTTCGCGTTGGTGACCACGATGTCCGTGTTATCATTAAAGGCTCTGACCTGAAGGAATTTGCCGACGGTGAGAAAGTCTATCTGGACTTTGAAAAAGTAATGATTTTTGACCGTGACTAATTAAAAAAACTTTTTCCAGTAAATAAAGAAAGCCCTCAGATGCAAGCATCTGAGGGCTTTTGCGTATGTTTTAGACTTGCTGGTTTTTACTGAATTGAGCCATATAAAGCTTGTAGTATTCTCCTTGTAGTGCCATTAGTTCGTCGTGAGAACCCTGTTCACCAATACCGTCAGGTGTGAGCACCACGATTCGGTCGGCGTGGCGAATCGTAGCCAGCCGGTGGGCAACGATCAGCGTCGTACGGTTGCGTGAAAGCTGCATCAATGATTCCTGGATCAGGTTTTCCGTTTCGTTATCTAAAGAAGAGGTCGCCTCGTCCAAAATAAGGATGGGTGGATTTTTCAAAAAGACACGGGCAATGGCGATACGCTGTTTTTGTCCGCCCGAAAGCTTGACCCCACGCTCGCCCAGCTGACTGTCATAGCCCTGGGGCAGCGCGTTTATAAAGCTGTCGGCTTCGGCCAGCTTCGCCGCCGTGATGATTTCTTCCATAGTGGCGTCAGGCTTGCCGTAGGCGATATTTTCGCGGACTGAATCGGAAAAAAGGAAAATATCCTGCTGCACGATGCCGATATTGCGCCGTAGTGATTGCAGAGTGATCTGGCGGATATCCAAACCGTCGATGCTGATGCTGCCTGACTGTAGTTCATAGAAACGCGGCAGCAGATTGCAGAGAGTACTTTTGCCGACGCCTGTGGTACCGACGAAGGCGATGACCTCACCGGCCGTGATCTCCAAATCAAAGTTTTGAATGACCGGTTTCGTAGGCTCATAGCCGAAGCTGACGTCTTGAAAGGTGATCGCGCCTTTTAAAGTGCCGCAGTCCACCGCACCGGGCTGATCGATATTTTCGGATGGCGTATCCATCAGCTGACAAAACCGCTGATAACCTGCCATACCCTTCTGGTAAGATTCTGCCAGCGCCGTCAGGCGCAGGATCGGCCGGATGAAAATGGAAACATAAAGCAGGAAGGCGACTAAATCGCTGATCTGCATTTTACCGTAGGCGATCATGGCACCGCCGATAACAATAATGACCAGATTGGTAACATTGGAGAAAAGTACAGCGTTGCTGTTGAGGCGTGACAAAAGGTCAAAGGAAGCCTTGCGGGCCTGTAGCAGTGCCTGTCCGTTAGAATTCAGACGTTTTTCTTCCCAGGCTTCATTGTTGAAGGATTTCACCAGACGGATGGCATTCAGGCTTTCGTTGGTTTGTGCGGTAAGGTTGCCTACCTGCTCGCGGATGATACGGCCCGACTGCTTTAACTCCTTGTTAGTAGCGAGTGATTCGTAGGCCTTGGCCAGCAACAACAGGTTGACGAGCAGTGCCAGTGGCCAGTTCAGGTAGATCAGGATGCCAAGGGTTCCGAACATAGTGATGGTGCAGACCAGTAAATAATTGGGACCTAAGAAAGCCAACTCGCGTATTTCGGAAATATCGCTGACAATACGTGATATCAGCTGGCCGATACGAACATTATCAAAATAACGGAAAGACATGGACTGCACATGTTGGAACAGGTCGCTGCGCATATCCTGTTCTATTTTCGCTCCCATCAGGCGGCCATGTCGTGAGACCTGATAGCTGATGATAAAGTTCAGCAGGTATAAAAATAATAAAATGACGGTGGTCTGTCCTAATAGCCATAAATTGCCAGTCGGCAGCACATCGCCAAGAATATATTTCATGAACAATGGAAAGCAAAGATCAAGCGCAGAGGTGATAACAGAGCCAGCTAAAGCTAAAAATAAAGTTTTTCGATAGGGGTGGTAATATTTAAGTAAACGTTCTGGCATAAAAGACCTCGCAGATAAAGGTACCGACTGCCAAAGCAGCCGGTACGGATTTGGAATATTCAGGGAAAAACTATATGCTTCATTATAACATATTGCTCATCGATGCCGGCGTATTTCTTTTAAAGCAGCTTGGCTAGGATGTTTTTGGCAAATATGCCTGCAGCCTGTAAGTCAGCAGCGTCGGGATGTGTTGCCGCCGCCTGATGCCGTGCGGTTGCTTCCGGTGTCAGGGCATGCGGGTGATCAGCCGTTAAGCTTTTAAATCTTTCCAGTAGCTGGGGGTCGATTTTACCCTGACAGTAATAGCTGCCCAGCAGGGTATTGCTTTCGTGCAGCAGGGCAGCTGCCTCCTGCAGACAATTTTGTGCGTGGATCGTATTAGGTGCTGCTCCCAGCGTTGCAAATAAAGCGACTTTTTTATTTTGCAGGCCCAGCAGTGCTGTTTTGGCTGCCTGATCGGCCGTGCCTTTATCCACCCAAAAGCCAGCAAAGATCAAGTCATAATTTCGCATATCAAGCTGAGGGGTGATCTTAGCCAGAACGCTACCTGACGGCAAAGCCGTATGGATAGCTGCTGCAACCTTGGCGGTGTTGCCAGTCAGGGAAGAATACATTACTAAAATTTTCATCATTGCCGCCTCCTGAGATCATTTTATGGTAGTTGAGTATAATTGCCGATGCCCTGCTATAAATAATACCTCTAAACATAAGGGGCTGTCATAAGAACACAAAATGTTAGCTTAAGCTAACTCGAGCGAAATAAAACTGTGCGTGAGAGCTGTTTAGCACAGTATCGAGTGAGCTTTAAGTTAATAAGTGAGTGTTTGGAAGTGGGCAAACCCCAAACAGTTAGCTTAAGCTAACAAGAAGATTCTACTTGAAAATCAACCTAATGTCAACAGTAACTTTTGGGGAGCGGACTTCTTTGCGGCAGCTGGGGTTTAAAAATAATTGCCAGATGGTTTTGATGCTTAGGGCGCGAACGGTATGGTATAATAAAGATATTAGAATGATGAGAAGGCGGTTGTCCTATGAAAGCGATCCTGATAACTTTACTGGCGGCGCTTCTGCTTTGCAGCGGCTGTGGTAGCGGCGGTGAAAACCAACAAAAAACGATCAGGCTGTGCAGCAGCCTCAGCGAAACCATGACAGATATTCTGGCTGAGGATTTTGCCCGGCAGCAGAACGTCAAAGTGGAAGTCAGTTATCTGCCGACGGGTGATTTAGCTAAAAGGTTGAATTTTTTACGTGACGGCAAATTTGATTTATGGCTGGGTGGGACTCCGGAAGAATATTATTTGGCCAGCGAGCAGAAAATGTTGCGCAGCTACAGGCCGAAGGAGGCCTATAAGGTGCCTGCGGAAATGCGCGAGAACCAGTGGCGCTGGACCGGGTTGTATGTGGATTATATCGGCTTTCTGAGTAATCGCGGCAGACTGCGGGATTTGGGACTTTATGCGCCGGAGACCTGGAATGAATTGCTGAAGCCGGAGTTGTTTGAAGAAACGGTCCTGGCAGATTTTAAAAATGGAGGGCGCAGCTATGGTATGCTCACTTCGATCTGGCAGCTGCGAGGGGAAGAGCAGGCCCTGGCCTATGCTGCTTCTTTTAATAGTCAGCGGCCTTTTTATACTGCCAGTGAGTGGGACGCTATCGAAGAGGTTCGCAGTGGACGCAAAACCGTAGCGGTAGTTTCGCTTTCGGTCGCTTTGCAGCTGGAGCGTCAGAACAGGGAGCTGTTTGCCACCCTGGTGAAGGATGGCAATAAAAACTGCATTACAGGTGCCGCTATTTTGCAGGGAGCACATCTGGAAGAGGCACAGGCCTTTATGGATTACCTGCTGTCCGAGCACTCCCGTGATCTGCTGGCCTCCAAAGGTTATCCACTTTTATGGCGCGTTAGTGATTATGCCCACGATGACGGCAGGAAAATGATGATCGGTAATCTGCAGCTGGCGGTGGATGATTTGAGCTGGACTGCAGGGCAAAAAAGTGCGATCATTCAGCAGTGGTTGAATGCCCAATAATATAAAAAGCATTGACGGCAGCATTGAATAGGTTATAATTAAGATATACTGGCAACGGACGGAGCAAGATTGCCCGCCGGCTGCAAAGAAGAGAGGATGAAGTAAATGAAAAAATTATTAATGCTGGTGACTGTGGTTTTGACAATGGCAATGGCAACAGTATGTTTTGCCGCCGGTGACGGCAATGACTTGAATAAACAGCAGAAAGTCGTCGATAAATTTGTAGCAGCTCTGAATATAGCCGATGAAACCGGTTACGCAGGCGCCGCTAGCGGTTTTAGTCCTGAATTGAAACAAAAAATGGATGCCAAAGCTTTTGCGGCTTTGCAGAAACAAGTCAAAGATACTTTAGGAACTATGAAAGAAATGAAGTTTGTTGCTTTCGAACGGTTTGATCAGGGCGATCGGTTGACATATTTAGGCAGCTACAGCAAGCAGCAGTTAGTACGTGTGATCTACGGCTTTAACAAAGAAGACAAATTGACCGAATTTATTTTCGCTCCGTTGGAAGCACCGAAACAGGAACAAAAATAATCAGCATAACAAAAAAGCATCATAACCTTTTGGTTATGATGCTTTTTATTTAAACAACAGTTATTTTTTTGCTGCGGCAACAGCTGTAAAAGCGTTGGCTGCGGCCTGTAAGGTTTTTTCGATATCTTCGGGTGTATGAGCCAAAGATAAAAAGTTAGTTTCAAACTGGGATGGCGGCAGGTAAATGCCCTGCTCCAGCATACTGTGGAAATAGATGCGGAAAGAGTCCAAATCGCTGGTGCAGGCACTGTCATAGTCATAAACTTCTTTATCAGTAAAGAAGATGGTGAACATAGAGCCCAGACGATGCACCTGTACAGGGACGCCGGCTTTAGCTGCCGCACGTTCCAGGCCGCCGGTCAGGATCGCCGTCATACTCTCAAGCTTGCTGCAAACATCGTTTTCGCGCATATAGGTAAGGTTAGCAATACCGGCGGCCATAGCCAGCGGATTACCGCTCAATGTGCCAGCCTGATACATAGGCCCGACAGGAGCGACCTGTTCCATAATGTAGCGTTTGCCTCCGTAAGCTGCTACAGGCAGCCCGCCGCCGATGACCTTGCCTAAGCAGGTGATGTCGGGATCGATGCCATACAGACCCTGTGAGGAGCTTTCGCTGCTGCGGAAGCCGGACATGACCTCGTCGCAGATGAGCAATGCGCCATATTTATGCGTGATCTCACGAATGAATTCCAGAAAACCGTCCTGTGGCAACACCAAACCCATATTACCAGGTGTCGGTTCCAGGATGACTGCGGCGATATCTTCACCTTTAGCGGCAAAGGCGACTTTTAAAGCGGCTTTGTCGTTAAAGGGTACGGTGATGGTGTTGGCCGCAACGCCTTTAGGGACGCCGGGGCTGTCGGGCACGCCTAAAGTGGCGGCGCCGCTGCCTGCTTTTACCAGCAGGCTGTCGTGGTGGCCGTGATAACAGCCGATGAATTTAACGATGCTCTCACGTCCCGTATAAGCGCGCGCCAGACGCAGGGCGCTCATAGTGGCTTCGGTACCGCTGTTGACCATCCGCACCATTTCCATAGAAGGTACGAGGGCGCATAGCAGCTTAGCCAATTCTGTCTCGGCCAGTGTCGGTGCACCGTAGGAAGAACCCTTGGCTGCTGCCTGCTGGATGGCTTCGGTAACCTGGGGATGGGCGTGGCCTAAAAGCAGCGGTCCATAGGAAAGCACATAATCGATATATTCGTTGCCGTCGATGTCGGTCAGCTTGCTGCCGCCGCCCTTGGCAATGATGGGCGGGATGCCGCCGACGCTGCGGAAGGAACGGACGGGGCTGTTGACGCCGCCGGGAATGTACTGTTTAGCTTCGGCAAAGGCTGCCTGGGATTTGCTGTGTTCCATGCTGGTGCCTCCTTATTTGCCCTGCAGCCATTTGGCTACATCCAGGGCATGATAGGTGATGATCATTTTAGCTCCGGCACGTTTAAAGCCGAGCATGGTCTCCATAACGATACGCTGCTCGTCGATCCAGCCTTTGGCGGCAGCTGCCTTGACCATGGCGTACTCGCCGCTGACGTTATAAACGCACAGGGGACGGTTAAAGGTATCTTTGACGCGGCGTATGATATCCATAAAAGCCAAAGCAGGTTTGACCATTACGATATCAGCGCCTTCTTCAATGTCCAGTGCTACTTCGCGCAGTGCTTCGTCGCTGTTGCCCGGGTCCATCTGGTAGCCCTTGCGGTCACCAGCGGACGGTGCGGAATCGGCAGCGGCACGGAAGGGGCCGTAGTAGGCGGAAGCATATTTAGCGGAATAGGCCATCAAAGCCACATTGCTGAAACCTGCTTCATCCAGCGCTTTGCGCATAACTTTCACATAGCCGTCCATCATATTAGAGGGTGCAACGATATCTGCGCCTGCTTGAGCGTGCGATACGGCTACCTTTGCCAGCAGTGGTAAAGTCTCATCGTTATTGACGGTACAGCCGTTTTCCAGAACGCCGCAGTGGCCGTGCTCGGTATACTCGCACAGGCAGGCGTCAGTAACTACTATCATCTCTGGGTGAGAGGTTTTGATAAGGCGGCAAGCTTGCTGCACAGGTTCTTCTGCGTCCCAGGCACTGCTGCCGGTAGCGTTTTTATAAGAGGGGATACCAAACAGGATCACGGCGGGAACACCCAGTTCGTCCAGCTCCTGTAAAACTTCAGGCAAACGGTCTAAAGACCAGTGATAATTGCCGGGCAGGGATTCGATCTCGTTTTTGACGCCGGTTCCGGGCACTACAAATAAAGGATAGATAAGGTCTTTTACGGAAAGCTCAGTCTCGCGGATCATACTGCGCAGATTCTCGGTAGCGCGCAGGCGGCGGGGACGGTAAATAGGAAAGCCCATACTGATCACTCCTTATAATAACTTTGGATTGCTTCGGTCAAGCCTGTGATAGTAAAATTATCGGCTACTATAGCAGGCTCAAGCTTATTTTTACGGCAGGTATCGGCGGTAATGGGGCCAATAGCCGCGATGGTGATATTATTGATCAGGTCTTTGTTTTCTGCCAGTGATTCCAGCAGATTGGTAACAGTAGAAGAGCTGGTGAAAGTAACCAAATCAACCTCGCCGTTTTGCAGTGCGCCCAGTAGTTCATCTTTATTCTCTAAGGAAGCGACGGTTTCATAAGCTGTTACTACGTCGACGCTGGCTCCTAAAGCACGCAGGCTTTCGGGCAGTACTTCGCGGGCCACTTTGGCACGTGCCAGCAGGATCTTGTCGCCAACAACCAGTTCGGAAGCCAGTGCTTCTGCCAGTTCCTCGGCTTTGAAGGCTGACGGCACCAGATCGGCGGTAATGCCATAGTCGGTCAGGGACTTGGCGGTTTCACTGCCGATAGCGGCAATTTTTACTTCTGCCAGACTGCGGCTGTCAAGGCCAGCGTTATGCAAACGCTCAAAGAACGCGGTAACGCCATTGGCACTGGTCAACACCAGCCATTTATAGGATTTAAGATTTTCGATAGCTTTATCCAGCGGCGCATAATCTGCTGCTGGCATGATCTTGATGGCGGGCGCTTCGATAACGCGGGCGCCTGCTGCTTCCAACTGTTTAGTCAAAGCGCTGGCCTGGGCACGGGCCCGGGTCACAACAATAGTTTTGCCAAACAGCGGCTTGTTGTCGAACCATTGCAGCTGATCGCGCAGCTTGACTACGTTGCCAACGATAAAGATGGCAGGCGGTTTCAAATTGGCGGCGGCCACATCGGCTGCCGCACTGCCCACCGTAGTGATCAGGGTGCGCTGCTCGGGTTTGGTGCCCCAGCGGATAACGGCTGCCGGGGTATCGGCACTGCGGCCGTTGGCGATCAGGTTTTTAGTGATATTAGTCAGGTTTTCGACGCCCATCAAAAAGACCAACGTATCCACAGAAGTGGCCAGGCCGCTCCAGTTAATGGTCGATTCTCCTTTGGTTGGGTCCTCGTGGCCTGTGATAACGGCAAAGGAAGTCGCTACATGACGGTGGGTAACGGGGATACCGGCATATTCGGCTACCGCGATAGCGGAAGTCACCCCGGGGACGAACTCAAAGGACAGCCCTGCTTCTAACAGCTCGATAGCCTCTTCACCGCCACGGCCGAATACGAACGGATCGCCGCCTTTAAGACGAGCCACGGTTTTGCCAGCAGCAGCCAGTTGCACCAGCAGTTTGTTGATATCGGGCTGGCGCATGGTGTGGTTGGCTGAAGCCTTGCCTACATAAACCATCTCTGCGTCGGGACGGGCATAGGCCAGGATCCTGGGGTCGGCCAAACGGTCGTAAACAACAGCGTCGGCAGTCTGTAAACATTCCATAGCTTTGATAGAAAGCAGACCGGGGTCGCCGGGGCCTGCACCGATCAAGTAAACTTTTCCCTGTTTTGTCATTTGTTTCTCTCCTTACATGATCTCGGCGAGGATTGCACGGCCGCCCTGATCTAACATTTTATTGCCAAGCTTTTGACCAAGTCGTGCAGCGTCGGCTGCTTCGCCCTGGATAGTATCGCGTAAAACTGTGCTGCCGTCCAGCGAAGCGATGATCGCCTCGACGGTGATGCTGCTGCCTGCGGTAACGGCGTGGACGCCGATAGGCACCTGACAGCCGCCTTCGATAAGTCCCAGGAAGGAACGCTCGGCATCGGTGGCCTGCTTAGTAGGCAAATCGTTTAAAAAATCCAGCATCTGTCTGACCTCGGTGTTGGCGGTGCAGCATTCAATGGCTAAAGCACCCTGACCGACTGCCGGTAGGCAGAAGCTGTGGGGGATGATCTCTTTGATACGGTCGCCGTAGCCCAAACGGTGCAGGCCTGCGGCAGCTAAAATGATCGCGTCCATCTGGCCTTCGTCCAGCTTGCGCAGGCGGGTATCCACATTACCGCGCAAATCAACGATGGTCAGATCGGGACGGGCCGCTAAAAGCTGGGCCTTGCGGCGCAGGCTTGATGTGCCCAGGACTGCTCCCTGAGGCAGTGCTTCGATAGAAGCATATTTGTTGCTGACAAAGGCATCGCCGGCATTGGCGCGTTCGGTGATCGCCGTCAGGCACAGGCCCTCCGGTAAAACGGTAGGCATATCCTTCAGGCTGTGGACGGCCAGGTCTATCTCGCCGTCCAGCAGTGCTGTTTCCAATTCCTTGGTAAACAGGCCCTTGCCGCCGATCTTGGCCAGTGGCACATCTAAAATACGGTCGCCCTTGGTAATGATCTTTTTCAGTGTCACCGTACATTCCGGGTACTGCTCGCGCAGGCGGGCGGCAATATGATTGCTTTGCCATAACGCCAGCAGGCTTTGCCTAGTCCCAATAATCAAATTTGTTTTCATCGCCTATGTAGTCCTCTCCCGAATCGTTGAGCAAAAATAACTCGCAGATCATATCTCTGTAACGTTCTTCGTCTTCCGTACCGGCCGCGCTGTTCATGGCCATCATGGGTTCGCGCAGGAACTTGTGCTCCAGGCGCTGGGTCATAATGTCGATGATGCGGCGCTCTTTGTCAGTCAGGTTCGGCAGCTTGGCAAAAGCCCGCTTCAAAACCTTTTGCCGCAGGAAGTTCATTTTTTCATGCAGCTGCACCATTACGGGCCGCATGGATAGATAGCTCAGCCGCTCCTTTAAGGATTCGATACCGTTCTCGATGATGCCCTCGGCTACCTTAGCTTCGGAAGAACGGAAATTCTTATTCATATCTACGACGCCTTCCAGGTCATCGATGTTATATAAGGTCACGCCTTCGATTTCTCCTACCAAAGGGTCCACGTCACGTGGCACGGCTATATCCACTAAAATAAGCGGCTTGCCGCCGCGCTGGGGTATAATATCGCGGACTCCCTCTTCAGTGATCACATAATGAGGTGCGCCGGTCGAGGTAATGATGATATCGGAGCGGATGGCCTGTTGCATAAAATCGTTATAAGGGATAGCCGTGCCCCGGAATTTTTCGGCCAATTCTTTGGCATGGTCCAGATTACGGTTGCTGACGAAAATAGTTTTGGCGCCTTTGTCGATCAGATGGCGGGCTGTAAGTTCACTCATGCGTCCGGCACCCAGCACTAAAATATTGGCCTGGGTCAGGTCACCGACCACGTCGATAGCTAAATCTACGGCCGCCGAAGAAACAGAGACCGAACTGTAAGCGATCTTGGTTTCGGTGCGCACTCGTTTGCCGACGGTGATGGCACGGTTGAAGACCGTATTGAGCAGGGTATCAGTCATGCCTCGGCTGCGGGATAGATTATAGGCACTCTTGATCTGGCTCAATATTTGCCCCTCGCCGATAATCAGTGAATCAAGGCTGGAGGCGACAGTAAACAGATGGCGAACACAGTTGATGCCGGTCAGATTATAAAAATAGTCCGGTTTATACTGCTCGCCTGCCAAATGCCGCAGCAGAGTACGGATCAAAGCAACGCCTGCAGTGGGGTCTTCCATTACCATATAAAGCTCAGTGCGGTTACAGGTCGAAAGCAAAACTGCTTCGTCGATATTATCATTATTGATCAAACGCCGCAACACACGGACCGTTCTGTCCTGCGAAAAATTGAACCGTTCACGGACTTCAACGGGTGCGGTTTTGTGATTCAAGCCTAAAACGATTAGCTGCATCAGTAATGGTCTCCTTTGCCTGGTCTCCTTTGCCTGCGTGTAGCAGGTCAATGACCGATTGAGTTAAAGTCTGGCGCCAGAAGGCGGTGCGTTCTTCAGGGGTGCTGGCGGTTGTTTTCAACTCCAGCCGCAGTTCCTGCAAAAAATCGTTAAAAGCGGCAAAATCTTCGCCGTAATATTCTTTCAAGTCGCGTGCCAGGACTCGGGTCAGTGCCGGCATACCGCCGGTAGACAGGGTAAAGGTCAGCGCACCGTTTCTAACGGCTGCCGGTACGCTAAAATTGCCCAGTGCCGGTTCTGTCACTACATTGCACAAGCAAGGCGCCGCAACGGCTATTTGGCGGTTAAGGGCAAAGTCGCCGGTGGCGGCAACGGTGATGAAAGCGTCTTGCAGGTCAGCTTCCGTATAAGCGCGCTGTTCCAGCTGCAAAAGGCCGGTCTTAGCCAAAGCCAGCAGCTGAGGGTCAGCTTTTGGGGTGACAACGGTCAGGGCTGCACCTGCTTCGATTAGGGTCAAAGCCTTGCGTACAGCCACCTTGCCACCGCCGATGATGACACATTTTCTGTTGTCGAGATCCAGCATCGCTGGATAGCTGAAAGCGTTTTTTTTCATAAATACCTGCCTGCTAAAAATAAATGCCGAAGCGGCTTAAATGTTAAAAAATACAACAACTATGATATCATAAATTAGGATTTATTTCCAGTTAAAAGAACGTTGCAGAGCGGGAAAATAGTGTTAGCGATTACTATTTGATATTGGAAAAAGGATTTGCTGTTTTGGCAGCGAATACTTACTTGTAACTAACAAACTGCTCAGGGAGGAATGACTTATGAATTGTGCTTTTTGTCCCCATCACAAATGCTATACCAGCGGTCAGAACTGTACCCGTATCACTCACGAAGAAATCAACGAGTATTATACTGACGAAGATAAAAAAATGATGCGTGCGTCGTCCGCTACCGAAAGCCGCAACTATTTGAAGATGACCCGTCTTGAAGAAAGCGTTTATTTCGCTAAAGAGATGGGTATCAAAAAGGTCGGCATCGCTTTTTGTATCGGTTTGGCTAATGAAGCCCACTTCTGCGCCCAGTATTTTAAAACTCAGGGTTTTGAAGTGCAGTCGGTCTGCTGTAAGGTCTGTTCCGTCAATAAAGAGATGATGGAGCTGGAAAAAATCAAACCCTGTCAGCGCGAAGCCATGTGCAATCCTAAAGTGCAGGCGCGCCTGCTGAATGAAGGCGGCACGGAGCTGAACTTTATTGTCGGCTTATGCGTCGGGCACGATATGCTGTTTACCATGGAGTCCAAGGCTCCAGTTTCCAGTATCATCACCAAAGACCGTGTGCTGGCAAACAACCCTGCCGGTGCCGTTTATTCACGCTACTGGCGCAGGAAGCTTGGTATTTTAGAAGAGGGAACAGTGTAAGGAGAGTTTTAGTTTTTTAAAAGTCTGCCGCTTGCGCGGCAGGCTTTTTTTGTAAAAGCAGCAAACGGAAGGGAAATTTTCCCTTCCGTTTGCTTGAGGAACTGATGTAGGAGAAGTGGTAAATGTCACCCAAGTAAGTAGCAGAAGGTTATTGCTTAACGATGGTACCTTCTTTCATGATGAGTTTCATATTTTCGACAGCTACGGCACGAATGTTTTCGAGCGGATTACCTTCGAGTACGAGGATATCGGCAAACTTGCCTGCTTCCAGCGTACCGGTGATGGTATCTACCTTCAGCATTTCGGCGCCCACTTTAGTTGCGGCGACCAGGGTATCCATTTCCGAAATACCTGCTTTTTCAACAAAGGAATACATTTCGCCGATAGCGGTGGTGCCGTAAGGTGTCAGGCTAGAGCAGAAGGAGTCAGAGCCTATCGTCAGCCCAATACCTTTTGCTTTAGCCTTGCGCAGATTAGCGTAAACGCGGTTCAATTCTTTTTCGGCTACGGTCTCACCGGGATACTGGTCGTGGACTTCGGGGATATAGGGCGGGGCGTAGGTTTTGAACCATTCGTTCAGGAACTGGATCGTCGGGCAGAAGTAAATACCTTTTTCAGCCATGATATCCAGACATTCATCGTTGAGAGTTTGACCGTGGATGATCAGATGCACACCGGCTTTAGCCGAGTCCAGAGCACCGCCGTAGCCTTCAGCGTGCGACCAGACGGGGATGCCTACCATATTACATTCTTCTACGACTGCTTTGATTTCTTCAAAGGTATAATGCTGGTCCAGTTTTTGATCCCAGCGCCAGATACCGCCGCCAGTCGACCAGATTTTGATAGCATCAGGGCTTTCGCGCAGTCTTCTGCGTACTGCCTTGCGCAAGTCCCAGGGGCCGTCTACACGCTCTGCCCATGGATGGGACTGCTCGTTGTACCAGCTGGGCAGCTTATGGGAATCGCCGTGGCCGCAGGTGCGGCAGAAGCCAAGGCCGGTGCCGACGACGCGGGGACCCTGCATAACGCCTTGCTCTACCATATTGCGGATAGACAGACCCGAGTAGGAGATTTCGCCTACTGTAGTCAGGCCGTTTTCCAAACATTCGTGAGCCTGTTGTACGGCGACAACGGTTTTTTGCACTCGATCCTCCAAGACCCACTCGGTATCGTCATCAGTCAAATTTCCTGAAAAGTGCAGATGGGTGTCGATAAGTCCGGGCATAATGGTCTTACCGGTAATGTCGAGTTGTTCGTAGTCAGCAGCGATCTTCTGCATCGGGCCGGCATAAACGATTTTTTTGTCGTCTACCAATATCAGTGAGTTGGCCAGCGGTTCGCTGCCTGTACCGTCAATAAGATAACCTCCGACTAAAGCGATTTTTTTCATGATGAATGCCTCCTTTAATATATGGTGAATGTAGTTGCTAGTAATGCTTATTTTGGATAACGGGTATCATTGATGGAGAGAGGGACGACGGTCGGCTCCGCAGCCGGTGCGGGCGTTTTTTTTCTGTGCAGCGCTTTGATGGATAAGCCTACTGCCAGCCAGCTCAGTACTATGCTCCATTCGATGGCGTTCAGGGTAGCGGGGCTGCCGGGAACTACCATCAGCAGGACGATAAGCGAACCGGCCAAACAGGCCAGGGCGATGCCGAACTTGCCGCCTGGCACCTTTTAAGGTCGGGGCAGGTCTGGTTCTGTAAGGCGCATTTTGTAGCAGGAGAAACTGACCATGGTGCAGGCGAAAATAAAGGCCAGGGCCGAAACATTCGTCAACGGTACCAGCATTTTTTTACCCAGGAAGGGGCCGCCGATAGTTAGCGCTGCCAGCAGCAGGTTAGCCGTTCTGGGCGTACCCGAAACAGGGTCTACCTGAGCGAAGGAGCTGGGCAGCTGCCCTTTACGTCCCATGGCCAGCATAATGCGGCTGGTTGCTCCGTAAAACGAGTTCATAGGGCCCATGGGGCCGATAGTGGCGATGCAGAGCATGGCCAGATAGAGGAAAATATTGATGGTCTTCAGGCAGGCCAGCGCAGGTACGGAACTTTTAACGAAATCCGTCCAGGGGATGATGCTGCCGAAGGAATAGATGCAGACCATATAAAAGCCTCCGGAAGCCAGCAGCGCCAGGCTGATGACACGGCCGAATTTATTCCAGTCAAGACCTTCTGCCGCTTCTTCAGCCTGCTGAGGGATAGTGTCAAAACCGGCATAAAAGAACGGTGTCATAACTAAAACCGAGATGATACCGGCAAACATTGTGGAAGCTGAGGTAGATGACGCCGCACCTTCAACACTGGCGAATACAGGCTGAATATTGGCCGGGCCGCCTTTGACCAGCGAAATGCCCATGGCGAGGATCATTCCGAAGAGCAGAGCTTTGGTTAAAAAAGCCTGTAAGCTGGCGGCTGCCGAAGCGCCGCGGAAATTTTGAATAATGACGTAAGCTGCAAAGCCCAGAGCGATAACAGTGGGAAACAGATACACATCGGCGCCCATGATCGAGTATAACTTTACCGAACGCAGAATGGGGAGCAGGTCGCCGAACATATCAGAAACCAGCGTCGAGATGGCGATGGCTTCCCAGGGGCACAGAATGGCGTTGCCCAAAGCCAGGAACCAGCCTGTGATAAACGACATGGTGTTGCCGTAGGTGCGGTCAACATATTCTACGATGCCGCCGGAAATTGGTATCGCCGCCGTCAGTTCGCCGAACACTGCGCCGATCGGCAGCAGGAAGATGGCGCCGATGATAAAGGCTATCATGGCCGCTACGGGGCCGCCGCCGATGACCATCCAGTCGCCGACCATCAGGACCCAGCCGGTGCCGATGATGGCGCCGAAGCCAATGGTAAAAAAGTTCCAGAGCGATAAGGTCTTTTGCATACCGCCCTTATTAGTTGAAGTGGACATCTCAAAAACCTCCTTGTGCTGTGATAGTAAAGCTAAATATTCGAATGATTTAGAGCAGGACTTTGCCCTTGCGTAGCTTTAATATAGCCCAAAGACTCAAAGCTTACGACCAAATCTTCATAATTGACACCTTTAATGTAATATCAGGCTAAAATCAGTGCTGGGCGCTGCAAAATCGGCAATTTCAGTGTCATAATCGTAGCAGCTAAAGGCTGCGGCAAATGATATAATAAAATTGTAATGAGAACGGAGGTGAGATGATGTTCTATATTGCCTTATGCGACGATGAATGGCCGGTGGTCGAACTGTTGACCGGTTATTTAGCAGAAATAAAAAGCCCGGGCTTACAACTGGAAAGCGTACCTTTTTTGAATGGACGTGAGCTGGTGCGCCAGTATGAACGGGGGCATAAATTCGACATCATTATTCTGGATATGCTGATGAAGCCGTTGAACGGCATAGAAACGGCACGGCAGATCAGGCAGTACGATACGGAGGTGCCGATCCTGATCGTCACGGGAACTGTGGAATACGCCATGGACGGCTATCAGGTCAATGCTTACCGCTATATCCTCAAGCCGGTAGACAAGGCATATTTTCAGGAAGAAGTGCGAACTATCCTGACCTCTATCGCCAGAGTGCAGAACAAATATTTTAGTTTTACCAATGAAAAAGGTTTGTTTAAAGTAAAAACTACGGATATCTACTATTTTGAATCTAATATGCGGACGCTGTCAGTCTGCCATCAGGGCGGCAAAACAGATTTCACCGGCAAGATCAGTGACGTGGAAGAAGCACTGGCCGAACAAGATTTTGTGCGGATACATAAAAGCTATGTGGTCAATCTCAAGCATATCCGTAACATCTTCAAGGATACGGTGACGCTGGAAAATGGCGAAGAACTGCCGCTCAGCCGCCACCGTAGCAAAGAGCTGCGTCAGCAGTTTTTAACCTATATGAAGGATAATATCTGACTATGGACATCATTTTGAAATGGATCACCTATATCGTTTTATCGGCGGCCGAAACCTGGATCGGTTACCGGCTCTTCAATACCTACCTGACCCGCAATTCGGTACGCCAGACCTACTACTGGCTGGGCGTGGTCTGTTACTTCAGTTTTCAAATGCTGTCATACGTCAACGAAAGCCCTATGTTCTCGACAGCAGGATATTATTTTTTGTTTTCAGCCATCATTGCCATCGTCTTTTTTTCCGACTCGCTGCAAAACAAGATCACTATCGCTTCACTGTTCGTGATCATGAACTATGCCTGTAAAACGGCGGTAACGGCGGTCGCTATCGCCTGGGGCGAGCAGATACTGCCGACAGGGCTGGAGAATTACCGCATCGTCATGGACTCCTGGTCGCAGATGATGGCCTGCCTGCTGTTCGTGCTGAGCCTGTGGGGCACCATCTGCATCCGCAAGCTGCGCCTGAATAAGCAAAACCTGCTGTATGCGGCCATTTCCTACCTGTTTCCCGTCACGGTGATGATCTCGGTCAGTATACTCTCTCAGAAAAATGTTGGCGTCGGTCCTGTCAACAGCATCAAGATATTTTATCTGTATACGTCGGTGCTACTCTTTTCAGCGTCCATCAGCTTATTTTACCTGCTGGGAAAAAATATTTTGCTGGATATGTCAGGCGAAAAATCGGCCGTTATGGAAGAACTGCTTTCCCTACAGCGGCGGCATTACGAACGGCTGGACGTATCGCAGCGCGAGGTGCAGAGCCTGCGTCACGACATCAAAAATCATATGCGCTGCCTGTATGCCTTGCTGGATGGCGGGCATAACAGCGAGGCCCAATACTATATCAAGGAACTGTATTATGATAACAAGGCATTAAAGGGCGTTAATTACAGCGGCAATATCGTCATCGATTCCATTCTCAGCAACGGGCTGGCTAATATCGAACAGAACGGTATCGACCTGAAATGCAGTATCATCGTGCCGCCTGTACTGAACGTGGCTGACGTGGATCTGTGCATCCTGTTCGGCAACCTTATCGACAACGCGGTAGAGGCTTGCGGCAGGATAACAGCGCCCGGCGAGCGGAAGTTTATTGTGTTGAACGTTAATATTAAAAAAGATTATCTTTTCATCGACATCGCCAACTCTTTTACCGGCGAAGTCAAAAAACAGAACAATATTTATAAAACAGTAAAGATCGACGAGCGCTACTGCGGTATCGGTCTGTTCAATATCCAGACCATCGTCGAAAAATATAACGGTGAATTTTCGGCCAGTCATAGCGAAAATGTCTTTAACGTTTCGGTGATGCTGTCGCTGTTGCCCGTCAAATAATAAAAGCCTGTCAGTTCAATAACTGACAGGCTTTTATTATTTATGCCCTGTGCCCATAGCGGTGCAGGGCTTTCACTAAGGCGCCGAGCACAATCCAGGCGGATAATAGCAGGTATTCGGCAGGGTTTAATGAAGCAGCGCTGCCGGGCAACAGCATCAATGCTACGATACAACTGCCGATGGCGCAGGCGCAGCCGATACCGAACCTGCCGCCGGGCACCTTGTAGGGACGGTGCAGGGCAGGCTCGCTGCGGCGCAGCCTGTAGCAGGCCAAACAGACCATGGTGCAGGCAAACATAAAGGTCAGTGCCGCCACATTAGTCAAAGGCAGCAGCATATTACCACCCAAAAAGGGTGCCAGCACCGTGCAGAAAATCAGCAGTGCGTGGGTGCTGGCCGCCGCTGGCTTTCCCGGCGGTGGAGTAAAGATAAGGGGTAGTTGCTGTTTGCGTGCCATGGCCGTTACCAGCCGCGCCGACGAGGCATAAAAAGAATTCATTGGTCCCAGTGCCCCTAAAACAGTGATGCACAGCATCACAAAATACAAAGTGAAATTTAACTGCCGCAAACAAGCCAGCGCTGCCAAAGGCTCCTGCACAAAAGCTGTCCAGGGCATCAGGCTGCTGAAGGCTGCGATGCAAATCATATAAAAGCCTCCGGCAGCCAGCAGGGAAAGGCTGATGATACGGCCAAATCGGTGCCAGTCCAGCCCTTGGGCAGCTTCTTCAGCTTGCTGGGGAATAGTGTCGAAGCCCGTATAGAAAAATGGTGTGACAGTGAGCAGGGCTAAAACACCCGCTGCCAGCGACGTAGCTTTAGTTTGTAAGTTGGCCGCCGCAACTTGCTGGAACGCAGGCTCCCAGTCCGACAGGCTGCCGCTGTCCACGGCGCTGATGACCGCCAGCAATAGCCCACAGAGCAGGGCCTTCGTCAAAAAAGCCTGAGTCTTGGCAGCAGCGGCGGCACCGTGTAAATTCTGGCGGATGATAAAGGCGGCAAAGCCCAGGGCGATCAGGGTCGGCCACAAATATACGTCCGCACCTAAAACAGTATACAGCTTTACCGAGCGCAGCAGCGGAAAGATACTGCCGAACATCTGGGCAAACAGGGTCGAAATGGCGATGGTTTCCCAGGGGCACATGATAATATTGCTTAAAAGCAGCAGCCAGCCGGTAACGAACGATGCTGTTTTGCCATAGGTGCGGTCAACATATTCTACCATGCCTCCGTCCAAAGGCAGGGAGGAGGTAAGCTCGCCAAAAACTGCGCCTACCGGCAGCAGCAGTAAAGCACCCAGCAAAAAAGCCAGCATGGCCGGCAGGGGGCCACCGCTGATAACGAGCCATTCGCCCACTAAAAAGATCCAGCCGGTGCCGATGATAGCCCCAAAGCCGATGGTAAAAAAGTTCCAAAGGGACAGGCTATGCTTTTGTGAGTCAGACGGTGTAACAGCAGCCATAAAATTTCCTTCCTGCTAAATATTTGTTAGCTTTAGTTTAAACCATTAATGCCACGACAGCAGCAAACACTGCTTGCAAAATCGTTTATTTTAATAGCTTATTTGCATAAGGTCCGATAATGTTAACATCAATGTGCTGCCCAGACGCAGTATTTGTAAAATCTTTGTTGAATCCTGTAAATTATCTGAAAACAAATTTACAAATGTTCTGACAAATATTAAAATTACGGTAAATAAACTTGTGAGGTGATTGGAAATGTTGACTTTACCTATCCTCAGAAAAATGCTGCTTAATGCAGCAGTAGAGCTTAAGGCAAACAGCACTTATTTATGTGAGCTGGACAGCGTGGCCGGCGACGGCGACCACGGCATTACCATCGGCAGGATGGCCGACGTGATGAAGACCATGACCGAAGAAGACCAGCCCAATACCATGCACGACCTGCTGGATGAGCTGGGCGACGCTTTTATGGGCATCAACGGTGGCAGCGCCGGGCCTTTATGGGGTACAATTTTCAGCGGTATGGCAGAAGGTATTGAAGACCAGGCCGAACTGACCGAGCTGGAATTCCGCAAAATGTTCGTGCAGGCCAAAGAGGACTTTATGGATATCTCGAAAGCCCAGGTAGGTGACAAAACCATGGTCGATGCTCTTTATCCGGCGCTTGATACGGCTATAGCTGCCCACGGCACTTTAAAAGAGATCATGGACGCGGCTGCGGCTGCGGCAGTGCAGGGCGCCGAAAGCACCAGCAAGCTGGTGGCTAAGTTTGGGCGTGCCAAAAATATGGGCGAGCGCAGTCTGGGCACCAAAGATCCCGGCGCGGTTTCCATCGCTATTTTGTTCAGTGCTATGGCGCAGGCTGTATAAGTGGTTGTAATTTTCCGCAGCGTCGGAAGTAAATAAAATTTTTGGAGGTTGAAAAGTATGAAAAAATTTGTCAATGATCCCGAAAATCTGACCAGTGAATTATTGGAAGGCCTGGCGCTTGCCAACAAAGAGATCCTGCACGTGGAGGACGGCAATCTGGTCGTCAACAATAAATTAAAAGACGCTGACCGCGTTACTATCGTCACTTTGGGCGGCACCGGCCACGAACCGGCTATCAGCGGTTTTGTTGGTGAAGGTATGGTCGATATTTCCGTTGCCGGCAATGTTTTTGCCGCTCCCGGACCTCAGGCCTGCGTAGAAGCTATCAAAATGGCCGACAAGGGACACGGCGTACTGTTTGTAGTGCTGAACCATGCCGGTGATATGCTGACTGGCAACCTGACGATGAAACAGGTCAATAAACTGGGCCTGAACGTGGTTAAGGTTGTTACCCAGGACGATATCGCCAACGCGCCCCGCAGCAATGCTGACGACCGCCGTGGTCTGGTTGGCTGCGTGCCCCTGTATAAAATCGCCGGCGCAGCAGCTGCTGCTGGCAAATCCTTAGAAGAGGTGGCCGCTATCGCCCAGAAATTTGCTGATAACATGGCAACTATCGCCGTAGCAGCTAAAGGAGCTACCCACCCGGCTACCGATATGGTCATTGCCCAGATCGAAGATGGTAAAATGGAGATCGGCATGGGCCAGCACGGTGAAGGCGGCGGTGGCCTGACTGAGATGAAAACTGCCGACGAAACAGCCGTTATCATGATGGACGCCCTGCTGAAAGACCTGGATATCAAAACCGGCGAAAAACTGCTGGTCATCGTCAACGGTGTTGGCGCTACTACTTTGATGGAGCAGCTGATCGTATTCCGTAAATGCTATAACTACCTGGCAGAAAAAGGCATCGAAGTCGCTGCCAATATCGTAGGCGAAGTGCTGACCGTACAGGAAATGGCTGGCTTCCAGCTGTTTGTGGCCCGTATGGACGACGAGCTGTTAGGTTATTGGAACGCCCCTTGCCGTACCCCTTATTACAAAAACTAAGCTGAACTTTGAGGAGATAAAAATGGCTGATAAAGACGGTAATATTATTGCGAAAGATTATGGTATTGGCATCAAACCGCCAGCGCAGCATTTTCATGTCAAAGGGCACGATAACGCCGGTTGGGGCATGAAGGCTCGTCTGTCGCAGATTTTTGCTGCCGACGGCCGCACTATCATGCTGGCTTTTGACCACGGTTACATCATGGGCAGCACCGCCGGTCTGGAACGCCTGGACTTGGTGATCCCGCCGCTGATGGATTACGCCGATTGCCTGATGGCGACCCGCGGTGCGCTGCGCACCTGTATTCCTGCCGATAACCGCAGGGCGATCGCTTTGCGCTGCACGGCTGACAGTTCGGTGCTGAAGGACGATATGAGCATGGGCGTAGTGGGCGTGGATATTGAAGAAGCTCTGCGGATGAACGCTGCCTGCATGGCTGTACAATGCTTTATCGGTTCGGCCGGTGAAATAACCTCCCTGAACAACTTGTCTTACTACGTCAACAAGGGCGAACGCTATGGTATCCCCGTACTGGGCGTAGTTGCTGTTGGCAAAGAGATGGAGCGCACTACCCGCTATTTCTCCCTGGCGACTCGCCTGCTGGCGGAACAGGGCGCGCATATCATCAAAACCTATTACTGTGATAATTTTGAACAGATCACCGCGGCCTGCCCCGTACCTATCGTTATTGCGGGCGGTAAAAAAGTGCCCGAGCTGGAAGCATTGGATATGGCTTACTGTGCTATCTGCGAAGGTGCTGCCGGCGTCGATATGGGCCGCAATGTGTTGCAGGCCGAATGTCCCAGCGCTATGCTGCAGGCCATTCGCATGGTGGTACACGAAAACGCTAAGCCGAAGGCAGCTTACAAAGCCTATCAAACTTTGATGAAGGACGTGAAATAATGAAACAATTTATGCACGTGGGCGTGCCCACCGATAAAGTTATGGACGGCGCTATGTATGCCGAAGCCATCAAGACCCATATCGTAGGCCCTGAAACCAACGAATTTGCTATCGAATACCTGCGCTTTGAAAAAGACTCGCCGCTGCCGAAAGAATTGCAGACTATGGTACACGTGGCCTACAAAGTAGACGATATGGACGAGCAGATCAAAGCCAACACCGTTGTGGTTGAGCCCTGGTTCGCTGACGAAAACACCCGTCTTGCTTTTATTATGAAAGACGGCATTTTAATGGAACTGATGGAAGTTAAATAAATTGCTGAGCAGAAAGGAACGTACCGATCTTGTCAACGTGGCCCGGCTTTATTATGAGCAGGGACTGACTCAGGATCAGGTCGCCAGGCGTATCGGCGTTTCACGGCCGCTGGTCAGCAAAATGCTGGCCCGGGCGCGCGAGGTAGGTATCGTACATATCGAGATCCGCAGTGCAACAGAAGGTGATGCTGCTTTATTGCAGGCTTTGCAGGCAAAATTTTCCCTGCAGGGCGGTCTGGTGGTCCCAGAGCAGGCCGCAGCTGAAAAAAATGCTAAAGCTGCCGCCGATTATCTGGCGGGTGAGCTGTTATATGAACGGAATATCGGTTTGGGCTGGGGTTACCTTTTAGGTGCCAGTGTCGCCCTGCTGGCGCAGCAATGTGCCCGCCAACAGCCGGGGGCTGTAGTGCCGCTTATTGGCAAAGCCCATATCCCCAACAAAGGCTACCGTGTGGACGAGCTGGCTGAGGTTTTGGCCTCTGCCTGCGGTAAGCACGCCTACCGTTTAGGCGTGCCGGCCTTCCCCGATAGTATGGAGCAGCGACAGGAGTTTGAAGCCACAGAGGCTTACGCCGAGTTGGCCGCAGTTTGGCAGAAGCTTGATGCCGCCCTTGTCGGTATCAGGGACTTTCCCAGCGTTCCCGACGAAGCCACGGCTCTGCGCTTTGGTGACAGCCTGAAACGGCAGCGGGCCGTAGGCAGCTTTTTGTCCTATTATTATAATGAGCGGGGTGAATTTATCAGCGGCGAAAACGACTTCGCCATACGGGTACCGCTGGGAACTTTGCGCCGTTGCCCCAAAATCATTGGTTTGGCTTTGGGCGCTGCACCCGGTGCGGTACTGGGCGCATTAAAAACAGGCCTTTTTACGCACCTTTTTGTAACGGAAACTACGGCTCGTAAAATTTTAGAGTGCTAAGGTAAAAATATAATAAGTTGGCTAGCAGAAAAGCCCTGCCTTTTGGCAGGGCTTTTGTTATCGACAGGCAGCCCGCTCCATCTGTTTGATTTTTCTGATAATTGATGTTAGAATAAGCGGTAGCACAGTAGTGCGGCGTGTAGTTTATTTTGCAGAATGGAAGGATGGTAGCAATGAAGAAAAGTAATTTGCGTAGTTTGGCAGCAGGCCTGGCCCTGGTTGTGGCACTGGGTGCTTTGGCAGGCTGTGGCGGTGAGAAGAAGGCGGCCGATGGCGGTAAAAAAATGGTCACCGTAGGTATTGCCCAGTTGGTTGAGCACGGCGCTCTGGATGCGGCCAACAAAGGCTTTGTAGCAGGTATGGCATCACAGGGCTTTAAAGAAAACGAGAATGTAAAATATGACAGGCAGAACGCTCAGGCGGATCAATCGAATTTGCAGAATATCGCCCAGCGTTTTGTGAGCAATAAGGTGGACCTGATCTGCGCTATCGCTACGCCGACGGCACAGACCATGGCCAACGCTACCAGGGATATCCCTATCGTAGCGACGGCGGTAACTGATTATGAGATAGCCAAGCTGGCTGCTTCTAACAGCGAACCGAAGGGCAATGTGACCGGCACCAGCGATATGAACCCGATCGACCAGCAGCTGGATCTGTTGCTTATGATCGCTCCGCAGACGAAAAATATCGGCACTATTTACAGTTCCAGCGAGGTCAATTCGCAGCTGCAGGTAGATGTGCTGAAAAAGCTGGCGGCAGCAAAGGGTATCAACGTAGTGGAAGCAACTGTTTCTACGGTCAACGATATCCAACAGGCGGCTAACAGCCTGCTGGGCAAGGTGGACGCTGTGTATGTGCCTACGGATAATGTAATGGCTTCGGCGATGCCGACCCTGGTGGCTATCACTGACGAGGCCAAACTGCCGGTGATCTGCGGCGAAAGCGATCCGGTGAAGGCTGGCGGGCTTGCGACTTTGGGCATCGACTATTACAAGCTGGGCGAACAGACCGGCGTGATGGCGGCTGAGATATTGCAAGGCAAGGCTAAACCGGCGACGATGGCGATCCAGCACCAAAAGGAATTTAAGGTAGTGGTGAACGAAACTACTGCTAAACGTAATGGCATCACTATTCCGCAGGAGATTTTGGCGAAGGCTGAAATCGTAAAATAAAATACAAAACAGGGATGTTTCGTTACGAAATGTCCCTGTTTTTGCTGTTTTGTTTGTATTTTCTGACAATAAATGATAGAATAAATCCATCGTTATATGTATTCGGTAAGGATGAGGATACAGATTTGTAGAATGGAAGGATGGATTGATGATGAACAGAAAAATGCGTGCTTTGACTGCGGGCATCGCCCTGACTTTGGCCCTGGGAATTTTGGCGGGCTGTGGCGGCGAGAAGAAGGCGGCCGACAGCGGTAAGAAGGTAGTAAACGTAGGGATCGTGCAGTTGGTCGAGCATGACGCATTGGATGCTGCCAACAAGGGTTTTGTGGCCGGGATGGCGGCTAAAGGCTTTAAAGAGAATGAGAATGTAAAATATGACAGGCAGAACGCCCAGGCGGATCAATCGAATTTGCAGAATATCGCCCAGCGTTTTGTCAGCAATAAGGTGGACCTGATCTGCGCTATCGCTACACCGGCGGCGCAGACTATGGCCAACGCCACCAAGGATATACCTATCGTGGCGACGGCAGTTACCGATTATGAGGCGGCCAAACTGGTGGCGTCTAACAGCGAGCCCAAGGGCAATGTGACCGGTACCAGCGATATGAACCCGATCAAGGAGCAGCTGGAATTGTTGCTGCGGTTGGTTCCTAACGCTAAAACTATCGGTACTATCTACAGTTCCAGTGAGGTCAATTCGCAGTTACAAGTTGATCTGCTGAAAAAGTATGCGGCAGCAAATGGCGTCGAGATAGTAGAGGCTACTGTTTCTAATGTCAATGACATCCAGCAGGCAGCGCAAAGCCTGGTAGGCAAGGTAGACGCGGTGTATGTGCCTACGGACAACGTGCTGGCTTCGGCAATGCCGACCCTGGCTAAGATCACTGAACCGGCGAAGTTGGCGGTAGTGTGCGGTGAAGGCGGTATGGTTATGGCGGGCGGCGTGGCTACGTTGGGTATCGACTATTATAAGCTGGGTGAACAGACCGGCGAGATGGCAGGCGATATTTTGAGCGGCAAGGCTAAACCGGCGACTATGCCCGTACAGATGCAGAAATCCTTTAAGGTCATTATCAACAAGGAAAACGCTGAAAAAATCGGTATCAAGATTCCCGAAGATCTGCTGAAAGAGGCAGAAGGCTCTAAATAAACAAGCGCGGGTTTCTCCTTGTCTGAGAGGGGAGACCCGTTTTTACTGTTAATAATTAGGAGGAAGATAGATGGTAGACTTATTGATGCCAACGATAGCACAGGGACTTTTATGGGCGATCATGGCACTGGGCGTATATATAACTTACAGGGTTTTGGATATTGCTGATTTGACGGTAGAGGGCAGCTTCCCGCTGGGGGCGGCTGTGGCTGCTTCGATGTTGGCTGGCGGCGCTTCGCCGCTGGCAGCTTTTGTGGCGGCTATGCTGGCAGGGATGTTGGCCGGTGTGGCGACTGGACTGCTGCACACTAAACTGAAAATACCGGCGTTGCTGGCTGGTATTTTGACGATGATCGCTTTATATTCGGTCAATCTGCGGGTAATGGGTAAGGCTAATCTGTCGCTGCTGCGCATCGATACGGTGTTTTCGATGGTGCGCGAGCTGGGAGGCTTCAGCAATGCTCAGGCTGTTTTGTGCGTGGGCGTTATCAGTGCTCTTTTAGTAGGCGTGCTCCTCTACTGGTTCTTCGGTACGGAGATCGGCGCCGCGATCCGTGCGACTGGCTTCAATCCGCAGATGATCCGTGCCCAGGGTGTGGATACCAATTTTACGATCATTTTAGGTTTGCTGATCAGTAATGCGCTGGTAGCCTTGAGTGGTGCGTTGGTGGCACAGAACAACGGCTTTGCTGACGTGGGCATGGGCACCGGCACCATCGTTATTGGTTTGGCGTCGGTCATTATCGGCGAGGTGCTGTTTGGTACCCGCAGCTTTAAAAACTGCATTATCAGCGTAGTGCTGGGTTCCATCGTGTACCGCCTGGTGATTGCAGCCGTACTGCAAATGGGCATGCCGCCTAACGATTTAAAGCTGTTCACGGCACTTTTGGTAGCTTTTGCTTTGTCGCTGCCGCTTATCAAAAACAAACTTGGTCTGCGAAAGGCGGTGAAATAAATGCTGCGTGTTGAAAATATCTGCAAAACATTTTTTGCCGGCACGATCAATGAGAAAAAGGCCCTACAGGGATTGTCGCTGCATTTGAAGCCCGGCGATTTCGTGACCGTTATCGGCGGCAACGGCGCCGGTAAATCTACATTGATGAACTCTATCGCTGGGGTCTTCCCCGTAGACAGCGGCAAGATAATTATCGACGGCGATGATATTACTAAAACGCCCGAACATAAACGAGCCAAATATATCGGACGCGTGTTTCAGGACCCGATGCTGGGTACGGCTGCGGGCATGATGATCGAAGAAAATCTGGCTATCGCGGCTCGCCGGGGCAAAACTCCGGGGCTGAAATGGGGGTTGGACAGCGATAATCAGGCCTGGTTCAGCGAGTTATTGCAGGAGCTTGACCTGGGGTTGGAAGACCGTATGACGGCGAAGGTGGGCTTGCTTTCGGGCGGGCAGCGCCAGGCACTGACCCTTTTGATGGCGACTCTGATCAGTCCGAAGCTGCTGCTTTTGGACGAGCATACTGCGGCCCTGGACCCGAAAACTGCTGACAAGGTGTTGGCACTGACCGAGCGCATCGTTAACCGCGATCATTTGACGACCCTGATGATAACCCATAATATGCGTGATGCGTTGCGCTGTGGCAACAGGCTGATCATGCTGCATAACGGGCGGATCATTATCGACGTGGAAGGCGAAGAAAAACAGCGCCTGACTATTCCCGACCTGCTGAAAATGTTTGAGCAGGCCAGCGGCGATATGCTGGACAGCGACCGCCTGCTGTTGAGTTAAAAAGTAAAAGACGAGTTCAACTGAACTCGTCTTTTTTTATGTAAAATTATTTTTCCAAGCCGTAGGTCCAGCTGCTGACAGCGCCCATATCGGCAACATTGGTGTAGCCTAAGGATATGAGGGATTTGGCTGCGATCTCGCTGCGGCGTCCGCTGCGGCAGTAAACAATCACGTCGGCATTTTTTTCCTGGGGCAGCTGCGCTACCTGGGCTTCGATCTCGTCGTAAGGGATCAGGTAGCTGCCGGGAACGTGTCCTTCAGCGTATTCTTCTTTAGTACGTACATCGACAATGAATAGTTTATCGCCTTTATCTAAACGTTCTTTGACCTGTTGGGCGGTGACTTTTTGGTAACGTGGGTTCTTGATCTCTGTTACCTGTCCTTGGCCCATAGCACTAAGGGGACAAGAGCCTTTACTGAAGAGCCAGATGCCGACAGCGGCGACGATACATAATGCGAAAATACTCCATCTACTCATTGTTTTTCTCCTTTATATCGGCAGCTATGACCGTTAATTGATCGTGGGGGACAACAGTTTGGCAATGAGGGCAATAGTACTGGGTTTCGACAGTATGCCTACAAGATGTGTGTACCAGTCGTTTGTAGCAGGTAGTAAGATGCTTTTCGCCCCAAAGCACCATGCTGTTAAAGACGATGTTCAGGTCTTCACCGGCAGGGGTCAGTGTATAGCGGTAACGGGGCGGGTGCTTTTGGTACAGCTCGCTGCTGATCAGACCGTCGGCTTCCAGAGCCTTCAGGCGGTTGGAGAGCAGGTTGCTGGCAATGCTGCCTTCAAGCCCATCCGAGATCTCTTTATAGGTGTGGTGGCCGATCATGATGCCGTGCAAAATGAGCAGCGACCATTTATCGCCGATGATATTGAGGGCTTGGGCGATATTGCAGTGGAAAGGATATTGTTGGCTCATAATGTACTCCTTCTAATCAAATCGTAGCGAAAAGGTCATTCAAAAATTCGCTCATGGAGGGATGGGTGTAAATATTGTCGCGCAGGGCAGTATAATCAAGGCCACTTTTCATAGCCAGCTGGATTAGGTTAATGATTTCCGAGGCCTCACTGCATAAAAAGGCTGCGCCGAGGATCTTGTTGGTTTTGGCATCGACGACGGCTTTAAGGACGCCTGATGGTTCGCCGAATAAACGGGCCCGGGGGCTTGCAGCTTCGGCAACTTTGGCGATCTTGATTTTGTAGCCTGCTTGCACTGCTTCCGTTTCGCTAAGGCCGACGCGGGCAAAAACCGGGTCAAGGAAGACGGCGTAGGGTACGGGGCCACGGTTGGCCGTAGTGCGGCTGCCGCTGCCGAAAAGCTGGTCGCTGACGATCCGGAAGTCATCTAAGGAGATATAGGTAAATTGCAGGCCGCCTTTAACGTCACCCAGGGCCCAGATATGGGGTACGCTGGTTTGCAGAAGTTCATTGACGATGATCTCTCCCCGTTGGTTGACGTCGACGCCGGCTGCTTCCAGGTTCAGTCCGGAGGTAGCTGCTTTGCGGCCGGCTGCGATCAAAATGGCGTCGGCAGGGATGGTGATGGAATCGCCGCTGCTGCGATCCAGATAACTGACACTGCTCTGGTCGAGCTGATCGGTTATTTCGGTCGCCTGAGCGTTAAAGACGAAACGGATGCCCAAAGCTTCCAGACGGCTTTGAATGGCATCGGCAATATCCCTGTCTTCGCGGGGGATAAAGTCGGGGCCGTATTCCAGCACGGTGACCATGGAGCCGTAGTTAGCATACATGGCGGCAAATTCCAGTCCAATGTAGCCGCCGCCAACGATGACCAGCCGCTGGGGCAGCGTAGTCAGCTCCATCATAGTGGTGCTGGTATAAACACGGTTGCTGCTTTGCAGGCCGGGTATGGGCGGGATGACCGACTCGGAGCCGGTATTGATAAAGATTTTTTCACCATGTAAAATAATTGTCTCATCTGGCAGAGCCACTTGCACGGTGTGGTCTGACAGGAAGCTGGCTCGGCCGGTATAAATATCGGCGTAGGCAGCCACATTATGATAATTTTTCTGTCGCAGTAGTTGGGTCAGCGCGTTTTTTTCTGCGATGGCCGCAGTGTAGAAATTGCTTTTTTCGTCATAGCCGGTTGCCAGTTTTTTAGCTTCGGCGGCCGTGTGGATAAGCTTTTTGGTGGGGATACAACCAATATTGATGCAGGTGCCGCCGTACATGAGCGGTGATTGTTCGATAAGGGCGACCTGCTGGCCCTTTTTGCCAAGGGCAGCAGCTAAAGTTTTGCCGCCCTTGCCAAAACCAATGATCAAAGCATCATATTTTTTCATAATAACACGCTCCTTTAATTTCTGATTTTAGTGTACCATCGAAAGAATAAAAAAGCAAGTGACTTTACAAAATAAAGTCTAAATGATGGGGAACTATTTTACCTCTGCAGGAAAATACTATATAATAATCGTATGACTACGAATTACAGGAGAGCGAAATGACTGATTTGACTACAAAGAAACAAGCTGAAAAACTGAGAGCTATCAAGTGTTTTTTGTTCGATATGGATGGCACTATCAATTTGGGCAATACTCTGATTCCAGGCATGGACGTATTTTTTCAAAAACTGCGTCAGGCCGGGCGTGATTTTTATCTGGTGACCAACAATTCATCTAAAGGGCACGAGCATTATGTAGAGAAAATGCAGCGGATGGGTATTGAGGTGACCCGTGAGAATGTATTGATCTCATCGGATGCCTTTGTTTATTATATGCAGCAGCTACTGCCCCAGGCCCGCTTATTTGTTCTTGGCACCGAGCAACTTAAAAAAACCATCAGCGAAGCAGGCTTTACCATTACGACGACGCTGGAGGAAGGTGCTGACTTTGTAGTGGTCGGCTTTGATATGTCTCTGAATTATGAAACGCTGACGATCGCCTGTCGTTTGATCGACAGGGGCGTTCCCTATGTGGCGACCCATCCCGACGTGCGCTGTCCTATCGAAGGGGGCGAGTTCATACCCGACTGCGGCGCCATGATCGAGCTGATCAAAACCGCTACAGGCAAGGACCCGCAGCAGATCTTGGGCAAGCCCTATCACTATATGATAGACGTCATAACCAGCAAGACTGGCTATAAGCGTGAGGATATCGCCATGGTGGGCGACCGTTTATCGACAGATATCGCCTTTGGCTTGAATAACGGGGTTTTATCGGTGCTGGTGCTGACCGGTGAAGCGACGCTGACAGATGTGGAAAATGGCGCTATCAAGCCGGATATTATTTTGGAGCATGCTTCGGAAATAGCCGAATATTTTTAATAGTTAAGAGGCCTTTATGACGATACAGCTGGAACGGATCGAAAAAACTTTAGCGGCGTTGGCTGCCTATGGTGTTTTGCCCGAGGGCGGCACAACGCGTCTTTCCTATGGGCCGGAATATTTGGCGGCGCAGGAGTTTTTGCGCGGTGAAATGACGTCGGCGGGGATGCAGGTAGAACTTGACCCGATCGGGAACCTGATCGGCACTTATGCTGGGCGTGAACCGGGCTTGCCGGCGGTGATGAGTGGCTCGCATCTTGATACTGTACCTGCGGGGGGCAATTTTGATGGCGCGCTGGGCATCGTGGCGGCTCTGGAATGTGCCCGTAGCTGGCAGGATGAGGGCTATCGGCCCCGTCGTTCGCTGCAGGTGATCGCTACTATCGAAGAAGAGGGTACTGCCTTTGGCATGGCCTGTTTTGGCGTGCGGGTGCGCAGCGGCGAGTTTAAAACGCAGCAGCCACAGGAGATTACTTATCTGGCAGGGGGGACTTTAGCCGACTGCCTGCAGCGGGCAGAATTGCCCCAGCAGGCCTTACAGCTGGCAGCTACAGGCTTTGCGGATGTAGCTGCTTTTGTGGAGCTGCATATCGAACAGGGGGCAGAACTTGATCAGCAGGGTGTAGCCTGCGGTATCGTGGAGGCCATTGTTGGTTATGACAGGCTGTTTGTGACTTTGCAGGGCGAGGCCAACCATGCCGGAACTACCAGTATGGCGCGGCGCCGGGATGCTTTGGCAGCGGCAGCGTCACTGGTTTTAGGTGTGAAGGACTTGGCCGAGCATGATAAGCGCTTTGTGGCTACCATAGGCCAGCTGACAGTTGTACCTAACGTAGTGAATATCGTGCCGGGGCAGGTGCGGCTCAGTATCGAGACCCGCTCTTATAACGATGCTATTTTAGCCGAGGTACGGGCGCAGGTGCTGGAATTATTGCGCCGGGTAGAGGCTGAAAGCGGCGTCACTATTACGCAAAGCCATGATTTTCATGTGGCGGCAGTGCCGCTGACGCCAGGTATAGCGGCTATTGCAGAACAGGCGGCTGCACAATGCGGCGTCGACTGTTTAAGGCTGCCCAGCTGGGCCGGCCACGACGCGCAGATCTTTGCGGCTGCCGGTGTGCCGACGGGGATGATTTTTGTGCCCAGCATTGGCGGTATCAGCCATGCGCGGGAAGAGAGCAGCGACTATCAGGCCATTGGCCATGCCGTACTGGTGTTGGAACAAACTTTAAGGACTTTGGCGGAAGCCTGAAATATAAGTAACTGAGACGGTTAGGAAAGTGAGGCAGGGATGAAGAATTTTTGGGACGCTATCATACGGATGACTTTGCGGCGCCCTCATTTATATTTACTGATAACGCTTATCATCAGCATTATCTTGATGGAGGTTTTGGTAGAGGTGGCAGAACACACCTTTATCAAGCCGATGCTGCAGCAGGTGGAGCTGCAGGCAATTGCCTATGTGCAGCAGTTTGTCACGCCGCCGCTGACGGTGGAGGTGATGCTGGTTACGGCCAGCGGCTCTACCAGCTTTTACTTTTTTGCCAGCCTGCTGGTCTGTGGCTGGTATCTATATAGCAAGCAGCGTGACCGCCTGTATATGTATGTGGTTTGCCTTGCTGGCGGCGGTATCCTCAATCAAGTATTGAAGCGTATTTTTGAACGGGTGCGGCCCGATATTTTCCCTGTCATTGCTGAAAGCGGCTACAGTTTTCCCAGTGGCCACGCTATGGGAGCGATTTGTTTTTACGGTATCCTGGCCTATTTTGCGGGATTGGGACTTAAAAACCGTACCATGCGTTGGCTGCTGATGGCAGCGGCAGGTGCTTATATCCTTCTGATCGGCTTGAGTCGTGTTTATCTGGGAGTGCATTATCCGACAGATATTCTGGCCGGTTATACGGCCGGTGCTACCTGGCTGTTTTTCTGCATTACCCTGCACCGTATTTTCCGCAAGCATCGCTGCGGTCAGCATAGCTGACGCGGCTGTAAGTAAAAGTGAGCACCGCCTGCGGGTGTAGGATTATTATTTAGCTGCCAATAACAACAGCCCCTTCATTAAATGAAGGGGCTGTTTTAAGTATGCGTTATATGCTTATGGCACCTCAGGCATTTTGAAAATCCAACTCAAGCCTGGTGTTGGTTTCTGCTGATTCAGGCTGCGCAGCTTTCGCATATTCCTGTGCCAGTACTTCATCAAAGGCGCTTTCGGGCAGCGGCCTGTAAAAATAGTAGCCCTGAATCATATTACAGTTAATAGCTTTTAAAAAGGCCACTTGCTCCGTTGTTTCGATGCCTTCAGCTACGGTACGGATATTCAGCTTGTTGAGCAGTTCGATGATGCCTTTGATGACGATCTTGTCTTTCTCTTTATGCAGGCTCTGCTGGAAAGAGCTATCGGAATAAAGCTTTGTAATTATTGTTAAAATAAGAGGAAATAGTTGCATTATAGAAGGTTATCAAGATAACTGCCAAAAGGTTTGGTAACGCATTTTGAAAAAACGGCCTTAGAATACTAAAAAAAGCAAGTTAGCCTTGACAAACTGAAAAAAATCCTTTATAGTGTTCTCATACAGGAACAATGAGAGGCAAGCGATGGATATTATCGAAAAACTGACTTATTTTAATTTGACCAGACAGGAAGCAACATTGTATTTGACGCTGCTGGCTGAGGGACGCTTGACTGGCTATGAGGCTACCAAGCTGACGGGCATCTCGCGCTCTAATACCTATACGGCGTTGGCCGGACTGGTGGATAAGGGTGCTGCCTATGTGCTTGAGGACAAGGCTACCCGTTATACGCCGGTGCCGCTGGATGAGTTTTGTCAGAACCGGGTACGGCGCCTGCAGGAGCTGAAGCTGGAGTTATTGCAGGAGCTGCCGGTGGTATCGCAGAGTGTCGATGGTTATATCACTATTAAAGGTGCGACAGAGATCATCAACAAGCTGAAGAATACTATTGCCAAGGCTAAGGCCCGCATTTATGTGTCGGCTACCGGCGCCGCTATCGAAGCGTTGAGGACGGAATTGGTTGAAGCAGTGGCTAGAGGCCTGAAGGTGGTAATCATCACCGGGCAGCCCTTTGCTATCGAAGGTGCAATTATTTATTACGCCCACAAGCCCAATAGTCAGATCCGCCTGATCGCCGATTCACAGGAAGTTTTGACCGGTGACCTGGCCGATGGCAGCAGCTCGACCTGTTTGTATTCCAGTAAGCAGAACTTAGTCGATTTATTCAAGGATGCCTTGAAAAATGAAATAAAACTAATAGAATTGCTTCCAGAAGCAGAGAAAGGTGAGAAAGAATGAGTAAAAAACCCTTCGTTACCAAAACACAATTAGATGAGATCGCGGCACAATACGCCACGCCATTTTATTTATATGATGAGGCCGCTATCCGCGAAACAGCACGCCGTGTAAACAAGGCGTTTGCCTGGAATAAAGGCTTTAAAGAATATTTTGCCGTTAAAGCAACGCCGAACCCGACGCTGCTGAAAATTTTGCGCGAGGAAGGCTGTGGCGCTGACTGCGCTTCCTACACCGAGCTGTTGATGGCTGACGCCGTGGGTTTTAGAGGCGATGAAATCATGTTCTCGTCCAATGTTACCCCGGCCGAAGATTTTCAGCTGGCTCGTCAAATGAATGCGACCATCAATCTGGACGATATCACCCATATCGACTTTTTGGAGAAAGTTGCTGACATTCCCAACACTATCAGCTGCCGTTACAATCCGGGCGGGCATTTCGCTATCGCTAACGATATTATGGACAACCCGGGCGACTCCAAATACGGTATGACCCGAGAGCAGATGACCGAAGCTTATAAAATACTGCTGGCTAAAGGTGTCAAGCATTTTGGCATGCACGCTTTCCTGGCCAGTAACACTGTGACCAACGCTTATTATCCCGAATTGGCCCGCATCCTCTTTCAGGTAGCAGTCGAGCTAAAGCAGGAGACTGGGGCTCATATCGAATTCATCAACCTGTCCGGCGGCGTAGGTGTTCCCTATCGTCCAGACCAGGAGGGCAATGATATCATGGTCATTGGCGAGGGCGTGCGCCAGGCGTTTGAAGAGATCTTAGTACCAGCAGGCATGGGTGACGTGAAGATATTTACCGAAATGGGCCGCTATATGCTGGCTCCCTACGGCGCTTTGGTGGCCAAAGCCATCCACGAAAAACACACCTACAAGGAATATATCGGTTTGGACGCCTGCGCTGCCAACCTGATGCGTCCGGCAATTTATGGTTCCTACCACCACATTACCGTGATGGGCAAGGAAGACGCTCCCTGCGACCATAAATATGACGTTACTGGCGGCTTGTGCGAAAACAGTGATAAATTTGCTATCGACAGGATGCTGCCGAAGATCGATATCGGCGACCTGGTTTTTATCCACGACGCCGGGGCACATGGTTTTTCCATGGGCTACAATTACAATGGTAAGCTGCGCAGCGCTGAAGTGCTGCTTAAGGAAGACGGTAGCACAGAGTTGATCCGCCGTGCGGAAACGCCGGAAGATTATTTTGCGACTTTTGATTTTACAGGATTATTTAAAAAATAAGATAGGCTAAATGGGGGAACAGGGCTGATATTTATTATCAGCCCTGTTTTGTTATTTATGGTAAGATAATAGTATAGGTAAAGTGCAGTAAAGGAGTGACAGCATGACTATTTTAGAACACGAGCTGCTGCTTAGCGAGCAGCTGCGCCGGGTGCCGCTGGCAGAGCTGCAGGCCCGGATAAGCAAATTCAGAGCCGTTATGGACAGAGATTTTCCCGGGTGGGAAATAGCCATCGTTAATAATAAGGTCAATATGTATTATTTTGCCGGCACCATGCAGGACGGCGTACTGGTCATCAGGCCGCAGGACGCGGTGCTGTGGGTGCGCCGCAGTTATGAACGTGCCTGCAACGAGTCGCTGCTGGAAGATATTCGGCCGATGCAAAGCTTTCGCACTTTGGCAGAGTTCTATCAGCCGCTGCCGCAGAAGGTTTATCTGGAAGAAAAAACAGCGACCCTGGAATGGGTGCGGCTGCTGCAAAAATATCTACCCTTTGGCGCAAGCGAGGGTATTAACGGCGTCATTAACGAGTTGCGGCTGGTCAAAAGCACTTACGAGCTGACGCTGATGCAAAGGTCGGGCGTTATCCACCGCACGGTGTTGGACGAGCTGGCGGCTCGCTTTATCGTGCAGGGGGTAAGTGAAGCCGAGCTGGCGGTGAACCTGTATGCGGAAATGCTGCGGCGTGGCTCCCATGGGGTGGCACGTTTTAACCTTCCTTTGGGTGAGGACGTGGTCGGGCTGGCTTCTTTTGGCAAAAGCGGCTTGGTGAAAACGGCTTTTGACGGTCCCGGCGGCACGGGCGGCACTTGTGTGGCTGTGCAGTCTATTGGTTCGGCGTTCCGCAAATTGCAGGCCGGACGGCTGGTTTATCTTGATATACCCTGCGGCGTGGACGGTTACCATACGGATAAAACTGTGGTTTATTATTACGGCGATCTGGACGATGATCCCTTTAAGGAGAAAATCAAAGCGGCTTACGAGCATTGTGTGTTTTTAGAGCAGCTGACAGCGTCGCTGTTGCACCCGGGTACTGTGATCGAAGAGGTTTATAACAAGGTGATGGAGCAGTTCGACCATCAGTACGAGGACGGCTTTATGAACGGCGGCAAATTTTTGGGGCACAGTATTGGGCTGGTCATGGACGAAGCGCCGGCTATCGCTAGGGGCTTTAAGGGCAAGCTGGAGCCGGGTATGGTTTTTGCTGTCGAGCCGAAGATCGCCCTGCCAGGTATTGGTATGGTGGGGACGGAAAACACCTACCTGGTAACGGACGGCGGCGCCAGATCGCTGACGGGTAAGCCGCAGCCGCTGCGCTGTATTTTATAGGCCGTGCTTCAGCGGCAGGAAAAACCGCCGTCAGAGCGAATAATATAAAGATACTTTAAAAAACGATATTTTTAGAAACAGGAGCAAAAAAATGGAACAGAAAATTTTAGAGCAAATCAAAAAATCCGAAGCACCGATGCTGGATATTTTAGGCAAAATGGTCAATATCGATTCCGGCTACGATGCGTTAGAAGGTATCGACGAGATCGCCCATATGGTGGGGGACTTTTTAGTACCCTATGGCTTTGATGTGCAGTATATCGAAACGCCCAATGCGCCGACCCATGTGCTGGCTAAACGTCCACGTCCCGGCAAGAAAAAAGTGATGCTGATGGGGCATATGGACACGGTTTTCGGCAAAGGCACGGCTGCTGAACGTCCCTTTAAGGTGGAGGACGGCAAGGCTTACGGCCCCGGTGTTATGGATATGAAGGCGGGCATCGCCATTTCTTTGTATACGGTGAAGGCTTTGTTGGAAAACGGCTGGGAAGATACGGATCTGACATTATTCTTCTGCGGCGACGAAGAGCCGGCCCATCCCGATACGGATGCGGTAGAATGGTTCAAAAAAGAAGGATTGGGTAAAGACGCGGTCTTTAATATGGAACCAGGACGCGCCGATGGCAGCGTAGTCATTGGCCGCAAGGGCGTTATCCGCCCGGTGCTGACTATCAAGGGCATTGCCGCTCATGCTGGCAACGATCCGGAAAAAGGCGCCAGCGCTATTTTGGAGCTGTGCCACAAAACTATCGCCCTGCACGCTCTGACTGATCTGGAGATCGGCACTACTTATAACGTGGGCGTGTTTAATGGCGGCACTCTGGCCAACATCGTACCCGACCATGCTCAGGCTCGTGTGGATATTCGGTTTAAAACCGTAGCGGAAGCTGAAAGAGCGATCAAAAATGTGGAAGCTGTCGCTGCCAAGACCTATGTTCCCAATACTACGACCATCGTAACAGAAAATAAGATCGAATTTATGCCGCTGGAAACTACTGACGGCGTGCAGAAGCTGTATAACCATTTGGCCAAGCAGGCCGAGAAGCTGGGCTTGCCTGTACCCGGCGCTTTATATGTGGGCGGCAGTGCTGATTCTGCCTGGACAGCTATCGTAGGCGCGCCCACTCTGTGTGGCATGGGGCCGCAGGCTGTTGGCCCTCATACAAATAATGAGTATTTGTTCGTGGCGTCAATGACGGAGCGTGCGCAGCTGCTGGCTATGAGCATCATGCACCTTGACGAAATGGCATAAATAACTGCCGAACGCTAAAAACCGTAGGGAAGCAACGCTTCCCTACGGTTTTATTATTTTGAGGACTGTATTTGTTTTGTATAGGAATATAAAGGTCGCTGCTTAGAACTTCCACATAAAGTTGACGTTAGTCGTAAAGCCTTCTTTTTTGCCCAACCAGCCCTGCAAGGACAGGTCGATGGTGGGGTCGTTGGCGGCTTTGGGCTTAAGGCTGTAGCCCAGCTCAAGCATTCCGCTGCCACCCTTGATGCTGGGGGCCAGGGTACTGAAGCCTTTAACGGTAGCCGTGGCCTCGCCGTCAAATTCGTATTCGTAGGCAGTGCCTACATAGGCCGTGGCACGGTCGCTGTAAGCCTTGCTCAAGCGGGCGCCCACTCTGGCACGGGTGCTGTCGACGCTGCCAAAGTCGTAGGTTTCGCCGCTGCCGGCCATCACTGCGCTGTCGCCCTGTTGGTGGGTGTACAGCAGCT
>UQWM01000015.1 GCA_900544795.1 uncultured Phascolarctobacterium sp. | reverse complement strand
CAGGAAGATACTTTATTATGACTACTAGAATAGTAGCTATAGTTAGAATGTTTTTTGAAGATAAAACAAATAGATCTATTGGCAAAAAGTATTATGAATATAAAGAATTATGTAAAAAAGTACAAAAATATATTGATTACGACTATGAAGATGAATGTAAAGTAAAACATTATTTTATTTTAATGACTATAAAAAATAAATGGTATCTACCATCGTTTACATATTACTATATAAAATCTTTGGGTAAAGAATAAATTTAAAAATTTTGATTGGAATATAGATATGAAAAATAACTATAAGAATATATTGTTTTTTTTAATTTGTTTTTTTTTGATTTTCAATAACACGCCCAAAATAATACAAATGAATTTCTGGGGGGGGACCCGTAGGGAATAAATTAATATTTTATCCTTTTATTGCTGGATTTATTTATACGGTATATTGCCAGTATAAATATAAAAATGTATTGATCTATTTTGATAAATTTTTAAAATTTACTTTCATCTATATTGCAGTTACTATGCTGTCATTAATAATGGGGTTATACACTTATCCTTATTATGATTTAGTGTTTAGCAGTCCTGTTGGTCAAATAGAAAAGCTCCCTTACGTACTTGCTTTTTTTGCAAGTCATGGTATTGTTGTTGACCAAAAATTTGCTTTGGGTGCGTGGATGATAGTGAGGCAAGTAAAAGGCGTATTTTTAGAAACATTCTGGTGTTTTGGTGGGGCTTATATGATTTTCTGCTGGTATTATAATAACTGGCAGCAGGCAGTACGAATTACGACTAAAGGCGTTTTAGCAGGGTTAGTTGTAGTTTTTACCTATAGTGCAATAGAAATTTTTTATTTTACGGGAAATGAAACTGCTAAAAACTTACTTGTGGTTATTACACCATATTTTCATTCTGTTAAAAATGATGGTACATGGTGGCCACCGCTTCTATGGAGGGGGCAATTACGTTCTGTTTTTGCAGAACCTTCATACTTGGGGATATATGGGGCCTTTGCAATACCGTTTTTATGGAATAGTTTTATTAACATGAGAAAAGATAATTATAAATATTTATATTGCATAGCTTTTATTTTATTCAGCTTTTTTATTTTTCTTACCAAAGCACGAACAGCCGTTGCATTATTTGCGAGCGAACTTTTTTTATTAATAATTTTTACGATTTATCTGCGAGAAAAGCTTTTCTTTAAGCGTACTTTAACAATTATGATTTGTTCCACACTTGCTTTTTGGGGTGCTAACTATTTTATAAATAATTGTATGATGACCACAAATATTGCTGCTGGTTCTGACTTGATTGCACAAACAAATAAGTATTTTTCAGAAAACTTTGCTTCTTTAGCAAGTACAAATGAGAGAAGTAATGGTGCAAGATATTCAATTATGTTAGCAGACTTAAAAATTGGTTTAGACAATCCTGTATTGGGAGTTGGTAGTAATTTAAGAAATGCCTATATACCGCATTATTTACCTGATAGGGGGCAAAAAAATAGCGAAGTAAAGATGTGGATTAAGAATCAAAGAGAAAAAGGTGTATTACGATCAGGATTTCCTCGATTAGGAGAGTACACTGTAAGATTTGCTGAAAATGGTGTTACAGGTTTTTTCTTATTTTTAATGCCATCAATATTTCTCATTTTGAATTTATATAAAAGAATTAATAAACATTCAATGCTTCCATCTGAAGACAAATATGATTATATATTTTTTAGTATTGCTTTTATTGGTGTTTTGACATCTGGAATAGGTGATAATTTGAATATTACATACTGTTACTGGTTTTTGTTAGGATTAGGTTATGCAATGTGTTTTGATAATGATGGGATAAAGAAAGATAAATGCGAATAGAACAGGCAAGTAAAAATATCAAATATTCTACAATTACATATGTTTTGAAACTTACTTTGCAGTTTGTGGTTCGTCTTGTTTTTGTTCGCTCGCTGCCAATAGAGTATTTAGGTATCAATGGTTTATTTACTAATTTGCTGGCAATGTTGTCGTTAGCGGAATTAGGTGTAGGACCGGCGATTGTATATAGTTTGTATAAGCCGCTGGCAGAAAAAGATACAGAAACTGTTAAAGCTTTGATGTGGCTTTTTCAAAAAGCGTATAGTGGCATTGGTATTTTTATTATCGTTGCCGGTATCTGCGTGCTGCCATGGCTGGACTGGTTTATTAAAGGGAATTCTGTCACTGATATTCATTGGTTTTATGTGATTTTTTTACTTAATACTGGCGTTAGTTACTTTTATTCCTATAAACGCAATTTACTGATTGCTGACCAAAAACAGTACATTAACAGTATTTATCAAAGCGGCGGCCAGATAGTGTTGGCTGTGTTGCAAATCATTGCGTTGCTGGTTTATCCCAGTTATTGGCTGTATATTGTTTTGATGCTGCTGGTAACGGTTTGTGAAAATTTTGCTGTGGCTAAAAAAGCCGATCAGGTTTATCAATTTTTGCAGGATAAAGCAGTAAAAAAATTAGATATCGGTATTAAGAATACTATTATAAAAAATGTTAAAGCCATGATTGCGCATAAAATAGGCGCTATGGCAGGTTTTTCAACTTCTAATCTGATTCTTTCTAAATTGGTTGGGTTAACAGCAGTGGGATTATACAGCAATTATTATCTGGTTATTAACGCAATCAACAGTTTTGCCAGTCAGTTTTTTGCTTCGGTAACGGCAAGCATCGGTAATCTGCTTGCGCTGGAAGGCGCAGAAAAGAAAAATAAAATTTTTCAGGTTACAGAATTTACTGTTGCATGGCAGGCCATGATTGTCAGTTGTGGTTTTCATGTGCTTTTGAATCAGCTTATCGAGCTCTGGCTGGGTAAGAAGTTTTTATTTAATGAAGCAATAGTGACTTGGCTGATAGTTAATTTTTATTTTACATATATGCGTAAGGCGGTATTAGCTTTTCGCGATGCCAGTGGTTTATACTGGAATGACCGTTACAAGCCGTTAGCAGAAGCGATAATCAATTTAGTAGCTTCTGTTTACCTCACTATCCATTATGGCGTTATTGGCGTTATCTGGGGTGGTATCATTAGCACTTTGTTGACCTGCTTTTGGGTGGAACCATATGTTTTGTTTAGAAACGGTATTGATATTAAGTTGAAAGATTACTTTAAGGATTATTTTAAATATGCCGCTGTAACCTTGTTGACGGCGGTTTTTAGCAAGTGGCTGTATAATAAGTTGTTTAGTGAAGTTACTATTATCAATTTTATCTTAGGTGTAATTTTGTGCTTGGTTATTTCTAATGCAGTGTGGATTCTGCTGTTTAGAAGGCGTGAGGAAATGGCTTATTTGCGTAATGTGGCACGTGATAAGTTTGGCATGAAGTTTTTATAAAGATAAGAGCATAAAAGGTTTTGTCTTGTGGGGGGGCACTTCTGTGCTATAATTTGTCTGTATATTAAGTATTAGGAAAGTTATCGCAAGTATTAAAAATAAAATGTTGGGTTAAAACTAACAAAGAAAATAAGAAAAAGGAAGACGCATGATGTATATAAATCGCCATTTAGAAGCGACAATTGAAAAGTTAAGCGGTTGTTTTAAGGTGCTTCTTGTTACGGGGCCGCGTCAGGTGGGGAAGACTACTTTGCTGCGTAAGCTGGCCGAGGGGAATCGTACTTATGTAACGATGGACGACATCAACGTGCGCAGTTTGGCGATGACGGAACCGGCACTTTTTTTGCAGCGTTACCAGCCGCCTCTATTGATCGACGAGATCCAAATGGCGCCGAAGCTGCTTCCTTACATTAAAATGTATGTAGACAATCAGGGCAATAACGGAGATTTTTGGCTGACCGGATCCCATGCTTTTGCTTTGATGAATGGTGTTAGCGAAAGCCTGACTGGCAGGGTTGGTATTGTTAATCTGCTAGGGTTAAGCTCTGGCGAGCTTGCTGGCCGCAAGGCAGAGTTTTTTGTGCCGGAGGCTAAGCTGCTGATGAAACGAGCCCAGGAAGCAGTACCGCTACCTTTGCGTGACTTGTTTGAGCGTATTTGGCGTGGCAGCATGCCTGCCTTGAACAATGCTACAGAGCAGGACTGGAACATTTATTATTCATCATATGTACAAACTTTTTTGCAACGTGATGTAAAAGAACTGGCACAGGTAAATGATGAATTGCAATTCTATCGTTTTTTATGCGCTGCTGCCAGTTATACAGGCAGTATGCTCAATTATGCGGCATTAGCAAAAGAGGCCGAGATCACGCCACCGACGGCGAAGCAATGGTTAAAGGTTTTGGAGGCCGCAGGATTAGTATATTTATTGGAACCATTTGCCCATCCTAATTTGAAATATGCGGTAAAAGCACCCAAACTGTATTTTACTGATACCGGTTTGGCGGCTTATTTGCTGCGCTGGAGCAGTGCTCCCACGCTTGAGGCAGGCGCTATGGCTGCTAAGTTTTTTGAAACTGGGGTTGTGAATGAGATTTATAAGAGCTTTATTAACTGCGGGATGGTCCCGCCGCTTAGCTACTATCGCGATTTCAATACCAAAGAGGTTGAATTGTTGATTGAGCTGGATGGTTGCGTGTATCCGCTGGCGATTCGTAAAAGTTCTTGCCCGGCGAAGGATGTTAAAAAGTTTGAAATTTTGAAGCCGATAACGGAAGGTGAACGGGCGTTAAAAATAGGCACTGGCGGCGTAGTTTGTTTAGCCGGGGACTTGCTGCCGATAGATGACAGAAACTGGTATATACCTGTCGGGTTGTTATAATGGAAATAAAAACAGACTGCTTCGATTTTATCGTAGCAGTCTGTTTTGGCGAAAGCGGGTTATTTACTATATTTTTTTATGAAGTGGGCGATGCGTTTCAATGCTTCGCGCAGATTATCTTCGCTGTAAGCATAGGAGCAGCGAATGAAGCCTTCGCCGCTGGCACCGAAGGAACTGCCGGGAATGACGAGCACTTCTTCTTCCTCAAGCAGTTTTTCAACAAATTCCATACTGGTGAGCCCTGTTTGCTTGATGCAGGGGAACACATAGAAGGCGCCTTCAGGTTCGTAGAGGGGCAGACCGATATCTTTGAAGCCGTCAATCATAATCTGGCGGCGCTTTTCATATTCGGCCACCATAGCGTGCATATCGTTGGCGCAGTATTTGAGGGCTGCGATAGCGCCGTATTGCGCGGTTATATTGGCGCAGAGCACTACGTTTTGGTGAAGCAGGTTGGCTGCATGGACGAAGGCTGCCGGTGCGGTAAAGTAGCCTAAACGCAAACCGGTCATGGCATAAGCTTTGGAGAAGCCGTTTAAAACGACGGTACGTTCTTTAAATTCGGGGAAGGCAGTGAACATGGTATGTTTTTTTCCGCCGTAGGTCAGATGGGCATACAGTTCATCGGAAATAATCATGATATCGTGCTTTACGGCCCAGTCACCTATTGTTTTGATTTGTTCTTTGCTCATGATAGCGCCTGTAGGGTTATTAGGGTAGCCTAAAAGAATGGCGCGGGTTTTAGTTGTAACTGCTTTTTCCAGGTCAGAAATAGTAGGCACGAAGCCGTTTTCCAAATTTGTTTCGACTGGTACGGGTACGCCGCCTGCTAAAATGATGCAGGCTTTATTGGCGACATAGCAGGGTTCGGGGATGATGATCTCGCCGCCGGGCACCATAATAGTGCGGATAACTACGTCCAGCGCTTCGCTAACGCCGACGGTGACCATGATTTCTGATTTGGGGTCGTATTGGACGCCGTAATTTTTATAAGTGTCGGCTGCGATAGCTTCGCGCAGTTCCAGCATGCCCAGGGTAGAGGTGTAGTTGCTTTTTCCTGCTTGCAGGCTGTCTATACAGGCCTGACGCACTGGTGCAGGGATATCGAAATCAGGCTCGCCGACGCTGAGGGGGACGATGTTAGGATTGTTGGCGGTGATTTCTAAGAATTTAGCCAGTCCGGAGGGCGGAAGCGCTTTGATAAAAGGGGAGATCATTTTGTCGATATTGAAGGTCATAGAAGTAGTTCCACCTTTCGTACATTAAATATATAAACAAATCTAATCTAGCATATCTGCTATTGGTTGGCAAGTGTGACGGCTAAAATATTTTGTATACATATTAACTGTAACGTACTAAACAAATTTTAGCGCTGGTTACTAATAAAAGCTTGTGCAGGATCTGTAACTGTGGTATAATATCACACGGTGTAAAAATACACACGCAGAACGATCAGCCCACTGTCCGCTTGCGGTGAAGGGCTAAAACAGATCTCTGCGGAGGAAAAACAGGAGGCAATAAAAAATGGCTATTATTTCCATGAAACAATTACTTGAAGCTGGTGTTCATTTCGGTCACCAAACCCGTCGTTGGAACCCTAAGATGGCTCCGTACATCTTCACTGAAAGAAACGGTATCTACATCATCGATTTGCAGAAAACCGTTAAAAAAGTTGAAGAATGCTACAATTTCCTGCGCGACGTTGCTGCTCGCGGCGAAAACGTTTTGTTCGTCGGTACTAAAAAACAAGCTCAAGAAGCTATGCGTGAAGAAGCTTTACGCTGCAACATGTTCTATGTAAACGAACGTTGGTTGGGCGGCATGATGACTAACTTCAAAACCATCCAAAACCGTATCAACCGTCTGCGTAAACTGGAAGCTATGGAAGCTGATGGTACTTTCGACGTATTGACTAAAAAAGAAGTTCTTGGTCTCCGTCACGAGATGGAAAAACTGAACAAATATCTTGGCGGCATCAAAGACATGAAAAAATTGCCGGGCGCTCTCTTCATTGTTGACCCCCGCAAAGAAAATATCGCTGTGCTGGAAGCACGCAAACTGAACATTCCTATCGTTGCTACCGTTGACACCAACTGCGATCCCGACGTTATCGACCATGTAATCCCCGCTAACGACGACGCTATCCGCGCAGTAAAACTGTTGACTGCTAAAATGGCGGACGCTGTTTTGGAAGGCCGTCAAGGTATGCAAATGGAAGAAGCAGCAGCTGCTGAAGAAATTGCAGCTGAAGACGCTGAATAATATTACAATACTGGAGGATAAATAAATGGCTGAAATTACTGCTGCATTAGTAAAAGAGCTGCGCGAACGTACCGGCGCAGGCATGATGGACTGCAAAAAAGCTCTTGCCGCTTGCGATGGCGAAATCGATAAAGCAATCGATTTCCTGCGTGAAAAAGGCTTGGCTGCCGCCGCTAAAAAAGCTGGCCGTGTAGCTGCTGAAGGTCTTGTTGAAGCTTATATCCATGGTGGCGGACGCATTGGCGTTTTAGTAGAAGTTAACTGCGAAACAGACTTCGTTGCTAAAACTGATGCTTTCAAAGAATTGGTAAAAGATATCGCTATGCATATCGCTGCAACCAATCCCAGCTACCTTAAGCGTGAAGAAGTTCCTACTGCTGAGCTTGAGCACGAACAAACAGTTTTGGCAGAACAGGCACGCAACGAAGGCAAACCCGAAAAAATCATTGAAAAAATGGTTTCCGGCCGTATCGAGAAATACTACAAAGAAGTATGCTTGATGGAACAACCTTTTGTTAAAGATCCTGATACAACTATTTCCGATTTGATTACGGCATCTATTGCTAAAATCGGTGAAAACATCTCCATCCGTCGTTTCAGCCGTTATCAGTTGGGCGAAGGCATTGAGAAAAAAGAAGAAAACTTCGCTGAAGAAGTTATGTCCTTCGTAAAATAATGTTAAACCGCATAAGAGAACACTTCGGTGTTCTCTTATTTTTTGCCCGAATGGCTGTATTTCACAAAAAACTCAAGCTAAAAAAGAGGAAATATGGGTTAAATGTAGAATATGAAATAGGATATAGAGTGCAGAAATAGGAGGTTGTGGAAGTGGCAGAACAATCAAAGTATAAGCGTGTCATTTTAAAACTGAGCGGTGAAGCTTTAGCCGGTGATAAAGGGTTCGGTATAGATCCTGAAACGGTTGAATCTATAGCTTCGCAGATCAAAGATGTTACGGAATGTGGATTAGAGGTCGCTATCGTTAACGGCGGCGGCAACATTTGGCGTGGTTTATCGGGCAGTTCTAAAGGTATGGACCGTGCTACCGCAGATTATATGGGTATGCTTGCCACAGTTATCAATTCGCTGGCATTACAGGATGCTTTAGAAACTTTAGGAGTTCCTACCCGCGTACAAACGGCAATCGAGATGCGTCAGATCGCAGAGACGTATATTCGGCGCCGTGCGATAAGGCATATGGAAAAGGAACGCGTGGTTATTTTTGCCGCAGGTACTGGTAATCCGTATTTTTCGACCGACACAACAGCTGCTTTGAGGGCGGCCGAGGTAGAAGCCGATGCGATATTGATGGCTAAGAAGGGTGTTGACGGAGTTTACGACTGCGACCCGGCTAAAAACAAGGATGCTGTAATGTTTGAGAACCTCGATTATTTGGAAGTGATCCAAAGAAAATTGAGTGTAATGGATTCCACGGCGATCAGCCTTTGTATGGATAATAAAATTCCTATCGTAGTATTTAATATTGATAAACCGGGTAACATTTTGCGTGCTGCCTTAGGCAAAGAGATCGGTACCCTGGTAGGAGGAAAATAATCATGGCAACAGTAAAAGAGATTCTTGAAACAGCAGAAGGCAAAATGCATAAAACCGTTGACGTGCTGCGTGTCGATCTTGCTTCCGTTCGCGCTGGACGAGCTACACCGGCTTTGCTGGAAAAAGTTATGGTGGACTATTACGGTACTCCGACTCCTGTTAATCAGGTAGCCAGTGTTACCGTTCCCGAACCTAGAATGATCATTATTCAACCGTGGGAGAAAAACTTATTGAAAGATATCGAACGCGCTATTATGAAATCTGATTTGGGTTTGAACCCGAACAGTGATGGTGCAGTTATTCGTTTAAATCTGCCGCAGCTGACGGAAGAACGCCGTAAAGAGATCGTAAAAACAGTACATAAAAAAGCCGAGGATGCTCGCGTTATCGTACGTAATCTGCGCCGCGATGCTAACGATGCTATTAAAAAAGCAGAGAAAGCTAAAGAAATCACCGAGGACGACGCTAAAAAAGGTATTGACGATGTGCAGAAGATGACCGATAAGATCATCAAAGATGTTGATACGATTATGGCTAATAAAGAAAAAGAAGTTATGGAAATCTGATGCTGATACCTGACGTTTTGGCATTGCCGCTATCCGAAGCTATTGCAAGACTGGAAGCTGCCGGTATCCAATATACGGTTACTGTTTCGCAGCCTCCGCGTCAGCGTGCTGAGGATATCGAAGGCAGGGTCCCTACTGAATATGTAGTTAGACAGCAGTTGCTGGATAACGATAAAATTGCTATTGTAACAGTAAAAAGATATAGAAAGGAGGTGCTGGAAGATGGCATATGTAATCAATAAAGAAGAGTGTGTTGGTTGCGGTTCCTGCGCTGGTACTTGCCCAGTAGGCGCTATTAAAGAAGCTGAAGGCAAATACGAAATCACTGATGAATGTGTTGAATGCGGTGCTTGCGCCGGCGTTTGCCCGGTAGGCGCTATTAGCCTTTGATTTTAAGTTTTTAGGACTGCAAGGCCCCCTCTTCGAGGGGGTCTGTCAGTTTTATTTATCCCAGAGAAGGGTTGGTGTGCTTGTGTTTAACAGCTTGTTCAAAATCAAGAAAAATACAAACCCCGACGTTAATATCAATATCGACGGTATCAATTTAGATGCGGTGCCCCAGCATATAGCTATCATTATGGACGGTAACGGACGTTGGGCTAAAGAGCAGGGCAAAGTACGCACCTTTGGCCACCAGGCTGGTGCCGAGACTTTAAAAACTATTGTGAAAACTGCCGATAAGCTGGGCGTTAAAGTTATCAGTGCTTATGCTTTTTCGACCGAAAACTGGAAACGTCCTGTTACGGAGGTCAGTTTTATTATGGAGTTGCTAAGTCGTTACCTGACAAGTGAGATTGAGGAATTTAATCAAAACAATGTGCAGGTACGGTTTATGGGATCGCGCGAAGGCTTGCCGGAAGCTGTAAAGCAGAAGATGGACGATGCTGTGGCAGCAACGCAGGCTAATACGGGTATTATTTTAAATTTGGCAATAAACTACGGTGGACAGGCCGAGATTTTGCAGGCAGTACAGCATATTGCTGCCGATGCCGCAAAGGGTTTGCTCAAGGTAGAAGACATACAGGCAGAAGTGTTGGAAAACTATCTCTATACGGCAGGATTGCCTGCGCCGGATCTGTTGATCAGGCCGGGCGGGGATAACCGTATCAGTAATTTTATGCTGTGGCAGATCGCCTATGCGGAGATTTGGACTACAGATGCCTATTGGCCTGCTTTTACTCCTGAAATGTTTTTGCAGGCAATCAAAGAATATCAGGGGCGCGAACGCCGCTTTGGCGGGTTAGTGACAAAATAAATTAAGCAGGTGTATTGTTATGTTAACTCGTATTTTGACTGGTTTAGTAGGCATACCGATAGTAGTGTGGCTGCTGCATAGCGGCGGAATGCTGTTCAATGCGGCGGTATTCGTTTTAGCTGCTGTCGGCTGGCTTGAATTTTATAATATGGCGAAGAATAAGGGTTATACGGTTTTCTATTTCTCGTCGGGTATTATGACGTTAGTATTAGTGGGAAGTTTGATGTATTTAGATGATTCTATCTACACTTTATACTCGCTGCCGCTATTTTTAGTAGTGACTATCATAGCTATTATGCTGGAAGGGCTGCACAAGCATTGCAAAGGCAATTTAGTGGAGAATATGGGATTGTCGGTATTAGCGGTTTTATATATCGGAATCTTGTTCTTTCATTTCGGTTTGCTGCGGCAGCTGCCGTTTGAACCGGTCGTTATCGGTTCGTTTATTTTAGAAGGTGGTGAGTGCTTCTTCTGGCTGATCATGCTGGGAACTTGGGCCAGCGATACTTTTGCTTATTTTATTGGCTGCGCTATCGGCAAAAACAAATTATGCCCTAACGTTAGCCCCAACAAATCTATTGAAGGCGCTGTAGCCGGTTTTATTGGCTGCTTGGCTGTAATGGTTTATTTGGGAGTAAAAGTGTTGGATATGGCTATGCTGCAAGCTGTTGCTTTGGGTTTATGCGTAGCGATCTTCGCGCCGCTGGGTGACTTGGTAGAATCTATTCTAAAACGTTCTTTCGGCGTTAAGGACTCAGGCAAGATATTCCCGGGACATGGCGGCGTTTTAGACCGCTGTGACAGCTTACTTTTTGCCGTACCACTAGGATACTATGTTTTAGTATTTTCGGTTTTGTTGACCAGAGCAAATTGATGAGATGATTCGGAGGCTTAAAATGAAAAATGTTTCCGTACTTGGCAGTACTGGTTCTATCGGTAAGCAAACCTTAGAGGTAGCTGCTGCTAATCCTGATAAAATAAAGATCAAAGCTTTAGCGGCGCATACCAGTGATGCCTTGCTGGAGGAGCAGATAAAGCTTTTTCAGCCAGATATTGCGGCGCTTTCTGATGAAGCTGCGGCGCAGAGACTGCGTGAGAGATATAATGGCAAAACAAAGATTCTGGCTGGTGAAGAAGGTCTTTTAGCAGTAGCCACCTATAGTGAAACTGATACGGTTTTAGCTTCAATGGTTGGCTATGCCGGTTTGCGGCCTACTTTGGCGGCTATCGAGCATGGTAAAGATATCGCCCTGGCTAACAAAGAAACTTTGGTTGCTGCGGGCAGTATTGTAATGGAGGCTGCATGCAGGCATAAAGTAAGTCTGCTGCCGGTCGATAGCGAACACAGTGCTATTTTTCAATCTTTAGCAGGTGGTGAGCATAAAGAGGTCAAGCGGTTGCTGATAACAGCATCGGGCGGACCTTTTAGAGGCAAAAGCAAGGACGAGCTGGAAAATGTAACTTTAGAGCAATGCTTAAAGCATCCTAACTGGAGCATGGGCAGAAAAATAACTGTCGATTCTTCGACGTTGGCGAATAAGGGGTTAGAGGTTATTGAAGCTCATTGGCTGTTTGATATGCCTTATGAAAAAATCGACGTTGTTGTGCATCCACAAAGCGTTATTCATTCTCTGGTTGAGTACCAGGACGGTTCTGTACTGGCGCAGCTTGGTTTGCCGGATATGCGGTTGCCTATCCAATATGCATTTTCGTATCCAGAGCGTTTTGACAATGCTTTTGGCCAGCTGGATTTGGTGAAGGCGGGCCAGCTTACTTTTGAAGAGCCTGATCTGGAAGCTTTCCCGGCGCTGAAGCTGGCGATCGAATGTGGTAAAGCTGGCGGCACCTTGCCCTGTGCTTTTAACGCGGCTAATGAAGAAGCCGTGTATGCGTTTTTAGAGGGTAAGATCAAATATCTTGATATCCCGCTGACGATCGAAAAAATTGCCGCCAGACATCAGAATATATTACAACCTACCATCGAGGATATCGAGCAGACAGATGCCGAAACTCGCAGACTGACACGAGAAATTTTAGCAGCATTGTATTGAAAGGGGGGACTCGGACATGACAACTATTTTAGCAGCAATTTTCGTCTTTGGTGTGTTGATCACCGTGCACGAATTTGGCCATTTTATTACGGCCAAAATGACAGGTATGCGCGTGGACGAGTTTGCCATTGGTTTCGGGCCGAATATTTTTCAGAAAAAGATCGGCGAAACATTATACAGTTTAAGAATAATCCCATTAGGCGGTTATAATAAGATCGCAGGTATGGACCCTGACGAGCCTGCCAGCGCAGATTCATTTAAGTCAAAATCTATCCCGGCCAGAATGCTGGTTATTTTAGCAGGTTCGCTGATGAACTTTCTGCTGCCGGTACTTTTATTCTTTAGTATTTTTATGATCAATGGTATCCAAAAGCCGGTGGATTTGCCTGTTTTAGGTACGATCATGGAAGATAAGGCTGCGGCGAAAGCAGGTCTGGTTGCCGGCGACCGGATTATTTCTATCAATGGCGAAAATATAGCTACATGGAATGATCTGGTAGTTACCTTACAAAAATATCCCGATAAAGAGATTACAGTTACTGCCGAGCATCAGGGTGAGGTAAAAAACTATCAGATGGTACCAGCTTACGATGCACAGTACGGCAGACCGCTGATCGGTATTTCGCCCAAGTATGAGCAATATCAGCCTGGTGTTATGGAAGCTGCCATTATGGGTGCCGGTTATACCAAACATATTATTTTTGCTATGGTAGACGGCTTACAGAAGATCATTACTGGTGCGGCTCCGGCCGATGTTGCCGGTCCTATAGGTGTAGCCAAGATGGCAGGAGAGATGGCCCATCAGGGCATGCTGCCGCTATTGAACTTTATTGCTTTTTTAAGCATCAATTTGGGCGTTATCAATTTGTTGCCGCTGCCAGCTTTGGATGGCGGACACTTGGTACTGCTGGTATTGGAAGCCGTGCGCGGTAAACCGTTGGGATCACGTGCGACCAACGCTATCCAAATGGTTGGCGTGGCAATTATACTTAGTATTACTGTTTTGGCGGTGTTTAACGACATCAGTCGATAAAATAAAGAGGTGTCTTTATGAAACGCAGAAGTACCAGACAATTACAGCTTGGCTCGGTTATGATCGGCGGCACAGCTCCGGTTTCAGTGCAGTCGATGACGAATACCCGTACAGACGACGTTGCCGCTACCTTAAAACAGATCAACGAACTGGCGGCAGTAGGATGCGATATTATTCGCTGTGCCGTGCCTGATATGGCGGCGGCAGAAGCTTTGCGGGAAATAGTCAGGCAAAGCCCGATCCCGGTGATCGCTGATATTCATTTCGATTATAAACTGGCCTTGGCTGCTATTGAAGCAGGCGTCAACGGCCTGCGTTTGAACCCGGGTAATATTGGTGGCCGCGAGAAGGTAGAAGCCGTTGTTGCTGCGGCTAAGTCTAAGAATATTCCTATCCGTATTGGCGTTAATGCTGGTTCACTGCCTAAGGATCTACTGGAGAAATATGGTCATCCCACACCGGAAGCTTTGGTAGAGGCAGCCTGGAGGCATATCCATATTTTAGAAGAACTTGATTACCGTAATATCAAGATATCACTTAAAGCGCACGATGTGCCTTTGACAATTGCCGCGTACAGGCTTTTAGCGGCGCAGTGTGATTATCCGCTGCATGTGGGCATCACGGAAGCGGGGACTGTCAATTCCGGTATTATCAAATCGGCGGTTGGGATCGGTACACTGCTGGCAGAAGGCATTGGCGATACTATTCGTGTTTCGCTGACCGGCGACCCGGTCAATGAGGTTAGAGTAGCTTATAATATTTTAAAAGCGTTGGGCTTAAGGGAATATGGCCCAACTTTGATTTCCTGCCCGACCTGCGGCAGAACCAGGATCAACCTGGAAAAATTGGCTTTAGAGGTAGAACGCCGTTTAGACAGCATAACCGAACCGATTACCGTAGCGGTAATGGGCTGCGTAGTTAACGGCCCCGGTGAAGCAAGGGAAGCTGATATAGGTATTGCCGGCGGTATAGGCGAAGGGTTACTGTTCCGCAAAGGCGATATCATAAAAAAAGTCGATGAAGATAAAATAATCGACGAGCTGTTTGATGAAATAAATAAAATTTTGGTTGAGAGGAAGATGAAATAATGCGAGTTTCCAAACTGTATGCTCCTACTTTGCGCGAGGTACCGGCAGAGGCGGAGGTCGTTAGTCACCAATTGATGCTGCGTGCAGGCTTTATGCGTAAAGCTGCTGGTGGTATTTATTCTTACCTGCCCCTGGCTTGGCGTGTATTAAGAAAAATCGAAAATATAGTACGCGAGGAAATGGATGCGAAAGGCTCGCAGGAACTGTTGATGCCTATTGTCCAACCGGCTGAGATCTGGCAGGAAAGCGGCCGCTGGGATGTATATGGTGCGGAAATGTTTCGTTTGCAGGATCGCCATAACCGCGCTTTCTGCCTTGGACCTACTCATGAGGAAATGGTAACTACTTTGATCCGTGGCGACGTGCGTTCTTACCGTCAGCTGCCGCTTAGCGTTTACCAGATCCAAAATAAATATCGTGATGAACGCCGTCCGCGCTTTGGTTTGATGCGTGGCCGCGAATTTATTATGAAAGATGCTTATTCTTTTGACCGTGACGAAGCTGGTCTTGATAAATCTTATCAGGATATGTATGATGCTTATACCAATATCTTTACCCGCTGCGGGTTGAACTTCCGCCCGGTAGAAGCTGATTCAGGCGCCATCGGTGGTAGCGGCTCCCATGAGTTTATGGTTATCGCTGACAGCGGTGAGGCCGAAATAGTTTTCTGCAACAGCTGCGATTATGCTGCCAATGTAGAGAAAGCCGAAATGTTTGCTTTGGAAGCTGCGGAAGAAGCTTTACTGGCTAAAGAAGAGGTTGTAACACCTGATTGCAAAACTATTGCCGATGTTTGTGCCTACTTACAGCTGCCGGTAGACCATTCTGTAAAAGCAGTTGCTTATAACAGCGACAAAGGCTTGATTTTATGCTTTGTTCGTGGCGATCACGAGGTAAACGAGATCAAAGTCATCAACACCTGTGGCGTTAACGATGTGGAAATGGCGACCGAAGAACAGCTGGCAGCTGCCGGCACCGTTGGCGGTTATATGGGCCCTGTAGGTATCGACAGCAAAAAAGTGCTGGTAGTTGTAGATTCTACCGTAATGAAGATGCACAATGTCTGCTGTGGTGCTAATAAAGAAGGCTATCATCTGATCAATGTCAACCCTGGCCGCGATTTTGAACCTACTTATGTAGCCGATATCCGCCTGATTCAGGAAGGCGACCCGTGCCCGCACTGCGGCGGTGAAGTAAGCAAGGCCCGTGGTATCGAAGTTGGGCAGGTTTTTAAACTGTTCACTAAATATAGTTCGGCTTTAAAAGCTACCTATCTTGATGAAAACGGCAAAGAACAGCCGATGGTCATGGGCTGCTATGGTGTTGGCGTCAGCAGAACGATGGCTGCCGCTATCGAGCAGAACAACGATGAAAACGGCATTATCTGGCCGATTGAGATCGCTCCGTATCATGTGCTGGTAGTGCCCGTAAATACTAAAGACGAAGCTTCTACAGCCAAAGCGGAAGAGATCTATATGCAGCTACATAAATCAGGGCTGGAAACCGTTATCGACGATCGCAACGAACGACCCGGTGTTAAATTTAAAGATGCCGACCTGATTGGCTATCCCGTACGTGTGGTGGTAGGACCGAAAACCTTGACCGAAGGCAAGCTGGAAGTCAAGATCCGTAAAACCGGCGAGGTTAGATATTTGCCTTTGGACAGTGATTATGTTCAGGATATTAAAAATATGATTGCAGAACTGGCTTTTGCAAAATAAAACTATTAAACTTATATAGTAAGGAGGTGCCGATATGAGTTCTCATGAATGGGAAATGTTGATCCGTCTATTATTAGCCGCTTTTTTAGGCGGGATAGTCGGCATCGAACGCGGCAGCGGTGATAGACCGGCCGGCTTTAGGACGCATATTTTGGTTTGTGCCGGTGCGGCGTTATTTATGCTGGTTTCTATGTATGGTTATGATGATTACACTATGCATGGGGAAGAATTCCCGCGCAATCGTGATTCTTCCCGTATTGCGGCCCAGGTAGTCAGTGGTATCGGCTTTTTAGGCGCCGGTACTATTATGCACGAAGGCGTTACCGTACGTGGTTTAACAACAGCTGCCAGCTTGTGGATGATTTCTGCGATCGGCTTGGCTGCAGGTGCCGGTATGTATATTTTAAGTATTGCTTCTACGGCTGTAATGATGGTGACTTTGGTCACTTTTCACAGCTGGGAAAAGCGTTTTGCCGGCAGCAGTAGGAACGCCCGACGATTTATCCGCATCGTTGCGGAAAATGAACCGGGCATCATAACCAATATAACGTCATATTTAACGGAAAACGGCGTCAAAGTAAGGACGCTGAACGTGAAAAACAATTCCAGAAAGAACGAAGTAGTGCTGGAGTTGTATTTAAAAATAAGTAAGGACAGGGATGATGTTGATATTATTCGTGGTTTGCAGACTATTGATGGTATCATTACCTTAGAAAATGTTGGTTGATTGTGATGAAAGGACGCGAGCATGAAGGCGAAATATTGTATTGTTCCCGATAAAAATAAATTTTTTGCTTTTTTGGGCGAGCAGTCCTTAGCGGAAGCGGAATTATTACGTGCTCGTCTGATTCAGCCGGAGAAGATTTTTATGGATATCGAGGCTGCGATCTGGCAAATTGAGTATAAAGCGGTTGCTCCCGTGACAGAAGATTTACTTGCAGCGGTGGCAGCCAAGCTTACCGCTGCTTTTAATTTGACTAAGGTTGAATTGCAGCAGACTAATGTTGTGGAAGCTGCAGTGGAAACCGAGCAGGAAAAAGCAGAACCCAAAATTGAAATTGTAAACAATGCTGAACCGGTAGAAACGGAGCAGGACGAAATACCTTTGCCGCCGGAAGAGCCGGAAGCAGCTGAAATAGGTGAAGCACAGGCTTTTGAACCGGTACCGGTTTGCGAGCCACCACGTAAAGATGAGGCTTATGAAAAGGCGTATAATCTTTTGTACGGAGGCAATAAAAAAGCGGACGGGCTGATTTTTGGTAAGCCTTTTAAAGGTAAGCCAAGACCAATGATCGACGTTATAGAAGAGGAAAACCGCGTCGTTGTGGAAGGCACTTTTGTTAAAAGTATCGATAAAGACGGTAAACTGCAGGCCTTTATTGAACGGGTGCTGCGTACCGGTAATGTGATGCTGACCTTTAATATTAGCGATGATACCAGCGGCCTGTACGTCAGGTTACGCTTTAAAACGTTGGAAGAATGTTTGCAGTTTAAAAAGAAGATCAAACCGGGGATGCTGCTGCGGATTATGGGCAATGTAGCTCCCGACAGATTTCTGTTTGACGAAATGGTTATCAGCCCTCAGGGGATCATGGTGATTCCTAAAAAAGAGCGGATGGAGACAGCCGAAGTAAAACGCGTTGAACTGCACTGCCATACGAAAATGAGTAAGATGGACGGTGTTACACCAATGGAAGAATTGGTGGAAACTGCTATCAAATGGGGGCATAAGGCCCTGGCCATCACTGATCACGGCGTAGTACAGGCATTCCCGTTCTGTTTTGATGCGGCGGAAAGAGCCGATATCAAGCTTATTTTTGGTATGGAAGGCTATTTGATGAATGACGATGGCCATGATATCGATTTGGAGCCGACGGATACTATCAAAAAAAGTCGTATCAAAAAAGTTAAGAACAACCATATCATTATTCTGGCGAAGAATGAAACCGGTTTGCGCAATTTGTATAAGCTGGTAACTATCAGTCACCTGCGTTATCTGCATAAAAGGCCGATGCTACCCCGTGAAGTTATCGAAGAATATCGCGAAGGTTTGATTTTAGGCTCGGCCTGCGAAGCGGGCGAGTTGTATCGTGCCATTTTGGCGGGCCGATCCGATGAAGATCTGGAAAGAATAGCGTCTTTTTACGATTATTTGGAAGTGCAGCCGACAGGCAATAATATGTTCCTGGTAAGACAGGAACGTTGCACGCTGAAACAGCTGCAGGATTATAACCGCAAGATATATGAGCTTGGTAAAAAAATGGGTAAGCTTACAGTAGCGACAGGAGACGTGCATTTCCTGGGGCCGGAAGACGCCCAGCTGCGTGCCATTTTGCAGGCGGGGCAAAATTATGCTGACGCTGATCAGCAGGCGCCGCTGTACTTTAGAACAACGGAAGAAATGCTGAAGGAGTTTGAGTATTTCGGCAAGGATATAGCTTACGAACTGTGCGTGACAAATCCTAATAAGATCGCGGATATGGTAGAGAAGATCAAGCCTGTACCTGACCGAGACCAGTTGTATTCCCCATCCATTCCTGGCGCTGAAAAGGCTATTAAAGAGATGTCCTACCAGCGGGCCCACGAATGGTATGGTGAAGAACTGCCGCAGATAGTCGTTGACAGATTGAAGATGGAGCTGGATTCTATCATCAACCACGGCTTCTCGGTACTTTACTATATTGCGCATAAGCTTGTAAGAAAATCTCTTGACGACGGCTATCTGGTAGGCTCCCGTGGTTCCGTAGGGTCTTCCTTTGTAGCGACGATGATCGATATTACTGAAGTTAATCCGCTGAAGCCGCATTATCGCTGTCCTAAATGCAAGCATAGTGAGTTCTTTATGAATGAAGAATTCGCTTCCGGTTTCGATTTGCCGCCGAAGGATTGTCCTAACTGCGGTACTGATATGGTAAGAGACGGACACGATATTCCGTTCGCAGTCTTTATGGGGTTTCATGGCGATAAAGTACCTGATATAGATTTGAATTTCTCCGGTGATTATCAGCCGACGGCGCATAAATACACAGAGGAGCTTTTCGGCCGTGATAATGTCTGCCGTGCGGGTACGATCTCTACTATTGCTATCAAGACCGCTTTCGGATATGTAAAAAAATATTACGAAGCTAAAAATTTGCATGTCCATTCGGCTCATGTGGCAGGGTTGGTGGAAGGTTTTGCCGGTATCAAACGCACTACCGGTCAGCATCCGGGCGGAATTATGGTTGTGCCTCGTAATATGGACATCCACTATATTTCGCCGATGAACAGGCCTGCCGATGAAAAAGAATCTGAAACTGTAACTACTCATTTCGATTATCATTCAATCAACGATCGTTTGGTCAAGCTGGATATACTTGGCCACGACGATCCGACGGTTATCAAGATGTTGGAGGAATTAACGCATATTCCACCGCAGGAGATACCCGTCGGTGATGAAAAAACTATGTCTATCTTTCGGTCTACCGAAGCTTTTGGCGTAACGCCAGAGCAGATCGGCAGTGCCGTAGGCACCTATGGTATTCCTGAATGTGGTACGCAATTTGTACGTCAGATGATCCAGGACGTACAACCTAAAAACTTCAGCCAGGTTGTCAGGGTATCCGGTTATTCGCATGGTACTGACGTTTGGCTCAATAATGCGCAGGATCTGATCCGCGAAGGCAAGCCCAGTGAAGAAACCATCTCGACCCGCGATGATATTATGACGAACCTGATTGCTAAAGGCGTAGATCCAAGTATGGCCTTTAAGATCATGGAATATGTGCGTAAGGGCAAAGCAGCGAAGGGTGGACTGGAAGCGCCGATGCTGGAGGCGATGCGTGCGGCTAAGGTTCCGGAATGGTATATAGAATCCTGTAATAAGGTGCAGTATCTGTTCCCTAAAGCCCATGCGGTCGCTTATGTTATGATGGCGTACCGGATAGCTTATTGCAAGGTTCATTACCCGCGTGAATTTTATGCGGCGTATTTTACCGTGCGTGCACCTGACTTTGATATGGATTATGTTGTTAAAGGCGTTGACTATATGAAACGCTATATTAAAGATGTTTATGCTCAGGGCTATAAAGCCAGTAACCGTGATAAAGATACGGTAACGTATTTAGAGCTGGTTCTGGAAATGCTGGCACGTGGTTTTGAAATGGAACGTATCGACTTGTATAAATCCCATCCGACACGTTTTACCGTTACGGAAACAGGACTGCGACCACCGCTGGCTGCTTTAGGTGGTATCGGCGTTGCTGCTGCGCAGAGCATCAGCGAAGCCCGAGAAATAGGGCATCCATTTATTTCACAGGAGGATCTGCGGGTACGGGCCAAGGTTGGCAAAGCGGCAGTTGAAAAATTAGCCGAGCATGGCGCCTTAGGCGATTTGCCCGAAACAGACCAAATAGATTTATTCTAACAACAGGAGGCGATTTTTATGTTAGAGGCAGGTGTTAAAGCACCGGAATTTACTTTGAACGATAAGGAGGGCAACAGTGTCAGCCTTAAAGATTTCCTTGGTAAAAAAGTAGTAGTTTACTTTTATCCTAAAGATTCAACACCGGGTTGCACGCTTCAGGCTTGTTCTTTCCGTAATAATTACGCCGAGTATAAAAAACTGGGCGTAGAAGTTATTGGGATCAGCAAAGACAGCGTTAAATCACACGCAAATTTTGCTGCCAAACAGGAGCTGCCATTTATTCTTTTGTCAGACCCAGAGCGTCAGGCTATTGAAGCTTATGATGTCTGGCAGGAAAAGAAGCTGTATGGCAAGGCATCGATGGGGGTAGTCAGAACTACTTACATCGTCGATGAAAATGGTATGATAGAAAAAGCATATCCTAATGCCAAGCCTGATACAAATGCCGAAGAAATTTTGGCTTATCTGAAGAGTTGATTTGTTAAAAGCGCGTTCTTGCGAAACAGGACGCGCTTTTTGATAAATTTTTACAGGAGGTCCAGATGCAGATAATTATTTCGCCTGCGAAAAAAATGCGTGTTGATAACGATGACCTTTCTCCAGCAGCGAAACCGTTCTTTTTAAAAGAAACTGAGACTTTGCTGGCGCAGCTGCGGCAAATGTCTTATACGGAACTACAGCAGTTGTGGCAGTGCAATGCTGAGATCGCCGCCTTGAATCACCGGCGTTTGCAAAATATGGAGCTGCACAACAACCTGACACCGGCGGTATTGGCCTATGATGGTATCCAGTATCAGTATATGGCACCGCGGGTATTTGAAAATTCCCAACTGGATTATGTTGCCGGGCATCTAAACATTTTGTCGGGGTTTTATGGTATTTTAAAAGCAATGGACGGAGTTGTGCCATATCGTTTGGAAATGCAAGCCAAACTTAAGGTGGATGGCTGTAGAGATCTTTATGAATTTTGGGGCGATAAGATTTATCAGGAGCTTATTAAAAACAGTAAAACCATCCTTAACTTGGCCTCAAAGGAATACAGCAAAGCTATCGAAAAATATTTAACACCGGACGTACGTTATGTAACCTGTATTTTTGGAGTACTGCAAGATGGTAAAGTTAAGGTAAAGGCGACGGAAGCTAAAATGGCCCGCGGTGAAATGGTTCGCTGGTGTTCCGAGCAGAATATCATTAATATAGACGAGGTAAAAGGTTTCGACAGATTGGGATATATGTTTCAGCATGACCGATCGAATTCAAGGCAATTTGTTTTCGTAAAAAACTGAATTTTGTAGCATATTTTGATAAAAACTTGAATTTTACCATATATATTGTAGGGAAGTTTGCAAAATTACTTGTAATTAAGCTAACAGGATGTTATAATATAAACAGAAAATTTATGACTTCTTTTGAGAGAGTGGGTGCTATACCCGCTCTTTCCGCTTATTTGAGATAAATTTACAGACCGGAGGTGAGTATTGTGCAGAAGGAAGCATTGGAAGCTTTGATCGCTGATCTGGTAACGCCGCTTTTAGAAGGTACTGAGCTGACTTTAGTCGATGTCGAGTATGTGCGTGAAAAGGATTGGTATCTGCGTATCTACATTGATAAACCGGGTGGGGTTGAGATAGATGATTGCCAGTTGGTCAGCGAAAAACTGACAACGGTTTTAGATGAAAAAGACCCCATCAAAGAGAAGTATTATCTGGAAGTTTCATCACCCGGCATTGATAGACCACTGAAAAAAGATAAAGATTTTACTGCCGCTTATGATACTAAGGTCGACATTTCATTTTTTGCCCCATGGGAAGGGCATAAAGACCTGGTGGGTATTTTGGTAAACCATAATGATGAAATGCTGGAAGTAAAAACCATTATCAAGGGTAAAGAAGCTAAAAACCCGGTTGCTATTGACCGTAAGCTTATTGCAATGATCAGGCCGCATATTGATTTTTAAAGATTTTTGAGTATAGGAGGATTAATAAACGTGAACGCAGATTTTATTCTGGCAATAGGGGAATTGGGAAAAGAGAAGGGAATTGATCCGGAATTCCTGTTCCAAGCGGTCGAAGAAGCACTCATAACTGCTTATAAAAAGAATTTTGGTTCTAACCAGAATGTCCGTATCGATATGAATAAAGCTACCGGCGAGATCCATGTTTACGCACAGCGCCGTATCGTGGAAGCGACTGGCGAGGATCCGAACGAGATTTCTTTGGAGGAAGCCCGTAAAATCGATCCCCGTTATGAAGTGGATGATATCGTAGAAGCTGAGGTCACTCCGCGGAATTTCGGCCGCATAGCGGCTCAGAATGCTAAGCAGGTAGTTGTGCAACGCATCCGTGAAGCCGAACGTGGCATGGTTTTTGAAAAGTTTTCCAGCAGAGAAAACGATATCGTGACCGGTATCATCCAGAGAATGGAAAACAAAAACGTCTATATTGATCTGGGTAAAGCCGAGGCTATTTTAACGCCTAACGAGCAGATACCCGGCGAGATATATCAATACCATGACCGGATGAAGACTTATATCGTCGAAGTTAAAAAGACCAGCAAAGGACCGCAGATCATGGTTTCCAGAACTCATCCCGGTCTATTGAAAAGGCTGTTTGAGCTGGAAGTACCAGAGATCCACGACGGTTTGGTCGAGATCAAGTCTGTTGCCCGTGAACCGGGTATGCGCTCTAAGATCTCTGTTTATACTAAAGACGAGAACATCGATCCCGTCGGCGCCTGTGTTGGTCACAAGGGAATGCGTGTGCAGACTATCGTCAACGAACTGCGCGGCGAAAAGATCGATATCGTTAAATACAGCTCCGAGCCCGACCAGTATGTTGCCAATGCTTTGTCGCCGGCTAAGGTCGTCAGCACGGAAGTTATGGAAGAAGAAAAAATCTGTCGTGTGATTGTGCCCGATTATCAATTGTCTCTGGCAATTGGCAAAGAAGGACAGAATGCCCGCTTAGCTGCTAAACTGACAGGTTGGAAGATCGATATCAAAAGCGAGACCCAGGCTGCCGAAGAAGCAGAACAGGAAACGCAAGAAGTTGGTGTAGCCTATGAAGCAGACGAAGATTAAAAAAACACCTCAACGTAAGTGTGTTGGTTGTAATGAAATGAAAGATAAAAAAGTTCTGCTGCGGATCGTCCGCTCTCCGGAAGGTGAGATCAGTCTTGACCTGACCGGTAAAAAAGCAGGACGTGGAGCCTATGTGTGCCACTCTAAAGAATGTATCACTAAAGCAGTGAAGGAGAAACGTTTGGAGCGTGCTCTGGAAAAGCCGATCAGCGACGAGGTTTATGCTAAGTTGCTGGAGGACTTGCCGGATGGTGAATAATGGAGTAACTTTTGCTTTAGGCTTGGCACAAAAAGCTGGGAAATTAGCCTCTGGAGATTACGCAGTCAGGTCTGCTCTGAAAAACGGCAAAGCCAGATTACTGGTGCTGGCTGTTGACGCTGCGGAAAACTCTAAAAAAGATATGTATTTTTTAGCGGAATTAACAGATGTGCCGGTTGTTGAATGCTTGACTCGCGACGAGCTTGGCTGGTCGATAGGTAAGGCTAAAAGAACCGCAGTAGTTGTTTTAGATAACAACTTTGCGAATATGATAAATAAAAATGTATGACATAAACACGCTTGGAGGTGGATGAATGGGTAAGCATAGAGTATATGAAATAGCAAAAGAGATCGGTAAAAGCAATCAGGAAGTAATGGATATTTTAGCTAAAAATAACATTCAGGTAAAAAGTACGTTAAGTACTGTAGATGATACGGCCAGGGATTTGGTAATGAAGAATACGGCCAAAAAATCTGCGCCTGAGAAAAAAGCCGCTCCGGCAGTTCAGCCGGTAGCGCCTAAAGCACCGGTCCAACAACAGGCTGCGGCTCCGCAGCAGGTAAGAACCCCACAAAATCCTGCGGCTAACGCGCAGCGTCCGCAGCAGCAGGTACAGCAGCGTCCTAACAAGCAACAACAAGGCCAACGTCCTGCTTCTAACAATCAACAGAGCCAACGTCCTCAACAGGGACAAGCCGGTCAGCAGAATCGTCCGCAGCAGGGACAGTACAGTAACCAAAACCGTCCGCAGCAAAGCGGCGGACAACAACAACGCCCTAACAACCAGCAGGGTCAACGCCCGCAACAGGGACAATACAGCAACCAAAACCGCCCGCAGCAAAGCAGCGGTCAACAACAACGTCCTAACAACCAGCAGGGTCAACGCCCACAGCAGGGACAATACAGTAACCAAAACCGCCCACAGCAAAGCGGTGGACAACAACAACGCCCTAACAACCAGCAGGGTCAACGCCCGCAACAGGGACAATACAGCAACCAAAACCGCCCGCAGCAAAGCAGCGGTCAACAACGCCCCAATAATCAACAGGGTAACAGACCGCAGCAGCGTCCGCAAGGCGGCATTTATATCGGTCCGCGCGGTCAACAGCCGGGACAGCACAATACTAATAATGCTCCACGCCCGCAAGGGCAAGGCGGAACCGGTACTGGGCAACGTCCGCAGGGACAAGGAAGTGCTAACCGTCCCACTGGTACTGCTAATAAACCCTTTAATAAAAACGTCCGCAAGAATAATAAGCCGGCTATCAAAGGTTCGTATGCTACGAAGGACAGCCGTCCTAACCGTAGCACCAACCATATGGGCCGCACCAATAAACGCCAGAGCAGCAATAACAACGCTCCGCGCGTACAACAGCCGATAGTGGAGATCCAGAAGCCTACTTTTGTAGAGATTGGCGAAACTATCAATGTTAAGGATTTCGCAAACTTACTGAAACGTGAAGTCAGTGAAGTTATTAAATCACTTTTCATGCTGGGTGTAATGGTAACCATCAATCAGGATATTGATTTTGATACAGCATTATTGGTAGGCAGTGAGTTCGGTGTAGAGGTTGCACCTTTGCCGCCGGAGGAAGATCCGACCGAGATCCCCGATATTGACGACGATCCGGAAAAACGTTTGCCCAGACCGCCCGTAATCACTGTTATGGGTCACGTCGATCACGGCAAAACCTCTTTGCTGGACGCTATCCGCAAAGCAAATGTTACAGCTCGTGAAGCTGGCGGCATTACCCAGCATATCGGTGCTTATCAGGTAAATTATCAAGGCAAAAAGATCGTTTTCCTCGATACTCCAGGCCATGAAGCTTTTACCGCTATGCGTGCCCGCGGAGCGCAGGTAACTGACGTTGCTATTTTGGTAGTAGCTGCCGACGACGGCGTTATGCCGCAGACCTTGGAAGCTATCAACCATGCGAAAGCAGCAAAAGTACCTATTATCGTAGCTATCAACAAAATGGACCGTCCAGGTGCAAACCCGGAGCATGTTAAACAGCAGCTTTCTGAGCATGAATTGATCCCCGAAGATTGGGGCGGCGATACCATTATGGTTCCAGTTTCCGCACATCAAAAAACAGGTATTTCCGATTTGCTGGAAATGATTTTGTTAGTGGCTGAAATGCAGGATCTAAAAGCTAATCCGCATCTGCCTGCTCACGGTACCATCATCGAAGCACAGCTCGATAAAGGGCGTGGCCCTGTTGCTACCGTTTTGGTGCAGCGCGGTACTTTGCAGATTGGTGATACCATTATTGCTGGTACTGCTTACGGTAAGGTTCGTGCGATGATCAATGACCGCGGTGAAAAAGTCAAAAAGGCTCTGCCTTCTACACCGGTAGAAGTTTTGGGCTTAAACGATGTACCGCTGGCTGGCGATATCCTTGATTCGACCGATGAGAAAACTGCCCGCAGCGTTGCTGATAAACGTGTCGCTAAAAAGCGTACCGAAGAGATCCAACAGAACTCTAAAGTTTCTTTGGATGACTTGTTCCAACGTATCCAGGAAGGCGAGATCAAAGATCTGAACATCGTTGTTAAGGCTGACGTTCAGGGTACTATCGAAGCTTTGCGTTCTTCCTTGCAGAATATTAAAAACGAAGAAGTTAAAGTCGTGGTCGTGCATGCAGGCGTAGGCGCGATCACAGAGTCCGACGTTATGCTGGCTTCGGCTGCTAACGCTCTCATCATCGGCTTTAATGTCCGTCCGGATGCCAATGCCCGTAAAGCTGCTGAAGCAGAAAAGGTAGATCTGCGTACTTACCGCGTTATTTATGACGCGCTGAACGACGTTGAAGCTGCTATCAAAGGTATGTTGGCTCCTAAATTTCAGGAAACTATCCAAGGCCGCGTAGAGGTCCGCCAAATGATCACTATCTCCAAAATGCTGATTGCCGGCTGCTATGTTCTTGAAGGCAAGATCACCAGCGCTTCTAAAGTACGTGTAGTCAGAGATGGTATCGTTATCAATGAAGACGAGATCGATACTTTGCGCCGTTTCAAAGACGACGTTAAAGAAGTTGCTGCCGGTTATGAATGCGGTGTGACTTTGGAAAAATTCCGTGACTTGAAAGAAGGCGACGTGTTTGAAGTCTTCACTATGGAAGAAGTCGCCGTCGAATAGGTGAACTATGGCTAGATTAAGAGTAGAAAAAGTACAGGAAGCAATTAAGCAGGAGCTCAGCAAAATGGTGCTGATGGATATTAAAGACCCGCGGGTCCAATTTGTTACCATCACCGGTGTAGAGCTTACTGACGATATGAGCATTGCTAAAGTATATGTTAGTCTTTACGGTCCCGAAAAGGATCATGAGGCTGCATGGCAGGGACTGAACAAAGCCCTTGGCTTTATGCGTACGGAAATCGCAAAGCGGATTCGCCTCCGCTTTGCCCCTAATTTGATTTTGGTAAAAGACACTTCGATGGAGTATAGTGCTCATATCGAAGGCTTATTGAAAAAGATCAAAGCAGAGGAAGGTCCCACGCATGAGTAAGCATTGTTCATTGCAGGAAACGGCTGACGTTTTAAAATCAGCTAAAAAAATAGTGTTATGTTCTCATGTGAGCCCAGACGGTGATACGCTGGGCTCTACTTTGGGTTTAATGAAGGCGCTGCAGAAACTGGGTAAAGATGTGATCGTGACTGCCGACGACGACATTTCAAAGGTCTACAAATTTTTGCCGGGTATCGAAAACTTTGTCCGTTTTCGGGATGAAGAACGTATTGACGCCGATTTATTAGTGGTTATTGATGCCAGCTCCTTAGACAGGGCGGGCAACGTGGCGCAGTGCGTCAAAGCGCCTAAAATGCTTAATATCGACCATCATATCTCTAATACCGAATATGCTGACTATTTGTATCTGGATACGGTAGCGGCTGCTACGGGCGAGATCATGTATGAGTTGATCAAGGTTTTGGGAACTGAGATCGATGTAGAAATGGCTATCTGTCTTTATACGGCGCTGTATACTGACTGCGGTTCCTTTAAATATTCCAACACGATGCCTAAAACCATGCGTATCGCGGCAGAATTACTGGAGCTGGGCGTTAAGCCTAACGAGATTTCTGACAGTATGGAGATCAAACCACGCTCTAATATCGAAATGCTGACCAGGGTTTTGGAAACACTGACCTTTGACGCTGACGGTAAGATCGCTTATATATCGATCAGTAACGAAATGTATGATAAAGATGTTGACACGGATACCTTTATTTCTTATCCGCGCTATATCGAAGGCGTAGAAGTTGCCATTATGTTCAAGGCTGTGGAAAATGCGTTGACTAGAGTAAGTATGCGCTCGCGTAACCTGGATGTTTCCGGGATCGCTATCGCTTTTGGTGGTGGTGGGCACCTGCGTGCAGCAGGCTGCACGATTATGGCAGCTTTACCAGAGGCTCAAAAGCAATTATTGCAGGCATTGAAGGATCAACTGATATGACATCGGGAATTTTAAATGTTTTAAAGCCCTGTGGTATGACCTCACATGATGTGGTAGGTTTTTTACGCAGGACACTGCAAACTAAAAAAATCGGCCATGGCGGCACGCTTGACCCTGATGCGGCAGGCGTTTTACCTGTCTTTGTAGGCTCAGCTACCAGATTGCTGGAATATGCTGTAGAAGGCCGAAAAAATTATCGGGCCGAACTGCGCTTTGGCAGTAAAACCGATACTGGTGACGACAGCGGCAAAATCATTGCTACGTCTGAGATTCGCAGCTTAACGCCAACGGAGATCAAGGACGCCCTGCAAAAGTTTATCGGTGAGCAGCAGCAGATACCGCCCATGTATTCGGCTATAAAAATAGACGGCAAGAAGCTGTATCAGCTGGCACGCCAGGGAATAGAAGTAGAGCGGCAAGCAAGAACTATCACCGTGTATGCTTTAGAGCTGCTGCACCATACTGACACCGCTTTGACGGTGGACGTGGTCTGCTCAAAAGGCACTTATATCAGGACTTTGCTGGAGGATATAGCTGCAGAGCTTGGTATGTGCGGTACAATGAGCTTTTTACTGCGCAAGCAAGTTGGTGATTTTTACCTGTCGGAAGCTAAGACGCTGGAAGAAATAGCGGCAGCACCGCAGGCTTACCTGCTACCTGAAGAAATGGCAGTGCAGGATATGCAGGAGCTGGTATTGACTGATAACCAGGCTTTGCGTATTTCGCAGGGTGTAAAAACTACGGTGCGTGGTATTGCCGATGGTAGCTATCGTTTAAAAACGGTGACCGGTTATTTTTTAGGCATTGGCCGTGCTGACGGCGAAATAGTAAAGGCAGAAAAAATACTAAAACAATTTCAGGCAAATGCAGAAATGATTTAGATTGAGGCTGAATATGGAAATCATTACTTCATTAGAAGCTTTGAAAACTGAATATAGTCCCAGCGTGATCGCTTTGGGTACTTTTGACGGGCTGCATCTGGGCCATCGGGATATTATTGAAACGGCGCACGCTTATGCTCAAAAGCATGATTTAAAGCTGATAGTTTTTACATTCAGCAATCATCCGCTGTCGCTGATCAAGCCAGAACTGGTACCGGTGCGGATAATTACGCAAGAACAGAAGGCAAAGTATCTGGAAAAATGGGGCGTAGACATTTTGGTCAGTGTTCCCTTCGAGCAGGCTTTGGCTGAGCTTTCTCCTGATGAATTTTTGCAAAAGCTGGCAGTGTTCAATTATCGCTGCCTGGTAGTAGGCGAAAACTTCAGCTATGGCTTTTTAGGCAGCGGCAAGACTGATACCTTGCAGCGGACAGGACTGCATAAACATTTTGAGGTGATTATCAGGGAACTGGTGAGATGCGGCAAAAATGTTATCAGCAGTACGGGTATCCGCAGCTTGATTCAGGCTGGCCATGTTGAGCACGCTAACCAGATGCTGGGACGTGCTTATTCGTTGACAGGCATCGTTACTCACGGCGCGCAGCGGGGACGCACTATTGGGTTCCCTACGGCCAATATCGAGCTGCAACGCAGCGAAACGGCTGTGCCTGCAGTGGGCGGTTACGCAGTTAAGGTGAAGTTAGATGATAAGCTGTATTTTGGTATGGCAAACATCGGCAATAACCCTACCTTTGGCGACGTGGAGCACGCCCGCCTGGAAGTAAATCTGTTTGATTTTCGTGGCGACCTGTATGGCAAGCAGATCACAGTTTATTTTTACAAATATGTGCGCGGCGAAGAAAAGTTTGCCAATATCGACGAGCTGAAAGCCCGTATTACCGAAGACCGGGAGAATATTAAAAAGTATTTCCAATGTTACAAAAAGTAGTTGTCTTTAAAAGTTAAGTATGATATACTACTTAAGTACTTTAACCAAGGCTTGGATGTTCGATTCTCCAACGACTTCTATGCTTTGGGGATCACAAGAAAATGGAGGAATTTACAATGTTAACTGCTGAAAAGAAACAACAACTTATTCTCGACAATGCTCGTCACGAAGGCGACACCGGTTCTCCGGAAGTACAAATCGCTGTTTTGACCGAACGTATCAAATATTTGACTGAGCATCTGAAAGAACACAAAAAAGATCATCATTCCCGCCGCGGCCTGCTGAAAATGGTTGGTCAACGTCGTGGTATGTTGAACTATATGATGGCTAACGATATCGAACGTTATCGCGCTATCATCGCTAAACTTGGTCTCCGTAAATAATTTAATTTTGGATATCAGAGCCTGCCTTTTGGCAGGCTTTTTTATTTTGGGTTGTATATTAATGTAAAATATGACCGTATTTAGCCGATACTGCTGTAAGTATTCATCAATTTGCTATATAATATAAGAAAGCAGCGCCCGAATGGAGCTGTAGAAGGAGGGTAAGTGATGAGTAATTATTCTTTGCCTTTGTTTATGCAGGTAAAAGAAAACGCAGTACAAGATCTAAATAAAAATTTAAGTTTATATATGCCCAAGCTTATTCATGCTAAGACTCTGATTTTAACGACGGATGGCCTTTTGCAGACGTTGGAAAAAAAGGTAGTTGTTTTGTTAAAGCAGTTGTTGGATTTTGAAATTATTACAGTTCAGGAAAGTTCGTTCGACTTTGCCGTTGACGTAGCAAAAAAAGTAGCGATGAATAACATCAGCCTGATTATTGGTTTAGGCGGCGGCACAGCGCTGGATACGGCTAAATATGCAGCTTTTGTCGCTAATGTGGCCTATATTGCCATACCAACTACTTTGAGCAACGATGGCGTTGCTTCGCCGGTTTCGGTACTGTTTGCCGAAAACGGGCGCAAACACTCTTTTACTTCAAAGATACCCGATGGACTTTTGATCGATACGGATATTATTTTTGATGCGCCGCGGCTTTTGATGAAAGCAGGCGTAGGTGATACTATCAGCAATTATACGGCACTGTATGACTGGAGGCTGGGCTGTGAAGAAAATAATGACCGCCCCAATGACTTTGCTTATATGTTGTCGGAAACAGCGTTTACGGCGCTGCTTTATTCGGAAGCTAAGTCACTGACCACAGTGCAGGGAATCCAAATGTTGGCTCAATCACTGGTTTTGAGTGGTCTTGCGATGCAGATCGCAGGTAATTCACGTCCGTGTAGCGGGTCAGAGCATTTGTTCTGCCACGCTATGGACGAATTGTTTGAGCATAATATTCCTCATGGTATTTTGGTAGCGCTGGGCAGCGTCGTAGCTTGTCGTTTACAGGGACGCGACCATCATATCCTGCTGGATTTTTTAGAAGCGTATGATATTTCGGTAAGCCCTAAAAACTTGAACATCAGCGAGGACGAGTTTATTAAAGCCTGGATGTTTGCTAAAGAAGTGCGCAAGCGTTACACGATTTTGAATAAAATCAATTTGCAGCCGGAAATTTTTAGACAGATGTATGAAATGCTGCTGAAGGAATGTAAGTAAATGCTGTATTTACAAAAATTTATTGCAGCCTGGCTGTTGCCGCCGGGCTGCATTATTTTAGCGTTGTCTTTATTGTGCATTTATTGTTTTTCTCAACGCAGCCGCATACGTTATTTATTAACTGTGGTGACGCTGGCGTTATATCTGTTATCGACGCTGCCAGTGGCGGCGGTACTGCTAAAAAGTCTGGAACAGCAGTATCAGCCACCAGCTTTAGCAGAGCTAAGCGGCCAAACAGACGCTATCATAGTTTTAGGCGGTGGGGCTATCAGCGGCGTGCCTGATACAGGTGGCAGCGGGGCATTAGCGGCTATTTCCATGAACAGACTTATTACTGGACTGAGGTTGCAGAAGCAGTTGCAGGTACCTATAGTTATTAGCGGCGGACAGGTTTTTGCTGGTGATGGTACAGAAGCGACGCTTGCCCAAAGGGTTTTGCTGGAGCTGGACGTACCGCAGCAGCAGATATTTGTTGACGCGGCAGCGCGCAATACTACGGAAAACGCTGCAAATATTGCGACTATCTGTAAAGAGCAGAACTGGCATAAGCTGGTTTTGGTAACGTCGGCCTTTCATATGACGCGCAGTATGCAGAACTTTGCTGGCAGTGGCTTACTTGTAAAGCCATACCCCTGCGATTATCAGCTTAGCAGCCAGCTGCAGCTAAGCATTTTCAGCTTTGTACCGCAGGGATTTGCTTTAGAATTATCAGCACTGGCATTAAAAGAATATTTAGGGATGCTGGCTTTAAAAATATTGTGAAGCTGCAATAGGTAATAAAAAAGAACGCCATACTGATACGCTGTTATAGCGCCAGTAGACGTTCTTTTTATTTATTTGTGCAAAAGCTTTTGCACTTCTTTTTCATCAGGGGTCGCATAATAAGTAGTCTGATCGCTGTAGATAACAAAGCCAGGCTTAGCGCCGTTGGGCTTTTTTACAAAGCGGCGTTCGGTGCAGTCGACAGGTACCTTGCTGCCGCTGCGGCTTTTGCTAAAGTAGGCCGCCAGCATGACGGCTGTATCGATAGTGTCGGCGCTTGCCTGAGGCAGGCTGGTTTTTAAAATAACATGAGAACCGGGGATGTTTTTGGTGTGGAACCACAAGTCCTTGCCGCGGCCCAGGTCAAAAGTCACATAATCGTTTTGTTTATTATTTTTGCCGATATACAGGGTGGTATCTTCCGAAAGTTTTACAATTAAAGGCTCGGATTTAGGGGCCTGGCCTTTGTTTTTTTTCGTCGGCGCTTGCAGCAGCCCGGCGCTGATCAGTTCTTGTTTGATCTCGGCTATCTCGTTTTTCAGCGTGGCGGTAGTCAGCGAAGCGTCGATAGAAGCCAGATAAGCCAGCATTTCCTGGGTGGTCTTAATTTGGTGCTGTACTTCGCTTTGGGCACGTTTATATTTATTGTAGCGTTTATAATAAGCCTGGGCATTTTCCGTAGGCGTCAGCAGGGGAGAGAGGGTAACCTCCAGCGGTGTGCCGTCGTAAATATTGACGAGTTGGCAGCTGCTTTGTCCTTTGCTGATTTGGTAGATGTTCGCCATGATCGTATCGGCTATCATGCGTTGCATTTCGGCGTTATCGGCGTTTTTTAAATCATCAGCCAATACTGGCAGCTTCTTTTCCAGCCGTTGCACTTCATTGGTAACCAGTTTTTGCAGCATTTCCTGCTCCGGCAGCTGGACAGGCGTCAGAGTGACGGCATAATTGAGAGCGCTGTTGATATTATCCATTTTTTTGACGGTGCATCCGTCGTCTAAGGTTTGGGGTTCAAACGCAAAGATCGTTTTTACCTGGTTGGTGCGGCTGACGAGTGCATAAACCGGCTGCTGGTTTGCTTGCTGTGCCGTTAGCAGTTGTTGCAAAGCACTGATGGCCGCCACCAGCCGCTGCTCTTCGTCCGGGGTCAAAACAGCTACGCCGCTGTCGATAGAGGCTTCTGCAAAAAGCTGAGCGGCAGTCATTTTACCGATGCCAGTCGTAACACTGATCAAAGCAGCCAAACGTGTTTTGGCATCAATATCGCGCATTGCCGCAACGATAGCATTGGCGTCGGCAGTCAAAATAGCCAGCCCTGTCTGAGGTGGCGGGGCGACGTAGGGGATATTGGGCATGATCTGCCGGAAGGAGCTCATGGCCTTGTTGACATGTTTTAAGCTGTCGGCGATGATGCCGTTTTCAGCAAAAATGATATTACTGTTTTTTCCGGTCAATTCAAAAATAAGCTGTTTGGTAACTATTTGTCGGGCTGCGCCGATCGTATCGATATCTATGGTGATGATACGGTCTAAACCGCTTTGCTCGATCCTGGTAATGCGGCCTTCTTCCAGGTGCTTACGCAGCAGCATGCAAAACGCCGGCGGCACCTCGGGGCGTTCCGGCACTTTGTCAGGCAGGTAGAGCATCGGCGAGCCACTGCTGAGATCGGCCAGTAAGGCCACCGTGTCCCGTTCGCGTTTGATTAAAAGCAGTAGTGATTCGTAAGAGGGCATAAAAACCTTGTAGATCTTGCCGCCTAAAAGTTCCTGCTGTAGCTTGTTAGTTAAAATATGTAAGGTCAAACCTTCTAAATTCATTGATTTGCTCCTTTTTGCTTCGTTTTTTAATGTTTTCTATTTGCACGTGCAGGCAGAATGAGATATAATAATAGTTCAAGAATAAGTATACAACAGATTTAACGATTAGCAAATGACCGGAAGGGGATATGTAAATGAAAAAGCTGCTTTTATTGATGTTTTTGTTTGTTTTTTGTTTTCAAGCAGAAGCAGCGCTTCCAGTTACCGAACAAAACTTAGAAGCGGCCATTGCCTATGGCAAAAGCTATCAAGGGGAAAAAAACGACGCAACTATGTTGCAGTCGTGGACGATAGCCGAACGCTTTGAGACCAACCCGTATCGTGATGAGGAACAGATAATTGTTTATACACCGTATTTGCTGACGGCATTGGATACTGCCGAGAGAGCGGACGGGGATACATCTGTCAGTGTCGCAAACGCTAAAGATTTGGTAGCCCGCTTCGACGGCGTACTGGTAGTCCGTGCTATCATCAATGCGCCTCTCGTGCTGAATGATAAAGAGCTGGAAGTGCGGCTGGTACAGGAGGGGAGCTTCGTAACGCCTTACCACAGCGATTTTTTAGATGGCCAGTACCTTGATAAAATGGTAAGTCGCCCTGTTAGCGACGCTGACGTGCAAAAGAAGCTGGAGCGTATGGAAAAGATCCATGAGCAGGCCGCAGAACTGCAAAAGCAGTTGGACGATTTAAAAGGCAATAAAATCAAACCGACTGATATCGAGCTGGCCGAGGCTAAGGATGAGAAAGCTAAAGCCGAGCCGGTAGAAGTGAAACAGAAGATTTGCCGTCTGCAATATAATTTTTATTTTGACCAGGCCGAATTCGACCCCGGTAAGCCGTATTTAATACTTATAAAAGACGCTTACTGCGGCGGACGCGAATTTGCCGTTGACCCTGCCTTATTAAAGTAATATATCTATAAAATCAAATTTAAGGAGGTTTTAGTTTGCTGAAAAGTATGACCGGCTTTGGCCGCGGTGAATATGAAGACGCACAGTTTTCAGTAACGATCGAAATGAAAACGGTTAATCACCGTTATAACGAGGTGGCTATCCGCTTACCGCGCTTTTTGAATCCTGTGGAAGACAGGATCAGAAAAACCATTTTAAAAGCTGTTAATCGTGGCCGCATCGATGTTTTTATCAATGCTTCCTATACTAATACAGAAAACGTAACCATCAAGGTCGATAAAGCTTTGGCACTTGCCTATCATAATGCACTGCGCGATGTGGGTTCTGCTATCGGCTGCGATGATTCCAAGCTTAGCGAGCAGTCCGAGATCCTGTATCTGTCGCGCTGTCCCGATGTGATCAACGCACAGGAAGGTTTCTTTGATGTGGAAAGCGTCTGGCCTAAGTTGGAACAGGCTTTAGGGCAGGCGTTGAAAAATTTGGTCGCTATGCGTGAGGCCGAAGGCAGTAATATTTATGGAGACTTTATTAAGCGCGCCGATTTGATCGTTGAAAAGCTGGCTGTGGTTGAAGCCCGTTCGCCGCAGGTGGTGGAAGAATACCAAAGCCGCTTGAGCGACAGGATCAACGAGCTGTTAGAAAAACATAACCAGGTCATCGAGCCGGAACGCCTGCTGCAGGAGGTCGCTATTTTTGCCGATCGCACCAGCATCACTGAAGAAATCGTCAGATTGAAGAGTCATTTAAAGCAATTTAAGCTGATACTTGATGCTAACGAGCCTGTAGGGCGCAAGCTGGACTTTTTGATTCAGGAATTTAACCGTGAAGCGAATACCATCGCCTCCAAAGCCAACGACTTTACGCTGGCCCAGGTGGTCGTAGAGATAAAAGCTGAGATAGAAAAAATCAGGGAACAAATCCAGAACATCGAGTAATTCGGAAAGGGTGAAAGTATGGATATCAAATTGATCAATATTGGTTTTGGTAATATCGTAGCAGCCAACAGGATCATTTCTATTATCAGCCCTGAGTCGGCTCCTATCAAAAGGATCATTCAGGAAGCTCGTGACAGAGGTATGCTGATCGACGCTACCTACGGCCGCAGAACAAGGGCGGTCATCGTTACCGACAGCGGCCATATCATTTTATCGGCAGTGCAGCCGGAAACAGTCGCTAACCGTTTAGTACAGACTGACGACGAAGACGAAGAATAAATAAAACGGAAGGTGGGCTAATCGTGAAGCCGCAGGGGTTATTATTAGTTTTATCCGGGCCGTCAGGCGCCGGTAAGGGAACGATTTGTCAGATGCTTAGGGAAAAGCTTCCCGAATTGGCTTATTCCGTTTCGGTTACTACCAGGCAGGCGCGCAATGGTGAGGTTGACGGCGTCAATTACTTTTTCAAATCAGTGGAAGAAGTAAAAGATATGATAGCGGAGGAAGAGTTGCTGGAATATGCTGAAGTCTACGGTAATTATTACGGCACTCCCCGCACTTATGTGATGGAGCTTTTAAATCAGGGTAAGGACGTTATTCTGGAGATTGATATCCAGGGCGCTATGCAGATCAAAAAACGCTTCCCGGACGGTGTTTTCGTTTTTATCGTGCCGCCGTCGCTGGACGAGCTGTGCTCGCGTATCTATAAACGTGGCACCGACAGTGAGGATGTGATCAAACGCCGTTTGGCTTCGGCCACAGGCGAGCTGGCCTATGCTAATGAATACGATTATATCGTAGTCAACGACGTTGCCCAAAAGGCTACGGGCAAGGTGCTGACGATTATGGAAGCAGAGCGTTACCGTGCTGCCAGAACCTATTTTATTATTGATGAAATTTGCCAAGCGGCACATAATAAGGAGAGAATGATATGAGTATGGTTGACCCTTCGATTGATTATTTGGCTGAGAAAGTTGATAGCAAGTACACTTTGGTTATTTTGGCAGCAAAACGTGCCCGTGAATTGACTGACGGTAATCAGAATATGCCGCAGAAAGAAGTTAGCACCGCTCTGCGCGAGATCGCTGACGACACTATCACTTACGAGCGCAAAAAACGCTGAGATAAGGGGGCTTAGGGCCTTGTTAAATGGAAAGAAGATCGTTTTAGGAGTGACCGGCGGTATCGCCGTTTATAAAGCAGTTGATTTGGTAAGCAAGCTGCGCAAGCAGGGCGCCCAGGTACGTGTGGTCATGACCGAGCACGCCCAGCAGTTTGTAACGCCGCTTACCTTTAAAGAAATCAGCGGCAATGCTGTCGCTACCTCGATGTGGAACAGTAATCAGGAGTTTAACGTGGAGCACATCGCTTTGGCGAACTGGGCCGACGTTTTTGTAGTAGCTCCGGCTACTGCTAATATTCTGGCTAAAATGGCACATGGACTGGCTGATGATCTGCTGTCGACAACACTTTTGGCGGCGCAGGCCCCCATCATCGTCTGCCCGGCGATGAACACGGGTATGTACGACAACAGGGTGACACAGGAAAATATTGCCAGCTTGCAGGCTCACGGCGTAACTGTGATGCCGCCTGCAACGGGATTTTTAGCCTGTGGCACTTCTGGTGCAGGCCGTTTGCCCGAACCACTGGAGATAGTAGATTTTGTGAAGGGCTTTTTTGCTAAACGTTGCGGTGATATGCAAAACCTGCGGGTTTTGGTAACTGCTGCCGGTACGCGCGAGCCTATCGACCCAGTACGTTATGTAGGCAACCGTTCCAGCGGTAAGATGGGTTATGCTATTGCCCAGGCTGCTTCCGACCGCGGTGCCGAAGTTATTTTGGTTTCAGGACCTTCGGTGCTGGCTCCGCCTGCCAACGTCAAAACGGTGCAGGTAGAAACCACCCAGCAAATGATGGACGCCTGCCTTGACGTTTACAGCGATGTGGATATAGTCATCAAAGCGGCTGCCGTAGCAGATTACCGCCCCCATGACGTAGCCGACCAGAAGATAAAAAAGAAAACTGACGACGCATTGACTGTCGTGATGGATAAGAATCCTGATATCTTAAAAGCCCTGGGCGAGCGCAAGGAAAAACAATTTTTGGTAGGCTTTGCCGCCGAGACCCAAAACCTTGTGGACAATGCCAGGGAAAAAATCTGTAAAAAGAATTTGGATATGATCGTCGCTAACGACGTTACCCTGCAGGGTGCAGGCTTTAACGCTGATACCAATATCGTTAAATTTTTGTTCCCCAGCGGCGAAGTGCGCGAATTGGAGAAAATGACTAAAGTGGAAGTTGCCCAAGAACTTTTGAACACTGTTTTACGTTTGCGCAAATAACGGCTGCCTCGGTCTGAAGACCTAGCAAGAACAGCCTTTAAGCCGCGAGATGTAAAAATGAAAGATTTTTGTAAAATGTGTTGCAATTTAGAAGACGTTCCGCTATAATAAGCATTGTAATTGAATACTACTCATCAAGAGCTGGTTGAGGGAATGGCCCTATGAAACCGCAGCAACCATTGTAATGCGTAAGCCTTGCGAAACGGTGCTAAGTCCTGCGAGAAATCGTGAGATGAGAATGCTGAACAAATAATACGCAGCGCTCTCATAATATATGAGGGCGCTTTTTTAGTAAGCAGGCATTGATGTGTAATTAGCTAAAGGAGGCAAACAATGAGAAAATTATTTACTTCTGAGTCTGTTACAGAAGGACATCCGGATAAGATCGCCGATCAAATATCTGACGCGGTTTTAGACGCGATTTTAGAAAAAGACCCTATGGGCCGCGTGGCTTGTGAAACACTGGTGGCTACCGGTCAGATCCATGTAGTCGGCGAGATCTCTACCGACTGCTATGTGGATATTCCGAAGATCGCCCGTGAGACCGTAGTAAATATTGGCTATAACCGTGCTAAATACGGTTTTGACGGCAATACCTGCGGCGTTTTGATCTCTATCGACGAACAGTCTGCGGATATTGCTTTAGGCGTTGATAAAGCGCTGGAAGCAAAAGAGGGCAAAGCCGAAGCAAACGAGGTAGGCGCCGGCGACCAGGGCATGATGTTTGGTTATGCTACGAACGAGACCGAAGAATATATGCCGCTGCCGATTTGTCTGGCCCATAAGTTGGCCCGTCGTTTATCGGAAGTTCGTAAAAACGGCACACTGCCGTACCTGCGCCCTGATGGCAAAACCCAGGTCACAGTTGAATATGATGATGGCAAACCTGTTCGCATCGACGCTATCGTCGTGTCTTCCCAGCACGCTCCCGAAATTTCAATCGAGCAGATCCGTGCTGATATTATGGAACACGTTATCAAACCGATCGTTCCCGCAGAAATGCTGGACGCAGAAACTAAATACTACATCAACCCGACCGGCCGTTTTGTTATCGGCGGACCGCAGGGCGACTCCGGCTTGACCGGACGTAAGATCATAGTTGATACCTACGGCGGTATGGCTCGCCATGGTGGCGGCGCTTTCTCGGGCAAGGACCCCACAAAGGTCGACCGCAGCGCTGCTTATGCTGCCCGCTATGTTGCTAAAAACATCGTGGCCGCAGGCCTGGCCGATAAATGCGAGATCCAGCTGGCTTACGCTATCGGCGTAGCGCAGCCCGTTTCCGTATTGGTTGATACCTTCGGTACCGGTAAGATCAGCGAAGACGCTATTGCCGAATTAGTAAGTAAAAACTTCTCCCTGAGCCCTGCCGGCATCATTAAGGCTTTGGACCTGCGCCGTCCTATCTACAAGCAAACGGCTGCTTACGGCCACATGGGCCGCACCGATATCGACGTTCCCTGGGAACGCACCGATAAAGCTGCCGCTTTAAGAGCACAGGCCGGCTTATAATTTAAAATGTATTTTGCAGTCACAGCTTCTTTGGGAGCTGTGACTTTTGCTTTATGTAAAAATAAAGGATTTTCACGTTGAAAAGAGAAATTATAATAAGTTAAGGCTAGTTTATATTTCTTACTGTGATTTGAAGATGTTGATATAAAATGGAGTAACCTGATGAAATACGTTAATGTGGCGATCAATCTGCCAGTGAAAAATCTTTTTAAACAATTTACCTATCAGCTGCCGCCGGAGCTGGCCCATGTAGATGTGGGCTGGCGTGTTGTTGTGCCCTTTGGTGCGCAGACGGTGGAGGGCTTTGTGGTGGCGCTGGAAGCTGCCGCACCGGCAGAATATGCTTGCAAAGAGGTTTTGGCAACGCTGGATACTCGTCCCTGGTTCGATGCCGAAATGCTGGCGACGGCTTTATGGCTGTCCGAGTATTATCTGTGCTCACCGGCAGAGGCGATGCGGCTTTTTATTCCCGGCAAGACAGGCATCAAGCGTCAGGCGATATACAATGAAAGCGGCAAGCTGATAGCCTATGAATACGAAAATAAGCTGAAGATCAAGACCCGTACCTGCTTTGGGATAACAGCAGCAGGGCGGGCGGCTTTGGCTGCTTATGATAAACGGGTGCGGGCCCAGATGCACGCACTCACCGTGCTGGCCGAGGCAGCCAAGCCTATGAGCAGCGACGAACTGGCGGCGGTGCAGGTAAGCGCCGCTACTTTGCGCACTATCAGCGAAAAAGGTTGGGCCGAACGCAGTGAAGAGCGGATTTTGCGCAACAGCTACGCCAACAGGACGGAGCTGAAGGACAGCTTGCAGCTGACGGAAGAGCAGCGCCAGGCGGTTGACGTTATCGGCGACGCTATCGCAGGGCAGCGCCAGGAAACATTTTTATTGCAGGGCATCACCGGCAGCGGCAAAACAGAGGTTTATCTGCGCGCCGCGATGCAGACTCTGGAAGCTGGCAAGCAGGTGCTGCTGTTAGTTCCCGAGATAGCTTTGACGGCGCAGATAGTCAAGCGCTTTCAAGCCTGGTTTGGCGATGACGTGGCAGTTGCCCACAGTAAGTTGTCGCAGAACGAACGTGCCGATGTGTGGTATAAAATGCGCACCAATGCAGCCAAGCTGCTGATAGGCGTGCGATCGGCAGTTTTTGCGCCTTTTGCCGACCTGGGGCTGATCATTATTGACGAAGAACACGAAAGCAGCTATAAACAGGACGAACGCCCTAACTACCACGCCCGGGACGTTGCTTTAAAGCGTGCCCGGCTAAGCAGTGTGCCAGTAGTACTGGGAAGCGCGACTCCTGATTTGGAAAGTTTTTATAAAGCGCGACAGGGGGTATATACTCATTTACATTTGCTGCAGCGCGCCAACGGCAGTTTGCTGCCGCAGGTCGAGATCGCCGATATGCGTTTAGAATTGCAGCGCGGCAATAAGTCGGTGCTTTCGTCCGCCTTAAGCGATGCCCTTTTACAAACGGCAGCCCAGGGCGAGCAGGCCATTGTGCTGTTGAACCGCCGTGGCTATTCGACCTTTGTTATGTGCCGCGACTGCGGTGAAAGCGTCGTCTGCCCTCATTGTGCTGTGGCGCTGGTTTATCACAGCACTGGCGAAGCCATGCGCTGCCACTACTGTGGTAATACGGCGCCCCTACCCGATGAGTGCCCCAACTGCCATAGCAGGCGTATCAGATTTTTTGGCACCGGCACCCAAAAAGCCGAGGCCGAGATCGCCGAGCTGCCTGATATTAAAATACTGCGGATGGACCAGGACTCCACCGTTAAAAAATTCGCTCACGAGGATATCCTTAAAGCCTTCAGCAGCGGCGCTTATAATGTGCTTTTAGGCACGCAGATGGTGGCCAAAGGTCACGATATCCCCAATGTGACGCTGGTAGGTATTCTATCTGCCGATTCCACCTTGAACCTGCCAGACTTCAGGGCGTCGGAGCGAACCTTCGCTTTGCTGACCCAGGCCGCAGGCAGAGCAGGGCGGGGCGATAAGCCGGGCCATGTAGTTTTGCAGACCTACGATCCCCAGAACCCGGTCATCCGTCTGGCGGCAACGCAGGATTACGATGCCTTTGCTGCAGGCGAACTGGAAATAAGGCAGGAGCTATGTTATCCACCCTATACCAGCCTGTTGAAAATAACTGTTTTAGATAAAGATGAGCAGAGGGGGAATACGCTGGCGCAGCGCATCGTTAACTTTTTGCAGATCATGCAGCTGGAAAATACGGCGCAGGAGCTGCAGGTATTGGGGCCGTTCCCGGCCATCGTCGCCAAAGTGCGCGATCTGTACCGCACCAATATCCTTGTTAAAAGTCCGCAGATGGAAGCGGTCAAGCAGGCCTTGTGGCAGTCGGAGTTTAAAGAATGCCGCAATGTTTACTTTGACGTCGACCCGATCAGCGTTGTTTAGAAATTTCTTGCAGTTTGAAAATTGTGGTATAATATAAGGTAAGAAAAATCAAGGAGGTCAACCGTGGCTAAATTAGAAATCATTGTTGCCGGTAACCCCGTGCTGCGGTTAAAGGCACAGGAAGTAGAACGTGTAGATAAAAAAACGCTGCGTTTGCTTAACGATATGGCAGAGACCATGTATGCGGCTGACGGCGTGGGCTTGGCAGCGCCTCAGGTAGGCGTGTCCAAACGCATAGTAGTAATAGATGTAGGCGAGGGTATCCTCGAGCTTATCAACCCGGTCATCACTAAAAAAGAAGGTTCGGTAGTAGGCGGCGAAGGCTGCCTGTCGGTGCCAAACTTTGAAGGCGAAGTCGAACGCGCCGAATATATCGAATGCGAATTTTATGACCGCAAGGGCAAACGCATGAAACTTTCCAGCGATGGCCTGCTGGCGATCGCAGTGCAGCACGAGCTTGATCATTTGGACGGCATACTGTTTATCGACAAAGCGACAGTCCTGACACCTAAAGAGACACCTGCTGTTGTAGAATAGCAACAGCAAAGGAGATTGAAATGAGAATTGTATTTATGGGCACGCCCGATTTTGCCGTAGGCACCTTACAGGCCCTGGTAGAGTCAGGCAAGCACGAGATCGTCGCCGTTATCACCCAGCCTGACCGTCCGAAAGGACGCGGGCAGAAAATGCTGATGACGCCGGTCAAAGAATACGCTTTAACGCAAGATCTGCCTGTTTACCAGCCGCTAAAAGTTAAAACGCCCGAATTTATTGCCGAGCTGCAGCAGATGCGGCCCGAAATAGTCGTCGTTGCTGCCTTTGGCCAGCTGCTGAACCGTGAGCTTTTGACGTTGCCGCCTTTGGGGTGCGTCAATGTGCACGCTTCGCTGCTGCCTAAATATCGTGGCGCGGCGCCCATCCACTACGCTGTTTTACAGGGCGAAAAGGAGTCCGGCGTTACGATCATGCAGATGGATATTGGTATGGATACGGGTGATATGCTTAGCAAGGTAACCGTACCTATCGGCAGCGAAATGACGATGGGCGAGCTGCACGACCAGTTGAAGGCAGAAGGCGCCAAGCTGCTTGTGGCGACGCTGGACGCTATTGCTGACGGCAGCGCCAAGCCTGAAAAACAAAACGAAGCCGAGGCGACCTATGCCAAGCTGCTTGACCGTTCGATGGAGAAAATCGACTGGACGGCACCGGCTCAGCAAATACACGATCTGGTGCGTGGCTTTAACCCGGCTCCAGGCGCTTTTACCAAAATGCCTGATGGCAAAACTTTAAAAATCTGGCGTACTGTACTTGCTCAAGGGCAAGCTGCCCCCGCAGGCACAGTGACAGCCATAACTAAAAAAGGCTTCGTAGTCTCCTGTGGCGATGGCGCGCTGGAAATACTGGAAGTGCAGCCCGAATCGAAGAAACGCATGGAAGCCAAAGTATTTTGCAATGGCCGCGGCGTTGAGCCCGGCACAGTGTTAGGTAATATTGAGGGGTAAGTAATGATAGAACTTGAAAATGTGTTTAAGCCTAAAAAAAGAGTGTTTGTTTCGCTGACCCTGGCCAGCGCCATTATCGGCGCTATGGTCATTTATATGGCGTGGCGCGTAGCCCTGCCCGGTCTGGAACAAATCAACGGCAAGCTGCCCGTAGTTTTTGGCGGCATCGCTATTGCTGCTGCATTGGCTTTATTGGCAGGCGTGGCTGGTATCGTGCTGGCTATTTTGGGCGTGCCCATTATGAAGATTTTTTACTTCTGGGCATGGAAGGCAGTAAATATTTTATTCCCCTTCGCCGTAGTTTTAGGCAGGATATTTGATATCCCGCGCAGTAAAATAGAGCAGTCCTTCATCGAAGTAAGCAACCATTTGGTAAAGCAGCACCGGGTCAAGGTGCCGGCCGATCGGATCATGATCCTGACTCCGCACTGCATCCAGTTGGATACCTGCGTGCATAAAATAACCCGCAACATCGAAAACTGCCACCAATGCGGCGGCTGCAGCGTCGGCGATATGCTGGGGCTGGCCCACCGTTATGGTATTCATATGGCAGTGGCCACAGGCGGAACTTTAGCGCGGCAGATGGTCAAGCAGATCAGGCCGAAGGCGATAGTAGCCGTAGCCTGCGAGCGCGACCTGACCAGCGGTATCCAGGACGTGTTCCCGCTGCCAGTTATCGGCGTACTCAACGAACGCCCCTTTGGCCCCTGCTTTAATACCCGTGTCGATATCAACAGGGTAGAAGCCGCGGTACTAGACTTTTTAGAAGTTGAGGAAAAGCATGGCGAACATTAACAAGCAAGCTGGTGGAGCAAGCGCTGCCCCCAACGCCCGCTTAACGGCGGTGCAGGTAATCAGCAGCGTCTTTAGCGACGGCGCTTACGCCAACATCGCGCTCAGCAAAGCGCTGGGCAAACAAAAGCATAACGAACAGGACAGAAGGTTTGTGACCGAGCTGGTGTACGGCACGGTAAAAGCCAAAGGCACTATCGACTGGCTGCTTGGCCAGCTGGTATCGCGGCCGCTTGGCAAAATCGACCCGATGATCTTAAATATTTTACGGCTGGGTGTTTTCCAAATTTATTTTTTGGAACGCATACCGGCCTCTGCTGCTTGTAACGAGTCCGTCAATTTAGCCAAAAAATTTGGTCATACAGGCTCGGTAAAATTCGTCAACGGCGTCTTGCGGCAAGCGGTGCGCAGTAAGGAAAGCATCGTTTATCCTGACGCTGCCAAAGAGCCCAAGCAGTATTTAGCGCTGAAGGAATTTCATCCCGACTGGCTGGTGAAGCGTTGGCTGAAGCAGTTTGGCTTTGAAGGGGCTGAAGCTTTGTGTCGCTTCGATAACGAGCCGCCGCCGCTGACATTGCGTGTCAATACGCTGGTAACCGACCGCAAAACCCTGCTGGCCGGTCTGCTGGAGGACGGCTTTGAAGCCGAGCCTTCTAAATGGTGCGAGGACGGCATCGTCTGCACCAAAATACCTTCACTGGGCATTTTATTCGATAAATATAACAATATGTTTTATGTGCAGGACGAAAGCTCTATGCTGGTTGCGCCCATCTTAGCGCCGCAGCCTGTGCAAACCGTTATTGACGTGTGTAGCGCGCCGGGCGGTAAAACTACGCATCTGGCGCAGCTTATGCAAAATAAGGGTATTATCTATGCCACTGATATCCACGAGCATAAGCTTAAATTGATCGAAGAAAATTGCCAGCGTCTGGGTATCAATATTATCAAAGCATCGGTGCACGATGCAGCCGAGTTCAACCCGGAGTGGGAGGGGCTTGCCGACTGCGTTTTAGTGGACGCACCCTGTTCGGGGCTGGGGGTTCTGCGCCGCCGCGCCGAAGCACGCTGGACTAAAAACAAATTAGATTTAAAAACCTTTCCGCCCTTGCAGCGTGATATTCTGCGCAATGCCGCAAGCTATGTGAAGCCGGGCGGACGCTTAGTATACAGTACCTGCACCTTAGAGCAGGCCGAAAACCATTATATACCCGCTGAGTTTTTAGAAAACAACCCTAACTGGAAGTACGCAGGCTTTGTGCACCCGCTGACGGGCGAAACCGTTGACGAATTGCAGCTGTTGCCCCAGCGTGACGGCACCGATGGTTTTTATATCTGCGCTTTGGCGCGTAAGGAGTAATTTTAAACGTGAAAACAGAGCTTTTTGGCTTACCTTTAACAGAATTACAGGAACTTTTGGTAGCTGCCGGTTTGAAAAAATTTCGGGCAGCGCAGGTCTATCAATGGCTGTATCAAAAATCAGTCACTGCCTTTGACCAAATGCGCAATCTGTCCAAAGCCGACATCGCGCTTTTAGAAGAGCGGTTTACTATCCTGCCGCAGCAGCTTAAAATACTTAGCGAGCAGGTGTCGCAGGACGACCTCACCCGCAAGGTGCTGCTGGAGTTCCCCGACGGCAACTCGGTCGAAACGGTGCTGATGCGCCACGACTATGGCTACAGCGTCTGTGTTTCCAGCCAGGTTGGCTGCGATATGGGCTGTGCCTTTTGTGCCAGCGGCCTTAACGGCTGCGTTCGCAACCTTACAGCTGCCGAAATATTAGCGCAGGTCTATGTTTTTAACAGTATGCTTGTCAAAGAGGGAAAACAGGTCAGCCGTATCGTCGTTATGGGCAGCGGCGAACCGATGCTCAATTTTGAGGCAGTGATCGGTGCTTTGCAGTTTCTGCATCAGGAAAACACACTGTATATGAGCTACCGTAATATGACTATCTCCACCTGTGGCATAATTCCCGGTATCGAAAAGCTGGCAGCGCTGGGCATTCCCATCAACCTGGCCATCTCGCTGCATGCGGCCGAGCCAGAACTGCGCACGGAGCTGATGCCTGTCAACAAGGGTTATCCCTTCCCGGAAGTCATCCAGGCCGCCGAGGCCTATGTGGGGCATACCGGCAGGCAGGTAACCTACGAATATATTTTGATCGCAGGCAAAAACGACAGCCCTATAGCTGCCGAGCTGCTGGCGCACCATCTGCGCTTCAAGAATGCCAGCGTCAATCTGATCCCGGCTAATCCAGTGCCCGAAAAAGGCTTCGCCCGTCCATCTAAAAAAACGGTGGAAGCATTTTTACAGGTGCTGCAAAAAAATAAAATCAACGCTACTATCCGCAGGGAAATGGGCAAAGATATCGACGCCGCCTGCGGACAGCTACGCGCCAAGTTTGCGAAAGGGCAGTAAGGAACGCGGCACAGGTAAGCAAAATGATAAGTAAGCGGCACTATAGACGCAATAAAGGTAATTAAGTAAGGAGGTTCGCCGATGTTCGTTATCAGTAAAACCCATGTGGGCATGGTAAGAACGGTCAACGAAGATGCTTTGTTGGCAACTGGACCTAAGCTTTTTGCTATCGCCGACGGTATGGGTGGCTATGCAGCCGGAGAAACTGCCAGCAGCGAAGCCCTGAAGGTTTTGCAGCAGGAAGCAGCAAATTTTGAAAATTTAGAAGCTGATGCTTTAAGCGCGGCATTAGCCCAGGCGGTGCGGCAGGCTAACGCCCACATCCACCATCTGGCACAGACAGAAGAAAAATATCACGATATGGGTACCACCTTAGTTGCGGTCTATCTGCCTGGCGACGGCAGGGCCTATATCGCCAACGTAGGCGACAGCAGGCTGTACAGCTGGCATCAGGGCGAGTTGCGGCAGATAACTGTCGACCACTCCTATGTGGCCGAGCTGGTGGCCCAGGGCGAGATAACCCCACAGGAAGCCTTTCAGCATCCGCAGAAAAACATTATTTTGCGGGCGATAGGTGCCGAAGCCGGGCTGGAAGTGGACGTTTTTACCATGGAACTGGCAGAAGCCAGTAAGCTGCTTTTGTGCAGTGACGGACTTTCAGACATGGTACAAGACGAGCAGATAGCAGCTATTTTACAAGGAAATTCTACGAAGCAGGCGGCAGAAATGCTGCTGGAAGCCGCTTTAGATAATGGTGGCCGCGACAATATCTCGCTGATATTGATCGACTTGACATCGACCAAGGAGGAGGACTGACATGACAGCTATGGAAGGAAAAATTTTACATAACCGTTATAAGATCCTGCGTCCTGTCGGCGTTGGTGGTATGGCCGAGGTTTATTTAGCACAGGATATGCTGCTGGACAGGGAGGTTGCAGTCAAAATATTGCGAGCCCAGTTCATCAACGACAAAAGCCTGCTGGAGCAATTTCGTCGCGAAGCCCAGTCGGCAGCACGTCTCATCCATCCGTCCATCGTCAATATTTTTGATGTATGCGGAGAAAACAGCACCTATTTTATCGTAATGGAATATGTAGACGGCGAAACGCTCAAAAATATGCTGGACAGGCAGGGGCCGCTTAAACCATTCTGGGCCGTACATATCGCCTGTGAGCTGGCTGCCGCTTTGCAGCACGCCCATAACCGCAACATCATCCACTGCGATATCAAACCCCATAATATACTAATCAACAAAAATATGACCCCTAAGATCGCCGATTTCGGCATCGCCCGCATGGTCAGCAGCCAGACGATGGTCTATACATCGTCCGTTATCGGTTCGGTGCACTATCTGTCGCCCGAACAGGCTGGCGGCGCACCCGTTACCGCGCAATCCGACATCTATTCACTGGGTATCGTGCTGTACGAAATGCTTACAGGGCATGTTCCCTTTGACGGCAAAACAGCAGTCGCCGTGGCGATGATGCACCTGGAAAAGAAACCGCGTTCGCTTAAAGAATATAATAGTGAACTGCCCGACTCTTTGCAGGACGTTATCTACAAAGCCCTGGCTAAAGATCCGGCCGATCGTTATGCGACCGCCGAGGAAATGTGGCAGGATCTTTATAATATCAAAAATAAAATGCTGCAGGAAAGTGTGGAAGAAGATTACGCCGAAATGTTGGGTATCACAGCTCTGGCCAAACCAGAACTGGGCGAGCCGACAGGGCATATTTATGATTGGGCCCGCGACGGCGAAACCGGGGCGCCAGAAGAAACCATCATTATGAAACCCGCTTTCAATAAAACTACTGACGAGATCGTGCAGGAAGCCGCTGCCGTCAACAAACGGGAACGCCGCAACAAATATCTGAAGCTTTTTGCTTTAGTAGCAGTTTTAGCGGCAGTATTTCTGATGGTCGGTAACGTTTTCAGCCGCAAAACCGTTGATGTACCCAGCGTTGTTGGTAAATCTGTAGTCGAGGCGCAAAAAACTCTGGAGCAGGTAGGCTTCACCGTTAAACTGGACGAAGAATACGACGAAAAAGTTACTCCAGGTTACGTTATCAAGCAGGAACCGGAAGGCATCAGCAAACGCAAGGAAGGCAGCGAGATAACCCTGGTCGTGAGCAAAGGGCTGGAAATGCTGCAAATGCCTGATTTAGTGGGGCTTTCCTTCGATAAAGCGCAAAAAACCTTAAAGGAAATGGGCTATGATGTAGGCGTGGTAACCTACAAATTTGTCGCCGGTAAAACCACGGAATCTGTTTTGGAACAGGCCCCCAAAGCGAAAAATCAGACGCCCAAAGGATCTAAAGTAGATTTGGTAGTATGCCGCGACCCTAAAGACCTTACTATGCCCGACGTGATGGGCAGCGGCCTTTCTAATGCGCAAAAAGTGCTGGGTGAGCTGGGAATTATGGATATTACCGTCCGCTATGTGGAAAGCTCTAATACCGAGGGTACCGTAGTCGGTATGGAACCACCAGCAGGCGCAAAATTTGCCGGTGACGGCAAAGTCGTATTGCAAATATCTTCGGGCCGGCATCCGCAAAGTGTCAATAAATATGCCGAATTCGTTGTGCCTTCGGGCAGTGGCGCCCAGGACGTGCAGATAATATTGAACGACGATAACGGACAGCGTACTGTTTACCAGGGCTCTCAAAAAGCCGGTGTACGCATCCGTCAAAAGGTAGAAGTAACAGGCGCCGGTAAGGTGCAGTTCTTCTGCAATAACAAACTGGTTGAGGAGAAAAACCTGTGAGTGTAGGCCAAGGAAGAATAATCAAGACCTATAATGGCTACTACTATGTAGACAGCGGTTTGGAGGAGCTTGTTACCTGCAAAGTCAAGGGCAAGCTCAAGCAGATCCGGTTTTCGCTGTGCACAGGCGATTTAGTGGAGTTTGAAACCAACCCCGACGGCGAGAGCATGATCACAAAGATTTTGCCCCGGCGCAACTTTATGTTGCGTCCCACCGTCGCTAACGTCGACCTCATCATCGTAGCTTTTGCCTGCGTCAACCCGGATTTCAGCTATCTATTGGCCGACAAGCTGCTGGTACTGGCCGCACAGGCGGGTATCCCCGCAGTCATCTGCCTTAACAAGATCGATTTGGCCCCGGCAGGCTTTGTTGATGAAGTGAAAGGCGTTTACGAAAAAATCGGCTACGAAGTATTTGCTATTTCGGCGCAGCAGGGCACTAACGTGGATGCACTCAAGCAGCGGCTTTATGGTAAAATAACAGTATTTGCAGGCCCGTCGGGTGTAGGCAAATCGTCTACACTAAACGCAATCGAGCCTGGTATGCAGCTGGTCACCGGCAGCGTCAGCGAAAAAATAGGGCGGGGCAAGCACACCACCCGCTTTGCACATCTGCTGCCCTTTGCTGGCGGCTATATGGCCGATACGCCCGGCTTTGGCAACCTTAACTTAGAAGAACTGGACGAAACGCGGCTGGCAGGCTGCTTTAAAGAATTTGGCGGCTATGAGCAGGGCTGCAAATTTACGCCCTGCACCCATACCCACGAACCTGTCTGCGGCGTCAAAGCAGCGCTGGCGGCAGGCGAGATTGCCGCTACCCGTTATGCTTCGTACCTGACTATTTTAGACGAAATAAAATCCAAAAAAGAAAAGGATGGAAGAAAATGATCAAAGTAGCGCCTTCAATTTTATCCGCAGATTTTGCCTATCTGGCAGACGAGATCAAAAAGATCGAAGCAGCCGGAGCTGATTGGGTGCATATCGACGTGATGGACGGAGCTTTTGTGCCCAACCTGACCTTTGGCGCGCCCGTGGTCAAAAAAATCCGCAAGGTCACCAGGCTCTTTTTCGACTGCCATCTGATGGTCAACAATCCCGAACAATACATCGACGACTTTGCCGATGCCGGAGCGGATATGGTAGTAGTACATGCCGAAGCGACCAAACACCTGCACCGCTGCGTGCAGTACATCAAAAGCAAAGGTATGCAGGCCGGCGTGGCTTTGAATCCAGCTTCGCCACTGTGTCTGGTGGAAGAGATTTTGCCTGAAATAGATATGGTGCTTTTAATGAGCGTCAACCCCGGTTTTGGTGGGCAAAGCTTCATCGAAACCACGGTGCCCAAAGTCGCACGCCTGCGCAAAATGATCGATGACGCCGGGTTAAGCATCGCCATCCAGGTAGACGGCGGCATCAACGATAAAACCTCTAAACTGGTGCGCGCGGCAGGCGCAACTATTTTGGTTGCCGGCTCGTATGTGTATGGCGCGGCAGATACCAAAGCCGCTATCGCCAGCTTAAAAGCATAATTACAAAGCTATAAATAAAAAACACTGCAAAAAATTTGCAGTGTTTTTTTGTGTTTAAGATAACCTTCACTTCATCTTAAAAAAACAATCATTATTAAAGTTCCCTGGTGTTTTGCAGCAGGGCCTTACTCAGCTCGTTCAAACAATCGGTAAGTTTATCCAGCCGCTGTTCCATTCGCAGCAGCAAATACCAGCTCAGCACCATGGGAAAACCAAAGTTGCCCACGGCGCTGAAAATTTCTTTGGTATCCATAAACCTTAAGCCAGTACCGAAACAGTAACAGTTTTGATGCGTGCTTCCACAAACTCGACCAGGGCTTCGCCGCCACTGGTCAGTACGTTGGCTTCAATGATTTTGGCAGCGGCAGCCTGAGCGTCGGCTAGGGTTACGTCTGCACGGGGGTCGGCGATACTTAAAGTTTTTTTAGTACCGTCGCTTTTATTAAAAACCAGTTCCAAAGTTTTTTCCATGTGTGTTCTCTCCTTTAAAATTTTAATATAAGTTCATTATTCACCAGCGTTTTCAAGAGCAGCCTTTTCAGTAACGTAAACATTTACGATCTCGTGCTTCATCAGGTCGCCAACAGCTTCGGCAACTGTGTAGCACTTGTCGGCTTCTGCTTCCAAACGCACACTGCCCAGGGAAGCGCTTTTAGTCTGCATGGCGCCAATAGCGTTCACGCCGTTTTCAACTTCCAAAGAAAGCTTGTAAGAAGTAGGGTTTTTACTTACGGTCATATTCTCATCTCCTTTACTGTAAATTTTAGTAATACTAAAAATCAGGCACTGGTGGTTGGCGCGCTTGGTGCAGCTGCCCATAATACCATAAGCCTTTGCCCCGCAGCACAAAACCACCGGGCTTCATTAGCCCATCGCCGGGTAGATCGCGCAAATACCACAAATCCCAGCGTGTCTCGGCATCGCCGCTAAAAGGACCGTAGCCGTCAATAAAAGCGGCCTCACAGTGAGTAAGCACCGTATCCTCATTCAAAGGTAAAGCCAAAGCATCCACAAGCACCGCTATAACGCGCCCCAGGCTGTCAAGCTGCTGCGGCGTAGGTGCAAATAAACCCAGCCAGGCATCATAACCATTGTTGGCCTGCGCATTAAACCCGCAGCACAAGGTAATGCCAATACTGCCAGTGTTACGCTGCCAGGTATGGGGCTTATAGTCTGTCAAAGCACAGCAAGTACGGTAAACATTACCATCGGCGTCAATATTAAGGTGGTAATCGTCATAAAACTCACCATAGCGCCCTGCAGTCCAGTGCAGGTATAAGCGGCAAATACGGTTACGGGCCAGTGCCGCCAGCTCTTGCAGTTCGCTTAAGCTGACAACGTCAGGTTCTAAAATACGCATTTCAAGTTCCTCCTTTCTTAAAATTGGTAAGGCACTGTTTTAGGCCTCTCACTATATATATCTTCACCAAAAGCGCTAAATATGACCAAATTACAAAAATAAAAACAAAAAACTTGTTTTGTAATGTAAAAAACACCCCCAAACCCGGATGATGCTCCAGATTTAAGGGCATTGTGAAAACTACATAAGATAATGCTGCTGCTGCATCGACATACCAGCAGCAGGCAGCAAAAGTCAAATAAAGAATACCCATCTTAAATGATGGGTATTTTTATACTTCCAGACACTAACCTCTGGTGTAGCAGATGGTTTTATTTTGTATTAATTAAAAGATAGATAGTTATTGTTATAAAAATGAATGTTCAATATAAGGTGCAGATATAGTATAGGAATTATATTTCATTGAATTTGGTTATTTTTTATAAAATACAAAACTAAATAATCATAAAAATGATAGATATAGAATATTAGAGCCATTAATTTTAATTTAGAGACATTTAAGAAGACAGAATGTTAAAAATAATAAATTTGAAATTAAAATTATAGAATGATATAATTAAATAATCTACAGGCAAATAAAACGACAAAAAGAAATGTCGATTTATTTTTGAAGAGGGTTGTTTTGTTATTGGGGTAGATAAAAAACACTAAGGGGGATTAGTAAAATGAAAAAGAGGGTGCTAAAAAACATGGGGCTGCGTACATTGCTGATGCTATCTTGTGTATATGCAGGGGAGGCCGTACAATTACCATTGACTGCATCAGCAGCAGTTGTGCCAAGTGTAGATCAGACAATAACTTTAACAGATACACCAGGTATACTGAACGATATTGATAGAACGCATACTGGTGATAAACAAATAGTTTATATAGTGGATGCAGATGGTACGAGCGGCAGAGAGTTGAATTTTGCCGGCGATAAAACCTTTATACATAACAAAGGCAGCAACAGTAATCAGAATACAGCTATAACTGCTTTTGATGGTGCTGTAGTACATTTTAAGGCTGATGGTACGGAACTGTATTCCACCAGTAACAACAGCAATACCAGTATTGTTGCTGTTGTTAATACTGCAGGCGATAATCACGGCAGTACAATCAACTTTAACAGTGCGAACGCTACAGTTAAAGCGGAAGGTGTAAAAACAGCGACCGGTGTTTATACCGACCGGAAGAGTAGTACTAACTTTTTAGCAAATACGAATAGTACGCTGCATGCCAAATCACAAAATAATGACGCTTATGCTTTACTTAATGGTGGCGCTACCAATATCAGCGGGGCAGTTAATTTGCATGCCAATACTGCAGGTGGCGACGCTATGGGGCTTGTCAGCCATTATGAAGCGTCGGGGTTTGAGTTTGGCAGGGACAATTCTGGTAAAATAACTGCTGCGGCTGATAGCGCGCTTAAGATCAATGCTGAAGCAACAAGTGGCAGAGCTGTTGGCATCATGGCTAATGCCGGCGGTGATATTACCGTTAACGGTGATTTGACTGTTAATGCAAAAGCCGATGGTAATGCTTATGGTGTTTGGGCTCAAAAAAGCAATGATTCTGTGTGGATGGCAGATACGAGAAGCCGGGCAAACCTGAACGGCAATACTGCTATCAGGATAGACCGCAGTGCTAATGACAGTGATTTTAAGCTGGTGCGGGCATTGCACGCTTCCAAAGGCGGGTTTATAAAAGTCAATGCAGAAGGAAATCAAAACCTGGTGCAGATAGACGGGGATCTGTACGCCGACGGTAAAGGGTATACCGATAACAGTAACCTGTCACTTGAAATATCTATAAACGACTGGAATGAAGTGGAAATCGAGATCGAGCTGCGCAGTGCTGAGGCTGGTATCGCACCAATGGGAGGCTCTGTGCCGACTGATGGCAGTTCCTATATTGATTTTGTAATGGATAAAGAAGGTTCCTATCTGCATGGCGCTGCCAATGGTAATGTCTATATCACGTCTGCTGCCGGAACAGAGTGGCAGGTTACCAGCGACAGTGATTTCCGCGAACTGTATGCTAACGGCGGACGTATCGACTTGTCGCACCAGGATCATTATTATAAAGATACCAACCCGTATCAGAAAATGTCTATCGAAACTTTACATGGCAACAACAGCGATTTTCTTATCAATACAGATATACTGAACGATAACGGTGTTACAGTAGTCAAAGATGGTACCGAGATCTATCATGGCGGCAGCTTGAGCGGAAATGTTTATACCTATGCCAATGGCAGTAAAACTGTAAATTTGAATACGCAAGTAAGCTATACACGTTATGGTGACTTCATCCATGCCGAGAACAGCAACGGACCGATGACTCATAATATCTATGTAGACGATGATGCCTTTAAAAATGAGGCGCAGGTAGAGGGGAAATATCTTAAATTTGCCCGTGCAACAGATGATGTGACGTTTAAACCCGGTGCTACCCAGGTATCACAATTGTATTCATACAAGCCTGTTGTTTTGCAGACTGCTCAGGAAGATACGGATGCTGACAGTAAACTGGTCGATCAAAATGATTTTGATAATCTACAATGGGTAGACTCTAATAACCGTGACTGGTGGATAACAGGCTATGATAAAATAATCACTGACGACTCGAAGGTGCCGGCAGCCGCTTTAGCAGCTGCTTTTGCCGGTTGGCGCTATTGGAATGAAAACGACACTCTGCTAAAACGTATGGGCGAGCTGCGCTACGCTAACGATGACGGCGGGGCCTGGACTCGTGTAAGCCGCAGTAAACATACACGCGGCGGAGATTATTGGTTTACCAATCATATGACTTCGATACAGATTGGCTATGACCAGCGGCAGGCTGCTGAAAATGGTGTCTGGCGGCGGGGTATTGCCCTAAGCCGCGACGAAGGTAAAAGCTCGTACAACAAAGGCAAGGGCGAAAACACTAATACCAGCCTGGCACTGTATGGCACCTGGTTGGGCGACAAGGGGCACTACCTTGACCTTGTGCTAAAAGGAAGCCGTTTGCGTAACGAACATGAAACCTATGGTAAATATGCTGACAGCGGCACCGGCAAAAACTGGGCCGCCAGTATCAGTGCTGAATATGGCCGTAAACAGGCACTAAATAATGCAAACTGGTACATCGAACCGCAGGCGCAACTTACCTATGGACATTTATGGGGAGATTCTTATACAACCAAAAATGGTTTTGAAGTTACAACAGATGCCATGAATTCTTTGGTAGGGCGTTTAGGCTTTGTTTTGAGCCGCGAAGTAAAAAAAGACACCCAGAAAGCTTTCCGCTATTATGCTAAGGCTTCATTATTGCACGAATTTTGCGGCGACGATCAGATTACTTTACGTGATCGCAGCAATGATGACCGTTTATCATTTAGTGATAGTCAGGGTGGTACCTGGTATGAAGTTGGTATTGGGGCTAATATGCTGTTGAATAAAAACACTCATTTTTATGTGGATATTGAAAAAAGTTTTGGAGGCGAGGTAAAAACCCCTTATCGTGTTGAAGGAGGAATACGTTGGGAGTTTTAGGTAACCCTTTGTCTTGAGGAAAGCCTTTCTCTGTACTTTAGCAGCAGTTATGATTTAATTTAGTAAAGACTTAAAAATTAATAGGGGTATCTTTCATAGTTATTCTAAACACTAAACCAGCGGACTTAATTGACTGCTGGTTTTTTTTTATGCCTTTTTAGAAGCTGTGGTAGCAGTAATTTATATTTGCTGGCAGCTGGTTTAACAGGGGCTTGTGGGGACTCGCTGGCTAAATACGTTTTGTGGCTGTCTTTTGTTATCGTGCCAATGGACGTACAAAACACTGGCAAAAAGCGCAGACGCCGACAGTTTTAAAGCCACTGGCGTAATGCGCCCCAAGACTCGAAGACGTTTTACACAAATAAAAAGTAAGTGTCTTGCGGGGGGGTACAAACGTGCTATAATGATTAAAGTATCGCTTATATAAATAAATTTCAACTAAGAATTCGCAAAAGATAAATCTACAGATTGAAAACAATAACTAAAGCTTGTTTTACAGGCTGTATCAAAATAAAAATCTTAATATAGGAGGCTGAGGAAAAATGAAAAACAGGTGGAGATTGGGCAAGGCAATTACCCACACATTGTTGGCAATGACGTTTGTATATCAGGGGGGGAACGTCTGTCGCAGGAGCGGCGCAGGTCGCTGAAACAACAGGCAATGCCAGCGGCGATGCTTTCAGCGCAGCAGATACAACGTATAGCGATAGTGGTGCCGCCGATGCTGACTTTCTACAATGGGTCTAATTCGGTCGAAAAGCAGATGCAGCATATCATCGGCAAGGTACTGATGCAGTTTGGCATTGATTATAAGCATTTTGTAGCGTGGAAAGGGGAGAGTTAAGATGAAAATGCAAACTTTTTCCCTGGGCGCCGGCGAATATTTGCTGGAAGCTGTGGCTGTACGCTGTGGTGACGACCTGACTGTTGTCATTGGCGGCGGCGAAAGGCAGCATATCGGTGCGGTGGCAGTAGGTGTGCCGCGCCCCAGCCTGCAAAACGCAAGTATTATTTCTTCATCGGCGTCGGTTATTTGCCTGACGGCACATAAGGAAGATATGCTGGCACGCAGTGCGGCTTTGCTGCTGGCAAGGCTGACAGAACACACCGTTACTGTAACGGTGGGACTTCATATCGACGATGCTTCGGCCGAGGCCATTACGGTGCTGGAGCAGAATTTTAAGGAATTATTAGAGCAGGTGCGCCTTTGGACCACTGCGTAATAATAGGTATGGTGGTTTTTACCACAGGCCTGCAAATATAGCAAGCTAATAGTAAGTTATATTTGCAAGCTGATAATTTAGCTTATTCCATTCAGTTTGGTTACTCATTTCTCCATCTTCGGAAGCCGGAAAGCCTGAGCAGGGTTTACCGGCTTTCGAAATAATATGGGCCGTGGCTGTTGTAACAATGTGAAGCTGATCAATATTAATATTTACGGCATAAATTCACAGGAAGTTCATTTTCTAAAAATTGACTAAGACCGGCTTTTATGCTATATTTAGCTTATAATTTAATACGGTAGCCTTTGGGGCAGGGTGCGATTCCCTACCGGCGGTTATAGTCCGCGAGCTT